>CAJJZP010000016.1 GCA_905197665.1 uncultured Collinsella sp.
GTTCTCAAGGTGCACGCCTGGCGGCTGATCCGGTCCGACCGGGCCGCGCGGCAAGGAGATATATTGCCAGACCGGAGGGGCGCCGTGGGCGGGAATCGCGCACTCCATATTTTGTTCACAAATGAATAGGTCCCTCAGTCACGTCACTGAGGTTAAAACTGAAGCATTGGCTTCTGATATTGGCGATGACCAGCTGGTTTATAGATGTTAAGGCATCGGTCATCTCTGGAGCGCCACTTTACTCCAAAAGCATCAGCTATTTGTTTCCCGTCGGTAAAAGGCAGGTTTTGTTCGCCAAGCGTTCTTATATATAGAGAAGTTCGGGTTCGAACCCGTGGCGCGGCAACAAAAAAGCGGCCGGCATCCACCAGTCGCTTTTTTAGTCTATGGTGGGCCGTCAGGGGTTCAGCCTGCTCCGCAGGCGGCTGCTGCGGCGCTTCGCGCCTTGCGCGCTGCGCTGGCAAACGCTCACGCGTTTACTCAGCTCCGCGCCCTTTCGGGTTCGAACCCGCGTCGCGGCAACAAAAAAGCGGCCGGCATCCGCCAGTCGCTTTTCCATTCTATGGTGGGCCGTCAGGGGTTCGAACCCTGGACCTTGGGATTAAAAGTCCCCTGCTCTGCCAGCTGAGCTAACGGCCCGCGGGTGGCATTGTACCACGGTCTGGGACTATTCCCAACTCCATTGGCCGTTCTGGAAAATCACAACTTCACGTCCATCAGGCGTAATGCCCGTAATATCGATGTCGTCCGTGCCAATCATAAAATCGACGTGCGTGCTCGAGACGTTAACGCCATGCTCCAGGAGCTCTTCCTTGGACATGTCATACCCACCCTCGATACATTCGGGGAAACCGACACCTAGCGCGAGATGGCAGCTGGCGTTCTCATCATAGAGCGTGTCATAGAACAAAACGCCACTTTCACGGATCGGCGTGTTCTTGGAGATAAGCGCGACCTCACCCAGATGAGCGGCACCTTCATCGGTGTCAATGATGCTCGCAAGCGTCGCCTTGCCCACGCGGGCATCGTAGTCCGCCACGCGGCCGGCCTCGAACTTAATCCAAAAATCGTCGACCTTGTTACCGTGGTGAATGAGCGGCATGGCCGAGTACACGATACCGTCGGCGCGCATACGATCAGGCGAGGTGAAGACTTCCTCGGTGGGAATGTTGGGGAAGAAGGGGTGTCCATCGGGCGTCTTGCCCTTGCCGCCGGCCCACTCGTGACCCTTCGTCATGCCAATCGTCAGATCGGTTCCATTTTCCGCGGTGTAATGCAGGCGGTCAAAACGATTGTCGTTCAGGAAACGCAGGTTCTTTTCGAACGCCGCGTCATGAAGCTCCCAGTCGCTCTCCGGGTCCTGGCCATCGGCACGAGCGGTGTGCAGAATCGCATTCCATAGCTTATAGATTGCAACCTCATCGGCGTCTCCCGGGAACACCTCGTGCGCCCAAGCCACGACCGGAGCGCCGGCGATGCACCACGGATTGATGTTGTAATCCAGTCCACGGCGGAAAACTTTGCACTGCGTATTCCTCGCCTTGGATGCCGCGGCCGGCTTGGCTGGATCGATGCCCTTGAGGGCTGCAGGATCCGCACCCTCAATAAAGATAAAGCAGGCGCCATCCTGGGCCAGGGAATCCAACTGCAGGCGCTTCCACTCGGGCGTCTGCTCAAAATAGCTTTTATCGACATGCTCGTACGTGAGCCTCGTCACGGCATCATCGGCCCAAATGACCGTCACGTGGCCAGCGCCGGCGGCATAAGCCTCCGCGACCACCACGCGGGCAAAAGGCGCGCACTCGACCGGAGACTGAACGACAACCTCCTGGCCGGGCTTGACGTTTACGCCTTTGCGGACAACCAGGCGCGCATAGTTTTTAATCTTGGGCTCCAGGGCCTTCATGCCCTCCAGAGCTTCTTCGACCGTCAGGGCAGCTCGAATCATGTGCCACTCCATCTATCTATAGGACAATAATAAGGCGCGCCGCAAAAACGACACGCCTTATATCTTAGCGATAAGTGTGAATGCAAACGCTACTTCTTCTTGGAGTCCTTTTTGTCCTCCTCGGCAGCTGCGCGCTCGATAAGAGCGTTGAGCTTGTTCTCGGACATGCCCTCGGCCTGCGCGCGATACATGTTACGCAAGGGACGAATACGAACGAAGTCGTAGATAAAGTCACCCAGGATGATGACATAGGACAAAACGATGCCGACCATCTGAACAGGACTGGACACCGTGCCGCCGGGAGCGAAGTAGAGCGAAGCCCCGATTGCCACGACGAGCACCATGCCGATAGCGAGCACAGCCCACCAAATACGGCGGCGCTTGGTGTAGTCCTCATCCTGCTTGAGAAGGATATTCGACACCGTGTAGATGCGGTCCTCCTTGGCGCGCTGCTTAGCCTTGCGGGCGCGCTTCTCCTCTTTAGAGAGGCCCTCGAGGTTCTCGCCCTTCTCGAGCTCTTTGCGGCGTGCCTTAGACGAAGCCGGCACGACGCGGACAGAGCTCGCTGCCTGACGGGCAGGCTTAGCAGATGCGGCGGACTTGCGCGCAACCCCGGTAACCTCGTGGGATTGCGTGCGCTTGTTCGTGGCGCTACGGGTACTCACTTATGCGTTCTCCTTCATGCTTGTGAACTGGGAGCCCGTGATGATCTGGAAGGCCTCGCGATAGCGCTCGGACGTGCCATCGATGACCTCGGCGGGCAGGTGCGGGGTCTCCCCCGTCATATCCCAGTTGGCCTTGAGCCAATTGCGGACGAATTGTTTGTCGTAGCTGGGCTGGATCTTGCCCTCCTCGTAGCTGGCAGCAGGCCAGAAACGGCTGGAATCGGGCGTGAGGCACTCGTCGATCAGCGTGACCTTGCCATCAATAACACCAAACTCGAACTTGGTGTCGGCAATGATGATGCCACGGGTCGCGGCGTACTCGGCAGCGGCCTTGTAGATCTTGAGGGAAAGGTCGCGAATCTGCGTGGCGATGTCCTCGCCCACGATCTCGCAGCAACGCTCGAACGAGATGTTCTCGTCGTGGTCACCGATCTCGGCCTTCGTGGACGGCGTGAACAGCGGCTCAGGAAGCTTGGAAGCCTCGGTCAGGCCCTCAGGCAGCTGGATGCCGCAGACGGTGCCGTTCTCGTCGTAGGTCTTCTTGCCCGAACCGGTCAGATAGCCGCGGACGATGCACTCGATAGGAATCGTCTGGGCCTTCTTAACCAGCATGGCGCGGCCGGCGAGGTAGTCACGATACTCAGCAAACTCCTCAGGGAAATCCGCCGGGTCGATGGAAACGAGGTGGTTGGGAACGATGTCGGCAAACTTATCGAACCAGAATGCCGAGATGCGGTTGAGCACCTCTCCCTTAAACGGAATCTCGTCGGGAAGAATGAAGTCGAACGCAGAAATGCGGTCGGTGGCGACCATCAGCAGGTTTTCACCGGCATCGTAGATATCACGAACCTTGCCACGGGAATCCGGACGACGCTCCATCGTTGTCACGTGAGTCACTCCTTACCAAAATACGACAGTAATGCGGGTTCTTTCCCGCACGTTTTCGCAAACTCGGAGCGGCAGGGACGAAACCCCTCCTTCACCGAATAGCGAAAAGCTAGTGCTCCATTGTAGTAGATGCCGCGTCCGCCGTGTGCTCGCGAGGCAGATGAATCGTAAAAGTCGTACCCTTTCCAAGCTCCGACTCCACGGAAATGTAGCCATGATGTCGCTCGACGATCTGTTTAGTCACGGCGAGGCCCACGCCCAGACCGCCCGCCTCACGGGCACGGCTGGCATCGGCGCGCCAAAAACGGCCGAAGATGCGCGACAAGTCATCCTTGGCAATACCGATGCCGGTATCAGAAACGGCGACGCTGACGTGTTTGCGGTCACTGAGCACCGACACCACGACCCAACCGCCCTCGGGGGTGTAGCGCATGGCGTTGCTCATGAGATTGATGACGCATTGTGTGATCATGTCGGGATCGGCTTCGACGACATCGTCGTGACCTTGGGTCTCGTCAGCAAAGCGCAAGCGCAGATCGCGGTCGACAAACAGGCGCTCCTGGGCATTGACGATGGAACGCACGAAAGGAACCATGTCCACCGGCTCAAGGTTGAGCGGAGCCGTGCTGTTTTCCATGCGCGACAGGTCGAGCATCTGCTGCACCAGACGAGCCAGGCGACGCGTCTCGGAAGCAACAGTCTCCAAGTGCTCATCGTCGGTAGGATATACGCCATCCTGCATGGCCTCGACCGTTGCGAGCATGGCCATAAGCGGAGTACGAAGTTCGTGAGCCACGTCCGAGGTCAAACGTTTCTCGTGTTTCATATCCTTCTCGAGCGAAGTGGCCATCTCATCGAAGGTCTCACCCAGCTGATCAATCTCGTCATCGCCGCGCAAGCCCGTACGAGCAGACAGATCGCCATCGCGAATTTGCTTGGCCGTGCTGGTAATACGGTGAATCGGCTTGGTGAGCATGCGCGACACGAGCGATCCGATAACGACCGAAATGCAGATTGCAACAACTGCGGCGAGGGCCATGGCGTTAAAGGTCTTCTCCCTAAACGCAGAGTCCGCCTTGGTGAGCAGAGCGTCGGAGCCGATGGCCCACAGCTTTACTTGTCCGACATGCTCGCCGGAAGACGTTATGATTTCGACGTTAGCAACGCTATCGGAGTCGGTTGGAGCAGACGAGACCGGGCTATGCGATGCTTTTTTACCGCTCGAGCTGCTCGACGCTGATTCGCTCTCGCGCACATCGGCGGTCGCACTTGCCGAAGGCCATGAGTCGTCATAGACGACAACGCCCTTCTTGTTGACGACCTGCATACTCAGGTCGTCGGACACCAAACTCGATGTCGCGACCGTGCGCAGCTCGCCCGCAGTCCAGTTGCCGTTTTCCTCATACGACGTCGCAAGCTTTTCGGCAGCGGAATTTGCGATTTCGACGATATTGGAGCGCGTGTAATCCGAAAAGACCGTGCCCCACACAACAGAGACCACGCCCACCAGCACCAATACCGTCATGAGCGATGTCAGAGCAAAAGCAAGTGCCATGCGCGAGGGATAGCTCATCGTTGGCCGTGAATCGGAACGAGGCGTGTTCCAACTAGCCTTGGAACCCGCCTCGCTCTCCTGCTTGTGCTTTTGTCCGATTTCAAAGCGCGCAGGTGTCATATGTGATTTCCCTATTTCTCGTCCGACTTATCGGTCTTGGCCGGAGCCTCGAAGCGATAGCCGACACCGTGGACGGTGTAGAGCCACTTGGGCTTCTTGGGATCATCGCCCAGCTTGGCGCGAAGGTTCTTCACGTGGCTATCGATGGTGCGCTCATAGCCCTCAAAGTCGTAGCCGAGCACCTTCTCGACCAGCTCCATGCGGTTGTAGACGCGACCGGGGTGACGGGCAAGCGTGGTGAGCAGCTTAAACTCGGAAGCCGTCAGGTCGACTTCCTTGCCCTCGACCAAAATCTTGTGGCCCGAGATATCGATGACCAGATCGCCGAAGTCGAGTACCTCGACGGCTGGCTCGTCGGCCTGATGGGCACGGCGGAACAAGGCGCGTACGCGCGCGACAAGCTCGCGCGGCGAGAACGGCTTAATCAGATAGTCGTCGGCGCCGAGCTCAAGACCGATAATACGGTCCTCGATCTCGCCCTTGGCAGTCAGCATGATGATGGGGACATCCGAGGTATCGCGAATGGTGCGGCAAACGCGCTCGCCGGGGATCTTGGGGAGCATAAGGTCGAGCACGACCAGGTCAAACTGATGCTTCTCGAACTCCTCGATCGCGGACTGGCCGTCGCCGACACCCACAACCCAGTAGCCTTCGCGCTCGAGATAGGCAGCGACGGCGTCACGGATTGCCTTCTCATCCTCGACCAGCAGAATCTTTTTTGCATCTGAAGCCATAACACGGCCCCCCCTGTCTCAATCAGCTAAGAACAAGCCCATTTTAACGCACCTGAGCCCGCCGGATGCCACTATGACGCGGCAGCTCGGCGGGCGGTACTCACAATTACAACGCGTTTATTCCCCTGTTGGCGCCTTTTTAACCCCTCTAAGCTTAAAGAGAGAATAGGCGTGCGGTGACCGTCTCGGGTATACCCTGGCTGTTGCGCACCGTGGCGTACGTAAGGAATGAGTCCGATTTTCCCGCCGTAGCTGGATAATCGCCATATTCCAAAGCGCGGTCGGGCGACAACAGCGAACCATAGGTCTTGGCAGAGGTGTCGATGAGAAAATGCGATGCCTGTACCTTAACGAGATATTTATTCTTCTTGCCGGCAGCACATGCGAGCGGCTCGCGGGACAGAAAGAGGTATGGCCCTCCCTCATTACCGATATACGTGCCCATGTTGCCCAGGCTGCCCACGCCACTATAGGTCGCCTCGATAGAAAACACGAAGGTATCGCCCATATATACGGCCTCGAAAGGCGAGACTGACGAGGGAAGGACTAGCTGGGCACGTTTGGTGTTGTTGCCATCGGTCAGATCGATTGCCGTTATGCCGTAGTAGACGCCTTCGTCGTTGCGGACACGCGGCGAGATGGTCAAAATGCCGTCGCTCGCGCGCGGGGCCGATGCAAAGCGGCCCATCGATTTCCAAATTACCTCGGCCTTGGATTCATCAAGCGAGCGACGATAGCAAAACGAATCACTACTCGTTTTATTGCCGCCTGCCGAAGGCATTTTATACCAGATGACCGATGACCCGAACGCCGTAAACAGGGGCGGATCATAGTCCTTGCCACCTCGATCGAGCTCAGCCACGTCGCCAGAGAGCGAAGCGCCCGACAGATTTTGAGCGTAGAGCTTCCACGATGAATTGGCAAAGTTCATCTCAACCCACGCAAACACGCCATCGCCGGCACGGACATCGTAAAAAGCATATCCCGTGCCCTCGATAGGATCCTCGATTAATGTGGTAAGCGAGCCATCGCCCAGGTTGAGCACACCAAGCGTATTGGCATGCAGGGCAGAAGCAGGCGCCATCATCGCGGCGGCGTAGTCGCCATCGCAGTAGTACAGCAGCGTGCCCAGCGGCAGCGTCCACGACGCCGCCGGCTCAAGATCGATATCAACAGCTTCGTACTCATCAGTGATCGAGACAATCTTCGAATCGTCCTTGATAACCTGTGGCTCGCCAGCGGCGTCGTCGCTGGTACCCGTTTTCTTTGAGCATCCGGCAAGCACCGTGGCAGCGCCCGCGGCAGCCCCTCCGAGCACAAAGCCGCGGCGCGATATTCCGTTCTTGATCTGGTCGGCGATACTCATTAGGCGATCTCGGCGCGAGCGGCCTCGATAGCGCGCGTGAGCTGATCGGCGCAAGAAGTATTCTTCATACCGCAGGTGTTACCAGCGAGAACCTCGATGACGCGATCGGCAGGAGCGCCCTCGACCAGCTTAGAGATAGCCTTGAGATTGCCGTTGCAGCCACCGGTAAACTCGACGCCCACCACCTTGTTGCCGTCATCAGAAAGATCAAGGTGGATATTGCGAGTGCATACGCCCTGAGGCTTGTAATCAAAACTAATCATTGCATTCCCCTCTCGTAAAGCAATTTCAGACGTCTATTATCCCCGTCCGAACCGATAAAGTATCGCGGGCACCGATTCAACATTCCCCAATGCGCAAACCGACGGCAGCAATACTAGCAATCTGCTTCCCGAGCGTGGACTTTTCGTTTCTCTTGATACATGTTGTGGTCAGCGATGTGGTAAATCTCGGTCAGTGTATAACCGGGTGCCTCTACCGTCGCGACGCCAAACGATGCACTGACTGTCAGCACCTCATCGCTCGCAGCAGCAAGGCTGAGGCGAAGATCTTGCACTACTTCACATGCGGATTCGCGATCGGTGTGAGGGCAAATCAGCAAGAACTCGTCTCCACCAATGCGCATAGGCACAAACTTCTCGCCTGCCGTTCGCCTCAATACAGACGCCGTACGCCGTAGCAGCTCATCGCCCATTTCGTGACCGTAGAGATCGTTGGTACGCTTGAGGAAATTGCAGTCCATCATGATCACACTCACGGGCAGGGACTCGTTCACCAGGTCGTCGCCAAGGGACTCAAGGTAATTTCTATTGCGAAGTCCCGTCAGCTTATCCTGGAAAGAAAGCTCCTCGGCGCGCTTTGTCATCGAGATGTTATGCGTCGCCACGACGACCGACTCCAGTCGACCCTGCTCATCGCGGCGCTGTGGAACAACCTGCAGCGAATACCACGTACCTCGGCAGTCTCGTACCTCGGCATCCAAGTACGGCATGCCCTCCATACGATCCTGAAGCGTCTTTATATCTAAGAGCTCCATGACCGCCTCGCGACTTTCGGGACTCACAATGTCTCGGCAAACCGTTGCAAAAAAGTCATATGCCTCAGCGTGCTCGGCAAATATCTTCGTCACCGATGGCGACATGTTAATCCCCTCGATCTCGAGCGTGTCGAGATGCAACAGGAGGGTCGACTCATACGTGGAACTGATGGCATTGATGATGCCGAGCTGCTTGTCCTTTTCGGCCAAATTGCGACGATCGGCGACGATACGCACCAACAGCACTACAACCAAAAACACCAGGAACGCCAGCACGCCGACAGCGATAAATGAAATCCTGCCCGACATGACCTCAGATTTGGGATAGAGCGCAAACAGGCGATAGTCCTCATACGCCGCACGCACGGCATACCAGGTACTTCCCCGATATTCGACACGTGTTAGACCTTCGTCTTTCCAATCAATTCCGCTATCGGCAAGAAGCCGGGCGAGAGCTATATCGACGGTCGAATCGTTTGAAGAAACGATTTGCGCATCGCGCATCACGAACACCGTTGGGCTCTGATGGAATGTGTTGTTCACGAGCACGTCGGCGATCGTATACGAATAATCATCGGCGGGCTCGGGCGCAAGCGATCGATACCCCAGCGCTACGCCATCACCGTACGGAACAACACTCACGGCAAAGTCGACATCTCGACGCTCAACGACCGTCGAGTAGGACACCTTGGAACCTCGATACATCGATGCGACCGGCGAACAGGCAAGCTCCTCTCGCCACAGCATCAGCGGATCGCGACCGTCGATATCGTAATGAGCGGTCATATGGCCGTCGGCGTCCATGACCAACATTCCCGAAAGGTGCTCGGAATGGACGTACTCCTCGACACGATCATCGTTGACTTCAACGCGATCAGGCGGCAAGAACGTCGAAAACGACTCGAGCGCGGCATCCAAATTGTGCGTCGCCTCGGTTTTTCTTCCCTGTTCATATCGGTCATATTTTTCGCAGGCGTTTTTTAAAAACACCATGGTTTCCTGGCCAAATCCAAGCGTTTTATCGAGGCAGCGGTGCGTGCCGACCACGTATAGCAGACCCAACAAGACAACGCTGGCCACAACGCAGATAGCCGCGGTGACTAATGCCTTTCGGCGCAAGCGGCGCTCATCATTTGTCATGATTCCGCTCCTTGCCCGTCCGTCGTCGCCCCTGCCTTGTACTTGCCCACAATGCGCTCAATCGTGCCATCTCGATCCATCTCGAACAGCACGGTATTGAGGTTTTTGACGTACTCCCCCTCATAGCCGTCCTTAAACGCGACGCCAAGGTCAACCGTCATAACGTTGTCGGCGAACACACGATACAGGCCGGGATACTGGGCGACAAGACAATCAAGCGACTGAACGTCCGCCATCCAACAGTCAACATAACCTTTGACCAGGGCGGCCTTGCAGAGTTCGGCGGAGCCATATGATTTGATATGCACGTCCGACGAGATTTCCAGATCGCCTGCAAGCAATCGGCGTTCACTCACCGAACCGGCAATCACCGCAACAGTCTTGCTGCCATCGAGATACGCCAAGGACTTGATACCACTCGTTTTCTTGGTGGCAACCGAAACCGTCAAGGTTAGATACGGCTCAGTCCAGCAATACTCGTCTTCGCGATAACAGGGTGAATAGTCGCACCACAGGCAATCGATCTCGCCGTTTTTGAGCAGGCGGTCACGATCATTCCAAGATATGTCAATGAATTGCGGCTTGATTCCCGCACGCTTGCAAGCCTCGCGGGCGATATCGATATCGATACCGGCGTAATCGCCCGTGGTATCGATATACACATAGGGGTCGTTATCCGTAACGCCGATTTTAAGTACCGGGAGGTCTTTATCGGCTTCGCTCGATGAGGTAGAGCTGCTTCGAACGGCATACGTCAGGGCGACCGCACAAACGGCAACAAGGAGTATGAGCACGGACGAGACGATGGCGCCTCGTTTGATACGTCTGGGCACACGGCTCTTTTCATCGAAACAGCAGATAAGGTTCATTTTATTACCAGGGGGCCAGTGCAACAGCGAAAAAAGCGCCTTGCCCAAGACGGGCAAGGCACCAATGGTTGAAATGTATCCGTAAGCGGTCGAATTAGGTCAACCCTACTCGAAGCTTAGCTGCTCCAGGCGATCGAAGACCGTGTCGATACGGATGACGAGCGGGATACCCTAACGCTCGAAACGTTTACGCATAAGAGCGAAAGCGATCAGCGCAACGCCTGCGACAGTAGCAATAAAGGCAACCGCAAGGGCCTGGTCGCCCGTATTGGCGAGCGCGCCCTTAGTAGCCTTAACAGACTTTTTGGTCACCTTAGTCGTCGTCTGCTGACTAGGCTGGGACGGCGTCACGGGCTGCGTAGGCTGAACCGGCTCACCATTGGCCTCCTCGCCCGCCACCACGTACGTCGAGAAGTGGCTCGTGCGGAAGCAAAGGTAGTCGCCCTCGGTCCACGTATCCATAGCCTGAGTGGAACCATCCTCGGCAACGTAGAGCACCTTGAGATTGGTGAGCGCCTTCATGGCTGCGGTCATCTTGACACGAACGATGAAGGACATGCCATCGAAGTCCTCGATAACCTCGCCATTCTTGAGAAGCTTGATATCGAGCTTCTCGGCAACCTTGGTAGCCCCCTGCTCAAGGCCGGAAATCGTAGCATTGGCGGCGTCGGTAAGATTTGTCGGCTCCTCGACCACAAGAGAGATGCTGTTGTTCTGGGCAATGCCGGCAGCGGCATTGTTCTCGGCGCTTACGCTAACGTCCGTTCCGTCGCTACCTGCAACGCCCGCAATGGTCCTCGCCGCTACAGTAACGGTACAGGTCATTGTTTTGTCACCACAGGTGACGGTGATCGTGGCGGTACCGGCCTTAAGCGGCGTCACGACGCCGTCTTTGACCGTAGCGATCGACGAGTCGCTGGAGGTCCAGCTCACCGTCGTATCGTCTGCATCGGCAGGACTCACCGTTGCGGAGAGCTTTGCGGAGGCATCACCGACGGTAAAGGACAGGCTCGTCTTGTCGAGCTCGACTTTCTGGACGGGGTTGGTCACGGTCACCGAGACGGTTTGGGAGAGCGACTCTGCAGTGATGACAAATGAGCCAGAACCGGTCTTGAGGGCGGTAACGGTGTAGGAGCCATCGCCGTTGTCGACAACCTTAAACGCCTTCGAAGCGCCCGTGTCATCCAGAGCAAGCTTGGTCTCGTCGACCTCACCCGCAAGGGCTCCAACAAGAGAAATCTTCACGGTGCCCTCTTCGCCCTTCTTAAGGTTAAGAGCGGTCTGGTCGACCGTAAGGTTCGTTGCGGGATTAGAGACGGTCACCGCGCAATCCTGAGAATAGACGCCGTCTTCAGTCGAAACGGTGATGGTTGCGGCGCCCTTGGAGACAGCCGTCACCTTTCCGTTTTGATCGACCGTAGCGACGCTCTCATTGCTGGACTTCCAAACAACTGTCTGGTTAGCCTCCGCGGGAACGACCGCCGCCTTAAGCTGCTCGGTTGCAGCGCCCGCAAGCGCGACCTTCTGCTTATCGAGCGTGATGCCCGTAGCAGGCTGAATAACGGTCACCTTGCACGTGGCGCTATACTCGCCGTCCTCAGTGGTAACGGTGATCGTGGCAGCACCGGCCTTGACCGGGGCCACGACGCCGTCCGCAACCGTGACGACCTCCGGGTCGCTCGAAGACCAGGACACATTCTTATTCGTTGCATTGTTGGGCTCAACCGTTGCGGTCAACGTCGAGGGCTCACCGCCCACAGCAAGCTTAAGATTCGACGCGCTGAGGCTGACGCCCGAGACCTTTACGACCGGAGTGGTTACCGTAATTGTATCCGTGGTTGCAGAGACCCCATCAACCGTTGCCGTGATCGTGGCATCACCGTCACCGACAGCGGTAACAAGACCGTTGCCATCGACGGTAAGGACGCTCTCGTTAGAAGAGGACCAGACAACCTTACTGGCCTTATCGTCAGGGGAAACCTTTGCCTTCAACTGCTGAGTCGTGCCCTTGTCCATAGATGTTGAGTAACCATCCGCAATGGAAACCGTCGTTTTTGCAGGTTCCTCGCCAGGCTTGACGACATGAACGGTCATCGTGTCACAGAGAAGGCCCCCATTATCGGGGTCACCGAGATAGACGTCTATCTTTGCAGTGCCGTAGCCATTCGGATGCGCGAAATATCCTGCTGTACTTGAGCTCACAGCGTACATCTCGATGCTAACGATGCTAGGGTCTGATGACACGAATCGATATTCAGAATATGGATATTTATCGAGAAGCTCTACAGCCTCCTTCGTCAACACAGTTCCAAAGTAATCGCGATATCTGTTCGCATCAAGCAGATAATCGTCCGTGCCAGTGCGGTCTGGAGCTAATTCGCTTTCAATTGAGATTTCGCTCTCCTTCAAGAATGCAATCGAAGGTTTAACGGATGGGTAGGGAATCACATCTATGGTGCCGACATGTTTGCCGCCGAACGAATCCGTCGCCTCAATAGTTGCAGTCCCCACCTTGATTGCGGTGACCCGATCTCCCTCTATCGAAACAATGTCTTGTCCTTTTATAACTGAATAGGATAATTTCCACGTTTGAGACTGGTAGTCACGCGATGAATCTCTGCAAGCTTGCCCGGTTGAATTCAGTTCAACATCAATCAAATCACTCGAATCGATCCATGCGTTAGAGCCGATAGCCATTTTTCCGCTCATGTTTTTCTCAACAAAAGCGGGACCCTGTTCCTTCATCACCACGTCGCAGAGTCGTTTCTTCTGATAAATATCTTGCGCGTAGTCACTCACGCCTATCCGGAGTTCACCAGCGCTGCTGCTGTGCGGATTAATATAAACAGGAGCCTGCAGCTGATAATCGGCAGAATTGCTACACTCCGTTATCTGATCACTGCTTAGCTGCGTATAAAGCCCCGACCCATCGTCATAAGAGCTATTTCCATAGATATCAAACGCCGTCGGCTCCTCATCGGGCCGCTCAAATGCGAGCAGCACTTTCCCTTTCTCAGAGCCATAGTGTTGTTTTCCGCAAACAGGACACTTCTCGATATATAACAACGTCAGAGAAGACACAGGCTTTGCCTTGTCCGAATTGTTTGCATACTTTATTTCTTTTATTTTGTTTTGAGACTTAGCAAGGCTTATTTCAAGATAACCCTCCGCTTTGTAACCCTCATAATTGAACTCAGCAGTTATCCGAAGCTTGCCGTCTCCAACAGACACTGGGGACAACGTATATTCCCATTGTCCATAGATGTTTGAAAGCGAGATATTCTCTGCATCATCACTCGAAATCGTTAGCGTGTAATTCTCGGGGTTTTGCGCCGCTTGAGCTATCTCCTGGGACGGAGCTCCCGGAAGCGAAAAGCGGACACTTCCATTCAGTCTTTGCCCGACCGCAACAGAACAATATTTCAAAACACTGTCCTGTGAAACAGAAACGAGAACCTCTCCTCCCTTAGTTTCCGATGCGACCGCTATTGATGGCGTAGCGACTGAAACTGCCGTTACGGCAGCCAAAACGGCACAAAATGCGGCGGCTATCCTCCAAAATCCTTTTCTCATTCCCCTAAGTCCAATCTCTCGTGAGAAAACGCAGTATTCTCCCGCACCTTAAAATTGGCTTAAGGATACCCCCCCCCCGACGGTCACTTACAAGCTAATGTTTGCCAGAAGGGGCAAATTAACGGCAAACGACATTTCTGCAATATACCATCATCCGCTAAAGTGCGACTTTCCCGGCGCCCCCCCACGCAAAAGCCCCGTTGGTAAACGAGTTACCAACGGGGCTTGAGCTGGAAAGCTGTACCTCAAAGGAGCTCAAAAGCAAACTGATAGGTTTAACATCGTCCCTAATCGATCAATTAGAACTCGAGCTGCTCCAGGCGATCGAAGACTGTGTCGATGCGGGTGAGGAAGTCCCACGGATCGAAAATCTCGTCGAGCTTCTCCTGGCTGACGGTGCAGCGCGGATCGGCCTCGAGACGCTCCTTAAAGGTGGGGCCGGAGACACAATCCTGCACCTCGTGCCAGGTAGCCATGGCGTTTTCCTGCACGATAGCATAGGCATCCTCGCGGGTGATGCCCGTGTCGACGAGGGCCAGCAGGACCTTGGAGGAAAAAATGAGGCCGCGTGTCTTGTTGAGGTTGGCCATCATGCGAGCGGGATACAACTGCAGGCCGTCGATAACGCGGATGAGGCACTGGAACATGTGGTCGAGCGCGATGAAACTATCGGCCTGGGCGACGCGCTCGGCAGAGGAGTGCGAAATGTCACGCTCGTGCCACAGGGCGACGTTGTCGAAGGCGACCTGGGCGTTGGACTTTACGACGCGCGACAGGCCGCAGACCTTCTCCATGGTGATGGGGTTGCGCTTGTGCGGCATGGCGGAGCTGCCCTTTTGACCCTTGCGGAACGGCTCCTCGGCCTCGAGGGTATCGGTCTTCTGCAGATTGCGAACCTCGGTAGCGATGCGCTCGCAGGTGGCCGCCGTGGTGGCAAGGACACCGGCGAGATAGGCGTGATGGTCGCGGCTAATAACCTGCGTGGACAGCGGGTCGTGAACCAGGCCCAGGTGCTCGCAGACATACTCCTCGACAAACGGCTCGATGGAGCTGTAGGTGCCGACAGCGCCCGAGATGGCGCCGAAGGCAACATTCTTGCGGGCGTCCTCAAGACGATCCAGATCGCGCTTGAGCTCCCAGGCCCAAGAGCCAAACTTCATGCCGAAGGTCATCGGCTCGGCGTGGATACCATGAGTGCGGCCGGCACAGAGCGTATTGCGCTCCTCAAAGGCGCGACGCTTGCAAATCTCGCCGAGCTTCTTGACGTCCTCGATGATCAAGTCGCAGGCCTGGGTGAGCTGGTAGCACAGAGCCGTGTCGCCCAGATCGGAGCTGGTCATGCCATAGTGAACCCAGCGGCTGGGCTTGGGGTCGCCCTCGGGAACATCGGCATCGATGTATTCCTTCATGTTGGTCAGGAAGGCAATGACGTCGTGGCGCGTGACTTCCTCGATCTCATCGACCTTCGCCTTCTCAAAGTTGGCATGATCGCGGATCCACTGGGCCTCGTCTTTGGAAATACCGATCTTACCGAGCTCCGCCTGGGCCTCGCAGGCCAGAACCTCGATCTCCTGCCAAATGGCGTACTTGTTCTCGAGGGAGAAGATGCGTCCCATCTCCGGGCGGGTATAGCGATCGATCATAGCGGCTCCTTTTTGGTTATTGGCACGTTGGTCGTAACCCAACCATTGTACCGTGCGCAGGTGCAAGTATGGGCAGCAGGCATGAACCTAACATTTTGGAATTGGAGCGGGCAACGAAGATGGACAGCAGCGTCACCGCAGCAGGCGGCAATAGTTCCGTGTACTAATGTAATTTCACGCGTTATCCGCGAAGCTACATGCGAAATTACATTAGAAGAAGACACATTATTTTCCGTTTCCCCTGGCAGCTAATCTGCGAGGTAAATTAAAAGTACAGACATTATATGCACTGAAATATATGACCTTACAGTCGGCCTACAGCCTTATGCACGGGCGGCTAATGTAACAGGAGATATAATTACATTAGTTGCGGATAAAATTACATTATATGGAGTGTCATGATACGGAAAACGAGCGAAATGCCCTCCCTACTTCTGCGCATCATTGCAGACGTCGAGACCGAGGTCGTCGAATACAAGGCAGCAAAGCAGAACTATGACTTCGAGGACATTGGCAGGTATTTCTCCGCCCTCAGCAACGAGGCCAATTTACGCAAGGCAGAGTGCGGATGGCTTTTCTTTGGCATTTCAAACGACCGCAAGATAAAGGGAACCGCCTACCGTAAAGAACCCCAATCGCCAAGTGTCGGCCTGCGACGCCTAAAGCACGAAATCGCCCAATACACCAACAACGGCATGACTTTCGAAGAGATTTACGAGTTTGAGGTTGATGACAAAAGAGTCATTGCTTTCCAGATACCGGCTGGCAGCTTCGCAACGCCAACGACTTGGCACGGAATCCCTTGGTCACGAGAGAATGAGTCCCTCGTAGAGATGCCCAAGTTCAAACTCGACGCCATTTACGGGCAGAGCCGGCCCGACTGGTCGCGCCAGATTGCCTACGAGGCAAACTTCGGTGACCTTGATCCAGATGCAGTTAGCTTTGCATGCTCCAAATTCGTCGAAAAGTTCGGAGAAAGCCAGCCTGCCGTTCGTAGCCTCGACGAAGAATCTATCCTTAGCAAGATGGCGCTTGTGATCCACGGCCACGTGAGCAATGCGGCGCTCGTTCTTCTGGGCAAACCGGAATCGAGTGTCTTTCTGGGTGGCATTGAGCCGCGCATCACTTGGACGCTCTACGCGAGCGACGGCTCCACTATGGCCTATGAACACTTTGAGCCGCCCTTCATTCTGCAGGTCGATCGTATCCTGGGAAAGATAAGAAACGAAAAGTATCGCTTCTTCGACCGCGAAGAGACGCTATTTCCCACCGAAGCGCATCGCTACAGTCCCGAAGTCATTCGAGAACTTCTCCACAACGCTATTGCGCATCAAGATTTCAGGATGTCAGGAAAGATCAATGTCCTTGAGTATGAGGACAAGCTTATATTCAAGAACGAGGGTGCCTTTATCCCCGAGACGATAGAGAACGCGCTCGCGAGCGGCTACAAGCCGCCCTACTACCGTAACCCCCTGCTTTCAAGCGCTATGAACAAAACAGGCATGATGGACCGCAACGCCATAGGCATTCGCAACGTCTTCGACATTCAGCGCAACCGCCTATTACCAATGCCCACCTACGATCTATCTGAGATTGGGCGCGTTGCCGTAACGCTGTACGGTACGGTTCTCAACGAGGACTATTCTCGACTTCTCGCAAGCAATCGAAATCTTGATTTGGTGACAGTGCTGCTGTTGGACCTCGTTCAGAAGGGACTACCCGTCACAAAGGAACAGTCACGTCTGCTTCACGAACAAGGCCTCGTTAGGGGCCGTTACCCCAAACTGACGGTCTCAGCCGAGGTGGCAGCAGCCACCGGTGCCCACAGCGAGTATGTGCGAAACAAGGGCGTAGACAATAGCGTCTTCAAGGAGTTGATCTTGGAGCTCCTGCGCGTGCGCCCATGTTCAAGAGCGGAGATTATCGCAGGGCTGGATCATGCCTTGCCGGCAGACCTTACGGCAAAGCAAAAAGGCGACCATGTAAGCTATCTGCTCCAAAGCCTACGGAAAGCTGGCCGCATCACCAACGCTGGAAGCACTTCGGCAGCTGAGTGGCACATAGTCGAGTGATATGGCTCGCGATTTCGATTCTGCCAAACAGGCACATTCCAAGCCAAGTTCGCAACTAGCCCAGAATGTGCCTGACTACCAGTCGTGATAGGACGCATCCTCCGTCGCCTGGCATCGCGCAGCGTCAGGCAACAGCGCATATGGTTGATCCAACTGAAGTCGACATCCAATCGGGGATTGCAACCTTGCGAGACGGCAGTCTCATACAACAAAAATAGTTCCCTGCCACTCCATGCACGAGCGGCAGGGAGCGCTCATGGCGGATCATTTCTCAAGCTCCACCTTCCTCAACCGTAAAAACGTCCAATGTCTTAGAGGCCGTTTTTACATTTGTTGGCTTCTATTTCTTTAATTAAAAATCATCCTTTACCTGCTGATTCGTGATATTTTGCTTGTCTACATATAGGTGTAGACCTATACTAATTCCTATTATGGCTAAGCTATGTCCTTGGGAGGTGCCATGCCGTCAGAAGCTCAGAAGCGAGCCGATCGTAAGTACAAGCACGACAAGACCCAGCAGTTCTGTCTGCGGTTCTATCCCGCCGAAGAGGAGATTTGGTCATTCCTCTCCGCACAGGAAAACAAGCAGGGATTTCTTAAAGATTTGATTAGCCGCGAGATGGGCGTCGCATCGGGCGGCCCCGCACGCGTTGATACCAACACCAAGGTTGGAAGGACGGAATCGTAATGTCGCAAGTGAGCAAGACTTCGGTCATCCAGCCGGAGACTATACTGGACTTCATCGACGGCGTGACGCAGCGCAGGGACACCCCCGAGGAGCGAGTGCGCCAGGAAATCCTAAAGTCCCTCGTGCGTGAGTACGGTTACAAGAAGGAGCAGATCGGGGTCGAGGAGTCGATCAAGTTCGGCAGCAACCGAAAAGCGGTCGACGTCGCCATCTGGGAGCCGGGAAAAGCGCACACCCAGGAAAACATCCACATCATCGTCGAGTGCAAAGACCCCAAGACCAAGGCCAAAGGAAAAAAGACGGCGTAGATCAAATGCACTCCTATGCGTCTGCCTGCATGAACTCGACCTATGGCATGTGGACCAACGGCGACGAGTTGCTTACCTTCCGTTACGTGGTGGACGATGCCGGCAAGCGCGGCCCCGAGGCCGTGCCCGATCTGCCACATGCTGGTGGCGAGGTACCCGACGACGCGCCGCGCTTCGACCAGTTGCGCCCCGCCGCCAGTGACTCGCTGCTGTACTCGTTCCGCCGCTGTCACAACTACATCGCCGGAAACCAAGGCATCCAAAAGGCCGAGGCATTCCTTGAACTGCTCAAGATCATCTTCTGCAAAATCCAGGATGAGCGCGACTCCGAGACGCCAACGTTCTACATCACGCCAACCGAGCGCCAGGGCGCCGCGGGTAAGAAGAAGTGCCGCAAGCGCATCGAGGCACTCTTTGGAAACGTCAAGCAGTCGTACGAGACCATCTTCAAGGCCGACGAGCGCATCGCATTAACCGACGATGTGCTCGCCTACATCGTGGCGCAGCTGCAAATGTATTCCCTGCTCGAGAGCGACGTGGACGTTAAGGGCCACGCGTACGAGACAATCGTGGGCTCCAACCTGCGTGGTGACAAGGGCCAGTTCTTCACGCCGCGCAACATGTGCCACATGATGGTGCGGATGGTCGACCCGTCCGAAAACGACGTCATCCTCGACCCCGCCATGGGCACCTGCGGCTTTTTGGTCACGGCCATGAATTACGTGCTTGAGAAGATCAGAGACTCCGTCGAGGTGAGCGGGCGCAGCAAAGCAGCCAAGCAAGAGGCTCTGATCGCGCGCAAGCGCGAGTTCCTGTCCAAGCATATCGTGGGCATCGACTTTGATCCCATCCTAGTGCGTGCCTCCAAGATGAATATGGTTATGAACAACGACGGCACCGGACAGCTGTTCCACGCCAACTCGCTCGAGCCGTTCTCGGGCTTTGAACCCAAACTGCAAAAGGCGCTGCGCCTGGACGCCGCCGACATTGCGGCAAATAAGGCGCTGCAGCCGGGGCACGGCGTTACGGCGATTATGACCAACCCACCTTTTGGCTCCAAGATTCCTATCGAAGACCCGGCGATTCTGGAATCCTTCGACCTTGGACACACCTGGTCGTGGTCCGAGGAAGATGCCGAGTGGAGCATGGAACCCAAGCTCTTCTCATCTCAGCCGCCCGAGATCCTCTTCATCGAGCGGTGTATCCGCCTGCTTGAGCCCGGCGTGGGTGTGGCGGCGCTCGTCATTCCCAACGGCATCCTGGGCAACCCGGGTCTGGGCTACGTGCGCCAGTGGATTTTGCGCCATGCGCAGATCCTGGGTTCGGTAGACATGCACCCGGATGCGTTCCAACCCAACGTGGGCGTGCAGACATCCGTCCTTGTGCTGAGACGCTGGGACAGTGAGGAAGAGGCATACTGCAAGGACGGTACCTTCCAGGATTACAAGATATTTATGGCCATCTGTGACCACGTAGGGCACGACAAGCGTGGTCAGACCACCTATGTACGCGACGATGACGGCTACCCCATTGTGCAGGAGCAGACCACCGCGGTGACGGGCAACGTGGGCTCCGAAGAGGAGAGCAGCCACACCTCGAAGGAGCGCGTGGTGGACGACGAGACGATGGCGATCGCCGGCGCCTTCTTTGAATGGAGGCGAGACCAATGACGATCGCGCCTTTGGTGAAGAGCGTCCGACTTTCCACCGTGCTGGGCGGCGGCGTGAGGCTCGAGGCGTCAACCTACCTGCGCGACGGGTACGGCTTCGTACGCCTTGCCAACCAGTGCGACAACCACAAGAGGCTCGGTGACCTTACCGACATTTGGCAGCCGAGCAGACTGACGGGGTATACCGTGCCGGAAGGCAAAGGGCTACCCTTCTTTACCGCCGGCCAGGTGTTCGAGGACTTTCCCCGAGTGAGGAAGTGGCTCGCCGCGCCTTTCGTGCCCCAGGCTGATTCTAGATTCGTCAATCAGGATTGGCTGCTGCTTTCGCGCTCGGGCGTGGTGGGCAACGTTACCGCCGTGTACCCGCATCACCTGAACAAGGTCATCACGGACGACCTGTTGCGCATCGAGCCGAAGGACCAAGACGAGTACGGCTGGCTCTACGCGTATATGAAGACGGACTTCTTCAAGCAGATCGCACGAGCGTCTCAGTACGGTCACATGATCAAGCACATCGAGGTGGCCCACGCCAACGAGTTTCCGGTCATCATGCCCGATGCGGCCACGCGCAAAGCCATCGGCGACAAAGCTGCCGAGGCTGTGCGCCTGCGCGGCGAGGCCTGGAAGCTGCGGGACGGGGCGTTTAAGCTGTTGGAGAAGGAGGTCGGTATTGCTTGTGAGGCAGAAAGTCCTGCAGGAACATGCGTGGTGAGTTTATCCAAAGTTATTGACAACAGATCGCGCCTTGATGCTGACAGTTATGCCGGCTCTATAAGCGCCGTAGACTCATTGGTTGACGTAATGGAGTATGCGCCACTTGCTGAACTTGTAGAGGACGTCGAAGAGCTTCCTCGCTTCAAGCGGTTTTATGGCGATTCCAACGTTCCCTTTGTGGGTGTGTCCGAGGTCTTTGACGTTAACACTCAACCGACAAAATTTGTTTACGCCAAGCTCATTAAAAACTGGGAGCGTTACATCCTAAAGCCGGGAACTCTCGTCATGGCATGTTCTGGTCAAAAGTACGGCATCCTAGGACGAGCTCTTTTGCTCACGGAGAATCATGAGGGAATGTTTGGCAGCAACCATCTGCTGAGAATCTATCCCGACGTTACAAAGATTCGAACTGGCTACCTGCTTGCTTTTCTGAACAGTCCCACCGTTGGCAGGCCGTCGGTCGTTCGTTGCGCATACGGAACCTCGGTGCCTCAACTTAGCCCTATCGATATCAAAAAAATTCGCGTTCCCCGTCTTGGCGCGGACGTCGAATCTGCCATCGCCGACCTTATGGACAGGAGCGTGAGCACCTCGGCCAAGGCTGACCAACTTGAGAACGAGGCTACCAAGCTGGCACAGGAGCAGGTCGATATCGCTATCGAGAAGGTTGTCTCCAACACCTAGTGAGGCGACCTTTTAACCGCCGTTAAGCCTATAGCCTCAACACAAACAAAATGCAACGCGTATCGTAGTAAGTTGGTTAACGGCATAGTGTGAGAATTCACACTTGGACATTTGATTAACGCTCGCACCCTGTCGGGTTCGAATCCCAGCACTTTATTGAAAAAAGCACGGCACCGTGATGGTGCCGTGCTTGTGCTCTTAACTGGAGCGGGCAACGGGACTCGAACCCGCGAGTGTCAGCTTGGGAAGCTGATGCCTTACCACTTGGCGATGCCCGCTTGTGTGTTGGCTAGTATAACGCGGTTTTCTTGTTCGATACAAGGGTGGTGATGCTTGTTTTAACTGTGGAGATTCGTTTGAAAATCGCGTCAATTGTGGAGATGAGGACCTTTGACCTCCTGTTCTCCCTATCTTCTACCTGCGCTTTTGCTTGATTGTTGTATTTGAGCTCAATTTGTCAGGAATTGGGCAAGCTTTTGGTCAGGCTCCGGTACTTACCCGCATGAACCTCGGGGGTAGCCTCATCCTACGCGTCGCAGCCTCCCCGTGCGGCGCACGAGGGATAAGGAGCAGCCATGTCCAACGCACCCACGCACTCTGTCCACAGCGCAATCACAACAGGTCCGCTGCTCCTGCTCCTCTTCCTGCTTTTCGGCTGCCTGGCACCGGGAGCCGCATTTGCCGTCGATGGCTACGACCAGCTCGGCTTCCGCACTATTAGCGATGATTGTGGGCCCTTCTTCATCGGCAAGTATGAAGCTCAAGACGCCTCGATTGCCTACTGCATGAACCAGGAGCGCCCCGGCCCCACCAAGCCGGGCGGCCCATGGCTCAACTTTGATCAAGGCTGGGTGTGGCTCGACGACGAGTTCGCGGCAATCGTTTGTCACGGATATCCTACCGCCACGTCGTTTGGCGGTTACCATCTTTCACCAGATCGCGCCCGCGCCGCCACCCAGCTTGCCGTATGGATGCTCAACGGCACTACCCATGTCGACGGCACCTACTCCTACACGACCGCTCAGGGCAAAACCAAGAGTGGACACTTTACCGCCGACAATGAAGTCGTGGCGGCTGCGCGATGGCTCCACGACAGCGCAAAATCAGGAAGCATCAAAGTCGCTCCGCACCGCGCGCGGCGCTATCTAGGAGCCGTATCGGGCGGCAGCAAACGTCAAGACATGCTCTATGTACTGCCGGCGGTCTCTGTTTCCTTCCAAAAGCAGTCTGCAAACGCTGCCATTACCAGCGGAAACAATACTTATCAGTTTGACGGGGCAACATTCGATGTTTTTGAGAGCGCCAGCGGCGCGCGTGTCGGCACCATCCAGATGGACAGCAACGGTCGAGCGCAGGCAGCACTTCTGCCCAATACGGCATACTACCTAGTTGAAACGAAGGCGCCGGCCGGCTATGTCCCCCGTCGTGATCGCATCGCCTTTACCACGGGGAATGACGGTGGACAGGTCGCCATTGAAGAACAGCCCGGCACCATCAACCTGTGTATCGTAAAACTCGATGCCGCGACGGATGCCGGACCCCAGGCTGGAGCTTCACTTGCGGGAGCAGAGTTCACGTGCGTGTCGCAATCCACCCCCGGATGGGCGCAAACCCTCACAACCGATGAAAGCGGTCGAGCTACCCTCACCGATGTCCCCCTAGGAACCTTTACCATCTATGAGTCAAAAGCCCCCGAGGGCTACCTGCCAGCCAACGACAGCTGGTCCTATACCGTTGGAGCCGACCAGCTCGGTGATTCAGGCGTGGTCGAGATCGAATCTCGCGTTTCCGATATCCCCATTGCGTTTGACCTTGAGATTTCCAAATTCAAGGACTACGGCAATAGCGATCAATCCGGCCTGGAGCAGCCGGCAGGAGGTGTTGTCTTTGAGGTTGTCAGCAACAGCTCTCAGCAGGTTGTTGGCACACTGACCACAAACATCTATGGCTTTGCCTCCACCAAAGATCAGTCAGAAGCATGGTTCGGCGCAGGCAAGCGACCCGCCGGTGTCCACGGAGCCATCCCATACGACCGCGCCGGCTACACCGTTCGCGAGGTTCCGGAAACCGTCCCCGAGGGTTTTAAACGTGCAGGGGAATGGACCGTCGGGGCCAATCAGATTTCCGACGGCGCCGAGCTTCAATATATCGTGGACAACCACGCTCTGTCGACGCATCTCCAGATTGTAAAACGCGATGCCCAAACAGGCGCTTCTGTTCCGCTAGCCGGATTCACCTTCCAACTCCTCGACAGCAATCACAAACCTGTCTCACAAACATGCTGGTATCCAGCACATAATGTAATGGACACCTTTACGACTGACGCGACCGGCACCGTCACACTGCCCGAATCGCTCGTGCCGGGCACCTATTATGTACGCGAAACCTCGGCCAAAGAGCCCTATCTTGTCGGTGAAGAGATCGAGGTAAACATACCCGCCGACATGAACCTAACGCCCATTGCAATCGCCTCGTATTATGATCACACCGCGACCGGAAACATCAGGATCGTTAAAACCGATGCCGTAGACGGCAGCAGCCTCGCGGGCGCCATCTTTGAGATCCGTGCCTCGGGTGATATCGTGCGCTCCGACGGTAGCATTGCCGTGCTCGACGGTGAGACTGTCGCTAGCGTCACAACGGATGAAACTGGAGAAGCACGCGCGGACGACCTCCCGCTGGGATCTGGCACCGCACGCTACGAGGTTGTCGAGACTCAAGCGCCGGCAGGCTTCTTACTCGATCGGACATCCCATATTGTCGACCTGACTTATGCCGACCAGAAAACATCCGTTGTGGAGGCACGGCTTAACGTATCCAACGATTACACCAAGGTTGACATCTCCAAGGTCGATGCAAGCGGAGAGCAGGAAGTGAAAGGCGCACAGCTCACCTTATATGGTCCCGATAAAACCGAAATAGACTCCTGGACCTCATCCGACAAGCCGCACCGCGTCGAACATCTTGCACCCGGCACCTACTCGTTGCGCGAAATGATGTCGCCGCGGACCTATGACCTTGCCGAGGAGATAACGTTTGAAATAAAGGATACGGGAGAAGTCCAATCCGTCGCGATGAAGGATGCGCCCATCGAGATCAAAGGACAGGTCGACAAGCGTCAGGAACTTGTCCAACCTATCGGGAAGGGTCTGCTGGCCAACGGCGATGGTAAAAATCGCGCCGCGACGCAAACCAATACGGACGGACTTTTCTCCTATACCATCGACGCTCGAAATGATTCAGCTACCTGGGTTGATGAGTTCACAATTACCGATGATCTTGAGTGTGCCGAGGACGATACGGCGAGATTCGTCTCAATCGAAACCCCCGTCGCCATCGGCGACCTCAGCGGTCTGTGCAACGTGTGGTATCGCACGGCGCCGTTGGACTCGACAGACGTCGATGAGCCGGCAAACGCGACACTTGACGATGGGCACGAAAATCCTTGGCTTGAGTCCGACGAAGTAATAGAAAGCTTGGGTGAGGATTGCCGCCTCGTCGATTACGACGGCTGGCACCTCTGGAAGGCGGATGTCCCGACCACGGAATCCACCACACTCGAGGTGAAAGAACTTGACCTTGCATCCAATACCGTCGTAACGGGCATTCGCATTGAATACGGTGCAGTAGCCGCCGACTTTACGACTCGAAGCGATGTGGATTCTTGGACCCGTGATGATCTCAAAGATGAGCACGACGACCTTGACGATGCCAAAGCAATCCTTGGCACAGACGCTCGGGGCGCAGCCGTGCACATGCAGGCAACGTCGGCTTATACGCCCCAAACCGCACTCACCAACAGCGCGCGCGTCGATCTTTGCCGCAACGGCGGCGGCGATAAACTTGAGTCACATGACGAGGACCGTGTCATTCAACGCTGTACCCTACCGCAGGACCTACCGGCAACAGGATCAGTTCCCATCGCCGCCTGCATCACCGCGCTTCTGACCTCGGGTGCCGCAGCCTTATGGTTCGCTCGCCTTAGGTCGATCCCAAAGAAGCGCTAGCGCGATAAAAAAGCGGGCGAGCCAGTCCCCCGGCTCGCCCGCTTTCAATCATTTAAATCGCCGTATCTACTCTGCAGACGAAGATCCACCATCAACGATTGCCTGCTCGGACTCAGGAATCCCATCGGCACCCGTGCTCTGTTCTTGCTCCACCTCTTCGCTGATTGCGGAGGCGGGGGTCGAGCCCTTCGCACCCACGATGTAGGCGGCTCCAAACCCCAACGCAATGGCAATCAAGGTCAAAATCACGTAGACAGGCCAATGGCGCTTAATATACGAAAACACGTTGACTCCTTAGAGCTCCGTCTACGAACGGCGGATAACCTCGGTCACGACCTCGGATACCGTGGCAATGTTCGTCGGGTTGACATTGTGGGGCAGGTCGTCCTCGGTACGAGCGCAAGCCAGACGCGTGCCGTTCACGCCGGCGATGGTGAGGGCTCGGCGGCTCGCCTCGAGCGCGGCGTAGGCATCGGTCTTGGCATAGGGCATCTCGAGCGCGCCACAATCGACATGGAACGACTTGCACACCTTGCTGACCAGGTTCATGATGCGGCGATCGCCCTTGAGCAGCTGCTGTTCGCCCTCAACCGTCACCACCGAAAGCCTACCGGCGCCGACGGATTCAAGATTGATGAAGAATACGCCGCGGAGCTTATCGCGATGCGAAGCCAAGAAGGCCTTCATGCCGGCGCCATCACAATCCGAGGCGCCCGTTGCCACAAACCAGATATCGTGACCGAGCAGCTCATCGTCACCCATAGAGGCGACAGCCGAGAGCATATCTTCGGAAGAAGCGCCGTCGGAAGACGTAGCGCCGCCCTTCCAGCCATCGTCATCGTCCTCGAAATTATCCCACGAACCGATGCCGCGACCGGACTTCTTGGCATCGTAATCGTCTTCGACGCCCAGCCAGTCACTCATGCTGTCCTGTTCGTTTTTCTTTTTACGACCGAACAGGCCGCCCAGGCCGCGCTTGCGAGACTTGGGTGCCGCAGGGGCGGGAGCCGAAATGGTCTCGATCGGCTGTGCGCCCGACGCAACGGGCATAGGAGGCGCAACGGGTGCCGATGTGGGTTCGGGACCCTGGGCGGTAGCAAAGGGGTCGTTGACCTGTGCGGAGGGATCGGGAAGGTCGAACAGCGACGTGCGAGACGCAACGTTTGTCTGCTTCATCGGCGGCAGCGACGGATCGGGGACCGAAGCCAGCGGAGACGAGGAGGGTGCAGGCGACGGTGCCGACGCCGGATCGGGAACATTCATCTGCGGACGCGGCGATGCTTGGGAGGAAATCTGGGCCATAAGGGAATCGACCGTTTCGTCCTGGGTGGGAGCGACATTGGCAACCGTGGCACCGGAACCACTCGGGGTCGGCATGGTGAAAATCTGCGTGGAGTAAGGCCTCGACTCATCCGTCTCGGGAGTCTCGGAAACCGCAGGCACCTCCTCCTGCTCGACCTCGGCCGAATCACCTTGATCGGCTGCCGCGTATTGCTCTTCGTCAGAGTTGGCCTCGACGGACTCGTCCTCGGCAGCATCCTGAATTTCGGCAGCATCAATGGGCTCGTCATCGTCTGCCGCGTCGCCCTGCTCATCGGAAACAGGAAGGGGCTCGGCAATCGCGGTGCCTTGCTTTTCAAACGTTATCGTGGAATCGAACTGCGCGGCATCAAACGACATGGTGCTATCGACGTGCTGCTGAGCCTCGAAAGACGTCGTCGCCTCAACAACATCCGTGGACGCCGGTTGCTGGGACTCAAAGGACGTTGTAGCTTCGGCAGCGTCGACGGGCACGGACTGCATAGCCTCGTTCTGCTCGAGCTCTTGCGCCGCGCGCTCACGTGCCGCCTCGGCTGCCTGCTGCTGAGCGATAGCCTCCTGCTCGGCAGCCTCGCGTGCGGCAGCGCGCTTCTCCTCGAAATCGTCGACAAATTTCTTGCCCTTTGCAAGCGCACCCTTAAAGAGGTTGGAAGCACTGGCGCCAATCGAAGAGAACGCGGATGCAATATCGGCATGGGGCGTTGCCGCGGGAATCTCGGCCGAAAAATCAGTATCGCTCTCGTAAGACACGCGCCTCGGCTGTTCAACGTAATCGTCGTCAGGCTCGTCCGCAACGTCTTGCGCCGGCGCGGCGGGGGCCAAAATGTCCAGTCCTGCCGCGGGATCGATCGCGGACACCGCCTCGGGCTCGGCAACGGCAGCGGTAACCGCGGCAGACTCATCATCCACGGTGACGGCGGGCGCAGGTGCAGTCACGACGGGGGCAGGCTCGGGCTCAAACGTCGGCTCCTCGCCCTCCTCGTAATCGAGCGTGCAGGACTCGGGAAGCATCCCGAGCGCACGGATGGAATCCGAACCAAAGCGGATGTTGCCGGCGGCATTGCGATAGAGCTTGGGCTCGGGCTCGGCCGCGACAGGCTCCTCCGCCGGCTCGGCAGCGGAAACCTCGTCATTGAACTCTTCGACCTGGACAGCCTGATTCTGATCCTCGGGAACAATGGCGCCAATCAGCGTCTCGTCGGCAGATGCACCCTCAAAGCCCTCGATCTGCTCGTCGAAATCCTCACCCTGTTCGGGCTCGGCCTGAGCGTCGGGAGCAATCGGCTGACCGAACTCATCCTCGGCGTAGGTAGGCTCTTCATACTCGATGGTGTTGCCGTAGTCGTTTTGCTGTTGGGCCGCGGCATACTCCGCTGCTGCGCGCGCCATCTCCTCGGCACGACGCTTCTGCTCCCCAAAATAGGTATCGAACGGAACATCGTCGGGAAACTCGTTTTCGCCCTGGAAGGGAGCAACGTTGTCCATAACGCCGAGCATAGCGGCGACAGAAGACTTGTTACACACCGCGCCGGACGTATAGGGAAGAATGTAGCGGTTAGAAATGATGTTTGCCGCGTTGGCGAGCGCAACGAGGGAAGCGAGGATCGCGACAATCCACAGCAGAACCTTGAGCGCGCCGGGGAGCGGCAGGATACGCAAGATGGCAACGGCAGCAGGGGCAACCGTGGCAACGGGCAACAGCTTGGCGATGAGCGCACGATACGAAGCATAGGGCTCGCGGGCGAGCAGCTCGGCACGGGGAGAGTCGTAGTGTGCGACAACGACCACCGGGCGGTTGCGCGGAGACGCGAGCGGGCCCGAGGCCTTGTGGTAGGCGATGACATTTTGGCTCACGCCCGTCTTGCCCAGGCGTGAAACCACGGGGTGGCCCGCGCGCTCGAGCACGTAAAGAACGGCGCCGACAATGGCCAGCAAGGTGCCGACCAAGCCGATGCCGCCGCCGATGCCCATCAGCAGGGCGCCGGCAAACACAAGAATACCGGTAACGGCAAATGCCAACCTGCTGGGCGCCGGGGCATTGAACTCCTGAACCTCGGAATCAAAGCCGTGGTTGCGGAAGATCTGAGCGATATCCTCGGCAGCCAAGCGCTCTTCTTCGCTGCATGCCGGCGTGATGCCGGTGTTCTGCAGCAGGTGGTTAATATAGTTCTGGGTGTTCGCCATGTGCGCTCCACATCCATAATCCGACAAATAGGCCCAATGCATGCACATTAGAACCGTATATAGTCGAAAGTATACCCCGAGCGAGCGCAAACGACCGAATTCGGGCCATCTTAACGCCCCGAGCGGACAAGGATATAGCCTAATCTCCATATCGGACTAAAATCATGGCAGCAAACCACCTTCTCATGCGAGGACTCTATGACGGCAAGCGACGCGACCGCGACAATTAAAAAGGGGAATTCGGAGCCCAGTTTCGATAAAACGGCCCAGCGCATCCTCAATCTTTTCTTTGTGCTCAACAGTTCCCCCGAACCGCTGACGACCGAGCAGATCGTCTTGGATTCTGACCTGGGATATGGCTCGAGCAACATCGACTCGGATAAGCGCAAGTTTCGGCGCGATCGTGACAAACTGCTCGAGCGTGGCATCTTAATCAAGGAGGTTCGCCCCGCCGGCGCGCAGGAGACCGAGGAAAGCTCATGGACAATCGACCGCGAGCACACGTTTGCGGCAGGCGGCCTCATCACCGCAGACGACGCCGATATCCTGCTCAACGCTATCGACCAGACAATAGCGGCCGGCTCATCCACTTTTGCCGCGCCGCTTGCCGATATTCGTTCCAAGATTGCCTACCTCACCGGCAGGACGACGGCGGACGAAGCACCGATCCGCCGCTCTCCCACCGTCGATGCGGTATGGAGCGCCTTTGCCGAGCGATGCGCGCTGCGATTTTTATATCAGAACGGACGCGGTGAGCAGAAAGAGCGTACCGTCTGCGTCTACGGCATGTTCGAGCGCGAGGGCGTTGCGTACTTCTGCGGCCTCGACAATGCCACCGACGACATCAGGACATTCCGCTGCGACCGTATCGTTCGCGCTTGGCGCCCCTCAAAGGCCTACGCTATCCCTGCGGACTTCAACCTCAGCGACTACCTGTTCTTTGAATTCGATTTTGCCGACCGCCCGCCCGTTGCGGCTACGTTCTCGTTCGCCCCGCAGACGCAGATCGATATGATCAACGGCCTCACGCGCGGGCGAGGTGAGCTCGCACACACCGATTCGGGATGGACTTGGACCGTTGACGTGCGCGATCTTGAAGCCGCCGCCTCATTTTGCATGGCCCACGCCATGGACGGCATGAGGCCCATGGCCCCCAAATCGCTCAAGCAGGCGTGGAACCACCTCATTGAAAGGACGGTGCACGAGCATGCCCGTGCGTAAACTCACCAGCGAGCAGAGGCTCTCGCGCGCCATCGACATCATGGAGGCCCTCTACGCCGCCGGCGAGAGCGGCATGACACGAACCGAGATTTGCAGTCGTTTTGACATCACGGGGGCGTCGCTCGACGAGATTCTCGAGATCGTCTCGACGCTCGCGGACCGAGAATCGGGTGCGCGTATCATCTGCGAATGCCACGGCGAGCGCGTGGTCCTCACCGGTGACGCTGGGCGTGTGCTACCGCTGCGTCTGAGTGCCGCCGAGGGCGCTGTGCTCAACCACGAACTTGAATCGTTGGGGATCGAGCCCCAGGCGGCGGCTCGAATTCGACACGCTCTTCTACCCGAAGAGCTCGGCTATAACCAGCGCGTCTCTGACACCGTCAGCCACGGGTCGCACTGGCAGCAGCTGAGCTGCGCCATTCAGGACGGCGTTCGCTGCCGCATCTCGTATCGCTCGATGGACGATGCACGGCCACGCGAGCGTCTGGTCGACCCCTTGCGCATTACGGCAAACGGCGACCAAACATACCTGATTGCCTGGGACATCGCGGTCGATGAGCAGCGCACCTATCGCATGGATAAAATCGAGGGACTCGCCTTGACGGAAGACTCCGTCGTGTCTCACGTACCGGACGTTGCATCCCTCCACGATTCCCTTGCCCGGACGCAGCGTAGCGCAAAGCTCTTGATGCCATTCGATATGGCGGAGCATCTGGACTGGGCCGGCATCACCCTAATCGAGCGCAGCGGGACAGACATGGCAACGGCAACCGTACATTACGGCTCCGAGCGTTGGCTGCTGAGCCAGATAATCGCAGCGGGCGGAGCCATCCGCATCTTGGATGACCCCGCTCTGTCAAAGCGTCTGTGCGATATGGCAAAAACCCTCGTCTGTCCGCTTTAGCGCCGCCGCTCGTGGCGTGCACGCCACAGCTGTAGATAGTGCCCGATCTGCGCCGATTCGATGCGCTGGTAGGAGCTCGTGGGCAGCGACGTTAAGAACTTCTTGCCATAGCCCTTCGTCACCAGGCGAGGATCCGCCAAGATCAGCACACCGCTATCGGTCGACGAGCGAATCAAACGCCCCGCGGCCTGCTTAACCTCGAGCACCGCCTCGGGCAGCGAATAGCGCGCCCATGCGCGGTCTTCGCGCAGGTTGCGCTCGCACGAGAGCGGGTCCGTGGGGCTTGAGAACGGCAACTTGGGAATGATGACGCAGCGCAGCGTCTCGCCGCTGGCATCAAACCCCTCCCAGAAGGCCTTGAGCGCAAAAAGCGACGAGGTCGGTTCGTTGATAAACCGGTCGCGCAGGCGACGAGGAGATGAGTTGCGCTGCTGGCAGTTGAGCTCCAGACCCGCACGGGCCATCTTGGGCTCAACGCGGGCGTATAGGTCCTCCATGTCGCGCCGATTGGTGAACAACGTGAGCACCGATCCGCCCATGGCAAGATGGGCGTCGACCAGTACGCGCTCGAGCGCCGTAAGATAGCTCTCACGATCGCGCGGATCGGGGATATCGCCCGCAACGACTACAGCCATGTTCGAATCGAAGTCGTAGCTCGAATCCAAGTGCAGCGATGACGACGTTGAAGCACCGATGCGATCAAGGCCGACCGCATGGTTAAAGTGCTCAAAGCTTTTGGACACCGTCATGGTCGCCGAGGCAAAGATAGCCGTGTGGACCTCGGGTAGCCACTCGGTTGCCAAAGCCTCGCCAATGTCGATGCGCTCTGCGGTCATCGACTCTCCGCCGGCACGAAGTCTGCGATTGACCTGCAGCGAATACACGTAGTGCTCATCGGTGCCATCAATGATGAGTTTGAGGTTCTCGGCCAGCTCGTGCAGGCGGCGCGAGATATCACCCAGGTCGACAACAACCTCGGGCTTGTCGGCGGCGACGGCTTGCACCAGCGCGTCGACGCTCTTGTCAGCTTGTTCCAATGCGTCGATGCCAGTGTAGGCCGACTGTAAGAAATCATGCCAGTCGTCTGATTCGCGCAGCTCGGGGCCAATCCATAGATTGGCATTGTCATAACCCCCACGCGCACGGCGGCCGAGCTCGCGAACGCCATCGAACACGTCGGCGATTGCCATGCTCGCGCGGGCAACCGTCGACGTCGCCTTGGCAGTAAGGCCCAGATAGAGCGTAGAGCCCTCGGAGGTTGCCAAATCACGGGAAACCTGGCTTAGTGCGCCGGTGCTCGAGCCACCCAGGCGCTCGAACAGGACGCGTGATTCGTCCGCCGACACCACGCGCGCCCACTGACGGCGCGCCTCGCGCTCGATGGAATGGGCCTCGTCGATTACCCAATGACGAATCGGAGGCAAAATCCTGCCCTCGGCCGCGACGTTGCGGAACAGCAGGGAATGGTTGGTGACCACCACATCGGCATGCGCCGCACGACGGCGAGCACCGTGGACCAAACATTTATCAGGGAAAAACGGGCAGAGGCGACGAGCACACTCGCGCGAGGCCGTCGTAAAGTCGGGACGGTTGACGCTGCGCCACCGAATGCCGAGCGAGTCGAGGTCGCCATCGGCTGATTGGCAGACGTACGCCATAATGACCGCGACCGCCGTGAGCGTGTCCGCCGGATCGCGCTTGGTGGTAATCTCGACCTGGCCGCGGCTCATGCGCTCAAGCTTGCGCAGGCACGGATAGTGGTCATACCCCTTGAGCGCGCAAAATGACAGACCACCGTCCAGTTGCTCGGCAAGTTTTGGCAGCTCATGGTACATGAGCTGGTCGGCAAGATTGTTCGATTTGGTCGCAATACCAACCGTGATGTTGTTACGGCGTGCTGCCTCGGCAAAAGGCACCAGATAGGCCATCGATTTGCCGACGCCTGTGCCTGCCTCAATTACTCGATGAGTGCCCGTGACCAGCGCATCGCGGACCTCGAGCGCCATCGCGATCTGCTCATCACGCGGCTCGTAGGTGGGATACATGCGATTGACTAGGCCACCTGGCGCATAGTCTGCCTCAATCTCCTCACGACTCGGCATCTTGAGAACCGGCAGTTCATCGGCGTCCACCCGATCGTCGGCGCGATCGGCCTTGAGAACGTCAGCACGAGCGGCGCTGAGAGAGAAGATAGAACCAGGGTTCTGCCCTGCCAAGAATGAGAAGATAGGACGATAGGACCAAGGCACGTCCGGATGCATGTCGGCTAGGCGCGCCATGAGGCCCTGGGGCAAGTCGGTGAGCGCCACGAGCAACACGCGCCATACGCCACACAGGGCGTCGACGTCGGCATTGGCACGGTGTGATACCGAGTCGCAGCCAAACAGATCGGCCATAAAAGACAGCTTGTGCGAGGCCAGGCGCGGAAGCGCGATGCGCGACAGCGCCAACGAATCGATCCAAATATCGCTCACGTTGACGCCGCCTTTGACAGACTCGATAAACGAGCGGTCGAACGTGGCGTTATGTGCGATCACCGGGCAACCACCGACAAAATCGGCGAGAGCGGCGACGGCCTCAACGGCCGACGGGGCATCTGCCACATCGGCATTTGTAATGCTCGTGAGCTCGGTAATCTCGGCGGGAATCAGCTGCTTGGGATGCACGAAGGTATCGAAGCGGTCGACGATCTCGCGGCCCGAAAGACGGGCCGCCGAGATCTCGATCAGCTCATTGTCCTGCACCGAAAGACCCGTGGTCTCGGTATCGAGGACAATCACATCTTCCTCGATAAGACCGAAGGACTGCGTTTTGGCGCGGTCGGCAAGCGTGGCATAGGAGTCGATGACAAACTGCGGCGTTCCTGACGAAACCGCGTCCTCGATTAGCATGCAATGCCCGCTCGACGAAGGCCCATACGGATCAGGCTGTCACAGACCTGCGGGAACGTCATGTCGTCGGTGTGGCGGATCTCATCCGGATACAGCGACGTATCGGTCATGCCGGGAATGGTATTGGTCTCGAGGATAACGGGGCCGTCCTCGCTCACAATAAAGTCGCTGCGCGAGATACCCAGGCAACCGAGGGCCTTGTGAGCGGCACAGGCAAGTTCCTGAGCGCGAGCGTAATTCTCGGGTGAAATCTGCGCCGGAATGCGATGGATATCCGTAGGGTCGACATACTTCACGTCCAGATCGTAGAACTCGCAGTCCTCGGGCTTACGAATCTCGACAATCGGCAGGGCGCGCACGTCATCTTCGCCGTATACGCCGACGGTGATCTCGGTACCCTCGATGCACTTCTCGACCAGCACTTTGTCGCCGTACTCAAACGCCTTGGCGATTGCCGCGGGCAGCTCGGAGGGCTCATGGACCAGGGAAATGCCATAGCTGGAACCGTTGACGGCCGGCTTCACAAAGCAGCGCTCGCCACAAACCTCGACGATATGATCGATATCGACTTCATCGCCCACCTCGAGCGCAAGGCCGGGGGCAATGGGAATGCCCGCCTTGGCGTATAGGAGCTTAGAGACCTCCTTGTCGGCACCGCAGGCGCTGGCAAGTACGCCCGAGGCCGTGTAGGGGATACCCAGGGTCTCCATGGCACCCTGCATGGCGCCATCCTCACCGCCGGCGCCGTGCATGGCGATAAATGCCACATCGAATCCGCCGGTCGCCATGGTTACCATAAAGTCATCAGCGGCCGTGTCAAGCAGCTCCACCGAGGTGTAGCCGGCTTCCTTCAGTGCCACCACAACGTTCTTTCCCGAATCGAGCGAGATCTCGCGCTCGGCGGAATGACCGCCCGCCAAGACCGCTACGTGCATGTTCTCTAGGCTTTTACCCGGCATGGGCAGACTCCTCCTCTATAATTTCTGCAGCTGATACCATATTGTAGCGATACCCTCTACGTTTCCCCAAAATCGAAAGGCTTCCATGAATCCCAGGACTAAATCTCAGGACATTCGCGACTTGAGCCAAAACGATATTCGCGAGCTCGTGGCCGAACTTGGCCAGCCCGCCTTCCGCGCGAAGCAGCTCATCGAATGGGTCTTTGAGAAGAACGTTTGTTCGTTTGACGATATGACCAATCTTCCCAAGGCTTTCCGTGAGCAGCTTAAAGAGGCTTTTGCCTTTGATACGCCGACTGAACTCACCAAGCAGGTTTCCAAAGATGGCTCGCGCAAGTATCTGCTCGAGTACCACGATGGCATTTCCGTCGAGACTGTCGGCATGCCCCGTCGCAACAAGCTTTCCGTCTGCGTTTCCACCCAGGCAGGCTGCGGCATGGGCTGCGCCTTTTGCGCTACCGGTCTCAACGGCCTCAAGCGCTCTCTGACCGCTCAAGAGATCGTCGACCAGGTGCTTCATGTATCCAACGACTTTGGCGAGCGTGCCACAAGCGTTGTCTTCATGGGCCAGGGCGAGCCGTTTGCCAACTACGACGAGGTTCTCAAGGCACTGCGTATCCTCAACGACCCCGATGGCATCGGTATCGGCGCTCGTCACCTCACCGTCTCTACCAGCGGCGTTATTCCCGGTATTCGCAAATTTGCCGATATCCCCGAGCAGTTCACGCTTGCCGTTTCCCTGCATTCCGCCATCCAGTCGACGCGCAATAAGCTCATGCCCGGTGTCAAGAAGTACACGCTGCTTCGCCTTCACGAAGCGCTTCAGCTCTACACCGAGAAGACTGGCCGCCGCCCGACCTATGAGTATGCCATGATCGAAGGCGTCAACGATACGAATCCCGAGATGCAGGCACTCTGCGACTTCTGCGAGGGAACGCTGTGCCACGTTAACCTGATTCAACTTAACGACATCGAGGGCAGCCCGCTCAAGCCGTCGCCGATTCATAAGGTTGAGGATCTTCAGCGTCGTCTTGAGTCCCGTGGCATCGAAACCACGATTCGTAACTCCCGTGGTAACGATATTGACGCCGCTTGCGGACAGCTGAAACAGCGCTTCAAAGTTCAGAAGAACGCATAGGGGAGTCGCACTCCAAAACGTTTCATGTGAAACATCGAACGGCCCCGGTTGCAGGATATGCAACCGGGGCCGTTTCATTTATTGACCTCAATTTTGGACCAGCTGCTACCTTTCCCATTTTTTACGGACAAAATAAGGGGCCCATGTCTCATGAATCAGACAAGGGCCCCTCAAAATATGCAAAGTAATTATTAGGTACCTAATAGCCTACATTTTCCCATTGGTTGCTAACCCAACCTTGATTAATCTTAGGATTTTTCGTTACCTGAGCAGTGCGCATGGCAACATCTTCTGTCATAACATCCATTTTCTTCTTGGATGTATCAACGATATCTTGCGCTCCACGAAGCAAACGACCTTGAAGTTCATCGTCTGTCGCGATCTTATAGCCAGCAAAGGCACCAGCCGCGACAGTCGTCACCAATGCAATCGCAGTAATAATCTTATTCCTCATCTTGGCCTCCTTGATCAAACTGAATCATTTCACCAAGAATACGAGAGAGCTCTTCCTCGTCTTTAAACTCAATCTCAATCTTATTCTTTCCACGCGAGCTCTTCACACGCACGTTGGTATTAAATACCTGACGAAGTACACGCGCAGCCTTTTTAAAAGACTGCGGCGTTGCGGGCCGCGGCGTCTTAGGTGTCTCTCCGGCAGAAAACAATGGAGCAAGATTTTCTGTCGCTCTTACGGAAAGGCCCTCCGCAACAACCTTCTCTGCAAGTCGAATTCGAGCATCCTCATAGGGAACTGCAAGAATCGCACGTGCGTGACCAGCAGTAAGTTTACACTCAAAAATCATCTGCTGAACTACTTCGGGGAGATCGAGAAGGCGCAGCGAGTTTGTAATTGCAGAGCGTGACTTGCTTACAGCCTTCGACAATGCCTCCTGGGTCATACCGCTAGCATCGATGAGCTGGCGATAGCCCTTAGCCTCTTCGACGGGATTCAAATCAGAACGCTGAAGGTTTTCGATAAGAGCAAGAGCCAGCATCTCTTCATCATTAACATCTTTAATGATGACAGGCAGTTCCTCAAGACCAGCAAGCTTTGACGCCTGGTAACGACGCTCACCAGCGATGATCTCATAGCCGTTTCCATGCTTGCGAACCAAGAGCGGCTGCAGAACGCCATGTTCTTGGATTGACTCGCTCAACTCGCGAAGTTCAGTTTCATTAAAGTGAATTCGCGGTTGATTAGGGTTGGGAACGATATCCTCAATAGGTAGTTTTGTTTCAGATGCGGCATTTGAAGCAGATGCAGCAGAACCACCGGTCTCATACTCAGCCTCTGAGACCAAAGCATTGAGTCCGCGTCCCAATCCACCACGTTTCTTTGCACTAGGCACGCTTGATCACCTCTTTTGCAAGGTTCATATACGCTTTTGCACCCTTATTTTGAGGTGCATAGGTAATTACCGGTTCTCCAAAAGACGGAGCTTCAGAGATTTTAACCGTACGGGGAATCAGCGTCTTAAACGCCTTATCACCAAAGTACGATTGAACTTCCTCAACAACCTGATTCGACAAAGAAGTACGTGAGTCATACATGGTCATAAGCACGCCATAGGTGTCTAAGCCCTTATTCAGACGTGATTTGACCATCTTCATTGACTCAAGCAGCTTCGTAACGCCCTCGAGTGCGTAATACTCACACTGGATTGGAATCAAAACGCTATCTGCTGCGGTCAAGGCATTGATAGTAAGCAGGCCGAGCGAAGGAGGACAGTCAATGAAAATAAAATCGAACTCGTCCTGAATCGGCTCAAGCAAATCTTTGAGGCGGGTTTCACGAGCAATTGCGCTTACGAGCTCAATTTCGGCACCTGCAAGCTGAATCGTAGCTGGAATTACGAATACCTTTTTGCAATTTGTATCAAGAACAAGCGATTCTGCCGGCACATCATTCAACAATGCATCATAGATGCAGTGATCAAGGTCTTCTTTTTCAATTCCAAATCCACTGGTGCTGTTTCCCTGCGGATCAAAATCGACAATCAGGGTCTTACGACCCTGCTCACCCAGTGCTGCTGCAAGGTTTACAGCCGTCGTTGACTTACCGACGCCGCCTTTTTGATTGATGATTGCAATGATACGCGTGTCTTTTGCGCTCTTAGAACGCTTAACGTCGCGAAATCCCACGGTCCCTCCTGGTGTGTATTAAAGCTGTCAAACGGAGGATGTTTCACGTGAAACATTCCGATTCGATATCAACCGCCATGTTTCACGTGAAACACTGCAAGTTGTTAGTATCCATTATGTTTCACGTGAAACATCTAGGCAAGCGGATTCTTCTTTGCCATGCCATTTGCACGAGGCAATGAAACGGATGCTGGATGACTCTTTTTAAGAACAATGAACTCCCTGTGGCCCAAGCCCTCAGGCAAATCGATTGCGTCATTCAGAAGCAAAGTGAAGCCACAAATCTTAGCTGCTGACATGCCGGAAGCAAGCTCCTCAAACGAAGGATTACCCTTGGTGATAACAAATAGCCCTCCGTCTTTAATGAACGGAGCCGCATACTCAACAAGAATCGGTAGAGGAGCCAGTGCACGGGCGGTTACGACAGAAAACTGCTTCTTATGGCTTCGAGCATATTCTTCAAGGCGATCATGAACCGCATGAGCATGTTTCAATCCAAGAGCATCAACAAAAGAATTGACAGCATCAACCTTCTTCCCAACAGAGTCAATATAAGTAGCTTTACGATGCGTGGTTATGGTTAAAGGAATACCAGGGAAGCCCGCACCTGTTCCCATATCGAGCAAAGCTCCCTCAGGAGCCTTATTGATATAGGGAAGCAAAACAAGTGAGTCGAGGATATGAAGTACTGCAGCATCTTCTACGTTAAGAATACGGGTAAGATTGGTTGTCTTATTTTTTTCCAGAACCAAATCCAAATGCTGAATACAGTTCCTCAGCTCAACATCAGTTACGCTCAAGGAATACTCTTTGCAATAAGAAGTTAGACGACTCAACATCTTGTCAGCCTGCTGATCAGTAAGTACTAACAACGAAAGCTCCTTTCTGACAAAAATCAGTGTATCGAGAACTTTTGACAAAAAAAGGGGACGTGGAAACCACGTCCCCTTAGCATAAGCTCGAGTAGATTATCGAGCAACAATCACCACATGGCGATCAGGGTCAGAACCCTCAGAATGAGTATCGACGGCATCATTGCCACGAAGTGCAATGTGAACCAGTCGGCGCTCGTAGGCATTCATGGGCGGAAGCGAAACACTCTTATGAGTGCGGATGGCACGCTCGGCAGCAGACTGAGCCATGGAGGCAACCTTGTCCTGACGGCGGCTCTTGTATCCCTCGACGTCCACTACAACCGGATACCTAAAGCCGAGCTTGCGGCTCACCAGCAATGAGAACATAACCTGAAGGGCATCAAGGGTGCGACCATGACGGCCAATGAGAACAGCAAGGTCGGGAGCCGTTACATCCAAAATCAGCTCACCCTCGTCGCCCTCATACTCATCGATAGGAGAGTTGGCGGCATCGAAGTGCGAAAGGATGGAACGCAGGATGGAAATCGCAACATCGGCAATGGTGTCGAGCTCCTCATCGGTCAGCTCTTCACCGGCCTTGTAGCGCTGTGCAATCTCGGGATAATCGCCCGCGACCTGCGGGGCAACCTCCTCAAGCATATCCTCGATGATCTCTTCAGACATAACGTACTCCAAAAGTTAGGTACCTAAATAAGATTGATATCCCGCTACTTCTTCTTGTGCGGGCGCGGCTTCTTCTCGCGACGAGTGACCTCAACCTGCAGCGGCGCGTTCTTAAGGCGCTCCTCCTCATCGGCCTTCGCCTTGTCGATGACCTTCTGCGTCACAAAAATCTGCTGGATAACCTGCCAAGCAGACGAGACGTCGTAGTACAGCAGAACACCAACGGGAAGGCTCCAGCCCATCCAAAGCATCATGACCGTCATGACAACGGCCATCATACGCATGCTTTGAGCCTGCTGGCCGGTCTGGTTGCGCGACATATAGAGCTGCGGAATCAGGGTCAGGACAGCGAACAGGATCAGGCAGACCAGCGCAGGCAGCGCGACCATAAAGCCATCGGCAAAGGAGGCACTCGGCGTGGTGGTCAGGTCGGGCAGAATGTTGAAGAACGAGAACGTGCCGTCGTTAAAGTAGTCCGGCAGGTTACGCAGCAGCGTAAATAGGGCGAACAGGACAGGCATCTGAATCAACAGCGGCAGACAACCAGCCATCGGGTTGAACTTGTTCTCGCTGTAGAACTTCTGCATCTCCTCGGCCTGACGCTGGGGATCGTCGGCATAGCGCTCCTGGATCTCGAGCATCTTGGGCTGCAGCACCTGCATGCGAGCCGTCGACTTGGTCGACTTGAGCATAAGCGGCGTCAGCAGCAGACGGATGATGACCACCAGGATGATGATGGACAGGCCCCAGTCGACCGCAAAGGTCTGGATGAGCTTGAGCAGCTCGAAAAGGATGTTAACGATCCAATCCCACATGTAAGTTTTCCTCCGATAGCGAGTGCCCGCTAGGGCACAGGGTCATAACCGCCGACGTGCAGGGGATTGCAGCGAGCGATGCGCCTCACGGCAAGCCAGCAGCCTCTCAAAACACCGTACTTCTCAATCGCCTGGACGGCGTATTGCGAGCACGTTGGGTAATAAATGCAGGCGTCAGGCAATAAGGGCGAAATAACCTGTTGATATATGCGAATAGGAGCGATGGCAACACGTCGCAAAACGTGATTGCTCATCGCTCCTCCCCGGCAACGCCGGCGCGTTTCATAAGCGAACGCAATGCATTGTCCATCTCCTGCGGCGAGGAAACCCTCGTCTTGGGAGTTGCGAACAAGATGATGTCATAACCCGCAACGGGAAATCCACAGCTGCGGGCGGCCTCGCGCATCACACGCTTAGAACGGTTGCGCACGACAGCACAACCGAGCCGTTTAGCACCAACGAAGGCGACCCTTCCGGAGTCGCCTTCGCCAACCGATTCACATATGGTCATTCGAATCAGAGGGTGATTAAAACGACGCCCCTGACTGAACACATGCTCGAAATCTTGCCGAGACTTAATAGTCTTCATGCGAGATGTGTGTATCGCTGCTAGACAGTGAGACGCTTGCGGCCCTTGGCGCGACGACGGGCGAGCACGGCACGACCACCCTTAGTGGCCATACGGGCACGGAAGCCATGGGTCTTGGCACGCTTACGCTTATTAGGCTGATACGTACGCTTCATCTTAAGTTCCTCCTGCTGCATTTCGAGTGTCCGCGGGGGCGCGGACGCAGATATAGACACGTGAGCTTGAAGATTGTAGGGAAATCGATGTTCAAATGTCAAGAAATCAAAGGTAAAAGGTTGCGCAGTTCACACGGTTCCCCCATAAGCCGAGCTCGATTTAGCGGTGCATGGCAACTTTTCACGATATTTCATCAAGTTTTCAACAGGTCATGTTGGCAATGTTGAGAACTTTTCGCCCGTTTTCCAAAGTTTTCAACAGGTTTTGAAAAGTTGTCGAAAGATGAGAAACATTGCACAGTGAGCTACTATTTGTTCGAAACCTTTTGAAAGATTGCGAGCGGCATGTCTGACGACTTTTACACCATGGTCGATTCCGGAGACCCGGCACCCGACAACGAGCACATCACCGGCGTGCGCGAAGAGCGTGAGGAAGGCGAGCAGACGACCACGCAGGCGCCAAAAGCCATGTACGCCGCACGAATCGCCGTCTATGACGACATGCTGTCGACACCGCGTGTGATCGTCATTGAGCCGCAAGATGTCCGCACGTATTTGGAAGAGACGACCAACACCGTCTACCAGTGCATGAAAGAGCAAGGTGGCCACATCTCGCTCATGGTCATCCGCGAGATTGTCGAAAACTTTATCCACGCACACTTTGCCGAGCCCATCATCTCGATTCTGGACGGCGGAGACACCATCCGATTTGCCGATCAGGGGCCCGGCATCGACGACAAGGAGCGCGCTTTCGACTTTGGCGTTACCAGCGCAAACAGCAAGATGAAGCGCTACATCCGTGGAACCGGAGCAGGGTTTCCCATGGTGCAGGAGTATTTGGAAAACGCCGGCGGTGCCGTATCCATCGAGGACAACATGGGCAACGGCACCGTGGTTACGGTAAGCCTGAACCCTAAACGCGTGCAGGAAATCGAACGCGCCGGCGGACGCGGCGCTGCCGTGCGGCCCGAGACGGAGCAGCCCACATATCCCCTGCCGAGAGCTTTTGCGCAGCAGCCCATGGCAACGCAGCAGATGCAGCCCCGCATGGGACAGATGCAGCAGCCCGGAATGCTTCCTACACAAGAGCCCCAGGCGGCATCGACATCGATGCCGCCAAACGCGCCAGAGGCCGTGCCGCTGGCGGATCAGGATGCAGCAGCAATGCAGCAGGCGACGGGGGCACCAGGTGGCCAGCAAATGGGCTATCAGCCGTACCAACAGGGATATCCATATCAGCAGATGCCTCAACTGGGGTATGGCCAGCAGTTCCCGCAGCAGTACCAGCAGGGATATCAGCAGCCGTACCAGCAGATGCCGCAGCAGCAGTACAACCCCTGGACCCAGCAGATGCCTCCGCAGCCTTACCAACAGTGGCCTCAAAGTTTTCAACAGCAAATGCCGCCGATGCAGAGTTCTCAACAACCAGCAGCTCAAATGATGTATCCTAATGCAGCAAATCAGTATGCGCAGCCACAACCGGACGTGTTCGTAAGCGATCGCGGCAACGCCGCGCTGGGCTATCTGGCGCAAAATCAAGCGTGCGGTGCAACCGATCTGGCGAGGGCGTTTGGAAACTCGGCCCCCACTTGGTCACGCACGCTCAATGACTTGGCGCAGGCTGGCTTGGTCATCAAGCATGGCCAGAAATACCATCTGACCGAACTCGGCGCCGCTCGCGTGCGAGCTCAGAGCTAAAGGACGGGAGAGACAGTGGACGAGGAAGCAAGCATCATCCTGGGGGATGCCATCGCCTTTTGCCAGCGCGACGGCCAAGATGCACGCCTCATCAACATGCTGGGGCAATCGCGCGCCATAAGCCTGACCGAAGATACGCTCACGATCGAGGCCCCCTCGCGCTTTGCCATCGCGCAGCTCAAAAAGCATCAGCCGACCATTGAGGCCTATCTGGAAGAAATCGCCTTTGCACCGATCGCGCTCGACATCGTGGCACCGCAAGGCGCAACGGCCGAATCTGCTGCCGCGACGGCGCCCGCCACGGCTCCCGCTGCTTCCCCGGCGGTGCCGGCCTCCGCAGGCGACGTGCCGACAATCGAGCACCAGCACGGCGATGTTTCCCGTGAAACCATGGCACCGTTGCCGACCGCGGCGGCGACGTCAACGAACGCACCCGTCACGCACATGCCTATCGCTCACGACGCAGCGGCGGGCGCGGATTCGGGCATTGCAATCAAGAACACGCTCTCGGCCGATGATTTTCGTCGCATGATGAACCAGATGAAGGGCGGAGCGCCGACTAAGTCCACGCAAGCTGCGACCCCCGCTTCACCCATGCCAGCACCGACCGTACCGGCCGAGCAGAATGCGGATGGAGCCCCGCTCGCCGCGAACTCAAAATTTACCTTTGAGAACTTTGTCTACGGCCCCGAGAACAGCCATGCCTATCGCTCGGCACTCAAGTTTGCCGCCCTCGCGGACGAGCGCGGCACGTGCACATCGCTGTTCATCTACGGCAAATCGGGCCTGGGCAAGACGCACCTGCTGCTTGCCATCAAAAACGAGCTCGCCGAGAAGTCGCCCGAGATCAAGGTCAAGTATGCCAACTCCCAGGCATATCTGGACGACCTGATGACCGAGTTCGACCGCCAAAAGAAGAGCAACGCCCCTATCATGCAGGCATACCACGGCGTGGACGTGCTCATCATCGATGACATCCAAAACATCATCGGCAAGCGCGCGAGCGTGGACTACTTTTTCCAGCTCATGGACGAGTTCATCCGCAACAACAAGAAGGTCGTCATCGCGGCAGACCGCGCCCCCAAGGACCTGAGCATGGACGAGCGTCTGACCAGCCGCTTCAACGCCGGCATGCTCTGCCTGGTCGCAGAGCCCAGCTACGAGATGAAATACAAGATCTTGCAGCGCTATTACGAGAACACCATCGTCGCCGCTCCCGAGGCAGGCGACGACTCGCTGCTGGCGGCCTATGGGGGCGACGGCGGGCACCTGACCGACGAGCACTTTAAACACATGGCCGAGGTCTCGGGCACCAACATCCGCGAACTCGAGAGCTTCTGCGAGCGCTGCGCCGGCGAGGCGGGCGACCGCGAGCGCGAGGGCGGGGAGCTCACCTTTGACGATATCGACGCCATCGCCAGCCAGTACTTCGACACATCGGCCAAAAAGATCAACGTCCAGACGGTTCAGTCCGTCATCGAAGAGCAGTACGGCGTGACGCACGAGGAGCTCATCGGCCCGCGTCGCAACGCCAATATCGCCAAAGCACGCCATATCGCTATCTACTTGGCCATCGAGATGTGCGAGATGACGACCACGGCGGTGGGCGCCGAATTTGGCAACCGCAACCACTCGACCGTCAGTACGAGCTACAAAAAGGTCCAGAAGATGATCCAGGAAGACCGCACCGTCACCGAAGACCTCAAGTCGCTGCGCGATAAAATTACACTGCGCTCGTAGGGAAATAGAGACACCTGTTGAAAACTTGTCGAAACCACGGGCATAAGGTGTCTAAAACCCAACCTGCGGTGATGAAAAGTTTTGCGCAGGTTTTGAACGTGGAAAACCACCCCTGTTGCACACAGGTTGCTGTCGATTCTCTTTCTGGGTCTGACCTGCGTCTTTGGGAGTAATCAACAGTTTCGTCAGTGCTATTACTATTATTAAGATATTTATATCTATAGAAAGGTATTAAAAGATGAAGTTCACCGTCAGCCAGAGCTCGCTTACACAAGCCATCGGCGTCGTTATGAAGGGTGTCGCTTCGGCATCCACCCTCCCCATCCTGTCGGGCGTGCTCGTTAAGGCCCAAGACGGCATCTTGGAATTCCAGACCTCTAACTACACCATCTCGATCCGTCATCGCATCGCGGCGCATGTCGAAGAAGAGGGCGAGATGGTTATCCCCTGTAAGATGCTCTCCAATATCACCAAGACCCTCCCCGATGCCCCGGTCACCTTTGAGCTGTCCGAGCGCCAGGTGCTGATTGGTTGCGAGAAGAGCTCTTTTAGGCTGAACACGCTCGATGCCAATGACTTCCCCGAGTTTCCGGCCTATGCCATCGAGAGTGCCGTGGAGCTGCCGACCGATGTCTTGTCCGAAATGGTCGGCCGCGTGTGGCGCGTCACCTCGACCGACAAGGCTCGCCCCATCCTGGGCGGCGTGCACATGAAGGTCGAGAACAACACCGTACGCCTGGTGGCGACCGATTCCTTCCGCTTGGCCGTGTGCGACACGCAGGTCGAGACCTCGACCCTCGAGGGCTCCTTTGAGCTCAACGTTCCGGCTGACGCCTTTAACGACGCGCTGAACATCATGGCCAGCCAGGCGACCATCATGATCGGGGCTACCGACACCCAGGTCGTCTTCGAGGCCGGCAACACCACCTACGTTTCGCGCCGCATCGAGGGCGTGTACCCCAACTACAAGCAGCTCATCCCCGATTCGTGCGTGACGAGCGTCAAGATCGACGTCGCCGCCTTTAACGCCGCCCTCAAGCGCGTGGCCGTTATCGCGAGCGCCAACCCCGCCGTCAAGTTCGAGATCGATGTCGAGAACGGGCAGATGGGCCTGTCCTCCATTTCCAATGACCAGGACCTTGCGCAGGAGACGATCGATGTCGAGGCCGAGGGCGAGTCGGGTACCATCGCCTTCAACTACCACTACATCTTCGGCTGCCTCAATGCCCTGTCCAAGGAGAAGGAGATCACGCTGGAGCTCAAGAGCTACTCGCAGGCGGGCATCTTCAAGTCCTACGACAAGATCAACTACCTGTACCTGGTCATGCCGGTCCGCATCTAGCACTGCGCCATGACCATGTTCGCCCGCGATCTTTCCGTCGCACACTACCGCAGCTTCGATAGCTATCACCTTGCCCTGGACGAGGGCGTGACGATACTTGCGGGACCCAACGCGGCGGGAAAGACCAATCTCATAGAGGCGCTGCAGCTGCTGACGAGCGGCGCCTCGTTTAGGCATCCGACCGCAGCCGAGCTCGTCCATGACGGCGTGGGCTCGTGCAAGATCGAGCTGAGGCTCGAGGGCGACGGCCGCGTGCTTGATATGGGATTGAGCGCGGAGGACGGTAAGCGCTCGTTTAGCCGCAACGGCAAGAGATGCTCTGCCGCCGGTGTGCGCGGGGTTCTTCCGAGCGTGCTGTTTTGCCCCGACCATCTGGACATGGTTAAGCGTGGCGCCAGTGTGCGCCGCGCCGCCCTCGATGACTTTGGCATGCAACTGAGCGCACGCTATGCCGATCTTGCGAGCACCTATGGGCGCTGCGTGACCCAGCGTAACGCCTTGCTCAAGGAGACCTGGTGCTGCCGCGAGATGCTCGGCGCGTGGAACGATTCGATTGCCCGCGCGGGCTCGGCCCTGCTCGTGCACCGGTTGGCTCTGCTCGACCGGCTGGCGGGCCATGTGCACACTGCCTACGGGCAAGTAGCGTCAGGTGAGGCCGCCAACGTGACCTATGCGTCCACGCTGGGGGCTTTGCCCCAGGTCGAGGATCGCGAAGAGCTGAAGGGTTGGGCGTACGAGCGCATGCTGGCCGCCCTTGACGAGCATGCCGACGAGGAAATTCGCCGCGGCGTGACGTTGGTGGGACCGCATCGCGACGAGATTGAGTTTACCGTGGCGGGTCGCTCCGCCCGTTCATTTGCCAGCCAAGGACAGCAGCGCACGCTGGTGCTGTCCTGGAAGGTGGCCGAGGTTGCCGTGGCTCGCGATGTCCTGGGCACCGCCCCACTGCTGCTTTTGGACGACGTGATGAGCGAGCTCGACGGCGAGCGTCGCGGCGCTTTCCTGCGGCTGATTGGCGATGATATCCAGACGGTCATAACTACGACCAACCTGGGGTACTTTACCGATGACCTGCTTGATCGAGCCAAGGTGGTGAGCATGGGTGAGACGTGCTAATTACGAGCGCGAGATCGAGACAGTCGCCTTCAGCGGGTTTTTGAACGCAGAGCGCCAGCGCATCCTGGCGGCTGCAACGCCTAAGCGCCGTGCGCAGATGGAGGCCGCCGAGGAGTCGCGCACGGTCTATCGCGCATGGAACGCGGTGTGCTCGGGCACGCGCGAGGGGCGGCATGTGACGGGACTGCGCTACCTGCCCGAGTCCAATGAGCTGCTGGTGTATCTCGACTCGCCCTCGTGGACGCAGGAAATGACGTTGTTGCGCGAGATCATCCGCGCGCGCATGGAGCGCGCCGGTGCGCATGTGGACGGCCTGGTGTTCAAAACCACCGCGCCCGGTCACACGCCGCCCGCCGCCAAGGAGCGCCTGCGCCCGGCGACGACCGAGCGCCCGCCGGCCCCGCACGCCGACCTAAGTGAGGCCGAGTGCACCGAGATCGAGCGCCAGGTGGCGCCCATCGAAGACCAAAAACTGCGCGAGGCCCTCGAGAATGCCATGAGAGCCAGTGCCGAGTGGGCCAAGGGCGTGCAAAGCAAAAAAGAGCCTTAAATCGCATCTGGTGGCCTTGTAGAGCCAAATACCCTCGGTCCCGAGGGTATTTTTTTACGATAAACTAGTAAGGCTGTACACATTTTCTTGACTGAAGGAGGACGTGTGGCAAACGAAAACGATTACGATGGCGGCGAGATTAAGATTCTCGAAGGTCTCGAGGCCGTTCGTAAGCGCCCGGGCATGTATATCGGCTCGACGAGCGCCAGCGGTCTGCATCACCTGGTGTGGGAGATCGTTGATAACTCCGTCGACGAGGCCATGGCCGGTTTCTGCACCGAGATCCAGGTGACGGTCCACGCCGACAACTCCATCACGGTCGTCGACAACGGGCGCGGCATCCCCGTCGACGAGCACCCTGTTAAAAAGATCCCGACGCTCGAGGTCGTTATGACGATCTTGCACGCCGGCGGTAAGTTCGATAACTCGGCCTATAAGGTCTCGGGCGGCCTGCACGGCGTGGGCATCTCCGTCGTCAACGCACTGTCCAAGCGCGTGGTCGTTCAGGTCCGTCGCGATGGCAACACCTACGAGATGGAGTTCTCGCGCGGCAAGACCGTCAAGAAGATGGAGGTCGTGGGCACCTCGGCTTCAACGGGCACCACCGTCACCTTCTGGCCCGACGACGAGATCTTCGAGACCTACATCTACGATTTCGATACGCTGCACAACCGTCTGCAGGAGACGGCGTTCCTCAATAAGAACCTCAAAATCGTGCTGACCGACGAGCGCGAGGAGACTCCCCACGTGGAGGAGTTTTGCTACGAGGGCGGCATCATCGACTTCGTCAAGTTCCTCAACGAGGGCAAGGACGTCCCTGAGGCCTTTAAGGAGCCCATCTACATCGAGGGCAAATCGGACCCGGACGCGCCTGTGGCCAAGATGGGCGAGGTCGAGGTTTCCCTGCAGTGGAATAGCGGCTACGGCGAGAACGTCATGTCGTTTGCCAACGACATCTACACTCCCGAGGGCGGCATGCACCTTGAGGGCTTCCGCACCGCGCTCACCCGCGTGATCAACGACTACGCGCGCAAACAGAACCTGCTCAAGGAAAAAGACGCCAACCTGACCGGCGACGATGTGCGCGAGGGCCTTTCGGCCGTTATCTCGGTCAAGCTGCCCGATCCGCAGTTTGAGGGCCAGACCAAGGCCAAGCTCGGTAGCTCCTATATGCGCGCGCTCACGCTCAAGATCGTGACCGACGGCCTCGCCGATTACTTGGAGGAGCATCCCAAGCCCGCCCGCGAGATCGTCAAGAAGGCGCAACAGGCCTGCAAGGCGCGCAACGCCGCCCGCAAGGCGCGCGAGGCGACCCGCCGCAAGAGCCTGCTCGAGACGGCGTCCCTGCCCGGTAAGCTCGCTGACTGCTCGGTGCGCGATGCCGAGCTGACCGAGCTCTTCATCGTAGAGGGCGACTCGGCAGGCGGTTCGGCCAAGGACGGCCGTCGCCGAGACATCCAGGCGATTCTGCCCCTGCGCGGCAAGATTCTGAACGTCGAACGCGTTGGTGACCATCGCGCATTCTCGAGTGACACCATCCAGTCGCTGATTACCGCGATCGGCTGCGGCGTCACGACGAGTGCCGGCGACGGTGGCGACTTCGATATCACCAAGGCGCGCTACCACAAGATCATCATCATGACCGATGCAGACGTCGACGGTGCGCACATCCGCATCCTGCTGCTGACGTTCTTCTACAAGTACATGCGTCCGCTGATCGATGCCGGCTACGTCTATGTTGCCTGCCCGCCCATCTTTGGCATTAAGGTGCGCAACAAGATCCACTACGTGTATCCCAACGGCCGCCAGCCCGAAGACGAGATCCTGCGCGACACCATCCAGAGTCTGGGCCTGAACCCCGACGACAACGACGAGGACGGCAAGGCCAAGGACGGCAAGATCACCAAGAAGCGCAAGGGCTATACCGTCCAGCGCTACAAGGGTCTGGGCGAGATGGATCCCAAGCAGCTTGCCTCAACGACGATGGACCCCAAGACCCGCATCCTGCAGCGCGTGTCGATCGAGGATGCCGTGGTGGCAGACCGCGCCGTGCGCGAGCTGATGGGTTCCGAGGTCGGCTATCGCCGCGAGTACATCGAGAAGCACGCGCATGACGCACGCTTCCTAGACGCCTAGCTTTCCCAGGCACCCCATCTTGCCCTTCAGGATTTCGGGCGCCGCACGCAAGGCGTGCGCCCTCATCCTTCAGGGCAACCTGGGGCACCTGGAAAACCTAGGAGGGTTATCCGGCATTCCCGGTAATCCGTCTCCGTGGTAGGGAACTAATGGACCACGCAAACCATGAGGAGGTAACGTGGCAGACGATATCAACAATAACGAGGGTATGGGCGAGGCCGGCGATGCCGGCATGCCCGACGATCTGAAGCGCCTGCTTGCCCGTGCTGAGCAGGGCGAGGACGGCGATCCTGACGCCTATAACCCCGATGCCGATGATGACGAGGAAGAGGACGACGACGGTGAGCTCGAGGAGAGCTTTGGCGAAGTCGATCGTGGCGCCTCGGCCGGCGAGGATATAAACGGCGGCCAGCTCCAGATTTCGGAGTTTGGCCGCGAGATGAAGCAGTCATTTATCGAGTATTCGATGTCGGTCATCACGGCGCGCGCCCTGCCGGACGTGCGCGACGGCTTAAAGCCAGTGCACCGCCGCATCCTGTACGCGATGAACGAGAGCGGCATCTACCCCAACCGCCCGCATAAGAAGTCGGCGTGGACGGTCGGCGAAGTTATCGGTAAGTACCACCCGCACGGCGATTTCGCGGTCTATGAGGCCATGGTCCGCCTGGCACAGTGGTTCTCCATGCGCACGCCGCTCATCGACGGTCACGGCAACTTCGGTAACATCGACGGCGACGGCGCGGCGGCCATGCGTTACACCGAGAGCCGCCTGGCCAAGCCCGCCATGGAACTGCTGCGTGACTTGCAGAAGGACACCGTCGACTGGCAGCCCAACTACGACGAATCGCTCGCCGAGCCCGTGGCGCTGCCTGCGCGCTTCCCCAACCTGCTGGTCAACGGCAGCCAGGGCATCGCCGTCGGCATGGCCACCAACATCGCTCCGCACAACCTCACCGAGGCGATCGAGGCCACCTGCTACCTGATCGACAACCCCGACGCCACCGTCGACGAGCTCATGCAGATCATGCCCGGTCCGGACTTCCCCACCGGCGCCATCATCATGGGCAGTACCGGCATTAAGCAGAGCTACGAGACCGGCCGCGGCTCCATTACCGTGCGTGCCAAGGCACATGTGGAGTCCACCAAGACCGGCCGCAGCCGCCTGGTCTTTACCGAGATTCCCTACATGGTCAACAAGGGCACCCTGCAGGAGAAGATCGCCCAGCTCGTCAACGACAAGCGCATCGAGGGCATCTCGGATATGCGCGATGAGTCCAACCAGAAGGGCATCCGTCTGGTTATCGAGCTCAAGAAGGGCGTCATTCCGCAGGTCGTGCTCAACAACCTGTATAAGTACACCTCGCTGCAGACGACCTTTGGCGCCAACAACCTGGCGCTTGTCAACGGCGTTCCCAAATGTCTGAGCCTGCGCGAGATGCTGCAGCACTACATCGACCACCAGGTCGACGTCGTCACTCGCCGCACTCGTTTTGACCTTAAGAAGGCCCAGGCGCGTGCGCATATCCTCGAGGGCTACCTGATGGCCCTCGACCATATCGACGAGGTCATTAGCATCATCCGCTCCTCGCAGACCGACTCCGAGGCCAGCAGCCGCCTGATCGAGCGCTTTGGCTTTACGCCCGAGCAGACCACGGCCATCCTCGAGATGAAGCTGCGCCGCCTGACCGGCCTGGAGCGCGACAAGATCCAGGAAGAGCTGGACGGCCTGCGCCGCGCCATCGCCTACTACGAGGACCTGCTGGCGCACGAGGAGAAGATCCTGGGCGTCATTAAGGAAGAGATGCGCGAGATCTCCAAGAAGTTCGGCGATAAGCGCCGCACCGAGATCAGCCATGTCGAGAAGGACCTGGACGTCGAGGACCTCATTGCCGATGAGGACATGGTCGTGACCATCACCCACACCGGCTACGTTAAGCGTATCCCGGTTGCCGCCTACCGCGCCCAAAAGCGCGGCGGCAAGGGCGTGTCGGGCGTCAACCTCAAAGAGGACGATGTCATCGATGAGATGTTCATCGCGTCCACGCACGAGTACGTGCTGTTCTTCTCGAGCAAGGGCAAGGTCTATCGCCTGAAGGTGCACGAGCTGCCGGTAGGTACGCGCCAGGCACGCGGTACCGCGATCGTCAACTTGCTGCCTTTCGAGGAGGGCGAGAAGATCGCGAGCGTCATCAGCTGCCGCGAGTTCCCTGCCGACGAGTATCTGATGTTTGCCACCAAGAGCGGCATGGTCAAGAAGACCGTGATGAGCGCGTATGACCGCAGCCGTCGCGACGGCCTGATCGCTATCAACCTGCGTGACGACGACGCGCTGCTGAACGTGCGCCGCGTGCGCGAGGGCGACAAGATTATCCTGGCCACCACCGCGGGCAAGGCGATCATGTTCTCCGAGGAACAGGTGCGCGCCACCGGCCGCGATACCAGCGGCGTTCGCGGTATCGGTATGAAGGACGGCGTGAGCGTTCTGGGCATGGAAGTCACTAACGGCAACGGCGATCTGTTCGTCATCACCGAGCGCGGCTACGGCAAGCGCACGCCGGTCGCGGACTACCCGGAGCAGAATCGCGGCGGCCAGGGCGTCTACACCATCCAAATGACCGAGCGTAAGGGCAACCTCGCGGCCATGAAGACGGTGGGCCCGCAGCACGAGCTGTTCATCGTGACGGAGGGCGCGACGGTCATTCGCGTCAAGACCGACGAGATCAGCCAGACTGGCCGCGCTACCCAGGGCGTCAAGATGATGACCGTCGACGACAACGACCGCATCTGCGCCGTAGCCCGCATGACGGCAGCCAAGGAAAAACCCGAAGGCGAAGGCGCCGAGGCCGCAGCCGACACCGAAGAGGCCCCAGTCGACCTAGGCGACGGCAACGACATGCCAGAGGATCTCCTAGACGAGTAAGAGGCCCTAGCTGGTAGAAAATATCAGACCCCATATATCGGCGGTCGGCGCACCTGCGCGCCGACCGCTTTTTTGACAAGCTTGGAGCCCCGTGTCAGACGGCTGGGCGAGATGGGTTAGGTTTGTCGCGAGTTCCGCACGCAAAGAAGGCCACTTAATGTGGCCTTCGTCTTGCGCAGG
>CAJJZP010000017.1 GCA_905197665.1 uncultured Collinsella sp.
CATGACCAGAAGGTCTATGCCGTCCTCTTTTCATGCCAATTTGTTCGCTCTGGTGGGCGCTCGCTTTCGTTGCCGAAACATCGACATTGCCTTGGTCGAAACCTGCCAAAAAGGGACAGGTTTATTTTGGTCGGTTTTATCTGGGCAAACGTGGTCATCTATCGCAATGTAGTCGTTGGGGACGTTCTTGTTTGAGTAGTCGTTTAAGAACGTCCCCAACGACTACATAGTATGAGAGTGGATAATCTCCTGGTATGAGCCCATATTCATGCTCAAGGTGGGGGATTATCCACTCTCGTTTCTGTTCTTCCTACATTTGTAGGAGCAGTTCGTGGAGGCGGGTGTCTTCGTCGAGTTCGGGGTGGAAGGTTACGCCGAGCTGGTTGCCTTGGCGGGCGGCGACGATGCGCCCGTCGACTTTCGCTAAGGCCTTGGCGTCGCCGTGGACCTCGACGATGCGGGGCGCGCGGATAAACGTCAGCGGCACTTCACCGTCGATGCCGGCTACCTGCCCCTTGGTTCGAAAACTGCCGAGCTGCCTGCCGTAGGCATTGCGCTCGACAAGTACATCCATGGTTGCCAAACGCGGCGTCCCCTTATCGTCATGGGCGGCAAGGTCGTGAGCCAGCAGAATCAGGCCGGCGCAGGTGCCCAGGACGGGCATGCCTTTAGCGATGCGGGCACGAAGCTCCTCGAGCATGCCCAACTCATCAAGCAGCTTCCCTTGAACGGTAGACTCGCCGCCGGGAAGTACCAGACGGTCAAAGTCCTGCTTCAAATCAGCCGCCTGCCTCAGCTCGATACAACGTGCGCCCAGCTCGGATAGCCTCGCCTCGTGCTCGGCAAAAGCACCTTGGACCGCCAGCGCGGCGACCGTCTGGTCTGCGTAATCGCTCATGTGCGATCCTTTCTGCCGGACTAGCGTCCGCGCTCCTCCATGATGATCTCGATCTCATCGGCGTTGATGCCCACCATGGCCTCGCCTAGATCCTCCGAAAGCTCAGCGATGAGCTTGGCGTCGGTGAAGTTGGCCACGGCCTTAACGATGGCGTCCGCGCGCTTGGCCGGGTCGCCGCTCTTAAAGATGCCCGATCCGACAAAGACGCCTTCGGCGCCCAGCTGCATCATCAGCGCGGCATCGGCGGGGGTCGCGACGCCGCCGGCAGCAAAGTTCACGACGGGAAGCTTGCCCGTGGCATGGACCTCACGCACCAGCTCGACCGGAACCTGCAGTTGCTTGGCTGCCTCAAAGAGCTCGTCGTCGCGCAGGGCAACAACGTCGCGGATCTGCTTTTGGATCTTGCGCATGTGGCGCACGGCCTGGACCACGTCGCCCGTGCCCGGCTCGCCCTTGGTGCGAATCATCGTGGCACCCTCGGCAACACGGCGCAGCGCCTCGCCCAGGTCGCGGGCACCGCAGACAAACGGGACGTCAAACTGGGTCTTGTCGATGTGGTAGACATCGTCGGCGGGGGAGAGAACCTCGGACTCGTCGATGTAGTCGATCTCGATGGCCTGCAGGATCTGCGCCTCGACGATGTGGCCGATGCGGCACTTGGCCATAACGGGGATGGAGACGGCTTCCTGGATTCCCTTGATCATCTTGGGATCGCTCATGCGCGAGACGCCGCCTGCGGCACGGATGTCGGCCGGGATGCGCTCGAGAGCCATGACGGCGCAGGCGCCTGCCTCCTCGGCGATGCGTGCCTGCTCGGGCGTGGTGACGTCCATGATGACGCCGCCCTTGAGCATCTGCGCGAGCTCGCGATTGAGTTTGACGCGATCGGCCTTGCTGGTCTGTTCTGCCATGGTTGCTCCCTTGATTGGCATGTGCATTGCTTGACGGAACATCCTATCGGGGAGCTGGGTATGGCGAAATACTCAGTTTTCAAGATAATAACAAGGTCAGACTAATATCAGATTGAATGACTCGATAAGGTCAGGTGACAAACTCATGCTCGACTACAATTTGGAACAACGCGGCGAGGCATCGCTCTATGAGTATGTTTACCAGCAAATTCGAGATGATATCGTTGCTGGGCGCATTGCGGCGGGAGAGCATCTGCCGTCTAAGCGCGCCTTTGCCAGTCATCTGGGAATCAGTGTCATTACAATCGAAAATGCATATAGCCAGTTGCTTGCCGAGGGTTATATTTGCTCAAAGCCGCGGCGCGGCTACTACGCGTGCGAACTTCCGGATGCACCGGTTTTGGCTTCGGCTGCGGAGGGCATCGACCGAGATGTCGCCTCCGTGGACCCCAGCGCGCATGATGTCAACGGACAGGTCGAGCGATTCGATGCGCTTTCTCCTTCCGCTTTGGAGGCGGCGCGGCTTTGGCAAAGCGCGCTACGGGCGACGCTGACATCCGAAGACGAACGTGAAATCTTTTCGCCCGCGCCGGCGCAGGGCACCGCTCGGCTGCGACGTGCGATTGCGCACCATCTACGCGGGACGAGGGGCATGAATGTCGACCCCGACAACATCGTTATCGGTGCGGGCGCCCAGCTGCTCGATACCATGTTGGTTCAATTGCTTGGAGCCGACAAGGTGTATGCCGTTGAGGATCCGGGGTATTTGCGCCTGACGCGCATCTATCAGGCTATGGGTTGCCAAGTACGACATATCCCGTTGGATGATGACGGCGTGGACCTGAGCGCTCTGCAGAAAACCGGGACCGATGTCCTTCACCTGATGCCGTCCCATCAGTATCCGACCGGTCTTGTGACGAGCATTGCGCGTCGCTACGCGCTGCTGAGCTGGGCCACCGAGCGACCAGGTCGGTATCTCATCGAAGATGACTTTGATTGTGAGTTTCGCCTTGCCGGCAAGCCGATTCCCGCGCTCGCGTCGATCGATGCCGCCCAGTCAGTTATCTACACCAACACCTTTTCAAAAAGTCTGTCGTCGGCCCTGCGTTTGGCGTATATGGTCCTGCCTGATGAGCTGATGGAACGGTTTAGGCGCAACCTTGGTTTTTACGCCTCGTCGGTGAGTTCTGTTGACCAGGTCGCTTTGGCTCGCTTGCTGGAATCGGGTGATTACGAGCGACATGTGAACCGCGTGCGCGTTCGAGCTCGCGAGGCGCGTGATGGCCTGACGGCGCTTGTACGGAAAACGTTTCCGGCAGGGGAGGTTTCGATCGATCATGCAGACGCGGGCCTTTACTGCACTGTTGCCCTGGCCGAGGACAAGGCAGGGGAGAGTTTCGCGAAGGCTCTCGCTGACGCTCGTATTTCCTATGTCAACATCGCCGATTGCCTGTGGACGGGTGATCGGGCATCGACTAAGAACGCTCCATCTCGCGTCCTCATACAATACGACGACCTGAGCTCTCAGTCGCTCAGTGTTCTTCAGGAGCAACTGCAATAAGCCAACGAAAAGGCCCGAACCAATACGGTCCGGGCCTTCTTCGAGCTAGAGATTATCTCTCAGGCTGCTGGCTTAGCCAAAGTAACGCTTGAGCAGGCCGGCGAAAGCCTTGCCGTGGCGAGCCTCGTCGCGAGCCATCTCGTGCACGGTGTCGTGGATGGCATCGAGGCCAGCGGCCTTGGCGCGCTTAGCGAGATCGGTCTTGCCGGCGGTGGCGCCATTCTCGGCCTCAACGCGCATCTCGAGGTTCTTCTTGGTGGAGTCGGTCACAACCTCGCCCAGGAGCTCGGCGAACTTGGCGGCGTGCTCGGCCTCCTCGTGGGCAGCCTTCTCCCAGTACAGGCCGATCTCGGGATAACCCTCGCGATGAGCAACGCGAGCCATGGCCAGGTACATACCGACCTCGGAGCACTCGCCCTCAAAGTTGGCGCGCAGGTCAGCAACGATGTCCTCGGAGACGCCCTCCATCTTGGCGACGCCCACGACGTGCTCGGCAGCCCACTCGAGCTGACCCTCCTCCTGCTTCAGGAAGCGAGAGCCGGGAACGCCGCACTGGGGGCACTTGAAATCCTCGGGCAGCTGGTCGCCGTCGAACTCTTCCACATAACCGCAAACGGGGCAAACAAACTTCATAATTCGATCCTTTCGATCGATGGCGATGGCGCGCTCGTCCGGTCCCGTAAGGGCCCTCTCCGGACGTGCGTCTTGACGAGTTCTATTATCCATAAATGCGACCGAATGTGAAGCCTATTAGGAATGATTTTTAATAAAACAATTTTGGGCATGTGAAGATGTTGATTGATTAACGATTGCTAGACCTCGTGCGACCTCCGATGAGTACAATCGGTCGAGCAAATGTTGACCTATCAACAAATGAAGGAGCTTCCTTTATGCATCTAGCCCATCGTGCCTGGTGCCGAACGTATCAGATGGTTTTTCGCGTCGCATTGCCGATCCTGCCCTATACCGAGCCGCGCATTTTGGAGCATGCCGAGGACGTGCCCGCGGTGCTTCAAAAGCGCTCGATACAGCGGGTTCTTATCGTGACGGATCCCGGTATTGCCCGTCTGGGGCTCACGGCGCCGCTCGAGTGCGCGCTCGCGTCCAAGGGAATTGGCGTTACGGTCTATGCCGAAACGCGTGCGAACCCCACGGTCTCAAACGTGGAGGAAGCGGCGTCCCTGTATCGCGAGAGCGCCTGCCAGGCCATTATCGGCTTTGGCGGCGGTTCGGCCATGGACTGTGCCAAGGGCGTGGGCGCACGCATCGCACAGCCAAATAAGCCCATCAACAAGATGCGCGGCCTGTTGCGCGTCCACCGTCTCCTGCCGCTGCTTATCGCCGTCCCCACCACGGCGGGCACGGGAAGCGAGGTCACGCTTGCAGCGGTCATTACCGATGACGAGACGCACTACAAGTACCCCATTAACGACTTTGTGCTGATCCCGCGCTTTGCGGTACACGACCCCGAGTTTACACGTGGCCTGCCCGCCTCCATTACGGGGCAGACGGGTATGGATGCCCTGACGCATGCTGTCGAGGCCATTATCGGCCGCAGCACCACGCCCTACACGCGCAAGATGGCGCGTCAGGCGGTGCAGCTCATCCGCGACAATTTGCTCGAGGCCTATGAGCATGGCGACGACATGCGCGCTCGTCGCAATATGCTTTCGGCGGCGTATAAGGCGGGCGTTGCGTTTACCCGCTCCTATGTGGGATACGTTCACGCCATCGCGCACAGTCTGGGCGGCCGATACGGAATTCCGCACGGTTTGGCCAACGCGATTATCCTGCCGCACATGCTTCGCGCTTATGGTGACGCCGCCGCTCCCAAGCTTGCCGATCTTGCTCGCATGGCGGGCATTGCGCCGGCTACCGCGCAGGACAGTCTTGCGGCCGAGGCCTTTATCGATTGGGTCGACCGCATGAATGCCGCCTTGGGCATTCCCAAATATGTGACGGGTATTCGCCGCTCCGATATTCCGCAAATGGCGGCCCATGCCGATGCCGAGGCCAATCCGCTATACCCCGTTCCGCTTTTAATGGACCGTCTGGAGCTCGAGCATATGTACGAGGTCGTTGCGGGTGGTATGTTTGAAGACGAGAATTAGGAGGGCCCATGAACACCGAGGAAATTGCGCGCATCGTCGGCGATCAGCGCGCCTACTTTAAGACGCACGCCACGTTTGATGTCGACGCTCGCCGCCGTGCGCTCGTGCGCCTGCGTGATGCGGTTCGTGCGCACGAGGCCGATATCGCCCATGCGCTCAAGACCGATTTGGGAAAGTCGCATGACGAGGCGTATATGTGCGAGATCGGCACGTCGCTTTCCGAGATTCGCCATCAGATCGCGCATGTGGCTCGATGGAGCCGCCCGCGCCTGCGCCCCTGCGACCTCGCCAATGCTATTAGCGTGTGCAAGACGCAAGCCGTGCCCTATGGCGTCACGCTCATCATGGCTCCATGGAACTATCCGTTTTTGTTGACGCTCGAGCCGCTCGCCGGCGCCCTTGCCGCGGGCAATACCGTGGTCATCAAGCCGAGCGCCTATGCCCCGGCTTCGAGCGCGGTGCTCAAGCAAATCTGCAAAGAGGCATTTGATTCGCGCCTGGTAACGGTTGTCGAGGGCGGGCGGGCCGAAAACGAAGCGCTACTCGATGAGTGCTGGGACAAGATCTTCTTTACCGGCAGCGTTCCGGTCGGCAAACTCGTCATGGAGCGGGCAAGTAAAAACCTGACGCCCGTGACGCTTGAGCTGGGCGGAAAGAGTCCCTGCATTGTGGATGCGACGGCAAACTTGAAGGTCGCGGCACGGCGCATCGCCTTTGGTAAATGGCTCAACGTGGGCCAGACCTGTGTAGCGCCCGACTATCTGCTGGTCGACGTGCGCGTGCACGATGAGTTGTTGGGCCTCATCAAGGAGGAGGTCCGCCGCATGTTTGGCGAGCATCCGCTCGACAACGAGGATTACGGCCACATCGTCAACGCCAAGCATTTTGCGCGCGTGCGCGGGCTGATCGACTCCGATAAGGTTGTGCTGGGAGGCACGGCGCGCGAGTCGTCGCTCAAGATTGAGCCGACGATTTTGGACGGCGTGACCCCCGATGACGCCGTGATGCAGGAGGAGATCTTCGGTCCCATCTTGCCGGTGCTGACGTTTGAGAGCTTAGACGAGGCCGAAGCGTTTATTACGGATCGTCCGACGCCGCTGGCCCTGTATATCTTTAGCCAGGATCGCGCGGCTCAGCAGCGCTTTGTGCGCTACGTGCCCTTTGGCGGCGGCTGTGTTAATGACACCATTATGCATTTGGCTACGAGTCATATGGGCTTTGGCGGCATGGGAGCGAGCGGTATGGGGCAGTACCATGGACGCGAGAGCTTCGATACGTTTAGCCACAAGAAGAGCATCGTGAACAAGGCGACGTGGCTGGACGTGCCATTCCGCTATGCCCCGTATGCAAGCTGGAAGCACAAGTTCGTGCGCATGTTTGTGCATTAGAATCAGATAAGGATGAATTTATGTCCGCACGGGCCCGTAGACTTCTCGATAAGGTCAAACGCTGGTTTATCCGGCCGTTAGAGGAGTTGCCATGTACGAGCCTTCACGTGTTCTTCTGTCGTTTCATATCGCAGGATTTCAATATGCCGACGGTGCTTTGGTCCTAGGCGATCTTAAAGCGGGCGATAAACTGACGCTGTGTGCCGAGCACGATAACCCCCATGATCCCGAGGCGGTTGCGATCTATTACGGCAACACCAAGCTTGGCTATGTTCCGGGAAACGAGGTCGGCCCGCTGTCCTTGATGATGTATTACGGCCACGAGGATGTGTTTGAGGCCCGCGTACAACAGGTTGCCCCCGAGCGCAGCCCATGGCATCAGGTGCGCGTTGGCCTCTATGTGGTGGATGCTCGCTAGTCGGCAATGGAGGCTGCCATGTTTGATGACGATGATCTGTTCGATCTGACGGGTGACCCGTTTGAGTGGGATATGCTACTTGATGACGATGAGTTGGAGCAGGACCGCAAAAAGCAAAAGGATAAGAACACCCCGGGAAAAGATTCGAATAAAAAGGACAAGCGCCGCCGCGGACTGTTCGGCGGGCTCTTTGGATAACCGCCGCATCGCTACGTCTGTATACTTAGCACGAGTTGAACGCGTTGCGAAATGAGGGCATAGACGATGATGTGGTTTACCGCCGACCTGCACCTGGGCGATACGAATATCTTGCACGACATGGATCGGCCGTTTGATTCGGTCGAGGAGATGAACCGCAAGGTCATCGATGCCATCAATGGGTGCGTGGCTGTGGACGACCGCCTCTATATCTTGGGAGACTTTACCTATCGTTTGCCCCTGGCAGAGGCGGTGCGCCTGCGCGAGCGTATCGAATGCAAGAATGTGACGTTCATCCGTGGTAACCATGACGGCGACTGGGAAGATCCCGACGTACCGCAGATTTGGGAAGACGTGCGCGATTACCTGGAGATTGCTCCCGGCTATGCCAAGGGGCATCGTCTGGTTATGAGCCACTACCCCATGCTCAGCTGGAATGGTAAGGCGCGTGGCGCCATCATGCTACACGGGCATATCCACAGCAGAGGAGACCGCACCAACGCTCGCAACCGCGATCGCGAGCGCCCCATTTACCGCTACGATGTGGGCCTCGACGCCAACAACTACAAGCCCGTAAGCCGAGACCAGATCCTGAATTTCTTTGGACTGTAGCTCGCAAACCGCCACGAAGGGGACAGGCACCTTTGTGGTGGTTCTGGCGCCGTAGTCATTCTGGTAGCGGCGACTTTTTTGTCCGCGCGGCGCGGTAGAGTGAAGGCGGTTGAAGTTTGCGTCCATCGAGGAGCTGCTATGAACGAGATCAAGTGCCCGCATTGTGGCGAAGTTTTTAAGGTCGACGCGTCCGGCTATGCGGATATCGTCAAGCAAGTGCGCGACGCCGAGTTTTCACGTGACCTGGATGAGCGTGTGAAGGCAGTCCAGCGCGAGGGCGAGCAGGCGCTGGAACTTGAGCGCTCGCGTTCGACGGCTGCCTTACAAAAGGCAGAGTCTCAGCGCAACGCTCAGCTTGTCGAGCAGAAGAACGCTGCAGCTCAACAGCTGGCACAAGAGGTTGCCAAGCGCGATGCTGAGCTTGCCGAGCTGCGCGCCAAGCTCGAGGGCGCTGCCGCAGAGCGCGAGAGTGCAAGCCAGCGCGCGGCGGTTGAGGCCCGTGCCGATGCTCAAAAGGAGAATGCCGAGCTTCAGCGCGAGATCGACAATTTGCGTGCGCAGCTGGAGCGCAAAGATGACGAAGCCAAGCTCGTCGAGTCGGCGACGCGCAATGCCGCTCAAAACGATTTAGCTGCACGTGATGCTCAGATTGCTGAGCTGCAGGCCAGACTTGCCGCGGCGGACAAGGCCCAGGAGATGGCGCTTGCCGCCGCTGCGGCCGAGTCGCAGCGTGAGCTCGATGCCGCTCGCAGCGAGGCCGAGCGCGCGCTTGCTGACTATCGCGTGAAGGTGCAAGAGAAGTTTTCTGCCGCAAAGGCACAGTCCGAGCAAGAGGCCGAGGGTCTGCGTGCCCAGTTGCGCGAGCAGGAACTGATGGCAAAAATGAACCTGTCAGAGGCGGTCGCCGCGGCGGAGCGAGAGCGCGATGAGGCACGTGCCAAGCTGACGAGCGAGCTGGCGGTGCGCGATTCTCGCGAGGAGCAAGCCAAGGCGGCACACGAGCTCGAGCTTGCGCAGGCCAAGCGCGCGAACGATGACCTGATTCGCTACAAGGATGAAGAGATTGAGCGCCTTAAGGACATGAAGGTCCGCCTGTCCACCAAGATGGTGGGCGAGTCGCTCGAGCAGCACTGCGAGACCGAGTTCAACCGTCTGCGCATGACGGCGTTTCCCAACGCGTACTTCGAGAAAGATAACGATGCGTCCGAGGGTACCAAGGGCGACTTTATCTTCCGCGAGTGCGACGCGAGCGGTAACGAGGTCATTTCGATTATGTTCGAGATGAAAAACGAGAACGACGAGACCACGACCAAGCATAAAAACGAGGACTTCTTTAAGAAACTCGACCACGATCGCCGCCAAAAAGGCTGTGAGTACGCGGTGCTCTGCACGCTACTCGAGCCCGAGAGCGAGCTCTATAACGCAGGAATAGTCGACGTGAGCTATCGCTACGAGAAGATGTACGTGATTCGCCCACAGTTTTTCATTCCCATGATTACGCTTCTTCGCAACGCCGCCATGGGTTCGCTGCGCTATAAGCAGGAGCTAGCGGAGTACAAACAGCAGAATATCGACGTTACGAACTTCGAAGCCAAGATGGAAAAGTTCAAGAATGATTTCGGCCGCAACTACGAGATTGCGAGTCGCAAGTTCCAAACAGCAATCGATGAGATCGACAAGACGATTAGCCATCTGCAGAAAACCAAGGAGGCGTTGCTGTCCTCCGAGAACAACCTGCGCCTAGCCAACAAGAAAGCCGACGATCTTACCATTCGCAAGCTCACGTGGGGCAACAAGACCATGAAGGCGGCGTTTGACGAGGCGCGCGGGGCTGCGTCAGAGACAAACGATGAGCCAGCCGAGGCGGATTCGTATGAGATCGAGGATGCCGAGTAAGGTATAGCGGATAGTGCAAAAGCGGGGCCGCTGGCGAAATTGCCAACGGCCCCGTTTCGTTTCGGTATGTTCGGCTAGTCCTCGAGCAGGTCCTCGATAAAGCCGACGCGGTAGTTTTTGAAAATGACCTCGCCGCCGTCTTGCGTGGCGTCCAGATCGACATCGCCCATGATGCCAAAGTCGTGGTCGCCATCCTCGTCGGCAAAGATCTGGTGCACGTGCCAGACGTGCGCGGTCTTCTCGTCGGACTCGTCGATGGAAAACATCGCGGCGCTGCGGGCATCTCCGTCGGTGAGGATTTCCTCGTGCTGCTCGTGGTAAGCGTCGAGTGCTTTTTGCCAGCGGATCTCGCTCATGCCCCAGTCGTCGTCGAGCTCGCCCAGGTCGCGAACGTGCTCGCGGGCGGCAAGGGTCACGCGGCGGAAGAGCGCGTTGCGCACCAACAGCGTGCAGCCGCGGCGGTCCGCCACGACCTCGTCGATGCCCTGCGGCGGCGCAGCATCGAGGGCTGCCGGGTTGCCGGCGTTCTCCCACTCGTCCACCAGGCTCGAGTCCACCGAGCGCACCACAAAGCCGAGCCACGAGATAATGTCGCGCAGACGCTCGTCGCGCTTCTCGATGGGCACGGTGCGGTCGAGCGAACGGTAGGCCTCTGCCAGGTAACGCAGCAAAATGCCCTCGGAGCGGGCGATGCCGAGCTTTTGAATGTAACCCTTAAAATCGCTCGCGCTTTCCAGCATATCGCGCAGGACGCTTTTGGGAGAGAGCTGGTAGTCGTTTGCCCAGGGCACTTCCTGGCAGTACTTGTCGAAGGCGGCGTCGAGCAAGTCCTCGAGCGGTTTTTCGTAGGTGACATCCTGGATGCGCTCCAGGCGTTCCTCATATTCGACGCCGTCAGCCTTCATTTCGGCCATCGCGCGGTCGCGCGCTGCGCGCTCCTGAGCGCGCAGCACCTGCTTGGGATCCTCGAGCGTTGCCTCGACCATCGAGATCAGGTCCATGGTATAGGTCTCGCTCTCGGGATCGAGCAGCTCCAACGCGGCAAGCAAAAACGGCGAGAGCGGCTGGTCGAGCGCAAAGTCCTCGGGCAGGTCGACCGTCAGTGCGTAGTCGATGTCCGGCGCGGCGTCAGCCGGAGCGTCGGGTGCGGGCGGCACCTCGGTGCGCACGACGACGCCGGAATCGATGAGCGTGGCGAAGATCTCGTCGGCACGAACCTCGAGCTTAGCCTTTTCCTCGGGGGTCTGCAGGCTCGTCTCGATGAGGTCGTGTACGCGGGCTCGGGCATCGCCACCCTGCTCGACCACGCTAATCACCATGGAGTGCGTGATGCGCAGGCGCGGCTTGAGTGTCTCGGGCTGCGTCTCGATCAGGCGCTCGAACGTCTGCTTGTTCCAGGTGACAAAGCCCTCGGGGGCCTTCTTCTTTTTAATCTTGCGGAGCTTTTTGGGGTCGTCGCCCGCCTTGGCCATAAGCTTGGCATTCTCGATCTCGTGCTCGGGTGCCTCGGCGATGACCATGCCCTCGGTATCGAAGCCCGAGCGGCCGGCACGACCGGCAATCTGATGGAACTCGCGTGCGCGCAGACGACGCATCTTGTAGCCATCGAACTTGGTGAGCGCGGTGAGCACCACGGTGTGGATGGGCACGTTGATACCGACGCCGAGCGTATCGGTGCCGCAGATGACGGGTAGCAGGCCCTGCTGCGCCAAGCGCTCGACCAGCAGGCGGTAGCGCGGCAACATGCCAGCATGGTGCACGCCGACGCCGCATCCGAGCAAGCGCTTGAGGATTTTGCCGAAGGCCGTCGAGAAGCTCGTGCCCTTGGCCGCCTCCTTGATGGCCTCGCGCTGCTCCTTGCTGGCAATGCCAAAATTGGCGAGCGACTGTGCCGTCGCAAGTGCGGCATCCTGGCTAAAGTGCACGATGTAGAGCGGGGCCTCGCCACGGCGCATGGCGAGCTCGACCGTGCCCTCGAGGGAGGTCGTCACATAGTCGTAGCTCAGCGGAACAGGACGTGGGGCGTCGACAACCAAGTCGCAAGCAGCGCCGGTGTGCTCCTCGAGTGAGGCGGCGATGGCAGTGACATCGCCGAGCGTGGCGCTCATGAGCATGAATTGCGTGTGAGGCAGGGTGAGCAGCGGCACCTGCCAGGCCCAACCGCGATCGGGGTCGGCAAAGTAGTGGAACTCGTCCATGGCGACGCAGCCAACATCGGCATCTTCGCCCTCGCGCAGTGCGTCGTTGGCAAGAATCTCGGCCGTGCAGCAGATGACGGGTGCCTTGGTGTTGATATGCGTGTCGCCGGTGATCATGCCGACGTTATCGCGGCCGAGCACCTGCACCAAGTCGAAAAACTTTTCGCTGACCAAGGCCTTGATGGGGGCCGTGTAATAGCAGCGCTTGCCCTGCGCCATGCCCATAAAGAGCATGCCCAGTGCGACGAGCGATTTGCCCGATCCGGTCGGCGTGCCCAGAATGACGTGATCGCCGGCTGCCAGGTCCATGAGGGCCTCTTCCTGGTGGTCCCACAGTTCAATGCCGCGGTCGCTCGTCCATTCAAAGAAGCGCTCGAAGGCCTGGTCGGGCGTGAGCCACGGTTCGGGCTCGCTGCTGTCCTCGGGCTCCCACCAGGTGGGGGAGAGCGCACCGAGCGAGCCGAATTCGGCTTCGGTTCCCGTGCCGCCCGAGAATGAACTGGCGGCCCCGGCACCGGAGACGGTGCTGGCGGCGATATCTGTCGTGGTCTGTGCCATGTGTTTGCTTTCTCTCGCGATTGTCCGCCAACTATTATGGCGTAGCGTCGCATCGATGCGTTCGCAGGCAAGAAAATGCAGGAAATGGGCGTTCTGCCCAGCCGTTTAGTGTAGTCGCTAGCCAAGTGAGTAGACTTTTTGCGATATTGCGAGCACATGACTTTTGCGCAAGGGTTCTACCTGCGGTTTTATGTTTCGCTATGCGGGCTGTGCCTGGCTATTGCAAAAAAAGTCTACTCACTTAGGTTTGAGGGCCGTTCGCTGGCGCCAATTTGCGCTTGTTTGCCGACGCCGCGACCATCAGAAGCCCCTAGGACTCTTGCGGCAGGCGCTTCTTGCCTTTACGGGCGCGGTTTCTAAAGTTCTCGACGGCCTCTTCCATGCCCAGAGGTACATAGGTGAGCTCATCGAGGTTTTCGGGCAGGTAGCAGGCAAGGCTTTGCTCCTGCGCGCGGCCCGCCGCGAGCTGTTCATTGCTGGGCTGCGCGCCGGGTGTGGCGCAAATGCCATAGACGACGGCACCCATCTCGCGCGTGCGGCATTCGTATTCGGTCTCGGGATGCCCGGGATGGTCGCGGCGGACGTCGTCGCTTACCCAAAGCGTGTCGTAGCCGGCCGTGGCAAACTGCCCCAGGGCGTAGTCGCGCAATGGCTTACTGTCGGTGCGCAGTGTGACGGTGGCGCCGGCTGAAAAGAGCGGGCGGTAGAGCATCAGATGGTCGACATGGACGAGTCGTTTTTTGGCGTACTTGGCCTTGGGCTGCGGCGTGGGAAAGTTGATGGTTATGGCGTCGAGCTCGCCTGCGGCAAACAGCCGCGGCAGCGATGCGGCGCCTCGGGGCAGCACAAGCGCATTGGGCAGCTCCTGCTCGCAAATCTTCTGGGCGGCATAGGCAATGCAGATGGGCTCCTGGTCCATGCCGATAAAGAGAGTGTCGGGTTCGCAGTGGGCTCGCTCAACCAGATAGGTGCCTTTGCCGCAGCCCAGATCCAGGTGAAGGCGGGCGAAGGGCTTGCCACCAGCCGGCGTACATGCTTCACGCCAATGTCCGGTATAGCTCTCGGGGCTCGTCTCGATGGCATCGGCGTAGCGCTCCAGGCGCTCTTCGAGCACAAAGTTCTTAGGCGTGCGAACGTGGACGGCTCCCATGAGGCTCCTTGGTTATAAGTATGGAACGTATAGCTGCGCGTTCCGTCAATGGGTTAGAAACGGGTGGGCATGGTCTGCCCAAACGTTGCGGTGTTGCTCGGCGGCGAGTCGCCGTTGCCTACAGGCGCTTGAGGATCACATAGCGGTTGAGCTCGCCGCTGCGACCGTCGGCATGGAAACGCTCAAGCTCGCGCACGGGGACCTCGCCGCTCTTGTAGAACGTACGGACGCCGCGCACCAGGTCGGTGATCTGCTGATCGTCAAAGTGATGACAATAGCGGTAGGCGTGGCGGTCGTTTTGCCAGCCAATGAGGTGGTCGCCGGCTTCAAACTGCGCGGAATCGTAGCCCTCAAACGGCGGGGTGAGCTCGGCGCGGGCTTCGGCTCGAACGGCCTTGCGCGCCATGCGCTCGTCGTTCATAAACTCCCAAAAGCTGATGGCGATGATGCCGTCCGGGCGCGTCTGGCGTACCAGGGCGTCGAGCACGCGTACGCGGTACTCGCACGACGGCACGTGGTGCATAAAGCCAAAGCAGACCGAGATATCGGCGAGCGGGGCATCGAAAAGCACATCGGGCGTCTCGGCGGGGTTGAGCTTCATGAGGGCGTCGAGCGCATCGAGTTCCTGGAAGTGCAGGTTGGGAATGCGCAGGGCGTGGCCGTGGGCGTCTATTGCCAAATCTTGGCACGAGTCGACACCATAGAACTCAAACGGGCAGCTGGCATCTGCCGAGGGGTTTGCGCCGTCGACGCCCTTGGCGGCAAGTGCCCCGCCGGCGGCAAAGTTCTCGAATCGCATATTGCCGCAGGCAAGGTCGAAGACGCGGACGGGATGCTCGATCGTGGCCACATCGAGCTGCTCGAGCGCGATGTCCATGGTGCGCACCCAGCCGGGCCACGGGGCTTGGCGCGTATCGGAAAAGGAAGCGGAGTGCTCGCGATAGAACGTATTGTTGAGCTGGATGAGCGATGATGCGAAATCGCGGTTCACGGCGCGGAACTCCCTCCGATGGCGGTGCGGAATAAACAGTACGACCATACTACCGTTAACGCCGCAACGGGGACAACCGAGCTGTGGGTCATTGCTTTGTTTGGACACATTTCCGCAGCTCATATGTGCCCGCAACCGTCGGTTGTCAAAAATCTCACTAGAATAGGTGGCATGATTTTGGCGGTGGCGGATAGATTTTTAACTGTGCAAGGCGCCTTAAGAACAAAAACGGTCCGGCGGCACGGCTGGCATCGCATAGGAGGAACCATGAATGTAGAAACTGCTCAGCGGCTCGCCGACCTTCGCCGCAGCAAGGGCTTTAGCCAAGAAGGATTGGCGCGAAAGCTGGGACTGTCACGCCAAGCGGTCAGTAAATGGGAACGCGCGGAGAGCTCGCCCGATACCGAGAACCTGATTTCGCTCGCCAAGCTCTATGGTGTGAGTCTGGATGAGCTGCTCAATCCGAGCGATGAGATCGAGGACGATATCGAGTTTGAGAACGAGGACCGCGCCCGTCAGCGCGAGGCCGAGGCGGCGGAGCGTGCCCGTACCCACGAGGCGGCGGCACGCGCTTCCGAGGCGGCAACGCAGGCGAGTGATGCTGCGGCCAAGGCGGCGCAAGCGGCAAGCTGGAGTGCACAGGCCGCCAATGCCGCTACGGCGCAGGCGACGAGTGGCGGTGCGGTTGGCTCGACTCCGGTGAAGGGCCCGTTCCAGTCGTTCCCGTATTGGGCTGTGTGTTGGCTGCTGTTCTTTTTGCTGATGTTCCTGTTTGGTGGCGCCCCCTTTGCCGCGCTGATCTTCTTTACGATTCCCATCTATCACTGGGTGGCGCGTGCGCTCGACGGCGATTGGGCGCGCGGGAATATTCAGGTTGGTCCGGCGCCGGTGGCAGCTAGGGCTCAGGATGCTTCCGCTGCGGTTGATACTGATGCGGCTGCTACGACCGCCGCTGAGACGGGTACCAAAGAAGGTGATGAATGATGAAACTCTCGCATGAATCTAAGGTGCGCCTGGGCGTTGGCATCGGAGCGTTTGTGCTTATTGTTGGGCTTGTCTTTGGCGCTTCGCGGACATTGATTCATTTTGATGGTCCGTGGGATCTCGGCGATATTGCATCCGGTTTGTCCGGTATGGACGATGTGGTTGACGGGGACGATTCTTTGGATGGCGGTAACTATTCTGCTCAGTCTCGGCAGCTTTCGAGCGAAACGTTTGATGCCGACTCATTCCAGTCCCTTGACCTGGATGTGACATCGGGTGAGGTTGAGATCAAGTGCGTTTCCGGCGGGCAGGTGCGTGTCATCGAGAGCGGTCGTGTTGCAAAGGGGGTAGCTACCTACGATGCTGCCACTCAGAATCTGGCCGAGGTCCAGGGTTCTACACTCACGATTAGCCAGTTCGACTGCGATGACGAGCGCGCTATCGATCGTTCGGTCACCATCGAGCTGCCGCGGGATGTTGCGGATAACCTGGTCGGCATTACGGCGAGGGTGGGGTCGGGAGACCTGACGGTCGCGGACATTGCATGTCACGACTTCGAATTGACATTGGACTCGGGAGACGTTGAGTTTGCGGGCACCGTAACCGACACCCTGAATGCCAAGGTAGGTTCGGGCGATGTGACGTTCGAGCTCTACCAGGCCCCCGCGAAGTCGATGGACGTAAGCGTGGACTCGGGCGATGTGGAGATAACGGTTCCGAACTCTACGGGCTTTACGGCGAGCCTCACCGTGGGCAGCGGCGACTTCGAGAGCGGTTTCCTTCCGCTTGGCTACGATGGCGAGACCATATTGAATCTTGAATTCGACAACGGTGATAAGTCTGCCACGTATCGTTTTGAGGTTGGTTCGGGTGACATGTCGTTTGATCCGGAGTGACATGCGGTTTTCGGAGATTGGTGCATATAGGCATGCTCTTTGATGGAGGCGCCGGGGCCGTGGTCGGCTCCGGCGCCTTTGCCTTTACAATGGGGGCATGGAACAGATTATCTTGAACATACTCGAGGCTCTGCGTCGCGGTGAGACCGTGGACGACAAGGCGCTCGTCAAGCTGATACATGCCGAGGCGCGCCGCGAGGGTGCCGACAAACGCGATTTGGCCAAGCGCCGTCTGCTGCCGTTCTACCAGCGGGTGAAGCGTGAGGAGCCAGCTCGTTGGGCTGGGTGGAATGTCGATGCCGAGCTGGAACGTCGACTGCTGCAGGTGCTGCGTATGAAGCCGCGCCGAACGGCCTCGGGCGTGGCGACCATTACCGTCATTACCAAGCCGTGGCCCTGTTCGGGCGATTGCCTGTTTTGCCCCAACGACCTGCGCATGCCCAAGAGCTATCTGCACGCCGAGCCGGCATGCGCCCGTGCGGAGCAAAACTGCTTCGACCCGTATTTGCAGGTGAGCGCTCGTTTGACCGCGCTTTCGCAGATGGGGCATGCGACCGATAAGATCGAGCTCATTGTGCTCGGTGGTACCTGGAGCGACTATCCGCAAGGTTATCAGACGTGGTTTATGTCGGAGCTTTTCCGTGCGCTCAATGACGATGCCGTCGCCGGCGTGGCGGCCAACCCCATGCTGGCACGTCCGGGCATCAGTCGTGCCGAGGCGGGGCGCCTGCTCGATGATGCTCCCGCCGATGCCCTGCCACCGGTGGTAGCGGAGCGCCGTGAGCGCTATCGGGCTGCCGGTATTGCAACCGACGAGGCCGAGCTTGCTGCTGGCGTTGCCGACGAGCAGGGGCGTGTGGATGTTGCCGTGGGCGGCTATAACTGCGCGGTGCGTCGTCTGTACGGCCCCGGCACGCCGTGGGGCGAGGTCGCCGAGTGGCAGACGGCGACGATGAAAGAGCTTGAGCGGCAGCAGCGCATCAACGAGACGGCTAAGCATCGCGTGGTGGGGCTCGTTATCGAGACGCGCCCCGATGCCGTAACGCCGCAGGCGCTTACGCTTATCCGCCGCCTGGGCTGCACCAAGATTCAGATGGGTATCCAGAGCCTCGACCAGCATTTGCTCGATATCAACGAACGTCGCATTTCGTTGGCGCAGATCGAGCGGGCGTTTTCGCTCGCGCGCCTGTTTGGCTTTAAAATCCACGCGCATTTTATGCTCAACTTGCTGGGCGCCACGCCCGAGGGGGACAAGCGCGACTACGAGCGCTTTATGGCCGAAGGGGCCTTTATGCCCGACGAGGTCAAGGTCTACCCGTGTGCGCTCATCGAGGGTTCGCGCCTGGTGGGTTGTTACGAGCGTGGCGAGTGGCGCCCCTATACTGAGGAAGAGCTGCTCGATGTATTGGCCGACGACATCGTGGTGACGCCGGCGTTCTGCCGCATTAGCCGCATGATTCGCGACTTTAGTTCCGACGACATCATGGTGGGCAACAAGAAGCCCAACCTGCGTCAGCTCGTCGAGAACCGCCTGGCTGCTCGGGGTGACGGTGCGACGGTGCGTGAGATTCGCTATCGCGAGATCAGTACCGCGGGTGCCGACCTGGATGAGTTGACCCTTGACGAGGAAGTAGCGTACGAGACGCCGGTGACTTACGAGCGCTTTTTGCAGTGGGTGACGCCCGAAGGCAAGATTGCCGGCTTTTTGCGCCTGTCGCTGCCCGACCGTTCGTTTGTTGCCGCGCATGCGGACGAGTTGCCGACGGGGCCGGAGGAGGCAATGATTCGCGAGGTGCACGTGTATGGCATGGCGGCGCGCGTGGGGGATCAAGGCCAGGCAGCCCAGCACCATGGATTGGGGCGTTTGCTCGTAGAGCGTGCGTGCGAGATTGCCCGGGATGCGGGTTATACGCGCGTCAACGTGATCAGCGCGATTGGTACGCGCGAGTACTATCGCCATTTGGGTTTTTACGACCATGGACTCTATCTGCAAAAGGAGCTCTAAATGAACAAGCCGAGTGTTTCTGCTGGCGTCGTTGCCGGCGTTGCTCTGGGAGCCGCGGCGCTTGGTGCGGCCGCCGTCGCTGTTCGTGCTGCCTGTCTGCAGGTTGCGCGAACCCGCAATGGGTTGGCGCGTGTGAAACGCGTGCACGATGATAACGGCGACGAAGTCCGCGTATTGGTGCAAGGTGGGGTCTACCAAAGCGCAAGCTACGTTGGCGAGCGTTGGGCAGAGCCCGTCTTTGCGTACTATCGTGCGTTTGACGATGTGTTTGAGGCCGAGGGCGCAATGCGTGACGCTTATGGTCATGGTATCGACCGCATGCTTATGCTGGGCGGCGGCGGGTTTGCCTATCCCAAGTTCGCGCTGATGTCGCACGAGGGCTTGCACATGGACGTTATTGAGTATGACGGAGAGATTACGCGCCTGGCGCGCCGCTGGTTCTACCTAGACGAGCTGGAGCGCGCGGTGGGCGATCGCCTGCGGGTGATAACCGCTGAGGCTCGCTCGTATCTGGGCGTGACGAGCGTGGGGCATCGTCGCTACGACGTGGTCGTGAGCGATTGCTTTGGCGGTGCCGAGCCCGTTCGCGAGCTGGCGACGGTTGAGGCGCTGCGCCTGGTGCGAGGCAGCCTGAAGCCCGGGGGTATCTACGTGGCCAATATTGTGAGCGCAAACGAGGGGAGCGATGTGACGTTCCTTCGCGACTGCGCTGCCACGGCACTCGAGGTATTCGTCCACGCCTGGGTGGTCTCATGTGGCGATGTGAAGTTCGGCGGCGAGGAAAACTACCTGCTCATCACCAGCGACGGCGACTACGCCTTTGCCGAAGCCGTGCCCTTCGACACCGACTTCCTCGGCACCGTCCTTCACGACAAGTAAGTCTCCCCGTCCCAAAAAAGACTGGTCTTAGGCGTGGTCGCGCCAGCCGAGAACGTGCTGCTTCATACCCTCTATGTCGAGCACGCCTTCGGCAAAGCCCTTGCGCACGAGCTCTTCGGGAACGTACTCGTCGTAGCGATCAAAATAAGGTACCTCGCCGGGATAGACGAGCTCGATGGGGTCGAAGTCCTTTTCGACCTCGGCTGCGAGCACCTCAAAGAACGTCTTCTCGTCGGCCTTCATCTTAAACTGCATAAAGTACGGTCGTGAAGGGTCGAGTCCGCGAAGGCCCAGCTCCGCGGCACATTTAATCTTGAGCATGCGCTCGAGCGCCAAAAAAGCGTAGCTTCCCAACCAGGGGAAGAGCACCCAGGTGTCGCCGCCCAGGTTAATGAGCGGTTTAGTTCCCGCCCCCGAAATCTCGGCGGTATGACGAGCCCGTGCCAAGCGAGCCCGTGCGTTGCCCATGAGGTACGGATATGCCGCGTGCTCGTTGAGCGCCTTGCGCATGCGCTCGAGTACGTGTGTATTGATGTCGCCGGGGCAGTCGCCAAAGTAGGCCGGCACACGGCCCTTGACCTGCGTGGCAAAGACGGTATGACGCTTCCAGTCCACTTCCTCGACAATCCAGCAGTGTCCGGCGATAGCGATGCGCTCACCGGGCGGTGGGGGATTGACGATCGTGCCCAGCTCGGCCGATTCGCTGCGAACGGTAAACTCTTCGTTTTCCTGGAACACAGCGTAGAACTTAAAGTTGTTGATGATGCGCTCGCCCGCGAGGCCCACGATGAGCCCACCGCCCTCGGTGACCTGGATGTGGTCGATCTTGATGAGGTGGCGCAGCAGTACGCGATAGTCATCGGCCGAGATGCGATGGAAATAGCTCAGCGTGAGCACGCGCTGAGCAAGCTCGGCCGGTGTGAGCTCGCCGGTGCTGGCGAGCGTCGACATGGTCTGGTGATAGAGCAAACTGTAGGGGAGTCGATCGAGCTCGGGTGGCTCGACCCACTTTTCTTCGCGATAGAGTTGTACGAGCGCGATGCCCTGCAGGAGCTTCCAAGGTATCGTTTCGGGCATCATCGTGCGCGGCTCGGGCTCCTCCTCGCGCATGACAAACCACATCTCGGGCGGAAGATCGCGGCGGCCCGTGCGCCCCATACGCTGCAAAAAGGAGCTGACGGTAAACGGCGCATCGATCTGAAACGCACGTTCCAGACGGCCGATATCGATGCCGAGTTCCAGCGTGGAGGTGGTGACGGTTGTCTGCGCCTGCTCCTCATCGCGCATGAGTTCCTCGGCCGTCTCGCGCAGCGATGCCGAAAGATTGCCATGGTGGATGAGAAAGCGGTCGGGCTCGTGCCGGCTCTCGCAGTAGCTGCGCAGCATGGAGCACACGGCCTCTGCCTCCTCGCGCGAATTGGCAAAGACCAAGCACTTGCGCCCGCGGGTGTGTTCGAAGATATAGCCCATGCCGGGATCGGCGTTTTCGGGCGCGGTGTCGGTGGGGTTGAGGAGCGCCTGCTCAGCGGCCCGAGGGATATCGACTTCGCCCTCGGGGGCCGAAGAAGTGCGGCGGTTCCCGGAGGTAGCCTTATCCTGTGCCCGTTCGCGACGTTGACGGCGCTCCTCCTGTGTGAGCTGTCCGCTGCGGCGCATGTCTTTGGTGTCGGCCGGCAGTGCCGTGGGCGCCACCGCCTCGATGCGCTCGCATGCGAGCACTTCGGCTTCCTGCGGACCTGTGCCTACGAATCCCCGCTGCTGTGCCTGGGGGCCCGAGTTGTAGAAGTGCTCCATGGAGATGCGCCACACGCGGCGCGGTTCTTCAAAGCGGGGGATAACGCAGTCGCGCCCCGTTCCCTGTGAGAGAAAAGCGCCCGTGCGCTCGGGGTCGCCGATGGTAGCCGAAAGGCCAATGCGGCGAGGCTGCACGCCGGCCATGTGCGAGAGTCGCTCGATAAGGCAGAGCGTCTGCCCGCCTCGATCGCCGCGCATGAGCGAGTGGACCTCGTCGATGACGACGTAGCGCAGGTCGCAAAACATGCGCGGGATCGCCATATGCTTATGGATCAGGAGCGCCTCGAGCGACTCGGGTGTAATCTGCAAAATGCCGCTCGGCTTTTTGATGAGCTTTGCCTTGTGCGACTGCGAAACGTCGCCATGCCAGTGCCAGACGGGGATGTCGGCTTCTTCGCACAGGTCATTGAGACGGACGAACTGATCATTGATGAGTGCCTTGAGGGGGCCGATGTAGAGGGCGCCCACGCTCGCGGGCGGGTTCTCCCAAAAGTCGGTCAGGATGGGAAAGAAGGCTGCTTCGGTTTTGCCGGAAGCCGTTGATGCCGTCAGAAGCACATTGTCCTGCGTGTTAAAGATGGCATCTGCTGCCGCAACCTGGATAGAGCGCAGACTCTCCCAATCGTGGGAGTAGATGAAGTCTTGGATAAACGGGGCGTAGCGGTCAAAGGCGTTCACGGGGCCTCCCCTCAAATACGAACATCTCAACGCGGCTGGCAATGGTTTGCAGCATTGCTGCCTCAACGTTTTTGCAGATATAACCTGCCAAAATAAACCTGTCCCTTTTTGGCAGGTTAGATGGTGAATTCGGCGAAGTTGCGGTCGCCGCTTGCGGTGCCGGTGTCGCCTGTTGCTGCTGCCGGCGCCAGCGCGTCGCCGCCGACGCTTTGCAGCAACTCGGCCACGTTAGCATCGGGGTTTTGACACAGGATATCGAGCAGCTCGATAAAGTCGCGGATGACCTCGCGGGGCGTCAGATGCGTGTCGGCCCCCACGCGGCCAAACTCGATCTTGAGGAAATCCACCAAGTCGTTCTCGGTAAGTGTGGGCGTCCAGCCAAAGTAGCCGGCGTGAATTTGCATGAGTTTTTCGATCAGCACCAGCAACTCCTCGTAGGTGAGTGGCTGCAGACGGATGATGGGCGCGAGCATGTCCTTAAGGTCCTCGCGCGCAAAGCGACCCTGAGCGAGTCGGCTGCGCAGGGCCTCGTAGGAGAACACGCCGCGGCGGCGGTCCTCGATAGAGGTCGGCGTGCCGCCCATGATCACGCCCAGGTACTGCGCCTTGCCCTGAAGTGTGTCGTTGTACATGGTCAGGATCTTCTCGTAGTTGTACTGGCGCGTGATGGCATTGGGAATCTTATACAGATTCACGAGCTCGTCGATGAGTACCAGCATGCCCTTGTAGCCGCTGCAGACCAAAAAGCGCGCAATGAGCTTAACGTAGTCGTACCAGTCGTCGTCGCTGATGATGGTCGAGGAGCCCAGCTCGGCGCGTGCCTCGCTCTTGGTGCGGTACTCGCCGCGGATCCATTTGGTCACGCGGCTCATGGCCTCTTCGTCGCCCTCGGATACGGCCGTGCGATAGCGGCGGAGCATGCGGGTGAAGTCGAAGCCGTGGACCATCTCCTCAATCGGGGCCAGTTGGGCATTGACGGCAGACTCGTCGACGTCGGCACACGAGGCGACCCAGCGATCCAGAATAAGGTTGAGCGCACCGCCCTCGGGGCGCGTCTTGGTCGATATATTGCGGATGAGCTCGCGATAGGTGGCGAGGCCCTGGCCCTGGCCGCCCTGTAGGCGGCGCTCGGGGGAAAGGTCGGCATCGGCGACCACGAAGCCCTCGCCCATGGCATGCGTTCGGATGGTCTGGAGCAAAAAGCTCTTGCCGGCGCCGTAGCGACCGACTAGGAAACGGAAGCTTGCGCCGCCGTCGGCGATGAGACTCAGGTCGGTGAGCAGGGCGCGGATCTCGACCTCGCGTCCTACGGTGATGTAGGGAAGGCCAATGCGCGGGACAACGCCGCCCTTGAGCGAGTTGAGAATGACGGCGGCGACGCGCTTGGGCACACGGGGTGCTGCGGATGCGGTATCACTCATGGTCTAAGTATCCTCTCACGTCTGCTTCGTAATCCTCGATAATCTGCGGTCCTGCCGCTCCAAACTCGATAACGGTGTCACCCACCAGGTCAAAGAGTGCCTCATTGATGCTGTCGACGAGCATATCCTCGCTCTGGCCCGACCTCTCCACTGCCGATGTCGCTTGCGCTGCGTTTTGCTCGAGGAGGGCGCGCAGATACGCGGTTGCGGCAGGCGCGAGTTTGTTCGCAGCTTCGGTGGACGCGGGCGTAACGGGTGCGGGCACAGACATGAGGAGCGGTGCCACGACGCCAAACTCTTCGGTTGAGACAGTCGGCTCGCCGGGTTCGTCTTGCTGTATGGTTATCTCGCCAGGTTCGGCAGCCATGCCGGGTGCAGGCTCGGTGCTCGGTTGCTCGATAAGCGTCGCTTCGGCTTCCACAGGTGCGTCGTCCTCGCGCTCCTCATCGATCAAAAGCGCCTCACGTGTTTGTGCGGCGGTGCTCCGAATGTGCCCCAGCTGGCTCAGGTCGATATCGATCTTGACGGGCTGGTGCGCAGCATCCCACGAAAGCCATGCCACAATCTCGTCATCGATAATCTTGGCCAGATATTTGGGGACCTTTTCTTCCTTAAGGGGATGGGCGGGGTCCAGCGCCAGGCGTAGGCGTTGGTCGCAGGCGCGCATCATTTCACCGAGCTTGCTGCTCTTTTGCCTGCTGCCGTGGATACGCATGCATTCCCAAAAGCCGTTTTGGCAACGGTAGATATGGATAGGATTCAGGCGGTATTCGCAGTCCTCGTGGCGCTCGGGCGCAAAGAATACGGCCGAGGCAAACATGGTGTAGGGCATGGCCGTCTCCTCCCCAAATAAACTCGCCACGATGCCGGTCTTTCGGTGCGTGTCATAGTAGCGCGCCATGCGGACATACACGGCGCATGCCACGTGGCGCAGATCGCAGTGGTGGCTGCGGTCGAGCCGCGAGTTACTTAGGTTGTACGTGGAGAGGGCGTTGATGGCGGCCATGAGTCGTTCCTCGCGCACCTCATCGGGCGGAAGGGGGAGCGTGGGCTCGGAGATTTTGCGACGCTTAGGGGTCTGGCCGGACGGTGCCGGTGCTGGTACAAGGTCTCGTGCCGCGCGCCGCAGCTCGACAAGGGCGTTATCGAACATGACGGTTTTAGAGTCGCGAAGCAGCTTGGGGTCGAGCCCGTGGAACACGGCGTAATCCTGCAGCCACACGCGCGCAAACCGGTCGATGCCGGGCTCGAAGGCGCGATAGACATCCCAAAAGGCCTTGATCTTGTTAAAACCATCGAGCGGATTATCTACGCCAATGCCGCAGATCAGCTCATAGAGATACAGAAAGGCAAAGGACGTAGACGTTTCCTCGACGGTTCCGCGGCGCACTTGGGCACGCCAGGTAAAGTAGCCGCGCAACTGTCGATCGCTCATGGCATTGTAGGTGGGAAAGTACGACTTAAAGGTGCCGTTGTAGGGGCAGTCGTCCTCAAAGTCGGCCATCAGCAGGCCTTGGCGGTAGAAAAGCTCGGCTTCCGAAAGCCAACGACCCGCGCCGCCCTTGGGGTCATCCTGCCAGCGCGATATCTCGCGCATTTTGCGGTACTGGTCGGGGAGGAAATTCTGCATCTGTCGGCCGGTTTTGAGAATCGGCTCGTCTGCGTAGATTTCGTTTGAGAAGCGGGCGGACTGATGGGTCCGGGCCTCGGCCATAATGCGCTCGATGAGCATCTTGATGTCCTGGTCGGCCACCGCTTCTCCTCTCCTAACGCAGCTTCGGTGACCTCATATCATAGCACAGCATCAAACAGGTGTTCGAGATACTGCTGCGTAGATAGATTTAGAACAGGAGGGCGTAGATGACGGCGATGACGACGGAGGGGAGCATATTGGCCGTGCGGAAGGTCTGAGGACGGATGAGGTTGACGCCGACGCAGAAGATGAGCATGGAGCCTACGAGCGAAAGGCTGTCGAGGGCTGCCGTGGTCATGATGGGGGAGAGTGCGCCGGCAAACAGCGTGATCGTCCCCTGGAACACGGCGACGGGCAGGGCGGAGAAGATGCAGCCGCGGCCAAGCGAGGCCGTCATGGTGCAGACGATGATGCAGTCCAGTGCGCCCTTGAGGGCAAGCGTTGACCAGTCGCCGAGCAGGCCGTCCTGGATCGATCCCACAATGGCCATGGCGCCGATGCACACGGTGAGTGAAGTCGAGACAAAAGCGTTGGTGAACTCGTTATCGCCCTCACTGCCAGTCTTGCGCTTGAGCCATTCGCCAAGGTTTTCAATGGCGGCTTCCAAGTTGACGGCCTCGCCGATGAGCGAACCGAGCGCAAATGAGACGATGAGCATGGTGGTACCGGTGGTCGACAGCGCCTTTCCATCGATGACGAGCATCTTTTGCATGGTGCCGCCCAGGCCGATAAACAGGACGCACAGCCCCGATGCTTTCATGAGCGTGTCTTGGATGCACGGTGTAATGAAGCGGCCGCCCGCTAATCCCAAAAGACCGCCCGCAACTAAAAGCACAACGTTGATGACTGTTCCCAAGCCCGGCATGAGCCCTCCTGTATTGATGCCAACGTGGCAATCGTAGCAGAACGAAATGCGAGGCACATCGCGACTCATCTAATACGTTATATAAGTGGTGTTAGGAATGATGCGCAGCATTTAAGCCTCAGGTGGTTGTCGGGACATAGGGATAGTAGTCAAAGCGCAGTGTCATAAGCCGCTGTGGGGATTCAATAGCCGCGGCGATGATATTGGCATCGCGGGCGCGATCAAACCCTTCGAGTTCGATCTGATACGAGACGTCTTGCATAATGTCCAGACGTCGCCAGGCTAGGAGTGTGTCACCATCGAATTCCAAGGTTTTGCCTCCGTCTGGGGCAACGGCGTATAGACGCAGTTTAGCGGTGGTTGCAGGGTCGACAACCGTGACCTTTTTAATTTCGTTTCGAGTATTCTTGGCGCCCAACAGGGTGAGCAGTGTTGGGGCCACGACCTCGCCCGATGGCAAAAAGACGACTTCGATGGACTCGGGAAATGCGATGATTGCCGACTTGCGGACGGGCTGATTGGCGGCGGCAACTTCGATGTTCGCAGCGTCGATGACCTCCGTGTGGTCGAGCGCGGCAAGCACGCAGCAGTTACCTTCATCGATCTCCTGAGGATCAGCAAGCCCCAGACTGTCCGCGAGCTCGGGATCGTTTGGATCGGTAGCGGGCTCATTCGGTGCTTCGAAAGAAGCTGGGACGCTGTTTGTCAGCGACGGCGTGTCGCCCGCACCTGCTTCTTTGTCCGCGTTCTCTTCTTGTATGGTTGCGTTGATGGGTTCGTCGTTTGAGGGGAGCGTCTTGGCGTCAAGCGCGGAGGGGAGAATTCCGATGGCTCCGGATCCGCTCCACTCCATTTCGAGAAGCGCCGGGTCGGCAAGAATGCGTTGCCTGCTTTGCGCGTGGGCATCGATTTCAATAGGACCTGCCTCCGTCCCACGCGTAATGCTGAGCGATCCGGCCGACTTCTCGAAATGAATGTCTGTGTCTTCGGTGCTGGCGGCGTAGAACAGCAGGGATGCTTCTCCTGCCGCGATGGCATCGGTGCCGGCTTTGGTCAGCCGCAACGATGCCGTGAATGAGAGGGTGGGCTGCACATCGTCTGCATTCGCGGCGGCGCAGCCCAGACATATACCGCCTCCTTTCTCGAAAAACGTACCGTCGAAGGCGACCTTCGCTCCGTTCGCCGAGTCATCGACCGAAGCGATGTCGATGCGCAACTCCAAATCGCACGGATCGCCATCTGCATCGAGCACAACCGAGCGCCACGTGCAGACGGCGCACCCCGCCTGGGAGCCGTTTGCCTTGTTCGAACGATTGATATCCACGACTATCGAACCGTCCGTATTACGACGAAGGCATCCCGAGGTTGAGATTGCAGCCCGTGCGATCGAAAAACGCTTGCACGCAATGGCGCTCGACGGATTTGATGCGGAGCTTAGGGCTGCTGGTAAGGAGTCTGCCATGACGGGAGTCGCCCAAGCGGCGACAGGCGTTCCGGTTGCGAGCGCGCCGCAGAGTGCGACGACGGGCAAAAGGTTCTTCGATGCCATGGGGTCTCCTTAGCTAATTTAGTGCGGCCTGTCCGTGTTTTGTTTCTGGCTGCGTTTGATGTGCAGGCCGAGGCCGGCGGTTCCCGCGCCTGCTGCTGTGGCGCCTGCTGCCAAGAGCCATCGTCCATCGCCTGTCTGCGCCAATGGTTCCTGGCGGTCGCCGCGGTCGAGCCCCGAGAGGTCGACCGTCACTTGCGTGGCGGCCTGCGCCTGTTCTTGCTGGGCAAAGGCCATGGCTGGGCCAAACGCCAAGATGCCGATGGCGGCGGCCAGGGCAACGGCCTTATGCCGTGTGCGCACCGGGCTCGACCGTCCAGGTGATCGTTGCAACCTGATCGCCTTCGCCGGTTACGTGGAAGATGTCGCGCGTGACGCGGGCGACGTTTCCGCTTGTCTTGAGCTTGATTTTGTCCGTGCCGCCGGCAATGCCCTGGTAGCCCATGTCGAAGGCTGCATTCTTGGAAAGATCGAGGCCTGTCCCCTGCGTTGCGGCGCTGGCGTTCTGGAGTGCGCCGTCGGGGCCGACCTTAAAGTCGATGGAGTTCTGCGCGGTTCCGGCCTTGGCGTCGGCGGCAATGGTCCAGGTGTTCATGGCGTCGATCTTCATATTGGTGACATGGATGCCGTAGGCCGAAAGATTGTCGATGGTGATCGCGTCTTCTGAGGGACCCTGAAGCGTGCCGTCGGCTTGGGCGACGAAGGGAATAACCGTCGGTGCGTTGAACTTGATGTTGTCGATCTCGGTCTTGACCATTACCTTCGTGGTTCCAACACGCCCGGCTGCCATAGCTGGCGTCGGGGCTGCGCCCATTGCGAGCGCGAGCGCGAGCCCTGCGCCCACGACGAGCGCTCTGGCTCCGTTCATGTTCCTGGTGATGTCCATGGTCGTTCCTTTCTATTCGCCGCGGGCCGTCCCCGCGATGATTGGACGAATGCTGGTGAATCGCGTGCGGTGCCGCGTCGACCGGAAAGCTAGTTCTCGGCTTGCTCAACCCGTACCTTGACGCGCGTCGGGTTGCCGTGGCTGTCATAGGTCTTGGCGTCAAGCGCCTGGATCTCGATATACGCCTCACCTTCCTCGATGTCGCCGGCGGGGCATGTCTCGACCGTTTTGCCGGTCTCGACCACATCGGATTCGTATATGGTCTCGTCGTTTTGGATGACGCGGAATCGCTGGGGAAACTTGTTGTCTTGGACGTTTTGCACGTTGACGCGCAGCTTGCCGTCCTCCTGTAGCTGAGCGACCGGCGTGACCGAAATCGTCATCATGTTGTCGCGGACGATGGCATCGAGCTCATCTTGGATTTCTTGTCGCGATTTACCCTCTGCCGTCGTGACTGAGGCGCCCGCTTCGGGCACGGGCTGCGACTGCCAGGCGTATAGCCCTACGGCGATGAGGGCGCAGGCGATAGCCAGGCAGACAACGACGAGTTTCTTGCGACGCCCCAGTCCTGCGAGGCGGGGCGGCTTCTTCGCACTCATGCGGCGTCCTTGGTGGTGTAGACACGTGCGAACGTGGACGGGTCCGCTCCAAAGAGCATGTGAAGCATCAGGCGGCGCGAGTAGATGAGCTCGTCAAAGTCGTGAGGGAGCTCGATGTCGTGGATACGCGCGATGTGGTGGGCGAGCGCCGAGAACGACTCGGGGTCGCAGATAACATCGGTGGTGACGTGGCAGACCGCCGTATCGGGGAACGCCTCTTCGTCGAAAGGCAGGAGATAGGGATCGTCGTCGACCTCGATGGCGACGCCGTACTGGGGCCAGTAATATGCCATGGGAACCTCCCTGCTTCTGGGGCCAAAACTTCTATCGGTTTTGGCTGTCGACGCCGACCGTATCAGCCGCTACTTGACCAATTTCTGACCAAATGCTTGACGGATTGACATCTCCGCAGGTAAAAGGTGGAAAAATTACTTCAACTTTTTTCGAGCGACAATCGAGCGGTCGGCGACGGCGGGGCGATATGTGTCAAAAGCATCGTCTGCCGAGGAAGCCTTGCCGTTCGCCGAATTGCACAAACGTAAAAATCGCCAATTATGGAGACGGTCTCGAACACGTCGACGAAACGATGCGGTAACATCTCCCTGCAAACACTGTAGTTAGCTAAAGGGGGAGTTCGCGTGTCTGCAACCATTAAACCCTTCACCGATGAGTTCGAAGAGTATGGCCGCGATGAATCTCGTGCATCGGGCGAAGCATCGAGCATCTCGTTTCCGACAACGGAAGACGAGGTCCGTGCCATTTTGGAAACGCTCCATGCCGAGCGTGTCCCGGTAACGGTTCAGGGCGCCCGAACCGGCCTTGCCGCCGGTGCCGTGCCCCACGGTGGGCATATCCTCAATACTTCCCGTATGAATCGCTACTTGGGCCTTCGCCGCGATGAACAAGGCCAATTTCTGCTGCGCGTGGAGCCGGGCGTTGTGCTCTCGGAGCTGCGTAAGCAGCTGAGCAAGAAGGTACTGCCGACCGCTGGTTGGGACCAGGCATCGCTTGAGGCCTACGAGGAGTTCCAAGAGTCCCCCGAGCAGTTCTTTCCCACCGATCCCACCGAGGCATCTGCCTGTCTGGGTGGCATGGCGGCATGCAACGCCTCCGGCGCCCGCAGCTACGCTTACGGCCCCATGCGCCCGCATATCACGGGACTCCACGTCGCGCTGGCTGATGGCGATTTGCTTGAGCTTCAGCGCGGCGAGGCTTTTGCCCAGGGCCGCCACCTGTCGCTCGTGACGGCAGAGGGTCATACATTCGAGCTTGATCTTCCTGACTACACCATGCCCAAGACCAAAAATGCCTCGGGGTATTTTGTTGCGGACGATATGGACGCCATCGATCTTTTTATCGGCGCGTGCGGCACGCTCGGCGTCATTACCGAGCTCGAGATCGCCCTGCAGGCGGCACCTTCGGTCGTATGGGGTGTGAGTTGCTTTTTCGATAGCGAAGACAAGGCCGTGTCCTTTACCGATTCCGTGCGTCCAGTGCTGTCCCATGCCGCCGCTATTGAGTATTTCGATGCTGGCGCCCTGGATATCCTGCGTCGCCAGCGCGAGCAGTCGACAGCGTTTGCCTCGCTGCCGGCGCTCGACGACGAGGCAAAGGTCTGTGTCTACGTGGAGCTCGACTGCGATGACGAGGCGCAGGCGACCGAGGAGCTGTACCACCTTGGATGGGTGCTGGAGTTTGCGGGCGGCCGCGACGATGCGACATGGGTCGCCCGCACCGAAGTCGATCGCGAGTGCCAGCGGTTCTTCCGCCACGCGGTGCCCGAGAGCGTCAACATGCTCATTGACGAGCGTCGCCGCACCGACCCCACCATTACCAAGCTGGGATCGGATATGTCGGTGCCCAATGCACGCCTTGCCGATGTCATGGCCCTCTATCGCCGCACGCTGGCCGAAAGCGGGCTTGAGTCTGCTGCCTGGGGACACATCGGGAACAACCATCTGCATGTGAACATCCTGCCGCGCGATGCGCAAGACTACCGTCGTGGTGGAGAGCTCTTTGCCCAGTGGGCTTCCGAGGTCACGGCCATGGGCGGTGCCGTTTCTGCCGAACACGGCGTCGGCAAGATCAAGGCGGGCTTCTTGGAGACGATGTACGGCCACGAGGCCATGGTCGAGTCGGCGCGCCTCAAACTCCAGCTCGATCCTGCCGGCCAGTTGGGTCGCGGCAACCTGTTTACGGAGAAGCTCTTGGATGAACTCGTCCAGAAAGGGGGCGCGTGAAGATGAGTGATTTCCATATGGTGGTGTGCGTCAAGGCGGTGCCCGGAAGCACCGAGGTCAAGATGGACCCCAAGACCAATACTATCGTGCGTGATGGCAAGCAGGCGGTCATTAATCCCTTCGATGCAAGTGCCCTCGAATGTGCGCTAGCGCTGAAGAACGACTTTATCGGCTTTGGCATGGACGTGCGTGTGACGGTGGTGTCGATGGGCATCCCCGCGACCGAATCGCTGCTGCGCGACTGCATCGCCCGCGGTGCCGACGACGCGCTGCTGCTGACCGATCGCGCCTTTGCGGGCGCCGATACCCTAGCCACCACCTATGCCCTCAAATGCGGCATCGAGGCACTCGATGAGGACTTTGACCTGCTCATCTGCGGCAAGATGGCGGTGGACGGCGATACGGCCCAGATCGGCCCCGAGCTGGCCGGCGCCTTTGGGGTCCCCTGCGTGACCGACGTGAGCTGTGTGCAGAGCGCGGGATTTACGACGTGTGGCTCGCTGGCGCTCGTTCACGGCTGCGATGCCGGCGAGGAGACGGTGTACCTGGAGATGCCGAGTGCGATGACGACTGCCAAGGAGATTGGCCAGCTGCGCATGCCGAGTATTGCCGGTATTCGCGCGGCCGAGGATGCAGACGTGCGCGTGGCCAGCGCTGCCGACGTAAACGCCGACCCCTCGCGTTGCGGCCTTGCCGGATCACCGACGCAGGTCGTGCGCTCGTTTGTGCCCGACCGTGACCAAACGTGCGAGGCCGTCGAGGGAACGGCGTCCGAGCAGGCGGTAAAACTTGCCAAGATTATCGAGGGGATGGCATAGATGAGCGGGCTGATTATCGATAGCGAAGCCTGTATCGGCTGCGGTCGCTGCGTTCGCGCCTGCGCCTCGGGCGGCATTGTGGTGGAGGGTGAGCGCCCCAATCGCTGTGCCCGCGTAACCGACGGCTGTATCCTGTGCGGTGGGTGCGTCGACGCCTGCCCCGTCAACGCCATCTCGATTGAGCGCGACGAGGCCGCCGGCGCGGCAGACCTTGACGCATATCGAGACATCTGGATCTTCGTGCAGACTGACGAGCACGATGCCGTTGCATCCGTGGCCTTCGAGCTCATGGGCAAGGGGCGCGAGCTTGCCGATGCCCGCGGCTGCCGTCTGGTGGCACTGGTCGGCATGAGCCCCGAGGGCTCACTCGGGGACCTGGAGCATCTGATTTGCGCCGGTGCGGACGAAGTTCTGGTCTGTCGTGACGAGCGCCTGCGTCAGAACGACGCGGAGGTCTACGCCCGCTTGATCTGCGATTTGGTAGCCGAGCGCAAGCCCGAGGCCATTCTGTACGGCGCGACCGCCTTTGGTCGCGAGCTGGCGCCCAGTGTGGCCGTGCGCTTGCAGACGGGCCTTACGGCCGATTGCACGGTGCTTTCGATGGATACGGAGACGGGTCTGCTGCAGCAGACGCGCCCGGCGTTTGGCGGCAACCTGATGGCCACCATTATCTGCCCCAACCACCGTCCTCAGATGGCAACGGTGCGCCCCGGCATCTTTAAGGCGCCCGAGTTTGACTATAGCCGCTCCGGCACGATTGCCCAGGTAGTGCTAGCGGATGACGTTAAGGCCCGTGTCGAGATCTCGATTCCCGCCGAGGAGTGGGGACAGCAGGCTTCAATTGCCGATGCCGAGCGTCTAGTCGTGGTGGGCCGCGGCATCGGCTCCAAGAAAAACCTACCGCTGATGCGAAAGCTTGCCGAGGCTCTGGGTGCCGAGCTTGGCTGCACGCGCCCCGTGGTGGAGGCCGGCTGGCTGGAGTATCGCCACCAAATTGGCCAGACGGGTGTATCGGTCTCGCCCAAGCTCCTCGTGAGCATCGGTGTCTCGGGCGCTATCCAGCATCTCGCCGGCATCGGTGGGGCGGAGTGCATTGTCGCCATCAATGAGGACCCGGATGCCCCCATCTTCGGTGCCGCCCGGTACAAGGTCGTCGGCGATGCCGTTGAGATCGTTGAGGAACTGCTGGCTCAGCTCGAGTGCTAAGCGCTTGCCAGCCAGCGGAGCAGCTCGTCCTTAAGGCGGCTCCAGGTTGCCTGCGCGGCGGGGTCGGTAAAGGGTCGCGTAATGCCAAAGGGCGCGTCGAGCAGGCGATAGATATCGCCTTGCTCGCGCGCCAGTGCACGGCTTGCCGGATGGACGAGCTCAAACATAAAGCAGATGAGCCCCACCAGGTAGTCCGCCGGCTCGTTGCGCTCGTCACGCGCGACGCAGCGATGCTCGTCAAAGGCGGTAAGCGCCGGTGTCGAGAAGTGGCTGGCGAGAAACGTGTCCTCATCCACCTTGAGGATGGTGTCGACGGTGCTGTCGGCGATGGTGCGCATAATGTCGATCTTGTCGCCATCGCGCACGATATCGCAGAAGCGCCGCGTGCGCTCGTCGAGCTGCGCGGGTAGACGGAAATCGCTGTGATAGGCAATGCTCGCTCGGATGAGCTCATCTTCTGCCGGGTCATCGATAAAGTCGCGGACGCTCGTCACGGCGGGTGCATCGGCGGGATTCTCGCCAAAGAGGACCTCGATGCCCAGCGCTGCATGGCCCATGCTCTCGGCGTCCTTAAAGGTGTCCCAGCGTCGCAGCTGCTCAAAGCGGCCTATATCGTGCAGCAGGCCGCAAAGCCATGCCAAGTCAATATCATCTGACGACCAGCCCTGCTCGCGCGCTACGGCATCGCATGCCTCGGCCACGTGGTACGTATGCTCGATTTTGAGCGCGATGCGTGGGTTGGTGGCGTCGTAGGCATCGGTGTAGCTTTTGAAGGCTGCGCGCGCCCGGTCTCGATCGATAGCTGTCATAATGACTTCCTAAAAAGTTGTGTCTTTCGATCCGGTGGCAATTGTAGGCGAACTTTATTGCCACCGGTTGATATTTCTGCTGCGTTGCGAGGTGCGCTGCAGACGACTTACCAGAATGGGGGTGGCATGGTCCTTAGGATCTTTAAAACCGTCTGGCCGGTGATGCTTACCTATGTTGCAATAGGCGCGCCGTGCGGAATGATCATGGGGCAGACGGGAATGGAACCCTGGATGGTCTTTGCCCTGAGCAGCACGTTTGTGACGGGCAGCGGCCAGTTTATGATCTGCAACCTGTGGCTGGCGGGCGTGCCTGCAGCATCGATCGTCGCGAGCGTTGCTGCCATCTCCTCGCGCTTTGCGCTTTACTCGGCATCGATCGCGCCGCATCTGACGGGTGCCTCGAAGCGTCAGACGCTGGCTGTTGCCGCGACACTTACCGAGGAGGCATATGGCATCTCGCTTGCCAAGTTGGTTGAAGGGGAGGATTGGGGCCCGCGCGAGTCCTTTGTGCTCAACGTGATTCTCATCGCAACATGGGGCGTTTCGTGTACGATGGGCGCCATCGTCGGCGCCGTTGTCGATGTTCCCACCGCCATTGCAGCCTTTGTCTGCACCTCGCTCTTTATCTGCCTGCTCTTTTCGCAGCGGCTGTCGCGCGGCAACGTTGTCGCGGCGGTTTCGGGCGCGGTGTCCGTCGCCGTATGCAAGTTCTTGGGCCTCACGAATATTGCCGTGCCGGCAAGCGTCGTGGCCGGCATGGCCATTGCGTTGGCGTGCGATGCTGTATTTGACGGAAGAGGTGCCCGCGATGCCCGTTAACGAGTTCTTGGTTCTGTGGCTGTCGTCGTGGGCTGCTATCGCGTTCTTTCGCATCGCGCCGGCGTTCGCCTTGCGCGGGCGGACCCTGTCGCCCCGCATTACCGAGGCCCTGGGCTATATCCCGCCCGCCGCCTTTGCCGCGCTGGTCGCCAACGACTTGGTGAGCCCCGGCGCGTTCGACGCGGGACTCTGGCCTGCCTTGGTTCCCTGGATTGCGGCCGCCGGCGTCGTGGTCATGGCGGTCAAGACAAAATCGATGCTGTGGTGCTGCGTCTCGGGCATCGTACTCTATATTGTCTTGAGCCTTATATAGGGGTGGCGTCGCGGGCGCCGAATCTCGTTCCATCCCAACTCGTCGGATTTTTCACCGAGCTGGTCTATTTCTTCTGGTACCATGGTCAAACTTTACTGTAGCAAAGCGTGACGTGGGCTTTTGTACCCCGTCAGCGGAAATGGGGGTTTCATGGCACAGGAAGCAACCGCCAACGAGCAAAAGAAATTCAAGGTCCCGCGCATCCCGGGCGACATCATGATCTATCCGATGATCGTCGGTCTTTTGCTCAACACCTTCTGCCCGCAGGTTTTTGAGATCGGCGGCTTCTTTACGGCTGCCTGCCGCGGTGGCTCCAATACCATCGTCGCCGCGATCCTGCTGTTTGTGGGCGCCGGCATCAGCTTTAAGTCCACGCCGGGTGCCATCAAGACCGGTATCGTCGTGCTGATCCCCAAGCTGGTCGTCGCAGCGGCTCTCGGCCTGGGCGTGGCATATTTCTTTAACGACAACTTCCTGGGTCTGAGCTCCGTGTCTATCATCGGCGGCATCACGTTTTGCAACATGGCGCTCTATACGGGCATCATGGGCGAGTTCGGCGATGAGTCCGAGCAGGGCGCCGTCGGTATCCTGTTCTTTACGGCCGGCCCCGCCGTCACGATGATCATCCTCGGTGTTTCCGGCCTCGCCAATATTCCCATTGGCACCATTATCGGCTCCATCTTGCCACTCGTTATCGGCATGGTTCTGGGCAACCTGTTCCCGTTTATCAAGAACCTGTTGGTTCCCGGTGCCAATCCTGCGATTGCCGTCATCGGATTTCAGCTCGGTGCGTCCATGAGCCTGTCGAGCTTTATCACCGGCGGTATTTCCGGCATCTTGCTGGGCCTTGTCACGCTGTTTGTCGTCGGTCCCATCACCTTTGCGTTCGAGCGTCTGTGCGGCGGCAATGGCAAGGCCGCTGTGGCTTGCTCCACCATTGCCGGCACGGCTATGACCACACCGGTTGCCCTCGCCGAGGTCGCACCGCGCTACGCCGAGCTTGCGCCCACCGCGTACGCTCAGATCGCCACCGCCGTTATCATCACGGCGATCATGGCTCCGATTCTGACTGGCTGGGTCGACAAGAAGTTCTGCCAAGGCAAGGAGGATCTGTCGCCTGTCGGTGTCGAGGCCATCGAGGAGGCCGTCGCGACCGACATCGATGGCGAGTAGCAATCGATACCCATCAATGATGCCGGCGTGTGCAATTCGCGCCGTATGGGCGCCCGAACAGAAACTGTTTTGCAGTGATGTTCGGGCGCTCTGCTATTATCCCCTTTACCCCTGCGGAGTAAAGGGGTGTTTATTGCCCTGATTCGAATTGGGCGATTCTGACCACTTGGATATTGAAGGGATGGCGCTAGTGGTTAAGGCACTCAAGATTGAGATATTCGTGCTATGCATGATTGTTCTTATCGGGCTTGCCGTGCGAAGTCGTCGCTCCTTGTTCTCGAGCACCCAGCAGCTATTGTTTAGCATGCTTGGCTACACCTCTGCCGCGTACATATTATTCGATATGATCTGGACGCTTTCGGACGGTGTGGACGGCACGTTGGGCATTGCTGCCAACTGGATTTCCAACGCGGTTTCGTTTTCGCTCTTTGCTATCGCGTGTCTCATTTGGTTTATCTATTCCGAGACGGTGCAGGGTTCTCGCCTTTTGACCTCGCGCTATAGGGTGGTGCTTGTAGCGTTGCCTACGGCTCTGGTGGTCGTGCTGGCGTTTACCAGTTACTGGACGCACGCCCTGTTCTATATCGATTCGCAGGGCGTGTATCGTCGCGGCTTTGCCTATATGATTCAGCCCATCGTCAGCTACTGTTACGTTATACATACGTCCCTGCATGCGTTTGTGCAATCTCGCAGGGTCGAGAGCCTGCAGACGAAGGCCATCTATCGAACCTTGGCATTTTTCGCCATTCCGGCCCTGGTGGGCGGTACCTTTCAGGTCGTATACTCGGTGCCCGGCCTTTGTGTCGGCATAATGATTAGCATGTTGCTGCTCTACATCATCTACCAGGAGCAGCTGATCTCGACCGACCCGTTGACTGGACTTAACAATCGCAACCGTTTTGAGACCTATATGCTGTCGCTCTTCTCAAATGTGGATCAGGCCGAAGATGTATATCTGCTTATGATGGACGCCGACGGCTTTAAGCAGATTAACGATCGCTATGGGCATGTGGAGGGCGACCACGCTCTTCAGGTCATATCTGCTGCGCTCAAAGAAGTCTGCTCGGCGTCTGGCGGCTTTATCGCACGTTATGGTGGCGATGAGTTCGTGGTGCTCCAAAAGGCAGTGGCGGAACAGGATATCATGCATCTGTGCGCGACAATCAACGACGAGCTCGCGCGCGCCGAGGTTCCGTATCTGTTGCGGATGTCCATCGGCTACGCACGGGTTGGTGATGGCGTCGATACCTGGCAAGACTTGCTTCGCGCTGCCGATGCGGAGCTCTACCGTGTCAAGGCCGAGAAAAAGAAAGCTGGCATCCAGATACGCTAGATAAAGGGGTGCAAGCTTGCGTGCATGGCGGCCCTCGGCTCTCCGATGTACTCCATTAAGCTAAAGTGTGCGAACATCCTCCCTAAAAAGGTGAGCTCGCTAGGCCTTTTTGGGCCTGTTGACGATGATGATGCCGCCGCAGACCAACAGCAGGGCAACAAGTACGGTAACAGGGCTCGTGCCAGCGCCCTCGCCGAGCAGCAGAGCGCTCAACAGTACGCCAAAGACTGGATTCATAAAGCCAAAGACCGACACACGGCTGACGGGGTTGACGGCAAGCAGACGCGACCATAGCGAGTACGCGACGGCGGAAATGAGTGCCATATAGATAATGAGTGCGATGGCGGGGATGATCGCGGTGGGGGAGAGCGCGCCGCCCATCAAAAACCCGATGGCGGTAAGGACCAAACCTCCGACTAAAAACTGCCAGCCGGCGAGCAAGACGCCGTCATGCTTGCGCGAGAAGATGCCGATCAGGCAGGTCGAAAGAGCACCCGCGACAGTGGAGGCTAGGATAAAGCCCTCGCCATCGAGCCTGAAGCCAAAGGTGCCATCTGCGCCCGAGAGGTTGACGAGCGCGACGCCGGCAAAGCCCAGCACACAGCCGAGCACCTTGGCCACATCGAGCTTCTCGGTGTGAAATGCCAGGGCGGCAAAGAGGATTGCGAGGAAGTTGGCGCTGGCCTCGATGATGGAGCTCGACATGGCGCTGGCGCGCGAGAGGCCCAGATAGAAAAAGAAGTACTGCCCGATAGTCTGGAAGAGCGACAAGACAAAGATGGGCTTGATGTCGCGAGCCTGCGGAATGAGGGGGCGGCGTTGGGCCGCACTCATCCCAACGATAACCAGGGCGCCGGCAAGCGTGAAGCGCAAGCCCGCAAAGAGCAGCTGCGAGGCGCTATCGTGCGCCGGGATACCAAAGAGTGCGTAGCCGATCTTGATGCAGGGAAAGGCCGATCCCCAGAGTGCACAGCAAACAAGACAACCCAGGATGAGTCCGGGCAGGGTGGCGAGATACGGCTTGCGGCTTTCCATGATGTCCTTCCTGCATGCGCGAAGCAAAAAAGAACCCGCCACCGGATGTGTCGGTGGCGGGTGTTGTTACCCGAGGGGATTGTACCCGATGGGAAAGGTTTAAGCGAAGTAGGCCACGCCGCTCTCAAAGATCGGCATGAACTTATCGCCGGGGACATGCTCGGGCACGTTGCGGTACAGGTTGTCGCCGCGACGCTCGGCATGGCCCATCTTGCCCAGGACGCGGCCGTCGGGGCTCGTGATGCCCTCGATGGCGAGTGCGGAGCCGTTGGGGTTGACGGAGAGATCCATGCTGGGCTTGCCGTTCTCGCCCACGTACTGCGTGGCGACCTGGCCGTTGGCGATCAGCTGGGCGAGCACTTCGTCATTGGCGACAAAGCGGCCCTCGCCGTGGCTGATGGCGACGGTGTAGGGGTCGTCCAGGCTGCACTGCGACAGCCACGGGGACAAGTTGGACGAGATGCGGGTGCGCACCAGACGGCTCTGGTGGCGACCGATGGTGTTGAACGTCAACGTGGGCGTATCGGGCGTGGCGTCGACGATGTCGCCGTAGGGCACCAGGCCGAGCTTGATCAGGGCCTGGAAGCCGTTGCAGATGCCCAGCATCAGGCCATCGCGGGCCTTGAGCAGGTCGCGGACTGCCTCGGTGACCTCGGGAGCGCGGAAGAACGCCGTGATGAACTTGGCGGAGCCGTCGGGCTCGTCGCCGCCCGAGAAGCCGCCGGGGATCATGACGATCTGGCTTGCACGGATGCGGCGGGCAAGCTCGCGGGTGCTTTCGGCGACGGCCTCGGGCGTGAGGTTGTTGATCACGAAGGTGTCGGCCTCGGCACCGGCGGCACGGAAGGCGCGGGCGCTGTCGTACTCGCAGTTGTTGCCGGGGAACACGGGGATGATCACGCGCGGGCGGGCGATCTTGGCGCCGCCGTACACGTGGATATCCTTGGCGCGGAAGTCGATGGTCTCGACCTCGGGGGTCTTGCCGGCGCTGCGGTAGGCGAAGACGCCCTCGATGCCGCTCTCCCAGGCCTCCTGGAGCTCGGCGAGCTCGATGACCTCGGAGCCGGTGTCGATGACATAGCCCTCGACGGTGGTGCCCAGGGGCTCGACGACAACGCCGTCGGCGACCTCGGGCAGCTCGGCATCCTCGGCGAGCTCGACGATAAAGCTACCGTAGAGCGGGGTGAAGAGGCTCTCCACGTCTACATCCTCGGCAAGCTCGATACCGATCTGGTTACCGACGCACATCTTAAAGAGGCTCTCGGCGCCGCAGCCGTAGCCGGGCGTGGAGATGGCCAGGGCGTTGCCGGTAGCAGTGAGCGCCTCGACGGCGTCAAACGCGGCGAGCAGCTGCTGAGCATCGGGGCGGTAGTCCTCGCCATAGGTGGCGGGGGCGATGCGGACGACGCGGTGCGTGAGGCCCTTGAACTCGGGCGAGACGGCGCGGGCGGCCTTGCCCACGGCGACGGCGAAGCTGATCAGGGTCGGCGGAACGTTGAGCTCGCCGGCCTCGTCCTCAAACGAACCGCTCATGGAGTCCTTGCCGCCGATGGCGCCGGCACCCAGGTCGACCTGGGCCATAAGGGCACCCAGGACGGCAGCCATGGGCTTGCCCCAGCGCTCTGCTTCGGTGCGCAGGCGCTCGAAGTACTCCTGGAAGGAGAGGTAGGCGCGCTTGTGCTCAAAGCCGGCGGCAACGAGCTTGGCGATGGACTCGACCACGGACAGGTAGGCGCCCGCAAACTGGTCGGCCTCCATCAAATAGGGGTTGAAGCCCCATGCCATGGCACTCGCCGTGGTGGTCTCGCCGTCCACGGGGAACTTGGCGACCATGGCCGAGCTCGGGGTGAGCTGCGTCTTGCCGCCAAAAGGCATAAGCACGGTCGCGGCGCCGATGGTGGAGTCGAAGCGCTCGGAAAGGCCCTTGTTGGAAGCGACGTTGAGGTCGGTGACGAGCGAGGTCATGCGCTCGGCGAGCGTGGTACCGGCCCAGCTGGGCTGCCACACACTGCGGGCGCAGACGTGGGCGACCTGGTGCTTGGGCGCACCGTTGGAGTTGAGGAACTCGCGGGACAGATCGACGATGGCGACGCCGTTCCAGGCCATGCGCATGCGCGGCTCGGCGGTAACCTCGGCGATAACGGTCGCCTCCAGGTTCTCCTCGGCGGCGTAGCTCATGAACTCCTCGACGTCACCGTCGGCGACGGCGCAGGCCATGCGTTCCTGGGATTCAGAGATGGCGAGCTCGGTGCCGTCAAGACCGTCGTACTTCTTGGTCACGGTATCAAGGTCGACATACAGGCCGTCGGCAAGCTCGCCTACGGCGACCGAGACACCGCCGGCGCCAAAGTCGTTGCAGCGCTTGATCAGACGGCAGGCATCGCCGCGGCGGAACAGGCGCTGCAGCTTGCGCTCGACCGGGGCGTTGCCCTTCTGGACCTCGGCGCCCGATGTCTCGATGGACTCGGTGTTCTGGGTCTTGGAGGAGCCGGTGGCACCGCCGATGCCGTCACGGCCGGTGCGGCCGCCCAACAGGATGATCTTGTCGGTGGGGGCGGGGCACTCGCGACGCACGTGGTTTGCCGGGGTAGCGCCCACGACGGCGCCGACCTCCATGCGCTTGGCGACGTAGCCGGGGTGATAGAGTTCGTTGACCTGACCGGTGGCAAGGCCGATCTGGTTGCCGTAGCTGGAGTAGCCGGCGGCAGCAGTGGTCACGAGCTTACGCTGCGGCAGCTTGCCCTCGAGCGTCTCGGACACGGGGACGGTGGGGTCGCCGGCGCCGGTGACACGCATGGCCTGGTACACGTAGCTGCGGCCCGACAGCGGGTCGCGGATGGCACCGCCCACGCAGGTAGCGGCACCGCCGAAGGGCTCGATCTCGGTCGGGTGGTTGTGGGTCTCGTTCTTAAAGAGGAACAGCCAGTCCTGGTCCTCGCCGTCGACATCGACCTTCACCTTGACGGTGCAGGCGTTAATCTCCTCGGACTCGTCGACATCGGTCATGACGCCGGTCTTCTTGAGGTACTTGGCGCCGATGGTGCCCATGTCCATGAGGCAGACGGGCTTGGTGTCGCGACCGAGTTCGTGGCGCATCTCCATGTAGCGGTCGAAGGCCTGCTGCACCACGGCGTCGTCGATCGTCACGTCGTCCAGGACGGTGCCGAAGGTGGTGTGGCGGCAGTGATCGGACCAGTAGGTGTCGATCACGCGGATCTCGGTGATGGTGGGGTCGCGATCCTCATCGCGGAAGTACTGCTGGCAGAAGGCGATGTCCGCCTCGTCCATGGCAAGGCCGCGCTCGGAAATAAAGGCGGCAAGGCCGGCTTCGTCGAGCTCGCGGAAACCGTCGAGCACCTCGACGGGCTGGGGCTCGGGGGTCTCCATGTACAGCGTCTCGGGCAGGTCGAGCGAGGCGATGCGCGCCTCGACGGGGTTCACCACGTAGTGCTTGATGGCATCAATGGCGGCCTCGTCCAGAGCGCCCGAGATCATATAGACCTTGGCGGAGCGCACGGCGGGGCGCTCTCCCTGGCTGATGAGCTGCACGCACTCGCTGGCGGAGTCGGCGCGCTGGTCAAACTGGCCAGGCAGGAATTCGACGGCAAAGACGGCGCCGTCGCTTGCGGGGAGCTCGTCGTAGGTCACATCGACCTGGGGCTCGCTAAAGACGGTCGGCACGCAGGAGCGGAAAAGCTCCTCGTCGATGCCCTCGACGTCGTAGCGGTTGATGATCCTCAGGGCCTCGATGCCCTTGATGCCGAGAATCTCGGTCAGCTCGCCCTTGAGCTGCTGAGCCTCGACGTCGAACCCGGGTTTCTTCTCCACGTAGATACGAGAGACCATTGGTTCCTGCCTTCCTGATCGGTTGGGCGTACGGTACGGTATGCGGCAGCGGTCGGTTTGCGGGGCAAGCCTCGCGGTCGCCTTGAGCCACATGTTTGTAAACCTCACTATGATACGACAGCTCGCGGCGCGTTGAGGACGGCGAGGGTGCTACAGTGAAGCGCAAACAAGAGAAAGGCATCACATGGCATTCGTTTCACTCGCCATCATCGCACTCGTGGCCTTTGCAAGCCCCTTCATCGCCTCGGCGATTCCCGGAAAACCCGTTCCCGAGACGGTCTTTTTGCTCGTGTTTGGTGCGGTGCTGGGACCTCATATGCTCGGCATTATCCATGTAGATGCTGAGGTCTCGCTCGTGTCCGAGCTCGGCCTGGCCTTTTTGTTCCTGCTTGCCGGCTTTGAGATCGATCCCAAGAACATCACGGGCATCGAGGGGCGTTACGGCATGGCGACGTGGGTCGTCACGTTTGGCATCGCCTGGCTTGCCGTGCGCTTTACCCCGTGGTTTTCGGTCAGTCATTTTGATGGCATCGCCGTGACGCTGGCGTTGACCTCGACGGCGCTTGGGGCGCTCATGCCCATCTTGCGCGAGCGGTCGCTTGCTGGGACGCGCGTCGGCGATTCGATTCTTGCCTATGGTACGTGGGGCGAGCTCGGCCCCGTGCTCGCCATGTCGGTGCTGCTGTCTGCTCGCACCGGCATCCAGACGCTCGTGATTCTTGGCCTGTTTGCGGTGGTCTGCGTGCTGTTAGCCGTGGTCCCAAGTCGTTCCAGGCGCGTCGGCAGCCGCTTCTTTGCGTTTGTCGAGGAACGCGCCGACACCACGTCGCAGACCTTCGTGCGCCTGACCGTGCTCATCCTGGTCACGCTCGTGGCGTTCTCTGCCATCTTTGACCTCGATATCGTGTTGGGTTCTTTTGCCGCCGGCTTTGTCTTGCGCTTTATCATCCCCGAGGGCAACCATACGCTCGAGACCAAGCTCGACGGTCTTGCCTACGGCTTTTTGATTCCGGTGTTCTTTGCCGTATCGGGCGCAAAAATCGACCTGACGGCCGTGGCGTCGCGCCCGGGTCTGCTCGTGGGCTTTATCGTGGCGCTGCTGATTATTCGTGCCGTGCCCATTCTTATTTCTACGAGCATTTGTCCTGCGACGCGCGATGTGTCGGCGTATGGTCGCATTACCGTGGCCCTGTACTGCACCACGGCGCTGCCGATCATCGTTGCCGTGACAAGCGTTGCCGTCAACGCGGGCGCGCTGTCGCAAGATATTGCGTCGGTCATGGTTGCCGCCGGTGCCATCACGGTGTTCTTGATGCCATTGCTCGCGCAGCTCTTCTACCGCGTGGTCGACGCCGCACCGGTCGCCGCCGTGGCAGAGGTTGCCGAGCATCCATCCGATGCGCTCGACATTCTGCGCGCCCATCGCGATTTGGCGAGCCTGCTCGCACGGGAGCACGAGCTGCTGACCTCGCATGGCCATGGTCGCGTATTTGAGGGCCTGCCTACGCTCGATACGATTGCCGAGCGTCTTTCCGCCGAGGCGGCGAGCGGTCACATCGATGCCCGCATCGTGGACGCGGCGCACCTGCTTGCCGATAAGACCTATGGAGACGAGGTCGACCCGTCCGAGCTGACTCCGCGTGAGCGCCGCCGCCTGGAGCGCGCCAAGCTCGCTGTGCGCGAATACCGCCGCCGCATGCTGGAGCTCTATGCGCGCGAAGAAGCCGAAGACGACGACGGTAAGTAGTCGATACTTTCTCGGGGAAGCCGCGTCCCGCTTTGAAGGCTCGGAACGGGATGTGGTTTCCGAAACGGGGGCCGTTGGGAAGCTGTGTCCCGGAATGGGCGCTCAGAGTGGGATGCAGTTTCCGCAAGGAGGTCCTGGGGGAAACCGTGCCCCGTTCTGATCCGAAATACTGGGACATAGTTTCCCTTTCATAACAGGAGAAGGCGCGCTGTCTGTAGTTGATTCAGACGGCGCGCCTTTTTGGTTGAGCTATGTTGAAACTTGAAGCCAAAGCTTGTGGCTCCTTAGGAGCGGGCGGCTCCGTCGACGGGGAGCACGGCGCCCGTGACATAGGAGGACATGTCGCTCGCCAGGAAAACAAAGGCGTTGGCGACATCCTCGGGCTCGCCCATGCGACCCAGCGGAATGGTGGCGATGATGGGCTTGATGACCTCTTCGGGCAGGTTGGCGACCATGTCGGTCTTAGTCACGCCGGGGGCGACGGCGTTGACGCGAATGCCCATGGGGGCGAGCTCGCGCGAGAGCGACTGGACCATACCGTTGACGGCAAACTTGGACGTGGGGTAGCCGACACCGGAGGGCTGGCCGTACTTGGCGACCATCGAGCTCGTGGTGGTGATGGTGCCGCCATGGCCGGCCTCGGTCATGATCTTGGCGGCTGCCTGGTGGCCATTAAAGACGGCGACGACGTTAAGGTCCATGACCTTTGCGAACTCCTCGGCCGTGTAGTCCAAGAGGGGTGAACGCTGGGAGATACCGGCATTGTTGACGACCGTGTCCAAGCCGCCCATGTCGGCTGCAGTCTGCGTAAAGGCCTCAGTCACGGCCTCGAGCGAGGTGAGATCGCAGGAGCGACCCCAGACCTTGGCGTCGGGATAGGCGGCTGTCAGCTTCTCAACGGCCGTGTCGGCAGTCTCCTGGCGCGAGCCAAAGACGGTGACGGCAGCGCCTTCCTCGATAAAACGGCAGGCGATGGCATAGCCGATACCGCGTGTGCCTCCGGTGATGATTGCTTTCTTGCCCTCGAGCAACATGGTGCTTCCTCTCATCGCGGGCGGACATTCGCAGCACAGCGTAGCGGTAGTCGGAATCGGCCGCGTTTGCATATCGGTGAACGGTAGCCCGCGTTACCGATGAGCGGCTCGCGCAAATATGCTTTGCCGTTGTGCTTAGGGCAGGTGACAAAAGGGCTCCCGTCCCACATCGGACGGGAGCCCTCAAGGCGCGTATTGCTAGGCGAGCGTTGGACTAGTTCGCCATGACGCCTTCGGTCCAAGCCTCAACGTCCTCGATGCGCAGGACGTTGGCGACCTCGGCCACGCAGTCGACGCCGGCAAGCTCGGCGGCGGCAGCTTGGACGTCCTTCTCGAGCGCGCGGTGCGTCAGGAAGATGACCGAGCAGGCATCGCTGACGCCCGATTTGCCGTCCTCGACCTGGTTGATGAGCGAGATCGAGATGTTGTGCTTGGCAAAGATGTCGACCGTCTCGGACAGGGCACCCACGCGGTCGGCGACTTTCAGGCGCACATAGTACTTGGTCTGGAGCTCGTCCATGGGCTTAAAGGTGAGGTTGTGGCCATAGGGCTCAATCTCGGGCAGCGGAGCCACGCCGCGGCTGATCTGCTCGGAGAGCGACAGGATATCGCCCACGACGGCGCTCGCGGTGGGGAAGGAGCCTGCGCCGGCACCGTAGAACATGGTCTCGCCCACGGCGTCGCCTACCACGTAGACAGCGTTCATGGCGCCGTTGACCTTGGCAAGCATGTGGTCGGCGGGGATCAGCGTGGGATGCACGCGGACGTCGACGCCGGCGTCGGTGTTGCGGGCGATGCCCAGCAGCTTAATGGTGTAGCCGAGCTCGCGGGCCTGAGTGATGTCCTCGGCGCCGATGGTGCGGATACCCTGCTGGTACACATCGTCGGTGGTCACGCGGGTGCCAAAGCCGATGGAGGCAAGGATGGCCGTCTTGCTGGCGGCGTCGAAGCCGTCGACGTCTGCGGACGGGTCGGCCTCGGCATAGCCCTTGGCCTGCGCGTCGGCAAGCACGTCGGCGTAATCGGCGCCCTCGGCGTCCATGCGCGACAGGATATAGTTGGTGGTGCCGTTGAGGATGCCGGCGATGGTCAGGATCTTGTTGCCCACTAGGTCGTGCTCGAGCGTGCTGACAATGGGGATGCCACCGCCGCAGCTGGCCTCGCACTTAATCTGCACGCCGCACGCGCGCGCCTTTTCGGCGAGCGTCTCGACGTGACGGCCCAGCAGGGCCTTGTTGGCAGAGACGACGTGCTTGCCGTTCTCGAAGGCGGTGGTGAAGATCTCGGTTGCGGGATGCTCGCCGCCGATCAGCTCGACGACGATGTCGACGGCGGGGTCGGTGACGACGTCGTGCCAGTCACTCGTGAAGGCCTCGCGCTCAATGCCTGCCGCCTCGGCCTGCTCCCAGGCAAGCGCGCAGGCGCGGGTCAGCTTAAGGTCGATGCCGTAGGCTGCCAGGTACTCATCGTGGTGGCTCTTGATCAGACGGGCCACGCCGCCGCCGACGGTTCCCAGGCCGATCAGACCGACGTTCACGGTGCGCAGGGGTTCGCTCATAGATAGCTCCTTCGTGCATCTCATGGATGGATTAACCGCTTAAAGGTTGAGTGCATTCTAGCGTGAACAGAGGGCGCGTGCTCGCCAGGCAACAGGAGTCGCACAAAACGGCACCCCCGAAACGCTGCGGAAACATTGGAAACATGCTCGCTATAAACGGAACTCCGTAACAAACTGTCAACGTTTGCACCATAAGGTTTGCCCTGTACCGCAAGACGGCCGCATCGCGGCTAGCGAAAAGGGGGACACCATGTTTATTAAGAGCGGGAACGCTTGTAACAGAATGGAAACATTACTTTTACACAATAAAGTGGCATTACTGCATAAAAAAATAGAAATACGCAGAAATATGGATAAATGAACAAATCCAAAGAAAAGTTGAAATATTCGCCACTTTTCCTAACTAAAGCGTCTACTATTTTGCGAACGCCGAACACGGCGAAGGATGGCCTGTCGGGTAACCGAAACCCGACGAGATTTGAGAGGAGAGCCGCATGTCGAGCCTCACCGGTAAGTCATTGAACCCTGTTATGAATCGCAGGAGCGTTATCGCGAGCGCAGCAGGTCTGGGGGCGATGTCCATTCTAGCTGGCTGCTCCTCCAACGGCGGCGACAGCGGTTCCGCGTCGGGCGACGCTTCGTTTAAGATCGGCACCATCGGCCCGCTGACCGGCGCCAACGCGTCCTACGGCAAGTCCGTTACACAGGCTGTCGAGCTTGGCTGCAAGGATTTCTCGACTAAGGAGCTGCCGCTTGTCAGCAAGGCCGAGGACGACCAGGCTGACGGTGAGAAGGCCGTCAACGCCTTCAACACCCTGCTCGACTGGGGCATGCAGGCCCTCGTCGGTCCGACCACCACGGGTGCGTCGGTCGCCGTTGCCGCCGAGTGCGGCAACGACCCCGAGACGTTCATGATCACCCCGTCTGCGTCCTCCGAGGACGTTACCAAGGGCAAGGATTGCGTCTTCCAGGTTTGCTTTACCGACCCCAACCAAGGTGTCAACGCTGCCAAGTTCCTGGCAGAGAAGTATGCGAACGAGAAGTTCGTGCTGTTCTATAACTCCGGCGACGCCTATTCTTCGGGCATCGCAGATTCCTTTAAGGCCCAGGCCGCTAAGTCTAAGCTTGAGATTGTCGACGAGGAGACCTTTAAGGACGACTCCGCCACGAGCTTTACCAACCAGCTGACCAAGGCCAAGCAGGCAGGCGCCACCATGATCTTTGCGCCGATCTACTACACGCCGGCGTCCGTCCTGCTCAAGAACGCCAAGGACATGGGCTACGACGTCAAGATGATGGGCTGCGACGGCATGGACGGCATCCTGGGCGTTGAGGGCTTCGACACCTCTCTTGCCGAGGGTCTGCTGCTCATGACCCCGTTCTCCGCCGACGACGAGAAGAACGCCGACTTCGTCAACGCTTACAAGGATAAGTACGGCGATACCCCCGACCAGTTTGCCGCCGACGCCTACGACGGCGTGCATGCTGTGGTCGAGGCTCTCAAGGAGGCCGGCCTGGGCGTCGACGCCGACCCCACCGAGGTTGCCGAGAAGCTTCCCGAGGCTATGCTCAAGATTACCGTTGACGGTCTGACTGGCAAGCTCTCCTGGAACGACAAGGGTCAGGTCCAGAAGGACCCGACGGCGTACGTCATTACCGACGGCAAGTACGTACAGGCCTAATAGGCCGCCTTATATAGAGCGGTTTTGATCCCAAGCAGGGGAGGTTTTGGCCTTCCCTGCTTGCTTGGTATCTGGGGACGATGTAACGTCCCTGTTTCATACATCAACTGGAAACCTATTCGAAAGGGGGATGTGGAACATGACGGTCTTTATCCAATACTTGGTCAACGGCCTGTCCGTGGGCAGCGTCTACGCCATCATCGCGTTGGGCTACACCATGGTCTACGGTATCGCCAAGATGCTCAACTTCGCTCACGGCGACGTCATCATGGTCGGTGCCTATGTCTCGTTCTGCGCCACGTCGTATCTCGGCCTCCCGGGCTGGGCATCTGTAATTCTCTCTTGTGTGGTCTGCACGGTTCTCGGTGTTCTCATCGAGGGTCTGGCATACAAGCCGCTGCGCCAAGCAGGCCCTCTGGCCGTTCTGATCACGGCCATCGGCGTGTCTTACTTCCTGCAGAACGCCGCGCAGCTTCTGTGGGGCGCCACGCCCAAGAACTTCACTTCGCTCGTCACCTTCCAGGTGCCGGAGTTCTTGGCCAAGTTCAACGTAAGCGCCGTCTCGCTCGTCACCATCGTCGCCTGCCTGGTTATCATGGCCGGCCTGATGTTCTTTACAGGCAAGACCAAGATGGGCAAAGCCATGCGCGCCGTGTCCGAGGACAAGGCCGCCGCTCAGCTCATGGGCATCAACGTCAACCGCACCATCTCGATGACGTTTGCCATCGGCTCCGCCCTTGCCGCCATCGCCGGCGTGCTGCTGTGCTCCTACTCGCCGGTGCTGCAGCCCACGACGGGTGCCATGCCTGGCATCAAGGCCTTCGATGCCGCTGTCTTCGGTGGCATCGGCTCCATCCCCGGTGCCTTTGTCGGTGGCATTCTCATCGGTATCATCGAGGCGATGGCACAGGCTTATATTTCCACGAGCCTTGCCAACTCCATCGTCTTTGGTGTTTTGATCATCGTCCTGCTCGTCAAGCCTGCCGGCCTCTTGGGCAAGTACGTCCCCGAGAAGGTGTAGGTGAGCGTTATGAAGTTTCTTAAAGACAAGCAGACGCGTCACGACTTTGTTACGTACGCCATGTGCCTTGTGGCGTTCGCCATCGTGTTCTTTATGCAGTCTAACCACATGATTCCGCGCATGATCGCCGGTCAGCTGGTTCCCATCACGGCCTATATCGTCATGGCTATCTCCCTTAACCTCGTCGTCGGCATCGCGGGCGACTTGTCGCTGGGCCACGCGGGCTTTATGAGCGTCGGCGCCTATACAGGCATCGTTACCGCGGTCGCCCTCGAGAGCGCCGTTCCCTCCGATCCGATACGTCTTGTCATCAGCATCGTGGTCGGCGCCATCGCTGCCGCCATCCTGGGCTTCTTGATCGGCATCCCGGTCCTTCGCCTGAGCGGCGATTACCTGGCTATCGTGACGCTGGCCTTTGGCGAGATTATCAAAGAGATCGTCACCTGCCTTATCGTGGGCGTCGACTCCCGCGGCCTGCATGTGATCTTTAACATTACAGGTAACTCCACGATCGACGACCTGCACCTGCTCGAGGACGGCACCGCCATCATCAAGGGCGCCCAGGGCGCATCGGGCGTGTCGACGTACTCGACCTTCCTCGCCGGTGCCATCCTGGTCATGGTCGCACTCGTGATCGTGCTCAACCTGGTTCGCAGCCGTACCGGCCGTGCCATTATGGCCGTGCGCGACAACAAGATCGCTGCCGAGTCCGTGGGCATCTCCGTCACCGAGTACCGCATGATCGCCTTCGTGGTTTCCGCCGCTCTCGCCGGCGCTGCCGGAGCCCTCTTCGGCGGTAACTTCTCGCAGCTTTCCGCCACCAAGTTCGACTTCAACACGTCCATCCTCATCCTGGTATTCGTGGTCCTGGGCGGTCTGGGCAATATGCGCGGCTCCGTCATCGCGGCGGCGTTGCTCACGGTGCTTCCCGAGCTGCTCCGTCAGTTCTCGGACTACCGCATGCTCATCTACGCCATCGTGCTGATCCTGGTCATGATCTTTACCAACAACCCGCAGCTCAAGGCGTTCTTCGCACGCATTAAGGACCGCTTTGCTTCCAAGAAGGAGGTAGCAGCCGATGCCCAGTAAGTTTGAGTTCAACAAGGGCAAGATGGTCCCGTATCCTTCTGGCGCCATCGTTCCCGACCGCGACCTGGGCCAGCGCCCGGCGCTCGAGTGCATCCACTTGGGCATTGAATTTGGCGGCCTTAAGGCAGTCGACGACTTTAGCCTGACCATCGGTAAGACCGAGATCGCCGGTCTGATCGGTCCCAACGGTGCCGGTAAGACCACGGTCTTCAACCTGCTCACCAAGGTGTACCAGCCCACGCACGGTACTATCCTGCTCGACGGCGAGGACACCTCGGGCAAGTCCGTCTACCAGGTCAACCGTATGGGTATCGCCCGTACGTTCCAGAACATTCGCCTGTTCAACACCATGACGGTGGAGGACAACGTTAAGGTCGGCCTGCACAACCAGGAGCGCTACTCTGGTTTTGAGGGGGTGCTGCGTCTGCCGACGTACTGGAAGCACGAGAAGGCCGCCCACGAGCGCGCCATGGAGCTGCTGTCCATCTTTGATATGGAGCACCTGGCAAACGAGCAGGCCGGCTCGCTGCCTTACGGCGCCCAGCGTCGTCTGGAGATCGTCCGCGCGCTTGCCACCAACCCCAAGCTGCTGCTGCTCGACGAGCCTGCTGCCGGCATGAACCCGTCCGAGACCGCGGAGCTCATGGAGAACATCGTCAAGATCCGCGACACCTTTGGCATCGCCATCATGCTTATCGAGCACGACATGTCGCTCGTCATGAATATTTGCGAGGGCATTTGCGTGCTTAATTTTGGCAAGGTCATCGCCAAGGGCACGGCCGAGGAAATTCAGAACAACGACGCCGTTATCGAGGCATATCTGGGCAAGCAGGATAAGGGGGAGAACTAAATGGCAGAGCCGATGCTTTCCGTCTACAACATCAACGTCTGGTACGGCGCTATCCACGCCATCAAGGACATCTCCTTTAACGTCAACGAGGGTGAGATCGTGGCCTTGATCGGTGCTAACGGCGCCGGCAAGTCCACAACGCTTAAGACTGTCTCGGGCCTGCTGCGTTCCAAGACCGGCTCCATCAAGTTTATGGGCGAGGACATTACCCATACGCCTGCCGACAAGCTGGTGGGCAAGGGCCTGGCCCAGGTGCCCGAGGGCCGTCGTGCCTTTTTGCAGATGACGGTCGAGGAGAACCTGGAGATGGGCGCTTACACGCAGCCCAAGTCCACGGTGGCTCCGGGCCTTGAGCGCGTCTACGAGCAGTTCCCTCGCCTTAAGGAGCGCCGTCGCCAAGTCGCCGGCACCCTTTCGGGCGGCGAGCAGCAGATGCTCGTTATGGGCCGCGCCCTTATGAGTAACCCCAAGCTGCTCATGCTTGACGAGCCTTCCATGGGCCTGGCGCCGATTCTGATTGAGCAGATCTTCCAGATTGTCGAGGACCTGCACAAGGCCGGCACCACGGTGCTTCTGGTCGAGCAGAACGCGCAGATGGCGCTCTCGATCGCCACGCGTGGCTACGTGCTCGAGACCGGCAAGATCACCATGACCGGCACGGGCCAAGAGCTCCTGCACGACGATAACGTCCGCAAAGCCTATCTTGGTGGCTAGGAGGTTCCGCCGTTCTACCGAACGGCGGACCGGCCGACGCTGCGCGGGCACCAGAGCGACAACTAGTCATTCAAAGAGGACGGCATGACCAGAAGGTCTATGCCGTCCTCTTTTCATGCCAATTTGTTCGCTCTGGTG
>CAJJZP010000018.1 GCA_905197665.1 uncultured Collinsella sp.
GACACGAGGATTTTCAGTCCTCTGCTCTACCAACTGAGCTACCCAGCCATTTGAGGTGTGCCTTGTTTCAAGGCTTGATTAGTATAACCAAGGACGCGTTCCGGTCAACCGAGAATTTCAAAAAAGTTTTTGAGCACAGCCTCGGTTCTTTAAATCGGCACGTCAGAGGCATCAGCCGGCAGCAAGAAGTTTTTCGCTCAGAGCCGCACGGGCAAACTCACTTGGCGTCATCCCCTCGGCAGCCGCCCGTCGACGAATGGCCTCCTTCATTCCCAGAGGAATCTTGACCGACAGCGTTGCCGTCCCCTCACCTGAGAGTGGGGGCCGTCCATGCACGATCCCACCAACGGTGTGTTCGCCATCCGGAAACTGTCCGCGCTCGTACGACTCGCACCACGCGTCAATCATTTCATCCGTTACAACCCGACCATTAGCGGCCGTATACGTCTTGCCCATCATCGACCCCTTTGCCGAGCCCGTTCAATCTCCTGCCAAAATTTCTTCTGGACTGGAGACAAGGCATGAATGATAAGCCCCCACGGACAAGCTCGACCGCGACAAGCTCCACGCTTCGTCCGTCTGGGAGCCATCCAATCGCAAGCCATCTCGGCGGCTCGTCCTTCGGCTCGCGACGAATGCACTCAGTAACCGCAAGCCAAGCGCTAAGCACCTGCTTTTCCGTCAGGTGCTTTTTAGCGTTGGGATGGATCTCAACATCCATGCATCTTCTCCTCCATCTTACCCAATTTCGTATGACGAAAGTCCGCTGTCGCCAATTCTTAAGCCGGCACGCGTTGGAGAGCAGGGGTCGAAACAATGATTGAAGGACGCTCTAGTACGGCCCAGGCGCCGGGGCAGGAGCACATACGCCAGGGACGTACGTTTTCGTAGCATACGAGGACATAGCCACGTGCATCGATAAAGGTGATATCGATGGGATAGGCCATGAAACACGTATGGACCGAAGAGCAGCGTGGAAATGCCATGACGAGCGGCAGACCGTTGGCGGCAACCGGACACCGTCCCAGCATGCCGCGCAGGCGCACGGCAAACGACTCCGCCACCGCAAACTCGGCCGGCGTCCAGCCCAGCCTATTGAGTGCCCGCGCGTAGGCGATGTAGGACGAGACCGCGGTCACATGACCACCCCCGGACGCCATGGATCGACCGTCACCGCGCGCTCGTGCGACAACGTTGTCGGCGCCCCCAGCGGAACGCCAGCGATGCTGAGAGAAGTCGGCCACGGCTCATAGTGCATGGTGCAGGTGTAGGTCCTAAACGTACCGGATAGGGAGAGCAGGCCACCATCCGATGCCTCCGCGCCTTGCTCGCTCGACACTTCGATCTGCAAGTCATAGCCTTCCATGGCATTCAGAATTTGAGTCCGGACCGTCGCCGAGGCATCGACAGAGCTTTCGTCGCCCTCCCCGCTCGGCGCCACGGCGTGCGCCAACACGATGTCGGGCACCACGCGGTCGAAGCGCGCGACAGCGCTGGCATAGATCATGACGTTGTATACGATGAGTGCCAGCACCAGCAAAACGGGCGTAACCACTGCTATCTCCACCGTCGCTTGGGCGCGCTCCTCGCGCAGACGCATGCGGATACTCATTACGACCCACCGCCCAGAGCGCCAACCAGCGTGGCGACATCGACGGTGAGCGGGATGGAGCCGCCGCCGGGCAGAGGAATCTCCGCAAGCGTGAACACCGTACCGCTGATGGTGCGTTCGACTTGATATTCCAACGCCTCGCAAAGCGCCTTGGGATCGGTCACGCCCAACGGAATACTTCGCAGTTTGTCTTGCGCTTGAGAGAGACCAGCAATGTCAGACCCCGGGCTCTTAATGACGTTGGCGGAATCAGTCAGCACCGGCTTTCGCAGGCGCAAGTCGCACGGTTCCAAACCCAGCGCCGCCACGGACGCCGAAACGGTATCGCCGAGCCACGATGCGATGGAGCCCAACGCGCCGCTGCCCCCTCCTAGGCCTTTAATCATCTCGTCCATAAGTTCGTCGGCCGAACCTTGGATGTCTCCGTATCCCACAAGCAGCCGTCCCCAGACATCCATGACGCCATCGAGTACGCCGGCAACGCCACCCGAGCGTTCCTTCAATGTCGAGAAAAATCGCGAAAGCACGTTGTTTTGCGCCGTCGCCTCATCGGGCGCCAGCACCGCGGCAGAGATGGCACCGCGATCGCCAAGCCTGACTGCCGTGTTAAACGAAGAGTTGAGCTCATCGGGGCTCGAGATGGCACCCGAAACCGCAAAGGCAACCACGCCGTTGCGACCGGGCGGAGCGATACGCGGACGCTCGCCCGAAAGCGCTTTAATGGCCTGGTCAAACGCATTGCTCGCACGGTCGGCCTCATCCTCGGTCTGACGCATGAGCTCAAGCTCTTTGTTCCGACATTTGACGTATTCCTCCAAGGCCTTTTTGAACTCGTCGAAGTGATATTCGAAGCCGTTTTCGATAGAGGTTGAAGGCGCCGCAACAGCACCAAGCGACAAAACGCCAAAATGGCATTTGCTGCATTTATCCTGTCCATCGTAATCGGCAACCGAAGCAAATCCGCTCGGCGTCCCTTTCTTATAGTTAGGGCAGGTCGTCCCGTAATGCAGATACGCCTTGTCATCGTTCACGCTAGTCGGCCACACCGCATCGGTATAGAGTTCCGTCGCCCGAACCTCATCAGAGTTGCGCGGCAGCAGCGGAATATAGGAGGAAACCCTGTCTCCGTTCTCGGTTATATGCGCCCGATCGACCTCCGCGCTCGCATAGGTATAAAACGCCTTACGCGCCGCAGACTCTGCCTTCATCTCGACACTCGAGCCGTGGGGCTTCTCATTTGTCAGACGCCAATGGTAGTAGTCCTTCGCGCGATCAAGGGCAACTTGGGGCTCCCACGTAACGCTCGATGAGTAATGCGGATTTTGAACACCGGAGAGATCCGTTAGGCTTTTCGCACGCTCCCACATGCAAGAACAGCTGCCGACCGAGCCCTTGTCAGACCCACCACAATCCGCCAGCCAAGCACGCTCTTTAGCCTTCGCCGTGTCCTCAGAAGCCTTCCGCAGCTCCTCGGCCGCACACTCTAAATCATCTGATGTGTCTTTAATGGCATCGGTCGAGATCTCGGACCCCTCGAGCGCAGCGAAGTCAGACTCGGATGTCCTGGGCACGGCAAGCGCCGTACCGGTATAGGTCACACTATCGGTATCCTGCGCCGACACCGCCTGCGTGGCACGCGCGGCGATCAGATACGGCAGGGCCGTCTCGATTTTCTGTAAGCCTTCCGATGCGCTTTTGGCAAACTTGTTGCGCGTTTTAATGATCTCAATCCCGGTGTCGACCATATTGCCGGCAACCGGCTCGGCACCCGGGATGAGGATGGCGACCAGGCCCGTCCCGATCGTGGCAAACCCCGCCAGCCCCAGACTCAAGATGCTCGCATCAACCACCGTGGCAGCCGTGTGATAGGACGACACTACGTTGGCACCCGCCAGCGCGCCACTATCAGCCGCCACCTGAGTATCCCCGGCACGCGACATGCTCCATATCGCCGCGGTCGACGAAAACAACAATGTGAGCACCACTAGGATGACCACGGCAGAAGAAAGCGTGGTATAGGCGCCGTCTTCGATAAACAGATCGACACCGGCTCGACCCATAAAGCCGCCTCGTTTGCGGAGAGCGCCTGGTCGACGGCGGGCCGCAAACCCTTGCGTCACCCGCAACAGGCAGCGCCTAATCCCATGCAGCAATCCACGAATCATAATCTCCCTCCAGCCATTCGGGACGCGATTGATACGAGACATCGACCTTGAGCTCAACGTAGCCGCCCTCGGCGGTACCACCCATAGCCTGCGCAAACGCACCGATCACAGGCAACGGCTTGACCTCGCCGGAAACGGACACGGACGAGACGCCACCCGCACCGGCCCGGCCAAGCTCGATATCCCACGACAACGGCCCGCCGGCATGAAAGATCGAAACGTTGGGCACTGCGGCAAGTCGGCGGCGGGTGAACTCCTTAAGATCGTCGTCCTCCGCCGTCGTCGTGGTCATGAGCCGCGCGGTCTCGGCGGCGGCAGACTCCATGACCGCGCGCGTATAGAGCAGGCACACCGGTTGCAGCGCGAGAAGGATGAGTGTCAGAAACGTCGGCAGCAAAAAAGCGGCCTCGACCGTAGACTGCGCCCGGTCCTCGCGCGCGGCATCAATACAACGCGATGTCCTTAGCGGCCGCAGCGGCGTCGATAACCGACGTCGAGGCAACGCCATGGGATGCCGCCCGCTCAACCAGCGCCGCCAAGCGCCCATCGGTGCCGGCAGGCCAAAGTCCCGCGATCGCCAGCACGATCGATAACAGCGCCACCGTGACGATGGCGTATTCGACCGTCGCCTGGGCAGATTCCTCACGCAGGACATCATGCATTTCACGATCCCTCCTTTGAGTCCGTTGCCTGCGGGCTCAGGCGCACGGCGCGCAGACGACACGAAGCATCGCCAGCATCCGCGGCAATTGTCACCACATCGACCCAGCCGCGTTCGTCGCGCACGATGGCGCCCCACACGTTTCCCTTGATGTCGAGATAGCCGCTCAGAGCAAGTTGCGCCGTGGGTACCTCGCGATAGGCACGCAGCATATCCGCCGCCGCTTCGGTCATCGGTCGGTCCTCGGACCATGCAAGCCGGACCGCAATCGCGTTGCCCTCAGGCGAATCCGTCGCAGTGCCAGACCGCTTGTCGAGCGTCCGCAGAAAGGTTTGCGCCGTGACAGCGACATCCGAATCGTCCGCATCTCGCATCTCATCTTTTTGAGACGCCACCGCCGAATCTGAGCCCAAATCGGAGGCGGTCCCAGGACGCTGCTGCCGCGCGGCGTTAAGCCCCCAAAGCACCGCCGCTATCGCCACGGTCAGGCAAGCAAACACCAGCAGCACCCCGATGGGACGCTCGCCCTCTACAGGCTGTTGATGCCCTCGCTGATAGCGTTCCATAGATCTTGGACCTTGCCCTTAAATGCGACGATGGCGATAATCGCGATCACCACGAGCACGCCGACCAAGATGGCATACTCGGTGGTACCCTGTGCACTCTCCTCCTGCAATAGTTCCTTGGCGCGCTGACGAACATGTGCCGCCCGGCAAAACGCCCAGCCCTGGACCTTGCCAGCAGCGTCAGTCATCGTGTTCATGTATTCCTCCCTACATCATCCCGCCTGCTCCCAGCAGCGGGCCCAATATGGACAGAAGCAACGCCGGCAAGATGAGCGTGCCGGTGGGAATCAGCAGCTTGACGGGCGCACGCTCGATCTCGCGCTCGACCGCGGCGCGATGAGCCGCACGGATCTCGCGACTTTGAGCGGCCAGCGTCTCGGCAAGTGGGGCACCCAGGGCGAGCGCCTGCCCCACCGTGATGGCAAAGGTCTCGAGCGCTCGCACGTCCAGGTCGCGCGCGGCGGCCAACAACTCGTCCTCACGCGTGCCCACGCCCACCTGCCACGCCATGCAGGCGCGCTCAAGGCGAAGAGCCAGCACTGACCGGCGGTTGGCGCAGAAAATCTCAAGCGCCGCATCAAACGAAAGACCGGCCGAAAGACCCAAGCGCACAACATCGATCATCTCGGACACTTCGCCGAGCGACACTCGCGCCGGGCCGCCCGCTCCAACCGCGCCCTTCACTCGCGCGGTCAGAGCATCGACCACCGAGCGACCCGCGGCAGCGACCAGCACCGCCTCGCGCTTGCAGGCCCCTGCGACCTTGCGTGCATCCGCCCGATCCAACCCCGTCGCGACAAATACGCTCAGGGCGCACAGGCAAGCCGCAACTGCAACCGGGGCGCTCATAGCTCCACCCGCATAATGCGCCGGATAACCACCAGGGCAACGGCGTTGAGGGCAAGACCCAGCACCACAGCGCCCGCGCCGGCAGGCGTCGCAAGACCGCGACGAAAATCTGCCGAAAGCAGCGCCAACACCGCGCACATGCCCGCCGGCATCGCCGCGACCATATGCGCAGACATGCGAGCCTGCGACGTCTTAACATCCAGGCGGCGCTTGAGCTCAATGCGCTCCCCCACCATGCTCGACGCCTCGGACAGTAAGTCGGCAAGCGGAGCGCCGGTGCGCTGAGACACCTTAAGCGCCAAGGTCACAAGCGAAAGACCGGGGGCGTCGATACGCACGAGCAAGTCATCGAGCGCGTCGGTCGCCGAGATGCCGCAATCGATCGCCGCCGCCACCCGCAAAAACTCGTTATGCACTGGCTCTTGCGCATGAGCGCCCACAAAGCGCATGCCCTGGGCCAGCGAATGTCCCGAGGCAAGCGACATGGAAAGTGCGGTAAACGCCTCGGGCATTGCCTCTTCTGCATCGTGTTGCTCGCGCCGGCTCTCAAAGCCATCCCGAGCGGCACCAACGGCAAACGGAGCAACAAGTCCCAAGGCAAATCCGAGGGGCGATAACGACACCATCGTTAGTAAAACGCAGCAGACACCGCTCGATAGCAGCAGAAACGCCAAACATCCCGAAGCATCCTCGATCACGAGGCCAAGGCGATGCGCCGGAGCCAGCGATGCCCACGAACGGGCGATCTTTTTCAGCAGATCGTTTTCCACCAGCTCACGCGGCAGCTTCTCTGCCACCGTCTCGAGCGCCTGACGTGCCAGCTCCGCCGGCGGTACCTGCGGCACACGAGGTTCCGCCCCGCACGCCGTCGCGACAGAAAGCCCTGCCAAGCCCCCTACGACGAGGGGCACAGCGATCTCCATTCGTCCACCTCCTCTTGTGTGAGCGTCCCCGACCGCAGGCCTTCTGCGATAAACGGCGGCTCGCGGTCAAGCGTCCAGGTGCGCTCGGCGGCATCGAACGTCACATAGCGCTCGAGCTCTACGCCGCCCGATGCGGCGCGTCGCACCCCCGAATACGAGGAGACGAAGCGCCTGCCATCGGCGTGGCGCTCGGACATCACGATACCGTCGAGCGCCATGGCAATCTGCTCCTCGATGAGCTCACTCGGCAGGTCGATGCCATAACGTGCAAGCAACGTCAGACGCACCACGGTCTCCTGTTCTGAACCCGCATGAAGTGTGGTGAGCGACCCGTCGTGGCCCGTGTTCATGGCCTGCAACATGTCGCAGCACTCGGCACCGCGCACCTCGCCCACCACGATGCGGTCGGGGCGCATGCGCAGGGCATTAGTTACCAGGTCGCGGATCGTCACCGCGCCTTCACCCTCAATTGAAGCCTCGCGCGCCTCTAGGCGCACCACGTGCGGATGATGCGCAAACTTGAGCTCGGCAGAGTCCTCGATCGTCACGATGCGCTCGCCGGTGGAAATCTCACATGACAACGCGTTGAGCAGGGTGGTCTTACCAGATCCCGTGCCTCCCGCAACCGCCAGGTCCTGTCGCAGCGACACCGCGCACGACAGCAGCTGCGCATACCAAAGCGGCAGCGACCCCAGCCCCACAAGCTCGTCCAGCGAGCAGATACGGTCCGAGAACTTTCGGATGGTGAGAATCGGTCCGTCAATCGCCACAGGCGGAATCACCGCGTTGACGCGATAGCCCGTTTTGAGGCGGGCGTTGACGATGGGGCTGCGCTCGTCGATACGGCGGCCAAGTGGCGAGATGATGCGGTCGATAAGCACACGGATCTGTTCATCATCCTCAAACGCATGCTCGATGGGGTACAAAACGCCGCCGCGTTCAAAGAAAGCCGAGCGGCAGCCGTTGATCATGATCTCGGTAACGGTGTCGTCCTCGATGAGCGGCTGCAACGGCCCCAAGCCCACCACGTCATCCAAAATCTCGTCGATGATGGTTTCGCGCTCGGGCGTCGCGAGATCGGTCGGCTCCTCAACATTGAGCGCCGCCTCCACCGCAGGACGCAATTCCGAGCGGGCAAGTGCCGGGTCGATATAGGCGCTGATACGCGCCACTTCGTCGTAACCCATGCGGTCCATCACGGCGCGCTTGGTGCGTCGTTTCACCGCGCGGCGACGCCCCGCATCTACAGGCGCTGCCGCCGCTGCAGCGCCGGCAGCCTTAATCCTCGTTTGCAGGCTCATCGCTGATCACCCTCGCGCGACCAGGGAAGGCGGATACGCGGGCGTTCGGTACGCGTTGCACGGTCGGCGACCATATCGCTCCAAGGGCCGACGGCGCACCCCAGTTCCACGAGCATCTCGCGCGTGGCCTCGCGCATGCTAGTCGCAAAAGCGCTGGTCTGCCCCACCGCCTCGTCAGCGCGCCCAAACGCCATGAGCGCGGCGAGATCCTGCCCGCCATCGGCGATACGAATCTTGGAGCTCAACGCACAGGCAATCTCAAAGCGCATGGCGACGTCCTCGTCTGCCCCGCGCGCACCGAACCGGTTGAACACGGCGCTCATGCGCGTGCGCGGCACACCTACTCGACTTGCCAGTTCGATGACGCGCGACGCCGATGTCGCGGACGACACCGCCGCATCGCCAACGACCAGGCAACGGTCGCTCGCCGCCACCGCAGCCGCCACGGCGTCGCCCCAAAAGACCGAGGTATCGATAAAGACCACGTCGGATTCGCGACGCAGAACATCAAGCAGTAGCTCCACCGGACGCGCCATGAGCTCGGCTTGCTCGGGCGCCGCGACGGGACCCCAGAGCGTAACGCCCGGCGCCACGCGCATCGATGTGGCTACGATATCCGGCTCGGTGAGCGTGCCCGCCGCCGACGGCTCGATAAGTGCCGCCATATCGCGCGGAGCATCGACGCCTAACAAGTCGTAAAGGTTTCCAAACATCAGGTCCAGGTCGAGCACGGCGGCACGCAAGCCCAACAGCGACGATGTGTGTGCCATGGCGGCAACGATCGTCGACTTGCCGCAACCGCCCGAACCCGAAATAGCGCAGATGACCGGAGCTCGATGCGGCGGAGCGGCAGCGTCTGCCGGCGGCATCGGAGGCGGCGGGGCGGGCGTCGGTGGCAGCGCACCCGTCTCCCCCGCCGCAACCACACGCTGCGTCCAAGCCGGCATGGCAGCTTGTTCGGTCTGCGAGGCAGGCTCGTTCTGTACAATCTGCTCATGCTGCATCAGCGACAACTCGCCGCACCCGGCAAAGCCCTCAACTTCATCGAGTTCATCCGCCAGATTCACGCCGTGCACGTATCCCATATCTACAGCCGGGGAATCGCCAGCATGCTGCGCCGGCCCTCCAGCGTCATCGTATACAAGGGGGTTCCGGGGGCGCCGACCATGCTCGGCTTCCGCTTTTCCATAATCATCAACACGCGGGCCTCTTGTAGCGCGAGGCGCCCCGGGTTCCCTATCAACAAAAGCATCGGGCTCAATCGTCATGCTCCGATCGGAATCAACCGCTCCCTCGCCCGCGCGCCCGTTGCCGCATATACTGTGTGCAGCGATGACCTCGGTCGCCCCCGCGCGAAACAGCCCCTCGATATCCGACGGATCGAGCGCTTCTATCAACACGACCACGCGACTCACGCGGCCTTCGGCCGTCAGGCGCGCAACAGTCTTGCGTACATCTTCGGTATCAAACAGAGACGCCGCGATGATGGCAGCCCCGCGGCGCGACGGAAACGCCCGCGCCATGGAAACCAGCCCGTCCAGGTCACCCACGCGAAGCACCTGTGCACCCACATCACGGCCCTCGACTTCCCGCTGCAACAGCCCGTAATCGCCGCACGCGCAGCACGCAAGCCAGATCGCCTTCATCACTCGTCGCCTCCGCTCTTTTTGCCGCGCGCCGTGGCGGGAATCGTCAAGCTGACCGTTCCCTTGCCCGAGGCTCCCAGCAGTTCCTTGACGTCTTCGGGGTCAGCCGCCAGCGTCACCCATTCGATCTTGCCCTCGCGCGTGGCACCGGAATCCTCACTGGTATCGATCACGTGCGCGCCGCACAGCCGATCGGTCACGCCGTCCTTTTGCACGTACACGTCCACGTAGCTGCCCACGCCCGTGGCACCGCCGACCGAGTGCTCGGCATCGACCGCCACCGAAACGGCGACCTTGCCCTTAGGCACCTCGAGCTTGCGGCTCTCGGCCTTGGTGTAGACATTGCAGATCACGGCGTTTTTGGGAATACGCGAAGTCGTCACGTCGCCGCGCACCTGGCGCAGCTCGGTCGCTGCGTCACGCGGCAGCAGGCTCGTCAGCCATTCCTGGGTTATGACATTGGTCTCATCGAGGGTCTCGCCCACATCGATATCGCGCGCCGCGACGCAAACCTCGACGCGATCGCCACCGTACTTGGCCAAGGTCTCAGCCTGGACCTGTTCGGCTTGCGAGCGGATCGACGAGCCGTAAACCATGCAGAGCAGAGCAGCGAGCACGCCCGCGACCAGACTGATGGCGATGCGCTTGCTCTTGTTCACGGCCGCTCCTCTCATGGCAGTGCCGGGCGAATGCCCGTACCACCATTGTCTGAGCGGTCAGAGTGCAAAGCGGCGCAATCGCAATCTTGGTTTTCGATGTCAAACCAATCGCTGACCAAAAGCTGACCAGCCCGTCAAGCTCGTGGCAAGGTTTTGGTCAGCACGTCAGCAAACTGTATGTTTCGAAGCTTTTCCGCAGCAAAAAAAGCCGTCTCCCGAACAGTTGGGAGACGGCTGTCATAGGAAAAATCAATTACAGATGGACATCGGGATCGAGCATTTGAGCGCTCACGCGCATGGATGACGCCAGGTTTTGGAACGTTTCCAGACGCAGGCTATCGATCTGCCCGGCGTCCTCGGCCTCGCGAACGGCGCAGCCCGGCTCATGGGTATGCGTGCAATCGCCAAACCGGCACGCGCGCGATGCCTCGACAATCTCGGGGAAAGCGCGCGCCAGACCCCGCTCGTGACCCACGAGCGGCAGGCTGCGCAGGCCCGGGGCATCGGCGATCACGCCGGCGTCGCCCGGCAGTGCCACCATCACGCGCGCGACGGTAGTGTGACGGCCCTGATCGTCGCGTTCGCGCACACCGCCGGTCGCCAACGTATCGTGGCCCAGCAGCGCATTGAGCAGCGTCGACTTGCCGGCACCCGACTCGCCCAGAATCATGGCGCAGCTCCCGGCGGGCACGCAGGCACGGACCTCGTCCAGGCCGCGGCCCTCGGCAGAGGACGTCACGATCACACGCACGTCCGGACCCACCAGGCGGCGCGCGCGGTCCAGATCGCGCTCGAGCTCCTCGGCATCGCAGCGATCAGCTTTGGTGAGTACCACCACCGGCTCGGCATCGCAGTCGAGCGCCAACACCAGCGAGCGCGCCACGCGGTCGAGCAGCACCTCACCGGCACCGAGCGCCTGCACGATTAGCACGCTATCCACGTTGGAGCAGAGCACCTGGCGCTCTCCGCGGGCACGGCCGCGCCAACGCTCAAAGCTCGTACGGCGCGGCAGCACGCATTCAATCACGCCCATATCGTGCCCGGGAGCGCGGCGCACCGCCACACGATCGCCCACGGCAGGCAGCAGGACCTCGTCCCCACCGCGCGACTTGGCAAATCCCACGGCATGCTCGGCGCGGAAGGTATCGTCGGCAGTCGCCACCAGCGGAAACCCACGATCCAAGCGCACCACGGCGCCAAGTTGCATCTGCTCGGGCTCCTCGGCATGTGCGCAGAAATCATCAAAGGCAGCCTGCTGAGCTTCATCGACCGGCAGGTCATCAAACGCCGGAACATCCTGCAGCGCGTCAAGCCCCGGTACACTCGCCAGCAACTCCTCAGCAGATGCAGGGGGTTCGGTCGCGAGCTTCCGACGACGATCGCGCTTAGCCCGCGCCCCCGTCGTCTTTTTCTTCGCTTTAGCCTTAGCCTTGCCCACAGATGCCTCCCAGCACAAAACCACACAACTGAGCAGGTATTTTAAATCAAAAAGAGCTGGCCGGGCAAAGCCCGACCAGCTCACAAACTTTCCCTCAGCCAATGGTCCCGAGAGGTTATCCGAAGGCCCGCCCGCCGGGAGGGGTTTCTTCCGAGCGATCCCGCAGCGCGAAGCGCGAGGACCAGCGAGGAAGAAACCCCGCAGGCGGTCGGGCCGGTGGGAAGGATGGCCTTTCGACCTACTCCTTCTCGACCGCGCGCATGATCGCCTTGTAGATCTCCATCAGCGGGATGATCAGGAAGGCCAGGCCCAGGGCAGCGACAACGCCCTTGAGCTCAAGCGTCACGGGGCCAAAGAACATCTCGGCAAGCGTCGGCTGCACGGTCACGATCACCGTCAGCACCAGTGCCAGCGCGGCGGAAGCCCACAGCCACTTGTTCTGCTTCTTCATGGTGAACAGCGACGCACGACGGCTGCGCATATTGAAGCAGTGGAAAATCTCGACCATGTTGAGCGTGATGAACGCCATCATCACGCCTTCCTCGTCGGCATTGCCGGCGATCATATCGGCGATGTGGATGTAGCCCATGTCAAAGTACACGCCCACAAAGAAGCTCGCCAGCACCAGCGCGGTGATGATTAGGCCCTGGACCACGCAGTCCAGACCCATATGTCCGGCAAAGACACCGTCCTTGGCGTTGCGCGGCTTGCGCTTCATGATGTCGCCCTCGGCATCCTCCATGCCCAGCGCGAGCGCGGGGAAGCAGTCGGTGACCAGGTTCACCCACAGCAGCTGCACCGGCTGGAAGATGGTAAAGCCGATGAGCGTGGCGATAAACACCGAGAACACCTCGGCAAGGTTGGCCGAAAGCAGGAACTGGATGACCTTGCGGATGTTGTCGTAGATGCGACGACCCTCTTCGCAGGCGCCGATGATGGTAGCGAAGTTGTCATCGGCAAGTACCATGTCGGCGACGTTCTTGGTGACGTCGGTACCGGTGATGCCCATACCAACGCCAATGTCGGCGCGCTTGATGGACGGGGCGTCGTTGACGCCGTCGCCCGTCATGGCCACGATCTGGTCGCGCGACTTCCAGGCCTCGACGATGCGTGTCTTGTGCTCGGGCTGGACGCGGGCGTACACGCCGTAGTCCTCGATGTGCGCGTCGAGTTCCTCGTCGCTCATGCGATCGAGGTCGGCACCGGTGATGGCCTGGCTGCGATCGGCGACGATGCCCAGCTGCTTGGCGATGGCCACGGCGGTGTCGATGTGGTCGCCCGTGATCATGACGGTGCGGATACCGGCGTCGTGCGCCTCGTGGATAGCGTCGGCCACCTCGGGACGGACCGGGTCGATCATGCCGGACAGGCCACAGAAGACCAGGTCATGCTCGAGCGCAGCGGGGCTGCAGTCGTCGGGAACCTCGGTGTAGGTGCGGCTTGCCAGCGCCAGTACGCGCAGGGCCTCGTCGGCCATGGCCTTGTTGGCCGCCACGAGCTCGGCGCGGCGCTCCTCGGTCAGGGGGACGACCTTATCGCCCTCGTAGATATGGGTGCACAGGCCGATCACCACGTCGGGCGCACCCTTGGTGTACTGCTCGTACTCGCCATCCAGGGTCTCGACGACCACGGACATCATCTTGCGGCCCGAGTCAAACGGGGCCTCGCCCACGCGCGGATGCTCGGCAGTCAGGCCAGTGAGGCCCGCCTTGCCGGCGTCGTTGACGAGCGCGCACTCAGTCGGCTCGCCCACGGCCTCGCCCAGCTCCTCGTCCCACTGAGCATCGGAGCACAGCGCCATGCCGGCCAGGAACTTCTCCTTGGGCGCAGCGAGCTCGTGCTTGACGACGGTCATCTTGTTCTGGGTAAGGGTACCGGTCTTGTCGGAGCAGATGGTCTGCGTGCAGCCAAGGGTCTCGACGGCAGAGAGCTTGCGGATAATCGCCTGGCGCTTGGCCATCTTGGTCACGCCGAGCGAAAGGACGATGGTCACGACGGCGACCAGGCCCTCGGGAATGGCGGCGACGGCAAGCGAGACGGCGACCATAAAGGTGTCGAGCAGGGCAGTCGGGTCGGTGAGGACATTGCCCACGCCGTGGCGGAGGATGTCAACGCCAAAGATCACGACGCAGATGACGATCACCATAATGGTAAGGATGCGGCTGAGCTCGGCGAGCTTCACCTGCAACGGCGTGAGCTCCTCCTTGGCCTCGGCCAGGGCGCCGGCGATCTTACCCATCTCGGTGTTCATGCCGGTGCCGACCACGACGGCGCGGCCACGGCCGTATACCACGGTGGAACCCATGTAGCACATGTTCTTGCGGTCGCCGAGCGGCACGTCATCGGTGCCCGCGGCAAGCTCGATCACGTTGGCGTGCTTCTCTACGGGCACGGACTCGCCGGTGAGCGCGGCCTCTTCGATCTTCATCGTGGCGCTCTCGAGCACGCGGCAGTCGGCCGGGACGGAGTCGCCCGCCTCGAGCATGATCACGTCGCCGGGCACGAGCTCGGCGCTCGGCAGGTGCACGAGCTTGCCGTCGCGCAGCACCTTGGACTGCGCCGCACTCATCTCCTGCAGGGCCTCGAGGGCCTCCTCGCTCTTGGCTTCCTGGACCACGCCCAGCACCGAGTTGACGATAACGACGAACATGATGATGGCAACATCGGCAAAGTCGGGCTCGCCCTTGACCATGCCCGTGAGCGCACTGATGACGGCGGCAACGATCAGCATGATGACCATGGGGTCGGCCATCTGCTCAAAGAAACGCTTCCACAGCGGCGTCTTCTCGGCTTCCTCGAGCTTGTTAGGGCCTGTCTTGGCAAGGCGCGAAGACGCCTCGTCGTTGCTCAGGCCGAGGTTCTCATCGACACCTTGGTCGCTGAGCACCTCCGCCGCGGCGGACAGGTATTCCTTTTGCATATAGAGTCCCCTCCTGGGATTCGGGCCACTCAGCAGATTGATGCCCGATCATAATTCCCAGGAGAAGGGCAAGGGCTCATCAAGGCTGCCGTGCTGAGCGGCAGTTGATAGTGGAGCTATGGTACCCCAAAGCGACGCGTCTAGCCAAAACAATCGGTTTGGAAATATGGTCCGCACGCAACGGTGCAGACCGTGTGATGCTCAACATTGGTAAAACGTTTTTTCTTCGGCACATCGCCAAACTGACATATCGCCCAGATAGCAGCGGTTGGAGTGGTTGGTAAAGATTTTCCATATACCGTTTTTCCCGCAAAAAATGAACTTCCATTTCGGCATACGGTCGATTTTTTGGGGTATTCGGTCGGCATTTCGTTATAATCATCTCGGTTTTATTTCTTATGGTTTATCTATCAGCGCAAGACGATGTCAGATGGAGGTCTGAATGTACAAGCGCACTAAGATTGTATGCACCATGGGTCCCGCCTGCGATAGCGACGAGACCATCCGCGAGATGATCAAGGCGGGCATGAACGTCGCCCGTTTTAACTTCTCGCACGGCTCCTACGACGAGCACCACGGTCGCATCGAGCGCGTCCGCCGTATTTCCAAGGAGCTCGGTCTGCCTGTCGGCATCCTGCTCGACACCAAGGGCCCCGAGGTCCGCACCGGCCTTCTGGTCGACGGCAAGAAGGTTGCCGTCAAGACCGGCGATAAGATCGTCGTCACCGCTCAGCCCACGTCCGAGGATTTCCACGGCACCGCTGAGCACATCTCCCTCGACTACCTGGCTCTGCCCTCCGAGGTCGAGAAGGGCTCCCTCATCCTGATCGATGACGGCCTGGTTGCCCTCGAGGTCGAGTCCGTCAGTGGCCAGGACATGACCTGCGTCGTTAAGAACGACGGCCTGATCGGCGAGCGCAAGGGCGTCAACATGCCCAACGTCAACATCTCGCTGCCCGCCATCACCGAGCGCGATCGTCAGGACATCCTCTTTGGCCTGACCGAGAACATCGACTACATCGCCGCTTCCTTCATCCGTGACGGCGAGTCCGTCCGCGGCATCCGCGAGCTTTGCCGCGAGAACGGCGGCGAGCACGTGACGATCTTCCCGAAGATCGAGTGCGCCTTGGGCGTCGAGAACTTCGACGAGATTCTCGAGGCTTCTGACGGCATCATGGTCGCCCGTGGCGACCTGGGCATCGAGATCAAGCCCGAGCTCGTTCCGCACATCCAGAAGGAGATCATCGCCAAGTGCAACGCGGCCTACAAGCCCGTCATCACCGCTACGCAGATGCTCGACTCCATGCAGCAGAACCCGCGCCCGACGCGCGCCGAGGTTGCCGACGTTGCTAACGCCATTTATGACGGCACCGACGCCGTCATGCTGTCCGGCGAGTCCGCTGCCGGTAAGTACCCGGTCGAGGCCGTCAAGATGCAGGCCAGCATTGCTCTCGAGACCGAGAAGTATCTCCCGGCCCACGCTCCGCTCGAGGTTCCGGCCGATGCTCACGGCACCCGCGTTGTCAACAACGTTGTGGGTATGTCCGCTGTGAACATGGCCACCACCGTTGGCGCCAAGTGCATCACCGTGCCGACAACCACCGGTCGTACCGCTCGCCTGATCTCGCACTTCCGTCCCAACATGCCGATCTGCGCGTTCTCCCGCCACGAGTGGGCCGTCCAGCAGATGATCATGTACTGGGGCGTTATCCCGCACCAGGCCGAGATTACCCAGGGCACCGTCAACGGCACGATCGTCAAGGCGATCGAGACCGCTAAGGAGCTCGGCTACGTCGAGGCCGGCGATCTGACCGTCGCCACCGCCGGCGATCCCCGCATGAGCGTCCAGCTCGAAGACAAGGTCTCCTCGACCAACGTCGCTTACGTCGCTCAGGTGCGTTAAGTCGTACTTGCAAGCATGTTTGCATTGCAAAGGGCCCGGAAGGCTTCGCCTTCCGGGCCCTTTTTCTGTGTCAATGCCGGCACACGGCAAAACACGCACCCATTTCTTTACCAAAAGCGCGAAATCCACCTTTCGAGGCCCAAAAATAAAGTCCCAAGCGCTAAAAGTGTTCGCCCGATGGCGAAACCACACCTTACCCGACGCTGCTAAATCGTTTTAGCAGGAGCCAGATCGACCTGGTTTTCGGAAGTATGCGGCAAATTCTGAGACCTCCGAGCACACCCCGTTTTTTCGCAACAAAATGCCTGATAAACTGGCCTCAAAAGCCAGGTCTGCTCACAGGGTTCAGATTTTGCCGCATACTTCCGAATTGACGCTGGCATCGCACGGTCCAAAAGCACATTTCGACCAGGAGGATATCATGGACCTGACGCTATGCGGTCAATCCGCTTTTTACTATCACTGTATCCCGCCGCAGGTATTAGGGCTTTACCCCGCCATTAGCCTTGGCAATATGGATCGCAGATGTTGCGGCCTCGGAAGTCATGCAGTTGTAAAAGACCTACTTCACGCACCGCTTCACAGGTTTGTATTCACTCGAGCACAATCCGGGTCGCGAAGCCTGTTTAAATCGCACCTCCTGACCCAAGAGCCGCCTCCCGGGTCGTTTAGGCAAACTGAACATGGATTTGATGTCACGTCGCCCGAGTTTACGCTGCTCAGCCTTGCTACGCAGGTCTCACGCAACCAGCTACTCATGGCTTGCTACGAGATGTGCGGCTCCTTTGCAGTGTTTAAGCCCTGCGAGCGAACGCAACAACATCTTGATGAAGCTATTTCGCTTAAGCTCATTCCACCCAACTGCTGCTGGGAGCGTGTTGTCGACACCAAGGGCAATGACACCAATTTGTGGAAGCGCCCGCCGCTCCTCAGCGCGGCGGATATCGCCGCGTTCGCCAAGCAGGCTGCAGGCCTGCGCGGCGTTAAACAACTGCGCTGGGCGGCCGAGCACATGACGGGGCAGACCGCCTCGCCCTTCGAAGTACAGGCCTCTATGCTTGTCTCGCTCCCCCGCAACGAGGGCGGCATGGGCATCAACATCGCAAACAACGTGCGCATCCCACTCAGCGACGCCGCGCGCTCACTGTATGACAAAACCTGCTGCTACGCCGATATCCTCATAGAGAGCAACACCGACAGCATGGGCGTCATCTTGGAATGCCAAGGCCGCTCCGCCCACGATGGCGAAGCCGCAAGTCTCTCCGATGCCGAGCGCACCACCGCCCTCACAAGCATGGGCTATGACGTTATCCAGATAACCTATGAGCAAATCAAAGACACGAAGAGCTTTAACAACATCGCCGAACTCATCCATAAAAAGGCAGGGCTCCCCTACATCCCAAAGACCGATCAGAAACGCACCACCGAAGATGCCCTGCGGCGGGAGCTATTGGTCGATTGGGATGAGCTGTTCGCCGTCAAGCCGGCCGGCTAGCAGCTAGCGATCAGGGGGACTGCGGGAACGTCAGAAGCAGCAACGCGGGCCGCAAATCCCGCCTCGGTCAGCTCGATGACCTCGGTAAACGTTGCGTCGAAGAACTCCTCGGTTAGCAGGCGATACGGCGGATGATCGGGCTCGCCGGGGTTTTCGCGTACAATCTCGTGCATGACGCCGATGGTCTTGAGCACATACTCCTTATGGATGGGATACTGCCCAAAACGCGTCGCCGCAGTATACAGGCGATCGGTCGCACGCGGGATGGAAACAATGCCCAGCGTCTTGCCAAACCAGTCAAAATCGCCCTGCTTTTTAATGCGGAACTCCTCGCACGGCTTGCCGCCGTGTGCTTCCAGATACTGGTTCACACGCGTGTTCCATACCGTGTCGGCTACCAGATGCGACCAGACGCCCAGCGTTAAATCGAGCAGCGACTGCGCCACATCTTCGGACGCAAGCGAGAACTCACAGGCGCCGGGACCGGCAACCGGCTCGGCATCCTTGTAGCGCTGGGGATAGTGTACGCGGTTCAGTCGCTCGCGTTCCTCGATAATCGAGGTCGCCGCGGCCGGCGCACCGGTGGGCGAACTTTTAAGCAACGGTGCCACATAGGTATCCCAGAACTCATGCTCACGAGGCTTAGGGATGGGCTCAGGCTTGGCAAAGTGCGTAATGCGGTACGGGATGGGATCGGCGATGCCAGGGACCATATAGCCCACGAAGATATCCGGGACCACGCAGCCAAACAAAAAGGCATTGCGGTCGCGCACGCTACTGGCAAGCGCACCGGTGCGCTCCAGCAAACGCTCCGTCTGAGCAATATGAATGTTCCAGCTTGGCATAGCCACCCCCATAAAAACCTGGATAACTATACCATCACGGCAAAGCCGCGCGGGCGGCTACGCACGCTCTACGCAGCAACTAGTCCGTAGCACCGCTTTCGGTTCCATACGACGGCGAAGGCGCCTCGACCACATGGTGATATCGATCGATATAGATAGCGCGGGCACCCAGGCGTCGCACCAAATCCTGGTGATGCGTGCTCATCAAGACCGTCTTACCCGCCGCGACGTAGGCCAGCAAGAAGTTGACCACGATGTCGCATGAATCCTCGTCGAGCCCATTGGTAGGCTCGTCGAGGACCAGGATATCGGGGTTCATCGACACCACCGCAGCCAGCGCAACGCGCTTCTTTTGCCCGCCCGAGAGCTGATAGGGCGAGGCATCGACCAGATCGGCAACTTGAAACAGTTCCATGGCATCGTGCACGCGACGGTCGAGCTCGTCTGCCGGCAGTCTCATCTGCGCGGGACCAAAAGCAACTTCCTCGCCCACCGTAGCGCAGAACAGCTGAGCATCGGCATTTTGAAACACAAAACCTATGCGCTGATGAAAACGCTGAGCGGCCGCGGAATCCTTTAGAAACGCCGCATCGATCACGTGCCCGTCAAACAGGTATGCCCCTGCGTCCGCGAGTTCAAGGCCGTTAATAAGGCGCATAATCGTCGTCTTACCGCAGCCGTTGGGACCGAGCAGGGCAAAGAGTTCACCACGATCGACCTGCAGCGAAACGCCGTCGACCACCGTATGCCCCGCATAGGAGAACACCACGTCGCGCAGCTCGATGAGCGGCGTGGCCTCGGCGCCGCCCGCACCGTTCGTACCCGCCGCACTATTCATATCGATCGTCAAAACGTCGCCCTTCCCTATTTGCATCCCCAGCCGGAACCAGCAGCGCCTACAGCACCGCGCACAACACGGCGAGCAGAACCACGCCGGCCGCATAGACCGCATCGCACCAGCCAAAGCCGCTCCGTGCAGGCGCCGGATACACGCCGGCAAAGCCGCGGCAAAGCATGGCCTCGTCCATCGCGCGGCTGCATTCCATCGCCTTGATAAACGTCATGCCCATAATACCCGCCAGCGAGTCGATGCGCGAAAAACCCGCAGGCGCACGACCCACGCTGCGCAGCATGACCGATTCGCACAGATCGTGCGCCGTGCGTCCCAGCACCTCGATATGCTTGAGCGCCATATCAAACGTAAAGATAACTTCGTCGGGTAGATGCAGCATCTTGAGCGCCGCCGACATGCGGCTCCAGGTAAGCGTCCATGAAACGCCCAGCACCAGCGACACATTAATGAAGGTCTTGAGCGCGATCTTGAGCATGGCGCCCGTGGCAGACGCGCCCAGCAGCAGGGCAGGCAGTGCCAGAACCACCGCAAGCCCCGTGGCGCCGAGCGCCGGTACAAAGGTCGCACGCATCCCGCGTACGGGGCGCACGGCAACGAGCACCAACGCGATTGCCGCCATCAACATCAGGTACAGCGGGCTTTGCGTCAGACACACGCACAGGACGCAAACGAACATCCCCACCAGGCGCACCGGAGCCGAAACGCAAGAAAGGGCGCGGTCGACCATCGACCCGCCCTCGTGCGCGCCTCCACCCAGGCGAACCCGCTCAAGCAGGCTCGCCAGGTGCAGGACATTCTTTTGCATCACGCGATGCCGAGCCCCCGCAGGCTCGTAACGCTGCTCGACCGCAAGCCAGCTAGGCAGCTCGGCTATTGCCATGAGCACCGCTTTCCTTGACCGTAAGCGAGACCAGGCGGAATGCGATGGTGAGCACCGCCACGCCAATCACGCCGGAAAGGATATACATGGCAGCCTGGCCGGCAAAGCCAAGGCCCTGCTCCTCGGAATAGGCCTGCAGATAATCGCCTGTGGGCAGGGCGTCGGCAAAGGTCGGGGTATCGAGGCCGACCGAAGCCTGCAGGCTGTCATCGCCAGCCTCTTGAACGGCGGTCGCGGCGCCCTCGGCGTCCCACTCACCCCAGGCGTCACCCGTGGCCAGCAGGCCCAGCGGTGTTGCTACGACAAGCACGGCAACCAGGATGAGCGTGGGGACCAGCGAGGTCTTCTTGGCGGCAACGCCCTCGGCAGCAAGTTGGCCATCGACGGCCTCGGGCCCGACAATGATGCTCGGCGCCGTCTTCTTAATGAAACCGTAGATCGCGGCCGTCGCCACGCCCTCGATCACGCCGGCAACCAGCATATGCGGGATCAACATGGCCGGAATAGCCACGGACAGCGGGAAGGGGCAGTACAGCGGCGCGCCCGAAGCATTGGTAAAGAGCATCGGCTGAATACCAAACTCGATTGCCGCGCACAGGGCCGCCAGGCACAGGCCGACCCAGCCGCTTACGATGGCAGAAACTGAGGTGCCCCAGCTCTTGTCGTGCAGACGGCTGTTGAGCGCACGGAACACGATAGCAGCGACAAACGGCAGCACAAAGGCCATGTTAAAGCAGTTGGCGCCAAACGACAGAACGCCGCCGTCTCCAAACAGCAGCGCCTGCAGCGCCAGCGCGACCGAGACAGCGATAGCCGCAGCCTCGGGGCCCAGCAGCAACGCGATGAGCGCGCCGCCAACAGCGTGACCAGTGGTGCCACCGGGCAGCGGCACGTTGAACATCATGAGCAAGAAGGAGAACGCGGCGCAAATGCCCAAGAACGCCATATGCTCGCGATCGAGCGTGGCGCGCACCTTTTTGATGCAGTGGACCCATACGGGCACCATCGCCACCGCCATAACGGCATCGGTCTGCGGGGACAGGTAGTTGTCTGGAATGTGCATATACGCCTCCCGGTTGTCGGCGCACAGAATTGCAACGCCGCTTGAATCACCTTGCCAGTGTTACGCATTGCCAGATTCGTAACACGCCGCGGGCTATCATAGCAAAACGGCGCGCTGCCGACAAAGCAGCACGCCGTTATGTAATGCGTGTGTCATATATGCAGGCTCAGCGATGCCTTTTCCGAACACCGCGGTCACGCAGAGCCCACAGCAACCGCCATCAGGCCCTACGCTCCCAGCGCAAGTCCTAGCCGCGGACCTCGCCGTTCACACCCTTGCACACCTTGGTGACGATCTTCTGGTGCGCCTTCTCGACCTCTTCGCTGGTGAGCGTGTGGTCGTCGGAGCGATACGTAAGCGCGAAGGCCATGGACTTCTTGCCCGCACCGATGCGGATGGGATCGCGGTAGACGTCGAACAGGCGCACGCCCTCGAGCAGCTTGCCTCCGGCACTCGTAATACGACGCTCAAGATCCTCGCAGGTCACAGTGTTGTCGACCACGATAGCGAGGTCGTGCTCAACGGCCGGGTACTGCGAGAACTCACGGTAGTTCTCCTGGTTGCGGGCGCCCTTGATCAGCTTGTCCAGATCGAGCTCAAAGGCAACGACGACCTCGTCAATGCCCATAGCCTCGCGTGCCTCGGGGTGGATCTCGCCAACCCAGCCCAGCACGGTACCGCCCGAGAGCACCTCGGCAGCACGACCCGGCTGCAGGAAGGCATAGCTCTCGCCCTCGACGGGACGGAAGCGAACCTTCTCGATGCGCAGCTGGGCGAGCAGCTCCTCGACAATACCCTTGCCAAAGAAGAAGCGCAGCTTGCGGTACTTCATGTTCCAGGACTGCTCGCTCCACTGGCCCGAGAGCACACCCGCCACGGACTTGGTCTCCTTGGGCAGGCTGGCGTTCTCGCGACCGTGGAACAGGCTGCCGACCTCGTACAGGTGCACGTTGGGCGTGCCGTGGGCCTCGTTATAGGCCACGGATTGCAACAGGCCCGGCAGCAGCGAACGACGCATCTCGGTCTGCTCGGCTACCAGCGGGTTCATGAGCACCACGGGGCAGCCGCGGCCCTCGGTGGACATGCCGATCTTCTCCAGGTCGCCCGGGGCGGCAAAGCCAAAAGTCGTGGTCTCGTTGAGGCCGCAGGCGCGCAGGATTTCGCCGACCTTGCGGGTGAGCTTCTGCTCGCGGGTCAGGCCGCCGATGTGGTTCTTGGCAGCCGGGATGGTCGCCGTCACACGGCCCATGCCCCATAGGCGCAGGACCTCCTCGATCAGGTCAATCTCGCGCGGCAGGTCGGGGCGGAAGCTCGGCGGAGTGACCATAAAGTCATCGCCGTCGCGCTCGACGGTGCAGCCCAGGCGGGTGAGCGAGCGCTCGATAAAGTCGGGCTCGATGTCGGCGCCGCAGATGGCGTGCACGCGGGCCAAGCGCAGCTTGATGCTATCGATGGTCTTGGGCGCGGGGAACACGTCGACATAGCCGGGAGCAACCTCGCCGCCGGCGATCTCTTCGATGAGCGCGCAGGCCACGTTGGCCACATCCACGCAGCCGGTCTCGTCGACCTGACGCTCAAAGCGGATGGAGGCGTCGGAGATCAGCGACAGGTCGCGGCTGGTGTGCGAGGTGCGACCGGCATTGAAGCAGGCACTCTCGACCATCACGTCGACGGTGTCGTCCTCAATCTCGGAATCCATGCCGCCCATAACGCCGGCCAGCGCCACGGGACGCTCGCCGTCGGTGATGAGACCCATGCCGGCGTCGAGCGTGCGCTCCTCGCCGTCGAGGGTCGTGAACTTCTCGTCCTGCTGGGCGGCGCGAACCACCACGCGGCGATGGCCCTCGCGCTCGGCAAAGGTGTCCAGGTCAAAGGCGTGCAGCGGCTGACCGGTGAGCATCATCACGTAGTTGGTGATGTCGACGATGTTGTTGTGCGGACGCACGCCCAGGGCGTTGAGGCGCTTGACCATCCAGTCGGGCGATGGGCCGACCTTCACGTTGCGCACGATGCGGGCGACATAGCGGTCGCACAGCCCCTCGTCGGCAATCTCGACCGAAAGCTCGTCGTCCGTCGCGCGGCCGGTCTCGGCCTTGATGGCGGGCAGCTCAACGTGGAAATCGCGGTCGAAGATGGCGCCGGTCTCGCGAGCCATGCCGATCATGGACAGGCAGTCGGGGCGGTTGGGCGTGATCTCGCAGTCGAGCACGGTGTCGCTCGAGCCCACGTACTCGGCAAACGGCATGCCGCAGGGCGTATCCTCGGGCAGGATCATGATGCCGGAGTGGTCGCCGCCCAAGCCGAGCTCGCGCGCGGAGCAGTTCATGCCCATGGACACGACGCCGCGAAGCTTGCTCTTCTTGATCTTGATGTCGCCGGGCAGCTCGGCGCCGATCATGGCCGTGACGATGTGGTCGCCGGCCTCAAAGTTCTGCGCGCCGCAGACAATCTGCAGCGGGGCGGGGTTGCCGTCGGCGTCGAGGTTCTTGTCACCCACGTCGACCGAGCACACATACATGTGGTCGCTATCGGGGTGCGGGGTCTTGGTGAGCACCTGGGCGGTCACCACGTGGTCGAAGGACTCGCCCACGGTATCGATCGCCTCGACCTCGGTGCCGGTACGGATATATTCGTCCGAAAGGGTCTTGGGATCCTCCGGAATATCGATCATGGTCTTGAGCCAGTCGTAAGAAACACGCATCTAGCTCTCCTTTCATACTGAAAGCCTGCGAAGAGATGCAGGTGGAAACTTCAACTTTGTGAACATTCCTTACAAAGCGAGGGTTGTCCAAGTGCGGCAGATCGGCCCGAAAGAGGAGTGCCGCGTACTTTGGTACGCAAGCGACGAATGAGCGCCGAGGTGCCGTGCTTGGACAAGCCGCAGCCTAGAACTGATTCAAGAAACGCATATCGCCTGTCATGAGCGTTCTGAGGTCGGGCAGGTCGTAGCGCAGGGCCGCGACGCGCTCGGCGCCAATGCCAAAGGCGAAGCCGGTGTACTTCTCGGGGTCGATGCCGCAGTTGATGAGGACGTTGGGGTCGACCATGCCGCAGCCCAGGATCTCGATCCAGCCGCTGTGCTTGCAGAAGTTGCAGCCCTTACCGCCGCACACGTGGCAGCTCACGTCCACCTCGCAGGAAGGCTCGGTGAAGGGGAAGAAGTGCGGGCGGTAGCGCGTCTTGCGGTCCTCGCCAAACATGCACTTAACAAAGTAGTCGAGCGTGCCCTTCAGGTCGCCGAAGGTGATGCCCTCGTCGACGACCAGGCCCTCGATCTGGTTGAACTGCGGCAGGTGGCAGGCATCGGCCGTGTCGGGACGGTAGACGGTGCCCGGGCAGATCATGTAGATGGGCGGCTTCTGCGACTCCATAGTGTGGATCTGCACGCCCGAAGTCTGGGTGCGCAGCAGCACGTCGGACTCGCCGTGGGCGTGAGCCTCGGGGTGCGCGACGCTGCCGGGGTTGTTGTCGACCACGTAGAAGGTATCGCGGGCCGAGCGGCTCGGGTGATCCATGGGAGCGTTGAGCGCGGTGAAGTTGTAGTAAGAGGTGTCGACCATGGGGCCGGACTCGACGGTGTAGCCGATGCCGCAGAAGATGTCCTCGGCCTCCTCGATGATTTGCTTGATCAGGTGCTGGTGGCCGATCTGCGGACGGATGCCCGGCAGCGTGATGTCGACGGCGTCGTGCTCGAGTGCGCGCTTGAGGGCGGCGGCCTTCATCTCGGTGTTTCGCTCGTCGAGCATGCCCTCGATCAGCTGGCGCATCTCGTTGGCGCGCTTGCCCATCACGGGACGATCCTCGGGGGCGAGCTTGCCCATCATGCGCATCAAGCCGGTGATACGACCCTTGCGACCGAGCAGCTCAACACGCGCAGCCTCGAGCTTGGCGGCGTCATCGGCGCCTGCGACGAGCTCCTTGGCCTCTTCCTCGAGTTTGACCAGATCATCAATCAGACTCATGTCTTCCCTTTCGTCTCTCGCGCATCCGCGCTCCGGGACGGCTGACGCCGCCCGATGCTGCGGATGCGCGGCCCGGTTCGGTAACAAAAAACCGTCCTCGGGCATGTGCATTGCCCAAGGACGGTTGAATTCCGCGGTACCACCTTGTTTGACCCAGCGGATGTCTGGCCCGCCGTGCCCACTCTGCACCCCTTATCGCGAGGCTCACGGCTTCCCTACTGGGGCTTCGCCGCCGCTAGCCGCGCGCCCGTTGAGGTCGCTGCTCGGGAGTGAACGCTTGGCCCTTGCCACCGCAGGAAGGCTTGCAGCCCATGACCTTCCCTCTCTTGCCGGCGACGCGGCGGGCAAAACCCTCTCCGTCAACGCATAGGGCTATAGGATAACACATTCTGCGAGCATATCGCCGCGTTCCGTTTTGTTCGCACTGGGTACAAGGTAGGTAGCTGTGCAAACTGGCCGTACGCCCACCCGTGGCGTCCGGTCTGCGAGATCAAGGATATAGGTATGGGAAAGAACAAGGATAAGATGGCCAAGCCCGCAGCGGATAAGACGCCCAAAGGCATGAAGGTCGATAAGGCTGTCAAAAAATTCCGTAAGCTCGAGGGCAAGCTGTGGACTCGCGAGTACCTGCTCAAGATTGCCGAGTTTGACGGCGCGACCATTGCTCCCGCCAACGGCGCCGCGGCCCGCGCCGATGCTATGGGCACCCTTGCTGGCGAGCATCACAAGCTGCTGACCAGCAAAAAGTCTGTCGAACTTGTGCGCTCGCTGGCACGAGAGACCGTCGCGGGCGGACATGTAGACGACCCGCAGCTGCTCGACGAGATTCGCGTACTCGGCCGCGACCAGCGCGAGGCAAGCGTCATCCCCACCGAGGAAGCCGAGGCCTGGACCAGGCTCACCTGCGAGGCCGACGCCGTGTGGCACAAGGCCAAGACGGCCAATGACTGGGCGAGCTTTGAGCCCTATGTGGATAGAATCGTCGCCCAACTTAAGCATCAGGCCGAGCTCATGGACCCCAAGCGCGACCCATACGATGTTTGGCTCGACCAGTACGAGCGCGGCCTTTCCGCCAAGAGCTTCGACGCGTTTTGCGATGAGGTCAAGGCGACGGTCGTGCCGCTCGTGCACGCCATCGGCGAGCGCGGCCAGCAGCCGGCTGCCGACTTTTTGCACGCCCACGTGCCAGAGGCCGCCCAGCGTGCCATGAGCTTCGACCTTATGAAGCTTGTCGGCCTGGACCTGGACGACACCACGCTTGCCTTTACCGAGCACCCGTTTAGCGAGGGCTTTTCCGTGGGTGACGCGCGCATCGCGACGCACATCTACGAGGACGACTGCATCTCCAACGTCTACAGCATCATCCACGAGGCCGGTCACACCATGTACGAGCTGGGCGTGAACCCCGCCTACGCGCGCACCTGCCTGGAGGGCGGCACCTCCATGGGCATCCACGAGAGCCAGAGCCGCTTCTTTGAGAACACCGTGGGCCGCAGCCGCGCCTTTATGGGACCGCTGCTCGAAGTGCTGCGCCGCCACGTGCCCGAGGTCTACGGTAGCGTGGACGAGGATACGCTCTACCGCGCCGTGAACATCGCGCAGCCGTCGCTGATCCGCACCGAGGCGGACGAGCTCACCTACCCACTGCATATTATGGTGCGCTACCAGATCGAGCGCATGCTGTTTGCCGGCGAGGCCACGGCCAAGGACATCCCCGCGCTTTGGAATCGTTTTATGGACGAGTATCTGGGCATTCCCGTTCCCGACGACACGCGCGGCTGTCTGCAGGATACGCACTGGAGCGGCGGCTCGTTTGGCTACTTCCCCACGTATGCACTGGGTAGCGCCTACGACGCCATGTTTGTGCCGGCCATGTGCCGCGACGGTGTCGACCTCAACGGCGCCTGTGCGAGCGGCGACTTGGCACCCGTCCGCGCGTGGCTGGGCGAGCACATTTGGCAGTGGGGCCGCGCCAAGGACGCGCCGGAGCTCATCAAGGGCGCATGCGGCATGGCGTTCGATGCCCGCTACTACTGCAGCTACCTGCAGGACAAGTTCACCACGCTGTACGAGCTGTAAGGATTGACCAGCACGCCATCGCCAACGCCAACCATGTTGACGCCGATGTCTTGGCAACGTCAGCGAAAACGGCCCCAAGCGAGCAAGGTGACGTGAAATGAAAGGGCGCTGACCTTCTGGTCGCGCCCTTGAAATTGAGCGTCAGATTGCCGCCTGGGGCCGTTTGCAGCGTCGAGCAGCTACGCGGTTTGGTAAAACCGCGTAGCTATAAAGCCTCGAGCGCGTTGGCAATGCGCTTCATGGCGGCATCGGCGGATGCTTGGTCGGGCGCCTCGGCCAGCACGCGGATAACCGACTCGGTTCCACTCTTGCGTACGAGCACGCGGCCCTCGCCTGCCAGCGCAGCCTCGGCCTCGGCGATGGCGTTCTGCACGCCCATGTTCTCGAGCGCGGCGTCCTTGTCCGCCACGCGCACGGCCACCTGCGCCTGCGGCAGCAGCTTGCACGGAGCCGTGAGCTGCGAGAGCGTCTCGCGCTCAGCACGAATCACTTCCATCACGCGCAGCGAGGTCATAATGCCGTCGCCCGTGCGCTCGATATCGCCAAAGATCGTATGGCCCGTCTGCTCGCCGCCTAGGCTGTAACCGCCCTCGCGCATCTTGGCATACACGTGACGGTCGCCCACACCGCTGGTCACGGCACTTAGGCCGGCAAGCTCCAACGACTTGATCAGGCCAAAGTTGCTGGCAATCGTCGGAACCACGGTACCGCCCGAAAGGCGACCGTGCTTGTTCAGGTACACGCCGCACACGTACAGGATCTGGTCGCCATCGACCACGCGCCCGCGCTCGTCCACGGCCAGGCAGCGGTCGGCATCGCCGTCATAGGCAAAGCCCACGTCCAGGCCCTGCTCCACCACGTGGCGCTGCAGACGCTCCATATGCGTGGAGCCGCAGTCGACGTTGATGTTAAAACCATCGGGCGCGGCATTGATCACGCGCACGTCGGCGCCCAGCGCGTCGAACACCGGCTTGGCCACCGAGGACGCCGAGCCGTTGGCGCAGTCGATGCCGATCTTGACGCCCTGCAGCGAAAAGTTCGCGCTGGCGATGAGCGAGGCAATGTAGCGGTTGCGGCCCTGCATGTAGTCCACCGTGGCGCCGATGTGGTTGCCCGTGGCCAGCGGCACCTCGCTCTTGCCATCGACGTAGTCCTCGATGAGCTCCAGTACGTCCTCGTCCATCTTAAAACCGTCGCTATTGACGAGCTTAATGCCGTTATCGCAAAACGGGTTGTGGCTCGCGCTGATCATGATGCCGCAATCGAAGCAGCCTTCCACGGTCTGATGCGCTACGCCCGGCGTGGGGATCACGTGCAGCATATAGGCGTCCGCACCGCTCGCGACCAAGCCACTCACCAGCGCCGCCTCGAACATATAGCTCGAGCGACGCGTGTCCTTACCCACGATGACGCGCGCCTTGCGCTCGCGGTTGGCGCCGTAATACCAGCCCACAAAACGGCCAATCCTATAAGCGTGCTCTACCGTCAGCCCAACGTTAGCCTCACCGCGAAAGCCGTCGGTGCCAAAGTACTTCATGCGCTCTCCTTACAAAATAGGGGCGAACAGATTGCCTGTCCGCCCCAAAATGGTACTCGATTATCTGCGCTACCAGAAAAACCCTACGCCGACGCGCTGTCGCGAGCCGCCTGGCATGTAGGAGTCTGACGCAGCGTAAGCGGCTTGTCCCCCGCCTCGGCTGACGTGGTCAGCGTATATGTGATCGTCGTCGTCTCGCCAGCATGCAGGTCAACGGTGCCCGAATAGAAGGGGATTCCATGCCACGTAGCGGCGCCAAGACCAAACTGGGTGCCCTCGACGGTCAGGTCAGTAATGTTGCCGCCCGTCGGGGCAAACAACGAGACATTCAGACGCTCGTCGTCGCGCGCTGCATCGGGTGCGCTCGCCGCGACGTAGTCGGGCAGCTTGCCGGCCTCCTCCTGCGTCATGATGTTCGTCAGGGTAACGGTGATGCGATACGAGCATGTGCCGTCACCGTTCTTGATGCCCTGGCCAATCTGCGTATCGGCATTCAGGTACCAGTCGAGCTTGGAGAAGCTCAGGTTGTTAAAGTAGACACCAGCAACGGGATCTTCACTCGGGTCATCCGGATCGGGCAGCGAGGCGTCGATGTTCATCTGCTTGATAGCGTTCTGCTCGTCATCGTTTTTCATCCACGCGATCAGGCGGCCCTCTTCGGCACCGCGCTCAACGGCGCTGACAAGCTTCGTAACATCGACATCGCCGATACCGCCAAGGATCTTGTCGAAGGCAGCGCTGGCGACGGATGCAAAGATGCCGTCAGACTCCTCGACCGGATAGTTCCAGTACACATCGTGCATGAGGACCTTTGCGGCGTTGGTGCCGTCGACAACCGTTCCGTCGGGCAGCGAGACATTACCGACGAGGCCCAGCAGATACTGCAGGAACACCGGGTCGATACCCACGACGCCGTCAACGTCCTGCCCATACTGGGACTTCCACAGCGCGGCGACACGCTGCGAGTTGCGGGGCCAATCGGGCGAATACGCGTTACCAGAGTTGTACAGGTTACTGTGGTCGCCAAACAGTGCCTCGTCCTCTTCGTCGACGCTCTCAACCGCCTCCTCTTTGCCAAGCGCAATACATGGAACAAACTCGCCAATCGACATCTGGCCGTCGGTGACCGAAATCAGGCCCTGCGAACCGCCAAAGCCGCCGCAGGCACGAATCTCGACGTTGTTCATGGCGTACACAAGGTAGTTGCGCGTCTGGCCGTTGGCGCCGAGCATCTGCGGAAGGACGGGGGCGACCTTCTCCGCCGCGTCAACCGCGCCGTTGAGGGTGGCAAAGCCGTCCTTGGCCTTATCGACCAGCTCGGTCACCTGGGAAATATGAGTATCGCCAATGCCCTGGATCTTCTCGTTGGCGCTCTTGAACACCTTCGAGCTGCTGGAAAGCGAATCGGCGACCGCCTGCAGCGCGGACACGTTAATCATGCCGTCCTGAAACAGCTTGCCGGGCGTGGCCTGCGAAAGGTTATCGGCCATGGGAACCAGCGCATTGCTCGAGACATCGGACAGGGCGTCGATCATGGTGCGGGCCGCATTGATGTCGCTGCCATACACCGGGATAAACGAAGCCGCCGTCCACAGCGGGCTCGAGGTCTCCGCCTTCATGCTGTCGCAAAGCTCATCAATCTTCTTCGCGTCGTCAGGCAGCGTCGAAAAATCGCCCGACGTGACCTTGTCCTTAAGGCCACCGACGATCTCGACAGCCTCCTTCGCTTCGCTCTTTACGGTCTTTGCCGAGTTAAGCAGCATAAAGCCACTTGCGCCAAGCGCAACGAGAAGCACCGCGACTACAGCGGCAATAATGGCGCCAGTGTGACGCTTTTTGCGCTCGCCCTTGCGATGGCGATGACGGACCAGACCGTCAGAGGTCGAACTCGACGAAGCGTCGCTACCGTAGTTCAAGCCAAAATCGTAATAATCTTCCTTGGAACCCGAGCCCGCAAACTCGGCACCGCTATTATCCAGGCGGGCGAACGTGCCAGTCTCGGAGGCGCCGGTGTAAATCGTGCCAAGGTTGCCCGTAAGCCCCGCGCCACCGGCAGAGGGAGTATTGTTGGCGGCCTTGCCGGCATTAACGTTGCCGGCGGTATTCGCGGCGTTGGCAGCACCTGCGTTGTTCGCAGGTATCGAAGGGGCCCCGCTCGGCTGCGACGTGGAGGTTGCACCGCCCGCAAAGACATTCCCTCTTGCACGGCCGGTCTTTTTTGCCTTTTGAGACTGCTCGTACAGAGCGGTAAACATCGCCGTCTCGCCCGGGGACACGCGCTTACCGGAACCGCCCTGTCCAGCGCCACCCGGCGTGCCGGCCTTACCAGCCCCGTTCGGACGCGGCGGAACTGCAGGGCGGCCGCTATCGCTGCCCTTAAAGTGATTACCAGCCATAAAGAAATCCTCGCAATTGAGTCGCAATGAAAAAGTCCATAACGTTACTAGTTTATGGCATTTTGAGCATCGACAGCTAAACTCCAGACACGGACATCAATTGGCGAAAATGCGGCACAACGCCTTTTCCGTCTTGGCGCCAGCTACACCGTCAAAAACACCATCGCGATAATCATGGCAAAGCCCGCCAGGTCGGTGGGCAAAAACACCGTTCCCAGCATAAGGGCGCTGGTGATGGTGGCCGAAACCGGCTCCATGGTTCCAAGGAGGCTCGCGCGCACCGAGCCAATCTCCTTAACGCCCTGCATGTAGAACATATAGGCGAAGAACGACCCCACCACAATAAATATCGCGAGCGCGCCGACACCCGAGGGGCCGAGCGCCGGCATATGCGCCCACGGCTGGGTAAAGATACTCATCACGATTCCCGCCGAAAGCATGGCCGAGCCCGTGACGACCGGGCTACCGTATTTGTTGAGGATTCCGGCAGGGATGATTGCTATGCAGGCACCGCCCACTGCGCACAAAAGGCCCGAGAGCAGGCCCATCGGCGAGATGTTGAGCGTACTGGGGTCGCCGCCCGTGGCGATCAAAAACGTTCCGCCCAATGCGAGCAAAATGCCAAGAGCCTCGCGCGTGCGCGGCAGTCGATGCGCGGTGACGCAGGCATACCCCATGACGACCACCAGCTGCAGGCACTGGAAGACGGTCGCGGTGCCCGCGTTGGTCAGGCGCACGGCTGACAGATAGCAAAGCTGGTTGAACAGCAGGCCAAAGATCGTAAACAGAATAAGCTGCTTGCGATCGGCGGGGGTAGTCCACAGCTCGATCAAGCGGTCGCGGTCTTTTCTGAGCACAACGAACATAAAGAGCAGGCCAGCGATAACTTGGCGCACGCTCATCAGCCAAAACGTCTCGATATGGCACACGTCAAAGAGGTAGCTGGCGCTGGTGCCAGAAAAACCCCAAAACGTACCGCCGGCAAACGCGGCGAGCGTACCCAGGGCCATCTTGCGCGTCTGGGCGTCGTTGAGGCGGTCGCGCCATGCGCGGCGGGTGCTGCGGCTCAGCTCGTCAGTCCCCTCGGGCACGATAAAATCAGACGCCGCCGTCATCGGTACCGAAGCCCTTTCACGTGCACACTGCGCCGAGCGCTTCTGTTCCATCCCACTCCCCCGAAATCAATTGGCAATAAAGCGTCCAAACTGTAGCACGAATATTGGTATGAAATAGCAGATGATGCGGAGCATCTGCGAGCGTCCAAATTGCAGGGACGAAAGGCACCGATGAGCTATGCCGAGCGGTTGGAATCGCCTGGGGCGCCGGGATCGGCTTCCGCACTTTCATCGGTATGGCCACCGTCGGCATCGCCCTCGTCACCGGCGTCGCCCTGCTCCTCCTGCTCGCGGCGACGTTTTTCGCGAATCTGCTCCACGGCTGCGCGCAGGGCGGCCTCGTCCTCGGCGCGTGCCACCTCTTGCGTTGTCTTGACCATATGGCGAATCTCGAGCAGCAGCAGCACGATCAGCGGCACCACGATAAGCGGAAAGAACAGCAGCGGATTGGTGAGCAACGAGACCACCACGCCCAGCCCCACCGAGACAAAGACCACGCGCCCCACCACGTCGGCGGCGGGCACGGGCGCGGCGTCCTCGACCGGATTGGCATCGCCCTTGGTGCGGTAAACCGGCGTGCCGTCGGCCGCATCCTCCACGGCAACGATGCGATGCGTGTTGAGCGAACCCTCCAGCGCGTCATCGGACGAATGGAAGGTGATGATGTCGCCCACCTGATAGACCTGGCTGTTGTCGGTATCGACGACGATAAACGAATGCACGGGAATCGCCGGCTCCATCGAGCCGGTCAGCGTACGCATAAAGCCATAGCCCATGATGGTGGGGATCTCACCAGCGGGCGTGAACACCGTGCGCAGCAACACCACAAAGGCGACCAGGATCACCACGGTCGCCAACACGTTGATCACGCGGAGCACGTGCTTCATCACTTGTCGGCGTCCTTTGCGGAAGGCTCGACGTCAGTGGCGTCAGATGCCGAAACGTCGGTCTCATCTCCCTCAACGGTCGTGGCGACATCGCCCTCGGCGGCCTCTCCGCGCAAGCGAGCCAGCAGATAGCGCGACAGGCTGTTGCCCTCGGCACGGCGCTCGGCGCGGGCGCGATCGCGCTCGGACTGCTCCAGCTCCTGTGCCAACGAGTCCAAGCGTTGCTGCATCTCCGCGCGGGCGGCCTCGAGCTCGCGCTCGTGCGCGGCCTTGGCGGCGGCGAGTTCCTGCTCAATACGCTCCCCCGCCTCGAGCTCAGCTGCAGCGATACGCGCGTCGGCGTCGGCACGAGCCTCCTCGGCGGCACGCGCGGCGGCATCGCGCTCGGCAGCGGCAGCGGCGACCTTCTCGCTGGCATCCACCGTAGCCTGCTCAACGGCAGAATCGGCGGCAGCACGGGCGGCGTCGATCGCAGCATCGGCGGCCTGCTGGGCGGCGGCAACCTTCTCCTCGGCCGCGGCAACGGTGTCGGCGAGCTTCTGCTCCGCCTCGGCCGCGGCGACGTCGGCAGTCTCCTGCGCGGCACGGGCATCGCGCTCGGCCGCCAGCCGCACTTCCTCGATCTGCAGCTTGGCGGCGTCCAGCTTGGCATGCACCTCGGCGAGCTCCTTGGCAGACGCCTCGCGCACGCCGGCAAGCTCGGCTGCGGCGGCGTCCTTGGCGGCCTGCAGCTCGGCAGCGTCGGCAGCTGTCTTGGCAGCCAAGGCTGCGGCAGACTCACTCTTGACCCGCGCGACTTGCTCGGCAGCAGTCTGCTCGGCAGCCGCGACCCTAGCATCTGCGTCGGCGCGGGCGACTGAGACCTCGGCATCGGCCTCGGCACGCATCTGCTCAAGCTGGGCCGCCGCGGTCGAGCGCGCCTCAACGGCAGCATTCTCGGCAGCCTTCTTGCCGGCCTCGACATCCTCCAGCGAAGCGCGTAGTTCCTCTACATCAGCCTCGGCAATCTGCGCGCGCTGCGTCAACGCCAGCTCGCGCGTCTTTGCCTCGTCCAGCTCGTCGGCCAGGTCGTCGCGCTCGTCGGTCAGCGCATGGGCCTGAACCTTCCAAGACTTGACCTGCCCCTGCAGCTCCTCGATCTGCTCGCGCGCCTCGGCCAGCGCCTGCTCGGCATCGAGCTGGGCCTGCGTGACCTCCTCCACAAACACGCGCCGGACCTCGACGTCGGGCAGGTCGGGGCTATCGACCTGCTCTTCCTTGATCTCTTTAATAAACTTGGGCGCCACCGGCGCGTGTTGCACGCTCTCGAGCTCCTGCAGGTTGCGCTCGTCGTCGGTCAGGCTCTTAAAGACGGTGTAGTTGTTGATGAGGTTGGTGTACATCTGCACCATGTACTCGTCATCGAACGCCAGCGCCTGCTGCTGCACGTCGATGTTGTAGCCCACCTTGTCGTAGCGCTCCATAAACTGCCACAGCTGGTAGCACTTGCGGTAGTTGGGGTCTTTCATGATGAGGTTGGTGCGCTGAATGGGGCTGCGGACCGCGCTGCAGCCGTTCATGATCTGGCAGAATGACGCGCCGCGCAGCGCCATGACCAGACGGCGCACGCGGTCGATGCGCATAAAGACGTCCATGTTGTCGGCGTCGTTCTCGGCAAAGCTCTGGCGGTTTTTGACCGTCATCTCGACGTTGTACTCGATCTCCTCGTACGCGTCGTCGATCTTACTGTGCATCTTAAAGCGGTTGCGGATCTCGTTGCCCGTAGACCAAAAGATCACGTCGGTGCGCTTATCCACAAACGTCAGCAGACGCTGAATCAGATGGTAGATAAAGCGGTTCTCGTACAGGTCGTACGTCTCAACGGTGTTGACGTTGAGGATGCGCGTGGGATGGACGCCGCCATCGTCGCTCGGCGCCAGGAACTGCGTGTTCTGGCTCAGATGACGGACGCTGTCGGCGCTGATCTTTTTGGCAAGCGAGACCGGCACCACCTCTTCCTCGGTGGTGATGAAGCGGCGCGGCTTTTCGATAATGGTGTTGATGGCGTCGAGCGAGTCCTCGATCATGCTAATCCATTCCTCGTCCACCACCTTGACGAGCTCCTCGCGCTGCTGCTCGATCGTGGTGCCCGAGGCCTGCGCCATCTCAAACAGATAGCGGAAGTAACGGCTGTCCTCCTGGATGGGCTCCATCTGCTCGGAGAAGCTGGTATAGAGGTCCTGAATGGTCTCGGACATGGGTTACTCCATAGATTGGATCGATCGGGAAAGAGCGGGGAGCGACGCACCTGCGCCCCGCACCCCGTGCTTACGGCATTAGTAGAAATTCTGGATCCGCTGCAGGTACATGACGGAATCGGGCAGGCCGCCCTCGCCAAAGGTCTTCTCGATGTACTCGATCAGGCCCTTCATCTCGTCGCGCACAAAGCTCACGTTCATGGACTCAAACTTCTTGAGCACCTTGTGGGCGATGATGTAGTCCATGCCGCCCAGCTCGGTGCCGCCGCACGCCACGTACACGGGGATAAAGTCGTACATCTGCTTGATGATACGGTTGCCAAACGCCAGCTTAAAGCGGGTCTGCAGGTACTGGTCCAGCTTATGCATCTTCTGGAGCAGCTCCTCGTCGATCACGTACTCGACCTTGGCCTTTTGGAACAGATACTGCAGATGCTCGGCCGTCACGTGCACGCGCTCGTGCGGCTCGCACTCAAACGCGTCGGCACGCTCGTTGAGCTCGATGGGAATCGCACGGTCGTACACCTTGTCCGTGATGGTAAAGGTGGAGTCGTCGTTGTTGGCCGTGCCAATGAACCACAGGCTGTCGGGGATGGTGAGCTTGCCGTCGTGCAGAGCCTTGGGGTCGGCGGCCCACTGGGTGGGGACCAGATCGAGTACCCACTCGTCGTGGCTGGGCATCTCGAGCACCGACAGGATCTCGGCAAAGTAGTACTCCACGCGGGCGAGGTTCATCTCGTCGAGCACGATCATAGACGGGTCCTGGCGAAGGCCCGCCTCGTACACGGCGCGGAGGAACTCGGTCTCGTTAAAGCGCTTGGAAAACTCGTTAAAGTAGCCGAGCACCTCGGTGCGATCGCGGAAGCTCGGCTGCACCGACACGATGGTCGCGGGGTTGTCCAGATAGCGGCTAAAGCTGTAGGGCAGCGAGGTCTTACCGGTACCCGAGATGCCTTCCAGGATCAGCAGCTTGGAGGCGGCCATGCCGGCCACAAAGCGGCGGATGACCTCGGGTGTGTAGTAGAGCTTCATCTGGCTGCAGGCGAACGCGCGGAAGCTGTCGACAAAGTCCTCCAGCGAGATGGCATCGTCGTAGACCGGGGACTGCCAGTCGCGGTACTTGAGGTCCACAAGGGACAGCTTGGGGAAGCGGTTGGCCTGGGCGATCTCTTTTTCCTCGGCGAGGGTCTTGGCCTCGACGGTGGCCTTGGCCATGGCGGCCGCGGCGTCCTTGACACCCGCGCCGTCGAGCGCGAGCGACGCGTTGCCCGACACCACGGCAGCCGTGGCGCCCTCGCCCGCAGGCGCGCCCGCGGCGGCGCCCACCACGTTGCCCACCGTGGGCAGGTGGTCGTCGGCCAAGGCCGAGGCGCCCACGTACGGAATCTGCTTGGTGCCGCCCATGGCATTGACCTTGAGCGCCAGCAGCTTGTTCTTCTCGTCCATGAGGTCGAGCACCTGCTTGTTCAGGCGACCGATCTCGCGATAGAGCGCCTTGTTGGACGTGTCGTCGCGATGCAGGCGGCGGTTGATGCGGTAGCGATGGACCAGAATGGCCACAATCAACACGGGGACCGCGATGAGCATGGCAAACAGAATGACCGCGCCGATCTTGCCCACCAGGTCAAACGTGGTGAAGTAGGTCATAAAGATGTTGAAGTACTCAACCCAGCCAAACACCAGCAGGTTAAGGATGGAGCTCACGACGGCAACGACGTTGTAGACAACCTTTGCCAGCAGCTCCCAGGCAAATCCCAGAAACTCACTCACCGTCGGTATCCTCCTGCTTGGTCGCGTTCATCGCCGCCTCGGCCTCGGCCTTCAGACGACGGGCTTCCTCGAGCTTGGCCTCGGCCTGGGCAAGCTGCTCGGCGGCGTTATCGGCCGTGACAGTAGTGTCACCCTTGCCCTCGGCGTCCACGATGGCAGCCGCGGCGGCCAGGCGGTCCTCCTCGGCCATAGCGCGCTTAAGGTTCATGCCCACCACGATGAGGTGATACACCTGGTAGATAAAGAACAGCAGCATGGGCAGCACGATCACAATGAGGAAGCCCATGGAGCTGGACAGGAAGTCCATGACCTTGCCCATCTGCGGCAACGCGAACAGGTATTTGCCCACGATGTCGCCGTCGCTGATGATGTGCGTATCGGCCACGTCGTTGTTATCGCCCTTGGTGGTAAAGCTGCGCATGCCGTTGACCTCGTCGATGGCGGCGATGCGGTGCGTGTTGAGCGCGTACTCGTTGTCGATGATGGTATGGAACGTCACGATGTCGCCCACCTCAAGCTTGGAGGTGTCGCACTTTTTGATGAAGATGAGGTCGCCCTTGTTAAACGTGGGCGCCATGGAGTCGGACTGCACGGCGAGCGGGGTGAAGCCGGCGATGTCAGAGACGCTGCCGTCCTCGCGCGTGGCGAGCGTGGTAAACGCATACAGGGCCGCCACCAGGATGATGATCCACATGACGACGCTCAGCGCGATGGATGCGACTTTTTTAACAGATTGCATGATGTCCCTTACTACCGTGTCTGTCTAGGTCGTGCGCGGCCCGGTGGCCGCCGTGCATATCTACTGTTCTTCGATGCCCTCAAAGCGCATCGAAACCGAATAGTTAGCTCCCTTTAGCATATTAGTGCAATTTGGGTCCGTTCCCTCGAGCCATATGCGAACGGTTACCGGCTTGTCCGTATCTTTTATTAGGTCGAACATGTCGCTGGCCGCGTTCGCCGTATCCGAGTCGAGCCCAAAGACGGTGGCCGAACCAGACGAGCCCCCGCCTCCGTTGGGGTTGTAGACCCAGGTGTGACCGTCGGCGGTAAAGCTCATGCGCATGGCGCTGGCCATACTCTGCGTGTCGGAGCTAAACCGCGTGCCGGACGCGCCGCCGTCGCCGTCCTGCCCGGTCAGGCGAACGCGCAGGTCCGTGCTGCTCATAAAGTGCAGCGTGAACTCCAGGTAGGCGCCGGTGGCGGAATCGGCGGTGGAGCCATCCTCGAAGGTAAAGGTCTGGTAGTCGCTCGTGGTGACGGGCTTGAGCTTGGACGCGTCGATGTCCACGCCCTTTTCGCTGGCGATGCGCGCCGAGATCTGGTCGAAGCCCAGGCTGTGGACGTATTCGTCGAACGTGGCATGCTCGTCCAGGTCAAAGCGCAGCGAACCGTCGGCGTTGGCGTCGATCATGAGCATGCGGGTCTTGGCGCTATCGGCGATGGAGAACCAGGCGAACGTTGCCATGGCTATCGCCACCAGCGCAAACAGCACCAGCACCACGGTGGTAGTGAGCTTGCGGCGCAGGTCGATATCGGTGGGCGCGGCAACCGGAGCGCCGGTGGTCGGGCGGCGGTTGTCGGGCGTGGCGTGTGCCATTGCTACTCACCGTCCAAGGTCGCAAAGAGCGCCAGGTGCAAGGTGCCCGGATCCTGATAGAGATAGTCGGCGCTATCGGGGTCGGTGCCCTCGATGTAGTAATAGATATCCAAACGATAGGTCTGGTCAAGCCCCAGCGTGGCAAGCGTGTTTTGCGGACGCGCGGCCGTCTCGCTCGTGTCCAGCGTAAAGGTGGCCGGGTCCTGCGTCACGTTGGCGCCGCAGGTGAGCTGACCGTTTTGCCAGCCCAGGAGCATGCCCTCGGTGTAGCCCGCCAGGCCTGCAGGGGCAGTCGCCGGGTGCTCGGCGCGGTGACCACTATCGGAGCCGTCGAGTTCAAAGATGTTGGTGGCAAGCACCTGGTTGCCGCTCGAGATCTTTATGCCCACGCGGGCCGCGCGCAGCAGCTCGGCATCGGCGCCCTGCGGGACCAGCGATTCGGCCAGATACAAGCTGACCTTACCCTTTACTTTGCTGGCGCCCGTTCCGGTAATGGTGGGGCGCAGATTGATCCAGCCGTGGTAGAACGCGGAACCGTTGTCTTTTGCCTGCTCAAACACCGCGGCATCGCCGGCCGAGTTGTTTTGCGCACAGGCGGCAAAGCCGTTGAGATCGAAGGTCGAGACCGGATAGAGCGTCACGGCGCCAGTCGCATTGGAAGTCAGGGAAACATCGCCCTGCTGCGACCAGCCGCCGCGATCGGCGTCGCCCAGCTCCAGCACCAGCTTGGACGTGTCGCTGTGCACGCTCACCGAGTTGGTGTTGACCTTCATGTTGCTGGTAAACCAGGCATACGTCGCGGCGCCCAAGGTGGCGGCGAGCGCTACCATCACGAGCACGATGTAGGCACGCGCGCGGCGGGCGTGGCGGCGGGCGGAGGCACCTTCGGGCTGCGAGCGCTCGGCGGTCGCGCCGGAGGGGACCACGGGGCTCGTGACCTCGGTTTTGGTCTTGCGGCTATCTGCTGGCATGTGCTGCTTATCTTCCATGACGATTCGCCCCCTTATGCCTTAGCCGCGGCAAAGGCAAGCTGCAGCACCACATCGCGGGCCTGGGCCTCGTCGATGCAATTGGCGTCGCAGCCTTCCATGTACACAACGTAGCGAACGCTTGCCACCTCGTTGGCGGCCAGCGTGCAGATAGGTGTGGCACCTGCGCGCGCCGCGGGCGTGTCGCCGGTGCCGTCCATGCTGTAGGCGCTTATGGCGCGTGCGGGATCGGCGGTGTAGGCCCAGCCCGAGGCGCCAGCCGCCACAACCACGCCGTCTTGCGCAGTGGTACGCCTACTGGTGGCGCCCGCGGTGTTGCCCAGGTCGTCGCAGGTAAAGATATGCGTTTGCGTGCCCGACTGGGTTGTAATTACCAGACCCAGGCGCAGCGCGGCCAGCAGCTGCGGGTCGCTCGTCACGCTCATCTGGCCCTGATACAGGTACACGTTGAGCGCGCTATCGCCGCCCTTAAGGTACAGCGTGCCCGAAAGGGCGTAGTCGTCCAGCTGCGCGGTGCAGTCGGCGTAGTCGGTCGTAACGCCGGCGGCGTTTTGGAACGTGCCGCGCCAAAAGCGGGAAAGGTCTGACGTCGAGATGGGATAGAGCGTCTTGTCGGCGGCGGCAAGTGTGGCCGTTGTGTCCCAGGGCCCGTTGGCCGAAAGGCCAATCTGCAGGTCGGAGCTCTCGTCGCTTACCGTGTGCGCCACGGGCGTCACGTTGGTGTAGCGCGAGTTGCTAAACCAGGCATAGGTAGCCGCACTCAGGGCGGCTACCAGCACCAACATCCATGCGGCCGCGGCAACCATGCGACGGCGCGAGCCTAGGATGTCTTTGATGTTCGATGCGCTCATCCCTGGTCCCCCTACGAACGCTTACCGGCAAAGCGCAGCGCCAGCGATTGCAGGCTGGTGGCGGCCAGGTTGTTGGTACAGTCGGGGTCGCAGCCCTCCAGCCACACGTACACGTCCACGCGCACGGGCGTGCTGCGGCTGGCGCCCTTGGCGGCAGCGGGTAGGCTGCAAATCTTGGTCGTGGCCTCCTTGAGACTCACGATGCCGGTGTCTTCGTTGTAGTCGCAGAAGTTTGCGCTGGTCAGCTGGTCAAAATGGACCGTGGCACCGTCGGAGCGGCTGCTGTCGAGCACCAGGTGGTTCTGCTCGTTTTCGCCGGCGTCCTTGCCATCAAGCGTGTTGTAGCGCGCCTGGGGATTGTGCTCGCCCGAGACCTCAAAGACGTACTGGCCCGTAACGGCATCGCCCTGCCCTGGAGCATAGGCGACCAGCCCCACGCGCAGGGCGGTGGAGATGGGGTTTGCCGGATCCTGCTCGGTAAAGTCGATACCCGACAGGTACACGTCGGTTGCGGCCGAGTTGGTGGCCAGGTACAGGGAGGTCTTGTAGTAGTCGGAATGTTCGGCCGTGCCAAACATGCTGGCAAACAGCGAGTCCTGCGTGGTTCCGCCGGTAAAGCCCGTTACCTTTTGAAAGCCGTTGAGCACGTTGTCGGTCGAGACGGGATCGAGCAGGCCCGCAAAGCTCAGGCCGGCGTTGGTCTTGTACTCGCCGTCGTACTCGTTGGAGATAAGGAAGGTCACACCCGTGCCCGCGGCCATCTTGACGTCGGTGATATGGCGGTTGGCGTTGTAGATGTACCAGGCATACGTTACGGCTCCGGCAACAGCAAGGGCTACCAGCAACATGGCGAGCATGCGATTGAACTGTTTTTGCAGCGAACGCGCGTCCGACATGCCCCTCCCCCATTTGCCGCGTTGTAAACTACCTGGACACCATTTGCCCATAATGGAGTTATTTTACGCGAATGTGCAGTTCATCGGGGGTACAAACGCAACTTTCCACGTGCTGTTCGCGCTGCATCGGGGCGGATAGGGTCGCAAATCGCCGCTTTTTAAAAAATAGTTCTTGCCACTGGGTGGGAGCTCCGTTATATTATTCCGTGCGCACTCGCGCACCCTTGATCGGGCGTTTAGCTCAGGGGGAGAGCGCTTCCCTGACACGGAAGAGGTCAGAAGTTCAAATCTTCTAACGCCCACCAAATGTTCGCAGCTCAGAGGCTTCGCCTCTGAGCTGTTTTGTTTTACGGCGACCGAGCCCAAAGCGCCCAAACAGCCCCAGCAATCGCCACGATCAAACCCGAATGGGTCTCGCAGTCACATATAAGTAACCCTCTTTAAATTGAGGTCTAATACTTTTCCCGAGAAGTGAACGAGCTTATTTGGACCCCTGGAGCATCCACACTTTTTGACGTCAGAACCGCAGGATTCCAGCAGCAAAACCGCAGGAAACGGGCCCCTAAAAGTGTCGATATTTCGGGGGTCCATTCTGGCTCGTTCACTTCTCGGGAAAAGTATTAGATCTGGATATATGGCCGCTAATTCTAACCCCCTGTTACCGCCCCTACCAATACTGATGCGCATCGATAACGGCTTGCCAGAGCCAAAATCGCTTCGTTTCGGCACGCGCATGGGCAAAACATCGCTGCTCTGCACTCATCGCCTTGTTAAAGATGGGGCGCTTATTCCGATGCAGCTTCCGTCGGATGCGTTCGCACAGCCGAACGAGCTTGTCGTAGTCATTTGCTTGGTCGGTTGTCACAGTAAAATACGCTACTCCCTCAAGCAGTTCCAACTCGTTGCGGCGCTCGGCATCCTTGTGGATCTTCTCGCGGCCGTCATGAATGGCATCGCTGTCGTAGTCGACCATCGCGGTCAGCACCTCTGGCAGCAGCCCGGCCTTTACTTTATCCCTGCCCACCTCGACTTTAGCCGTAAGCGTAATGTCGGGCGTGCGCTCCAACACGCGCAGTTTGCGCTCGCGCCCATCGTTGAGTCCATCGCGAATGAAAGCCTTCTTGTTGAGTTCGGCCTTGCCCAATGCATACCCGCCGCAGCGCGCAGGCAGCGACATAAACATGCACAGCCCCGACTCCCTCGGAGAGCGCGATCCCTCGATCACATACGCAAGCAGCGCCTTTGCCTTCGCGAGACCCCTTACCTTTGGGGACGCCTCGATATACGCCGCAATGAGCTCCTTCGTCGTGAGCCTGCCATCGCGCATGCCCCCATCCCTGCTTGTCACCCCACCGGGAGCAAGGTTATCCAACCGGTAGTTCGATGTCATGGCATAGCCGGCATAGATGGCCTCGGCCGCAGAGCTGTCGTGCGCAACCTGCACAAACGCCAGCTCGGGGGAGCACACATACGCATCCAGGCCGCCCATCCAGTGGCCCAGCGAGATAAACGAGCCCGCCGGGAGCTCGTTGGTGCACAGGTGCGTCTTAACATGCTTGCTCTGCCGACGGTCGGCACGCGATGGCACCAGCAAATCCAGCGTTTGGATCCCCAGATCATAGCGATCGATATAATCCTGCGCCTCTTGGTCCAACAGTGCACAGGCACCTGCAATCGACACGACCTCTGGTTCCGAATCCCCAAAACGAGGGTTCGGCAGGTGCGCCAAAAGCGCCAACGCAGCGTTATGTGAAACGATAAAGTAACCCATGGCGCGAAGATAGCACGCGCGTCGGCGGCCGCTGGCGGTCCTGGCGAGTTTTCGGCAAACGACCAGCAGTTTTTTGCCGCGGCGCAACCAAAGTGCTCATTCGTCGACGTCTAAATGCCAATCCGTCAAGCTTTTGGCAAGGTTGCCGCTCAACTGACCAAAAGCTGACCATTTGCTTGCCCATTTGCTTGACGACGCGCCCCCGCCAAAACACCCCGCGACTTCTCGGGCGGTCGAAGTGCTCGTTTAGCGACCACACACCCGCCGCTGGGGTATCCTTGGAGCACATGCACCGCAAGCCGCACAAAGGAGCCGCCATGCGCACCGAGCTCGATGTTCCCTTTTCGCACAAAGACGAGGCCAAGGCCCTGGGCGCCAAGTGGGACCGGGTCAAGAAGATCTGGTACGTGCCCGATGGCGTCAACCCCGAGCCCTTTGCCGCGTGGCTGCCCGGCGTGGATCGCTCCGACCCCAGCGCGCCCTACATCTATCTGGTGCTGGGCAAGCGCGAATGTTGGAAGTGCCACGAGCAGACGGCGGTCGCGGCCTTTGGCATTCCGTATCGGGCGGCCGATGACTCGGGCAGCAAGGCTGCGTCCAGCACCGCGCCCTCCATAGACGGCACGGGCCACATCGCGATCGACACCGCCCGTGCCAACGCCATAGCCATCGTCCCCGCGCTGGGCTGCGTGCCGGCCGAGATCCGCGACTACCTGCGCGAGCGCTGCGGCTACAAGCCCACAACGTCGCGCACCACTAAGACCGTATCGCTCGCCAGCACCTGCACCGGCTGCGGCGCGCTGCAAGGCAGCCATTACCTGTTCGAGGAGCCCACGTCGCCGTTTGCACTCACAGCCATCAACAAGCCGCCCGCACTGGAGTTCGTGCGCGTGGAAGTCGCCGGCGTCTATGGCATCCCCACCAGTCAGAGCAACTTTGACCAGGCGCTCTTCACCTGGGCACGTGATCACCACACCCAGTTCCATAAGGCCCTGTTCGAGGGGATCTACCTGTAGGGCAAAGCTCGAAAATCGAATATGAAAATCCTCGTAAATCGAGTATGCGCAGGTAGCTGAGTTGTTGGTGTAACGCAGAAAATGTCGAATCACCGAGTTTGCCCGACTAGATATTCAGTCTTCGAAGCTATGACTCCGCATCGTCATAGGTAATGGTGCATCCGCAGGTTGGGCATTGCTGAGGATAGACCGGAAGGCGCAAGCCCATCCGAGCCCGCGGGCTGGCGGCATGTTTGTCGCGGGCGTCGATGAAGCTGATGTCTAGACATGGAAGGTCTGCGCCGCAGCGAGGACATGGCAGACAGATTTGGTTGCAGCTGGCCTCGACGAGCGGAAATAAGCTCCGATCCATCAGGACGCGCGGCAAGTTTCCGTATACGCCGCGCGCGATATCGCTTCGCCATCCCATGATATCCCCTTTCCTGTTTTACCCGTTGAGGAGAGGATGGCAGGATCGCACCGCTCTCAGTGCGGCGCGAGGCGATCCGATCAATCGACATGGCTGGGTTGCGACGGACCACGCCCGACTAATACGGAGCAACGGCCTCCGCATGACGCCGCGATTCCGAGAAATCGAACTCGGCGCGATGGGCTTCGAGGAATCGAGCGTTTGGACGCAAGCGGTGTTCATCCGGCTCGCGCAGCACCGAGCCCGCAAACGTCGCATAATCCGTGTGCTGCAGAAGGTACGACCCGCAAAGTTGATAGTCGCCGCGTACCAGCTCAAACGAAATCAGGTGAGCATCGAACAGCGAGTGCAAATCGCGACGCAGTAGAATACCGTTGCTGACAACCTGCGACTTGGGACCCGAGTAGTTCTCGATATGCGCAGCTTCGAGCGCTTCGTTGACATTGCAACCCGAGACGGCGCATCGACCGGTATAGGCCTCAAAGAGCTGAGTGCGAAAACGCTGCTGCCCGATTCGCTCGCGACGCAGCGCATAGCGAACCTTTTCATCATCGCTCGCCGGAGCGCCGGAAAACTCCGCCGCAAGCGGAGCGTCCTTCATGTAGCTCATGTCGGGGAAGAAGCGCGCGTCGGGTCCACCCTTATGGACAGGGCCGTGCAGCACAAACCAGCTGTTCTCCGGCTCGTAACGCTCGACGAACGCCAGGCCCAGCACCTTGTAGCCGGCGCTCGTTGCAAAGAACACGCCAACGGGAACGCCGCACTCCATGCAGTTGATCATCTTTTGGTTGTAGTCCTGGTCGCGCCAGTTTTCGACCGAAGCACTTTGCGACGAGTACTTGAGCACCCACGTGCCGTCCTCAAGATAGAGCGGCGGAACATCGGGATAGGCGCCGCGCTTGGAATTGTGCACCGAGAGCGCGAAGGTCTTCTCACGCGGATGCTTAACGCGTCCGCGACCAGGCCAAAAGATGCCCGAATCGCGCGACACCGGAAAGAGTTCAGAATCAATCGTCAGGCGAAAGGGATATTGAGGACTGTCGGCACCCGTGCGATGCGGAAGCTTGTCCCACAGGCCGCCACGCTGCTCCTCGCGCAAGAACCACTCCCAGGCCTGAACATATTCGGACGGCACAAAGCTGCAAGCGCGGTCGAAACTCGGCCGAACAATCAGCGGAACACTAGAAGCGATGCCGTCCATAAGGAACCTCCAGGAAGAACAGTTCCCCACATTATCGCCGACACAGCGAGAGCACCATACGAAAAAGGGCCACTTCCTTGGAAGTGGCCCTTCAAACAGGCTTAATTGATGAATTGGATCTGACGCAATATTACTTACCGTCAGGAACGATACCGACCAAGCTGACCGTTACGTCAAAGGTCGGAGCAGCGGTGTTCTTGTCCTGCTCGGACCAGTTTTGGCAGTCGGAGTCGGTACCTTCCATCCAGATGACAATCTTCATGTTCGTGCCGTTGTAATCGACGCTCGAAGCGACCTTTTGCGCGTTGCCGCTCGGCTTAATGTAGGCTTCGCCCGCTTTCGTGGCACCCCAGTTATCGCCGTTTTGATCGAGCGAATCGGCGCCAGAAAGGTGCAAATATGTAGGAGTAACAACCTTGCTCAGAGATTCAGAGTCCACGCACGACCACCCTGCAACGGCAATCACATCGTTACCCGTATCGATTGTCGAGGGAGCAGTTGGCGCATAGACAACGCGCAGCTCGTCGTTGATTACAATGCCGACGCGCAGGCTCCCTTTGATTTTGTCGAACCATTTCTGTGTGCCGCCATGCTGCGCAATCGTTATGGGCGAGCCGTTGCTCGCGTCCAAATACACGTCGGCAATGCCCGTGTTCGCCACGGTATACAGCGTGTAATTCGCAGCGGTAAATGCATAGTAATCGTTGCCTTGAATGGTGTACTTGCCGGGAGCCTCACCCGAAATGGATGTGTCGACCTTTTGATAGGTGCTCACGTTAACGCCCTGCCAGCCTTTGGGAACGTACCAGTTTTTGGCATCGTTCGTCGATGACGGGCTGATCTCGTGACCGGTTGCAGAAGCAACCGTGGAGGTGTCGGAGCCGTGGTCGGGTGTGTCACCCTCAACGATTTGGAGCACCATGCCGTTCGCTTGAGCGGAAATGGTGCTCGTAGTTGCATGAACCCTACTATTGGAGACAAACCATGCGTAGGTAGTTGCAGAAAGCGCCACCGCCGAGACGACGACGGTCAACGCCGCTCCAACAAGCTGAACCTTAAGCCTCTTTACTGAATCATGCATACCCGTCGCCTCCCTTCGCTAAGGAAAAGGGCAGGATCCCGGGCCGGGAACCTGCCCTTCGCAAGCCATAAATCGTAGCTGCGATTACTTGTTATCCGCAGTAGCAGTGAAGTTAATCTTCACACTCTGCGACGCATCGAGCTTATTCTCCTGAAGGTTCTTCGTATGAATGTTGGTATCGGAGCCCTCGTAGAACACATAAACATTAACGAGCGTATCTTGGCCAGCAGTCACAGAGCCGAGAACCGGCGCGGAATTATCAGTCTCAGAAGAAAGCTTAATTTCGTAGCCATTATTCCCAAGACCATAAACGACCCAAGCAGAGGCGTCCGCATTAGTGACAAGCACACGGAAGGAAGTCTTCAAAAGCTGATCAGCAGCTGCATCCGTCAAGCCATCGATGCTTGCAACCTTAAGATCGCTAAGGTTCTGTCCCTTAGAGCTGATGTTGAATTGCTCCTTCTTGGCAAACTCCTTATTGTTTGCCTCATCAGGAGTTCCAACAGGCGTCAATGTGCCGTCAAGGGTAGCGTTATCGAGGTCTGTACCGTAACCAGTCGAAAACGTACCCTTGGTGGATTTAGCTTGCTCACCAAACGTAGCAGGATAAAGCTTGACAGGACCAGTGATTGAAGTTACCGCACTCGTGTCATCGACAGTGCTTGCACCAGTAGGGCCTTGTTTAATAGTCATAAACGCAGCATTAGATTGAGCGGCGATATTCGTAGTGGTGGCGTCAACCTTACTGTTCGTCACAAACCATGCGAAGGTGGCGGAGCCGAGGGCTACGGCTGCCACGAGGACCATGGCGATGGCGGCGCCCATCTGCTTCTTTAATGCCTTGGTATCCATACGGACCCCTTTCTTTCCCCATTCATCCCAGATGACCCTCGAGAAGCCCGGAAGGGGAGCCCGTGCTTTCGTGTTGGATGTTGCTTGCCCATCCTTAAAATTTGGATTTGAGAATACCACATTTCTTACGATTTCCTTATGAGTTTTCGGGGGCCTACGATCCGTCAGATTCATAGGCCTACCTTGGGCTAGGTATGGAACTGCGCAAACGCCGTTCACTCTATTTGGCCACGCTCTCCCGCTGGGTCATAAGTTCCCCTTAAGGCCTTCGCCCTCAGCGCCATGCCAGCACATACATACACCCGCCGTCGAGCTTCGCCCGCAAGCTTTCCCCACTCGCTATACTGGTGCAGAACGTGTATTTTTGCCTGCTTAGCGGGCTATTTGTTGGGAGGGCGCCATGGCTTTGGCCAATCAACCCAAGGGAAGCGTTTCTACCGGATCGATCAAGCCGGTGACGCGCAAAGCCGTTCGTTGTCAGCGCGAAGTTGCCTGGCTGGTCACGCAAGCGGCCGGTAAGCTCGTCGCCACCACCGACGACGTCAACGCGCCCACACCCAGCTTTGTGCTGGCGGCGGCGTTGTCATATGCCCGCGAGCAGGAGCAGACCGCCCGGGACCGTGGCGCCGCGCTCGACTACAAGGCCGTCATGGGCTCCGACCTCGCGAGCTTTTGTGCGGCCGCGGGGCTGCCCGCAGCGCCCAACGCGCTTTCGGACGCGGGCTACATGTTCACGCTCTCGGGCGCGGATCTGATCCGCGACATCTATGCCTACTGCGGCGACCTGGGCGAGCGCATGAGAGATCCGGTGCAGGTCAAACCGGGCTACGCGATCAAGCTCGCGTTGCGGTTGTTCTTGCTGGACGACGCCGCTGGCAACGGCGCTACCTCCGCCGATTCTGCCTCTACCATGTGGACTCTGGAGGCAGAAGTCTTACTGGAAGGACCTTCCGGAAAACGTGCAGTTCCTGTCTGTGAATTCTACACTGGTCCCGGAAGAACTGTCCGCGATCGCTGTGAGGTCTGCACCGGCTTTCTTGTAAAAAAAGAAAACTTTGAAGGCTGGACCGGACATTATGTAAAATATGGAAAACGAAAAGCTATGGAGATCGCAACTTTGGGCTGCGCTGTCCGGGTAAAACTCAGCGAAGACAAAAAACGCATCGAAGATGTTCGCCTGGGATACGGAGTAGCAGGTCCTACTCCGCTCCGCTGCCGAAAGGCAGAAGAGGGCTTAAAGGGATGTGAAACAACCGATGCCGATGCAGTTCTTACCTTTGGTAAGAATGCCCTGGAGGAGGTTAATCCCCGAACCTCCTGGAGAGCATCTAAGGAATTCCGTCTTCAACTGGTAGAAGAGCTGGCAAAACGAGCTTTATGTGAAGCCGTAAAAAAAGCAGGAGGTGCCGTCAATGCTTAAAATTGTACATATGAAAGTAAATGGAAAGGAAACAGAGCTGGCTGTTGGCGAGCAGGAATCCCTTCTGGATACC
>CAJJZP010000019.1 GCA_905197665.1 uncultured Collinsella sp.
GGCCAGCCCGTGGGAGGCCAGGGCGCCGCTGACCGGTGGACGGCACCGAGCCGTCATCGAAACTGCAGAAGGGGGAGGCCTCGCGGCCTCTCCCTTTTTTGCGTTTGATAGAGAGCTGTAATACAAGAACTTGCCTTCGTTTAGCTTGTCTTACTGTTTGGCTGTATTTTGAGTCCTTCTTTTCTATTTGCGCGATAATAACTCCCATTGGCGTAAGGGAGGACTTGATGTTTACCGTTTTTGTCTTGGGCAATATTGCTTCGGGTAAGTCGACTGCCTGCCGCTATTTCGAATCTCGTGGCGCTATGCTTATCGATCTGGATGAGCTTGCAAAATCGCTGTATGTGCCGGGCTCTGATATCGTTAACGCTCTTGCGGATGAATTCGGTTGGGATATTTTGGATGAGATAGGCGGCATTCGCCGCAGCATCCTCGCTTCTCGAGCTTTCGCTTCTCCTGATTCGGTCACACGGCTCAATGGCATCGTGCATCCCGTTCTGATTGAACAGCTTTCGCTTAGGATTCTCGATCCGGTTTGTTGTACGGTTTCATCTCCCCGTTATCCCTTTGCGGTGGTCGAGGTTTCTGCTCCGACTGGTTTTGAGGATGCATTTGGCTTGGCTGATGAAATTCTGGTCATTAGCGCCCCTTTGTCAGTTCGTCGCGAGCGCGCTATTCAACGTGGCATGGAGCCATCCGATTTCGATGCTCGTTCTGCTTGCCAGCCCGAAGAGTCTGCGCTCTGCAATCTCGCTACAACGGTGATTGATAATGCCGCTGGCGATAATTCGCTCTTTGAGCAGCTTGACTCATGGCTTGCATGCCACGGGTTTATAGATACTGCGGACAAGGAGGAGGCCGATGCCTAAGGCACGTTTCTTTACGTGGTATCGCGTGGCGCCACTTGCCGTTGTGTTCGTCTTCGGCCTTATTTCGCTCGTCTACTCGTGTGCTCCTGCCGCTTTCTTTAAGCCACTGTATCCGATTGACTACGAGGCATATGTAAAGCAATCCAGTATTTCGCATAATCTGGATCCGTATCTGGTGTGCGCTGTCATTAAGTCGGAATCGAATTGGGATCCCGAGGCCGAGTCGAATCAGGGTGCTCAGGGATTGATGCAGCTGATGCCCGAGACTGCCCAGGATATGATCGCCAAGGGCCTTGTCGACGGAGAGGTGTATTCGGCCGACAATCTTAACGATCCGGCTACGAATATCGAGTTTGGCTGCGCATACCTCTCGTATCTTCTCACCTATTTCAACGGGTCGACGGATAGTGCCATCGCCGCCTATAACGCCGGTATGGGCAATGTCGACGGATGGGCGCAGCAGAACACGTCACTCCATAATGCGATTACCTTCCCTGAAACTCAGGCTTATCTGATTCGCGTCAATAATGCCTGGGTTCGATATAAGACTCTCTATCCCGATCGGTTCGTATAGGACTAAACCCACCGCCTGCGTATACTGCAGATGTATGAGTTAGGAGTATCCATGGCGGAATTTGAAGTAGAACGCGTTGGTGGTGAACTTAAGCGCTTTGGCGTTGAGGGCGCTGAGGTGCCGTTTGAAGTCGTTTCCCCCTATGAGCCTGCCGGTTCCCAGCCCAAGGCCATTGAGTCGCTTGTGCAGGGCGTGAGGGACGGAGATCGCTATCAGGTTTTGCTGGGCGTGACTGGTTCGGGCAAGACCTTCACGATGGCAAAGACTATTGAGGCCCTGGGAAAGCCGACGCTGGTCATGGCTCCGAATAAAACGCTTGCCGCTCAGCTTGCGAGCGAGCTCAAAGAGTTCTTTCCCAATAACGCTGTGGTCTACTTCGTCTCGTACTACGACTACTATCAGCCCGAGGCGTATGTGCCGCAAAGTGATACATATATCGAGAAAGACTCATCGATTAACGAAGAGGTCGAGATGCTGCGCCATCAGGCGACCGCATCACTGCTCTCTCGACGAGATGTGATCGTCGTCGCATCGGTCTCGTGTATCTATGGCATTGGCTCTCCTGAGGACTATGCGGGCCTAGCCCCGAACGTCGACAAGAAGGTGCCGCTCGAGCGCGATGACTTTATCCATGCACTTATCGACATTCAATATGATCGCAATGACTATGACCTGGCACGCGGCACGTTCCGCGTGCGCGGCGATGTTGTCGACGTGTATCCGCCTTATGCCGAGCATCCGTTGCGGTTTGAGTTCTTTGGCGACGAGGTCGAGCTGATTGCCGAGATCGATGAGGTCACCGGTGAGATGCTGCGTGAGTACGAGGCCATCCCCGTATGGCCGGCATCGCACTACGTGACCGAGAAGCCGAAGGTCAAGGCGGCTCTGAAATCGATCAGCGAAGAGTGCGAGAAGCGCGTGGCGGAGCTCAAGGCGACCGACAAGTTGCTCGAGGCGCAGCGTCTGCAGCAGCGCACCGATTATGATCTTGAGATGCTCGAGACGATGGGCTTTTGCAACGGCATCGAGAACTACTCGCGTCATCTGGACGGTCGCAAGCCGGGCGAGCCGCCGTTTACCCTGATCGATTACTTTCCCAAGGATATGCTCTGCATCATCGATGAGAGCCATGTGACAGTGCCGCAGATTCGCGGCATGCACGAAGGTGACCGCTCGCGTAAGGTGACGCTGGTGGAACACGGTTTTCGCCTGCCCTCGGCGCTCGATAACCGCCCGCTTCGTTTCGATGAGTTTGAGGCAAGGATCCCCCAGTTTATCTATGTTTCGGCCACGCCGGGCGACTATGAGCTGCGGGTTAGCCAGAACGACGTTGAGCAGATTATTCGTCCGACCGGTCTGCTCGATCCCAAGATCGACGTTCGTCCGGTCCGAGGCCAGATTGACGATCTTGAGGACGAGATTCGCGAGCGCGTTGCCCGCAAGGAGCGCGTGCTGGTGACCACGTTGACCAAGCGCATGGCCGAGGACCTGACCGACCATCTGCTCGACGCGGGCATTAAGGTCAATTACATGCACTCTGATACGGCGACAATGGACCGTGTCGAGATCTTGCGAACGCTGCGCGAGGGCAAGATCGATGTTCTCGTTGGCATCAACCTGCTTCGCGAGGGCTTGGATCTTCCCGAGGTCTCACTGGTGGCAATTCTCGATGCCGATAAGGAAGGCTTCTTGCGCAACCGCCGTTCGCTGATTCAGACGATTGGCCGTGCGGCCCGTAACGCCGATGGCGAAGTCATCATGTATGCAGACGTTGTGACCGATTCGATGAAAGAGGCCATCGAGGAGACGCAGCGCCGTCGCGAGATTCAGATGGCATATAACGAAGAGCATGGCATTGTGCCCAGGACGGTGCGCAAGGCCATCAACGACATCTCAAGTTTTATTGCCGAGGCCGAAAAAACCGTGGGTTCCAAGGGGCGCTCGAAGGGCGACTCTCTTGGCCATGGCGCATTCTATACGCCCGATGCGTCGGGCGAGGGCGGCGTGCCGGAAACGGTGGCGCCCGAGCAGACACTTGCGGAGCAGTTGGAAGAACTGCCGCATGACGAGCTTGTGCGGATCGTCGAAACCATGGAAGAGGATATGCGTAACGCTTCTGCCGCCATGGACTTTGAGGAGGCGGCGCGCCTGCGCGATGCCGTCGTTCAGATTCGGGCGATGCTCGAGGGTGCGTCTGAGGACGAGACGATCGAGCGCTTACGTTCGCAGGCCCGCAAGGGTTCCACGTTCGCATCGGGCAGAAAACGCCAGGGTGCACGGTTTAAGAAATAGCGAACAGGCCCCGAGTTCCCTGTGGAGCTTGGGGCCTGTGTCTTTTGCGCGCTGGAATTCGTGCGTTAGAGGTCTGCGATCAGGGCTTCGGCACAACGTATGCCGTCGGTGGCCGCGCTCATGATGCCGCCGGCATATCCAGCTCCCTCACCGCAAGGGTAGAGGCCCGGGGTCGACACGGCATGGCACGTTCGGTCTCGGGTGACAGTGACCGGTGAGCTCGAACGAGTCTCCACGCCGGTAAGAACGGCATCGGGGCGGTCGTAGCCTCGTAGCTTTTTTCCGAGTAGGGGAAGTCCCAGGCGGAGCGACTCGACGATATGCTGCGGCAGGGCTTCGTCAATTGCCGTCCAGGTCACACCGAGCGGATAGGTGGGCTTTACCTTTCCGGGCGCCTTGCTGGCGCGTCCTGCGAGGAAATCTCCGACGAGCTGTGCCGGTGCGTTCCAGTTGGAACCGCCCAGGCGATAGGCGGCCGCCTCGCAGGCACGCTGGAGCTCGATGCCGGCGAGCGGGTCATCGTCGGGAAGGTCCTCTGGCGTGACGTTAACGAGCAGGGCGGCATTTGCGTTGTGTCCGTCGCGGGCATTGAGACTGGCGCCGTTGACGCACAGGTGGCCCTGCTCGGAAGAGGCAGCGACAACCTGCCCGCCGGGGCACATACAAAACGAGAACACGCTGCGGCCGTTGGGAAGATGGGCGACAAGCTTGTAGGGGGCTGCTCCGAGTGCCGGGTGCCCCGCCGAAGGGCCATATTGGGCACGGTCGATGTCGCGCTGTGGATGCTCGATGCGCACGCCCATGGCAAAGGTCTTTTGTGCGAGGGCCACGTTGTGGCCCTTAAGGAGCTCAAAAATATCGCGAGCAGAATGCCCGCAGGCGAGGATGAGGTGATTTGTCTCGATTGGCTCGCAAGCGGCGTCTTGGGACGATTGGACATCAATACCGGTGATGGCGCCAGACGCGTCGATGCGAATGTCGACGAGCTTCGTTCGATAACGGACGACACCTCCGAGCTGCTCGATGCGCTGGGATATAGCGGTGACAACCGTGGGAAGGATGTCGGAGCCAATGTGCGGCTTGGCATCCCATAGAATATCGCGGGGCGCGCCCGCCTCGACGAAGGTTTCGAGGATAAGGCGATGGGCGGGATTTTTGGTTCCCGTATTGAGTTTGCCGTCCGAGAAGGTTCCCGCGCCGCCCAGGCCAAACTGGATATTGCTCTCGGGGTCGAGGATGCGCTCCTTTAGAAAGAGGTCGATCGCCTGCGAGCGGCGAAATGCCGGGTCGCCGCGCTCGATGAGCAAGGGCTTAAGACCTGCTTCGGCGAGCGTAAGCGCAGCGAAAAGGCCGGCGCATCCGGCGCCGACAACGACAGGGCGTTCTTGAGGTGCGTCGGAGGTGGGGGAGGGGAATGAAGGCTCATCGTCTTCTATCGCGCGTACGCGCGAGCGGTCACGCTCGACAACGCTGTCGACTGCTTCTCGCTCGAGGTGGGGACTAGTCAGCTCAACACGAAAGCCCAGGATAAAATGGACGTCTCGTTTTTTGCGAGCGTCGATTGACTTGCGGTGGAGCTCGATGGACTTGATTTCGGAGTCCTTGCAACGTAGGACGCGCTTGGCGACTCGCTTGCCAACAATGAGACAGGCATTTTCATCGCCGGCTTCATCGAGCGACGCGTTGACTTGGGTGATTTCAATCATCGAGGTCTCCTTAGAGGCAAGAAAGAGGCCGTCCGGTATCCCAGACGGCCCGAATGCGTTTTTGATTATAGACTGCGCGGCTACAGGCTGCTTGCAGCGCGAATGCCCGAGATCCAGGCCCACGCAAGGTTAAAGCCTCCGCAATCGGCGTCGATGTCGAGCGCTTCACCGCAGACGTAAAGCGGGGCGTCGACAACGCTGCGCGCGCGTAGGCTGGGTGTTGAGATGCTCTCGACAGATATGCCACCACGCATGACCTGTGCTGAGCGCTCCTCGGCTGTTCCCTCGACGAGCAACTTAAAGTGTTTGAGGATCGAGACCAGGTGGATGACATCGTTGGAGCCTGGATGGCACTGCTCGAACGCTGTGCAGACGACGCGGGAGAGTTGCGGGGCGAGCATGCCGTCGAGCCAACGGGGATCACGGGGCGAAAAGCCGCCGAGCAGCTCAACACGCCGGTTGAGCATATCGAGCAACTCGTCTTTGGAGAGGTCGGGGAAAACGTCGAGCAGGATCGTATCGCCGTGCTGGATACGACGAGAGAGGTTGAAGACAGCGACGCCCGAGATACCGAAGGTTCGAAACAGCACTTCACCGTCTTCGTGCCAGAGCTCATTATGATTGCGGGCGAGCGTCAAGCGGGCGCGGACGCGCAGGCCATCCAACGTCTTGAGTGCCGCTCGATCGCCAACGACCGTTGCCGATACGGGGCAGAGGACGGGGCGTAGCGAAGTGAGGGGGAAGCGAAACATATCGGCGATACCGGTGGGGTTGCCGCCCGTGGCGATAATTACGGCATGTGCCTGCAGGGCCTCGTTCTTGCGAGGGACATCGGCGAGCGCCTTCCGAAGCGAGCGGAGCTCTGATTTTCGGTCGTCGTGCTTTTTTGCCTTGAGCGCCCGCGCTGGACGGTCTATTTGGAGTGCCCAGCCTTCGGAAGCTTTGCGCGCCGAGGCAACGTTGGCTCCGCAGATTAAGGTGATACCTAGGCGGTCGCAAACGTTGAGAAGCGCGTCGCGCACCGATTCGGCGCGAAGGGAGCGCGGGTACAGCCGGCCTTCCTCGGAGGTTGTCATGATACCCAGCGAGGAGAAGAAACCCATAAGCTCTTGTTCGGGCTGGGGGCCCATGACGGATTCGACGAATGCGGGGTGGTTATACCGCTGAGGATCAATCGATTCGTTGGAGAGATTGCAGCGGCCGTTACCGGTCGCAAGGAGCTTGAGGCCGCAGGCGACGTCGCACTCAACGATGCAGACGCTTTTGCCGGCGCGTGCGGCCGTAATGGCGGCGGCGAGGCCTGAAGCCCCGCCGCCGATTACCAAGACGTCATAGAGGGCGCTCGTGTTCACTTAGGCCTCGTCGGTCTCGTGCGGGGTAATAGCCTCGACGGCAGAGACTGCCTTGGGCAACATGCCATCGGGCAGCGCGGTCTCGACCTCGCCCTTATCGCAGGCCTCGGCGAGTGCCGGATTAATGGGGAGCTGGCCCAAGATGTCGAGGTTATAGCGCTCTGCGACCTCGGGGAGCTTGCTCTTGCCAAAGACCTCGATCTTCTTGCCGCAGTCGGGGCACTCAATATAGCTCATGTTCTCGACAATGCCCAGAATGGGGACGTTCATCTTCTCGGCCATGTTGACCGCCTTGGCGACGATCATCGAGACCAGATCCTGCGGGCTCGTGACGATGACGATTCCGTCGACCGGCAGCGACTGGAAGACGGTGAGCGCGACGTCGCCTGTTCCCGGAGGCATGTCGACCAGTAGGTAGTCGATGGGGCCCCACGAGGTCTCGCTCCAGAACTGCCTAATGGCGCCTGCGATGACCGGACCGCGCCAAAGGACGGGGTCGGTCTCGTTTTGGAGCAGCAGGTTGGAGCTCATGACCTTGACGCCGTGCTCGGAGATTTCGGGCAGCATAAGGTTGCCAAGCGCATGGACGTGGCGTCCACTCATACCGAACATCTTGGGGATAGAGGGACCGGTGATGTCGGCATCGAGGACGCCGACTTTGTGGCCGTGACGGGCAAGCTCGGTGGCGATGGCACCGGTGACAAATGACTTGCCGACACCGCCCTTGCCGGAAAGCACGGCGATGACGCGCTTGACCTCGGACAGCGTGTTCTCCTCAAATTGCGACGGCGACGTTTGTCCGCCGGCGGCCTGTGCGTGTTCGCAACCCATGTATGACTCCTTTGTATATGCTGGGGCCGGGGCCCCGCGATGTGACACGAGCGTCATTGTACCCTCGTTTGCGAGCGGGAGTCATTTGCGATGCGTTTGGGCCGAGCGTGCTTGCAATACGATGGGCCCAAGCGAATGGGCGGGCTTACTGAACTTTGCTGGCGAACTCGAGGTATTGCATGCGCTGCAGCTTGTCGATTGTCGAGGCGTAGGGGCTGTCTTTAGATTCCAAGTCGTAGCGCAGCCCGTCGGCACCAAGATAGCCGGCGACATTGATGGTGGGCACATCTGACCTTGTTGCAAGCAGGGCCTTTTGGTAGTCGGTGAGCGGGGCGCCGATCTTATTAAGGGTAATGGCTGCAATCTCGTTTGCTCCGACGGTGTCGTAGACGTTGAGTTCGGTATTGCCGGCGATTTCATAGTTAGCCCAGACGAAATAGGTCGACTGATAGATACGGAAAGCGTGGCTTGCCGTATCTTCCTGAGGGTACAGTTCGTCGTTGAGAGTCGTTGCGGCGCTCGGCTGATGGTCGCCAAAAAAGACAAGAACAACCGGTCTGCCGATATTGCGGAGCTCGTTGATAAAGTACTCGAGGTCCCGGTCGGATGCGTTGATGCAAGTGAGATAGGTGTTGAGCGCGCTATTGGCGCCCTCGCTGGCTCCCTCGACCCAATAGTTTGTCAGCTCTTCGGCGGGAACGGTGCCATAGTCGTAGCCGCCGTGATTTTGCATCGTGACGTCAAAGATGAACTGCGGGGCTTCGTCGGCTCTGAGCAGGTCGAGTATCTTGTCGTAGGTGGCGTAGTCGCATACGCCGGCATGGTAATAGGGTGCACCTTCAAAATCGTCGATTGAAAGAAAATCTCCAAAGCCCAGCTGCTGATAGATTTTATCTCGATGGTAGTTGACGGGGTTTTGCGGGTGCATAGCGGTAGTGGTATACCCAAGCTCTTTAAGGTCTTTTGCCAGGCTGTTTACGCCATTCATCTGATACAGCTGATAGGGGATCTTGCCTAATCCGACAAAGGCCGTTGTCGCTCCGGTCAAAAATTCGAATTCGGAGTTCGCCGTTCCGCCACCGGCGACCGAAGCGAGCATGGTGCCGCGAACAAGTGTGTCGGGAAGCGAGTTGTAGAATGCGGGGCCGGTGTACCCGGCCGCCTGGAGCTGCTCAAAGCACGAAAGGTCGCTAAAACTCTCATTCATGACGGCAACAATCGTCGGCTTGATTTCATTGAACTGGGCAACGGCCGCCGCGCGCTGTTCGCTCGAGCCATATGTGCTGTCGTAGACGGCGGCGAGCTCCTGCTCGATGCTCTGTGCCTCATCGGGCGTATAGTCTTTGGGCTTCTCAATGGGCAACTCGTTGACCATTTCGGTGAACGAAGTGATAAAACCCTGAGACGCATACGTGGTGATGGGCTGCCAACGGTCAAATCCAAAATCCAGCGCCTGCTCCAAGTCGATGTTGGAAAAGCCTGAGAGCCCCACAACGGTCACTAGCAGAAAAGCACAGAGGTTAGCGGCGATAGCGGGGAAGACATGGGTGGGCGTACGGAGCTTTTGCGGTCGGATGAGCGAAAGAAGCCCCAAGGAAATCTCCAGCAGGGCGAGAGAGGTTACGATTCCGGCGGTAAAGGTAAACTCGTATCCCTCGCTCACTTCCATTGCGGTGCCCAATGCCAAAATGTCGCTCGGCAGGATGGCCTCGCCTTTAAACGTCATAACAAAGTGTTCGGCAATGCCAAGGATGCAACAGACGACGGGCACGAGGGCCATGACGCCTCCATGACGCTGTCCCACCAAATAAAGGGAGAGCAGAACCGTCGCGAGCAGCCCGACGGAAAACCCGAATGAGTTGGCGGGAATGCGATAGAACGTTTCGTTGCAGGCAATTTCGAGTGAAACGAACGAGAGCGCTGAAACAGCGGCGATGACAAGGATGTCACGGCAAATACAGGCAACCGTTCCCGTCGCAAGGTCGGTGTGGTCGATAAGTCCCGAAACCAAGGGCTCGACAAGAAGCATGACGGCGGCAGCACCGAGCGCCGAATAAGAAAGGACCCATAGGGAGCTGCCCTCATTTACGAGCAATTGATTCGTAACCCATGCAGCTACCACGCCGAGCGGGATGAGGAGCGTCGCGCACCAAAAGACGCGGGCAATGGGTGGCTTTTCGTTGCGTTTGATTGAAAAATACACGCGCACGACGACGGCGGCCACGATAAGGACGGCGATGAATATGGGCAGATTGGCCATGTCGCTCGAAGTGATTTCAAGGGGGATATCTTCGGTCATGGACGTTCCTCTGGTACAGCAAATTAAGTTCAGTATTAGATTACTGTAACCTTTCCACGGCATTTCGAGAAACAAAGCGCCCGATACGCAAAGCTAAAGGTCTGCGAATCTTGTATTACGAACATCTGTGCGCGTCGAGTGCGCTAAACTCATCGGCAGTATGATTCGATGCAATAGGAGGCAAGGAGCTTCCATGTCTGATTCTTCTATCGTTATTCGCGGCGCTCGTGAGCACAACCTCCGTGATATCGATGTTTCCATTCCGCGTGACCAACTCGTGGTCATTACCGGTCTTTCTGGCTCGGGCAAGAGTTCGCTGGCATTTGACACTATCTATGCCGAGGGCCAGCGTCGATACGTCGAGAGCCTTTCGAGTTATGCGCGCCAGTTCTTGGGCCAGATGGACAAACCCGACTTGGATTCAATCGACGGCCTTTCGCCGGCTGTCTCAATTGATCAAAAAACGACATCCAAGAACCCGCGCTCGACGGTGGGCACCGTAACCGAGATTTATGACTACCTGCGACTGCTGTTCGCCCGTGTGGGCACCCCGCACTGTCCCGAATGCGGCCGCGTCATTGAGCGCCAGACGACCGACCAGGTTGCCGACAAGGTCTTGGCGGCGGGGGAGGGCCGCCGCGCGTTTGTGCTGGCACCGGTGGTACGCGGGCGAAAAGGCGAGTACACCAAACTGTTTGAGGACCTTCGCGCCGAGGGCTTTAGCCGCGTGCGTGTCGACGGTGAAGTGCGCTCGCTTGATGACCCTATCGATTTGGATAAGAAATTCAAGCACGATATCGAGGTCGTGGTCGACCGCATCGTGATTCGCGAGAACTCGCTGGGCCGTATTGCCGAGTCCGTTGAACAAGCGACTGCGCTGGCTCATGGCAATGTAAACGTGTACATGCTGCCCGATCGTGATGCTCCCGAGGGGACCGAGGGCGAGCTGCTGGAGTATTCGTTGGCCCTGGCGTGCCCGGAGCATGGACACTCCATTGACGATCTTCAGCCGCGTGATTTCTCGTTCAACGCGCCCTATGGCGCGTGCCCCGAGTGCGATGGCCTGGGCTTTAAGAAGACGGTCGATGCCGAGGCCCTAATCGAAGACCCCTCGAAGTCGATCGCCGACGGGGTCTTTGGCAGCCTGTTTGGCAACTCTAACTACTATCCGCAGATTTTCGCTGCGGTCTGCAAACACTTTAAGGTGGGCGTCGATACGCCGTGGGAGGATCTGCCTCCGCGGGTGCGTCGCGCGTTTTTAGACGGCATGGGCGACCAGAAGATTTCGGTCGACTATCAAAAGCTCGATGGGCGCCGCAGCCAGTGGGACACCAAGTTCTCGGGCGTGCGCAATATCCTGTACGAGCGCTATACCGAGACGACGAATGAGAACACCAAGGCGCGCTTGGAGAAGTACATCCGCGAGGAGCCGTGCTCGAGTTGCCATGGTGCTCGTCTGCGCCCCGAGATGCTCGCCGTTACCGTAGGCGGTAAGTCCATTTACGAGGTCTGCTGTCTATCGTGCCGCGAGTCGCTCGAGTTTTTTGAGGACTTGGAGCTTACCGAGCGCCAACAATTTATCGGCGGGCGCATCGTTAAGGAAATCCTGGAGCGCCTGCGCTTTCTGGTCGATGTCGGACTCGACTATCTGACCCTCGACCGTGCCTCGGCGACGCTTTCCGGAGGCGAGGCCCAGCGCATTCGCCTGGCAACGCAGATCGGCGCCGGCCTCATGGGTGTCCTGTACATTTTGGACGAGCCATCGATCGGCCTCCATCAGCGCGATAACGAGCGCCTGATCAAGACGCTTGAGCGCCTGCGCGATATCGGCAATACCGTCATCGTCGTCGAGCATGATGAGGATACGATTCGTGCTGCCGACTATGTGATCGACATGGGCCCCGGCGCGGGCGTGAACGGCGGACACGTGGTCGCCGCGGGAACGCCTGCCGATATCATGGCGTGCCCCGATTCGATGACGGGTGCTTACCTGACCGGCAAGCGAATGATTCGGGTTCCCGATGAACGCCGCAAGCCCGGTCGTGGCTGCCTTAAGATCACGGGCGCCCGCGCCAACAACCTCAAAAACGTTACCGCCAAGATCGAGTTTGGTACGCTTACGGTTGTTACCGGCGTGTCGGGATCGGGCAAGAGCTCCCTGGTTACCGACACCATTGCGCCTGCCCTTACGAATGCCATTCACCGTTCGACGCGCCCTGTGGGTCCGTATAAGAAAATCGAGGGCATCGAGTGTATCGATAAGGTTATCGATATCGACCAGTCGCCGATTGGCCGCACGCCGCGTTCCAACCCTGCTACGTACATTGGCCTGTGGGATGATCTTCGCGCGCTGTTTGCGAGTACGCCGGAGTCGAAGGCGCGCGGCTACTCGCCGGGACGTTTCTCCTTTAACGTGAGCGGCGGTCGCTGCGAAGCATGCAAGGGCGACGGACAAATTAAGATCGAGATGCACTTCCTTCCCGATATCTATGTCCCCTGTGAGGTCTGCGGCGGCAAACGCTATAACCGCGAGACGCTTGAGGTCACCTACCGTGGTAAGACCATCTCTGACGTGCTCGACATGAGCGTCACCGAGGCGCTGGCCTTCTTTGGGAATATCCCGCAGATTAAGCGCAAGCTCCAGACGCTGTACGATGTAGGCTTGGGCTACGTGAGCCTGGGCCAGCCCGCCACGACGCTCTCGGGCGGCGAGGCGCAGCGTGTGAAGCTCGCCAAGGAGCTTCATCGACGCCAGACGGGCAAGACGTTCTATATTTTGGACGAGCCGACGACCGGCCTTCATTTTGAGGACGTCCGCCAGCTGCTCGATGTGCTGCAGCGCTTGGTCGATGCGGGCAACACGGTGCTGGTGATTGAACACAACCTTGATGTCATCAAGGTTGCCGACCGCCTGATCGATATGGGCCCCGAGGGCGGTAACGGCGGCGGAACCGTCGTGGTTTCGGGCACACCGGAGCAGGTTGCGGACTGTCCGCAGAGTTATACGGGCAAGTTTTTGGCGCCGTTGCTCAGGCGTGACCGGGAGCGTCAGGCTCAACTTGATGCTCAATAAATAGGCGATTCAGTTTATGGGCGCCATCGACTCCTTGTGATTCGATGGCGCTTGCTGTGTCGAAGTGACGTATGCAGCCGAATTGGACATATACTTAATCCTTGCGTCCGAATGCGAGGGAAAGGATATGTCATGGCAAAGGCTGTAAAGACGCCAAAAACCAATGCGATGCGCGAGCTGGAAAGCGCCGACATTTCCTATGTTCTACATACGTACGAAGACGATGGTGATGAGTCGGCGGGCCTGGGGGTCGCGATTTCGGAGCAGCTTGGCGAGGAGCCCGGTCAAGGATTTAAGACCTTGGTCTGCGTGACGCCGTCCAACGACCACGTCGTGTGCTGCATCCCTGTTGCCGACGAGCTCGATCTAAAGTCCGCTGCGCGTGCCGCGGGGGAGAAGTCCTTGGCCATGATGCATGTGAAGGATTTGCTTGCGGCGACTGGCTACGTTCGCGGCGGCTGCAGTCCGGTCGGTATGAAAAAACGCTACCGGACGCTCATTGATGAGACATGTGTCCTGTGGGATACCATTTTTATTTCGGGAGGCAAGCGTGGTTATCAGCTCGAGCTTGCGCCTGATGATTTAATTGCATTTTGCGGGGCGACAGTTGCCGCGATTACGAGAGAGGACTGAGCGATGCCGCAGGAAGAATTGAAGCGCGGAGCTCATTTTGCAGAAGAATCTGCGCCTCAGACACCCTCATCCGAAGCTTCTTCGTCGCGAGATGACACTGACGACATGGGCTCGTCGGACTACTCCACGGTTGGTCGTTCCGCCGGGCTTATGACCATCCTGACCATCGTGTCTCGCGTCACCGGTTTTATCCGCACGTGGGCAATGGCGGCCGCTATCGGCATGTCGCTGCTCTCGTCTTCCTATCAGGTCGCCAACAACCTGCCCAATATGCTCTACGAACTCGTGATGGGCGGCATGCTCGTGACGGCGTTTTTGCCCGTGTACATGGGCGTGAGGCGCGAGCGGGGTCGCGAGGCCTCGAACGAGTACGTGGGCAACCTGCTCGGCATTCTGCTTTTGGTGCTGGGTGGCATTTCGTTGCTGGGGACCGTGTTCGCCCCGGGCTTTATCTGGACGCAATCGTTTCTTTCGGGTGACGGCGGCAGCATGGATACCGCTGCGTTCATGTTCCGTTTCTTTGCCATCCAGATTCTGTTTTATGGTTTGGGCTCGGTGTTTTCGGGCGTCCTCAACGCACACCGCGACTACTTCTGGTCGACGTTTGCCCCGGTCCTCAACAATGTGATCGTCATTGCGAGCTTTATGGGCTTTGCGCCCGTGTCCGCACAGTTTGGCGAACGTGCCGGCATCATCTTGATTGCGGCCGGTACGACCCTCGGTGTCTTTGTTCAGATGGCATGTCAGATCCCCGCGCTTGGCAAGCACGGCGTGCATCCCCATATCCATATCGACTTTAAGGACCCCGCACTGCGCCAGACGATTGCGCTCGGTATCCCGACGCTGCTCGCCACGGTGTGCATGTTTGTCTCGACTTCTATCACCAACGCTGCTGCGCTGGTGGTCCAGCCCGAGACCGGTCCTTCCGTCATCGCCTATGCGCGCCTGTGGTACACGCTGCCCTACGCGCTGATTGCCGCCTCGCTTTCGACGGCGCTCTATACCGAGCTCTCTCACGACGCACAGGAGAAGGATTACGACAGCGTCCGCACGGGCATTTCGCGTGGCGTCGCCCAGATGCTGTTCTTCCTGATTCCATTCGCGCTGTACCTGATTGTCTTCGCGCGTCCGCTCAACATGATTTACTGCGCTGGCAAGTTCGATGAGTCCGGTGTGGCGCTGGTGTCGGAGTTCCTTATCTACCTGGCACTTTCCCTGCCGCTCTACGGCGTGGTCGTGCTGATGCAGAAGAGCTTCTCTGCCCTGCTCGACATGAAGCCCTATAGCCGCTATTGTCTGTATTCCGCCATCGGCCAGGCCGGCTCGGTTTTGCTGTTTGGCGTTGTGCTGGGCTTCGGTATGCCGGCAATCGCGCTTTCGTATGTCGTCGACTACGTGATCTTGGTCGGTTGCTCGCTGTGGTGGCTGCGTCGTCGCCTGCGTGGTCTTCAGGTTAAATCTATCCTGCATGGCGGGTTCTTTGGCCTTTTGCTCGGTGGCCTGGGTGCTGCCGCAGGCGCCGGCGTCATGTGGGCGCTTGAGCACTTTGTCGGGGCACTTGGCGGCTCGATTCTGATTACTCTTGGCTACGTTTGCGTTGCGGGTGTCGTCTCGCTTGCTGTTACCTTTGGCCTTGCCGTCGTCCTTAAGATGCCCGAGGTCTCGGCGCTGATTCGTCGCAAGTAGGTGCGCGTGACCGGTCACGACAACATTCCAACGCTTGCCGAGCAGGTTTCGCGCGTTCCCACGCAGCCCGGCTGCTACCTTTGGAAAGACGCCAAGGGCGATGTCATCTACGTGGGCAAGGCGAAAAACCTGCGCGCCCGTATGCGTCAGTACGTGACGCTGCAGGACGAGCGCCAGAAGATCCCGCTGATGATGCAGCTGGTGGCGAGTTTTGACTATATCGTGGTGGAGACCGAGCACGAGGCGTTGGTGCTCGAGCGCAATTTGATTGGTCAGTACCATCCGTACTTTAACGTCGACCTCAAGGATGACAAGAGCTACCCCTTTATCGCCATTACAAAGGGCGACCTGTATCCCGCTATCAAATACACGCGTGAGCGTCATAAGCCGGGAACGCGCTATTTTGGACCTTATACCGATAGCCGCGCGGCACGTGAGACGATAGATACGCTGCGCAAGGTTATCCCCATCTGCTCCGCATCCTGTGCGGAGTGGCGTCGTTGTCGCCGTATCGTCGAGTCCCACAAGGGCGAGGAAGACATCGTCAATATGATTTGCGCGCAAAACGGGCGCCCCTGCTTTGACTACCATGTCGGGCGCGGCCCAGGTGCGTGTGTCGGCGCGATTTCCCCGGCAGACTATGCCAAGAACGTCAAGCGTGTCGAGCGCTTTTTGTCGGGCCATCGCAAGGATGTCGTCGATGAGCTGACCTCCGAGATGACGGATGCCGCTGAGGCGCTCGACTTTGAGCGCGCGGCACGCGTCAAACGTCGTTTGGAGGTCATCAGGGGTCTGGACGATCGTCAGCAAGTCGTTTTTCCCTCCAGTGTCGATATCGATGTCATCGGTTTCTATCGCGAGGAGACCATCTCCGCCGCTTGCGTCTTCGTCGTTCGCGAGGGCCGAACAGTTCGCACCTGCGAGTTCATTCTCGACAAGGGTCTTGATGTTGACGAGGAAGAGCTCCAGTCGGGCTTTCTTAAGCGCTATTACGACGAGACGGCTGATATTCCAGCTGAGGTCAACCTTTCCGTCGAGCTTGAGGATGCGGAGGCGCTGGGGGAGTGGCTTGCGGGCAAGCGTGAGCGTTCCTGCCATCTCCATAGGCCGCAGCGTGGCGAAAAGCACCGTCTGCTCGATATGGCATCCAAAAATGCGCGCCATGCCCTCATGCGCTACATGATGCGAACGGGGTACGCTGACGACCGCACCAATCAAGCGCTCCTGGAGCTCGAAAGCGCGTTGGCGCTGCCATCGCCGCCGTTGCGTATCGAGTGCTTCGATATCTCGACGCTGCATGGCACCTTTACGGTCGCCTCGATGGTGGTGTTTACCAACGGGCGCGCCGACAAGAGTCAGTATCGTCGTTTTAAAATTCAGGCCGAATTGGACGAGGCAAACGACTTCGTGTCGATGTCCGAGGTTTTGGGACGACGTTATGCTCCCGAGCGCATGGCCGACGAGCGCTTTGGCTCGCGCCCCGATTTGCTCGTTGTCGATGGCGGTAAGCCGCAATTGACCGCTGCGATCAAGCAACTTGAGGCTCTTGGGCTCGATATACCAGTTTGTGGCTTGGCAAAGGCCGATGAGGAGGTTTTCGTGCCTTGGGACGAGACTCCAGTCGTGCTGCCGACCGGGTCCGCGTCGCTCTATCTAATTAAACAGGTGCGCGATGAATCGCACCGTTTTGCCATCACGTTCCATCGCGAATTGCGCGATAAAGCCATGACGGTTTCGGTACTCGATGACGTTCCAGGCGTGGGACCCACCAGAAAACGTGCCCTTATGCGCCATTTTGGCTCGATGAAGCGTTTGCGCGCGGCGAGCGAGCAAGAGATCGCGGAAGTTCGAGGCATTCCTGCCGATGTCGCCAAAGCGGTTCACGAGGCGCTCGTTGCATGGAATGCCGAGCGCGCCGAGGCGGCGGCAAAGCAATCCGAAAACTAAACACGCCTCTAAACAACTGATATACATGATTGCGTGATTTTCAATCATGTATTTCACGGCGATTACCAGCCGATTTCGGGTTTAATTAACGCTAAAACGTTTGACTAGCCATGGTGAACAACCCTGCTATCCTGCGGGTTGACGAAGACTGATATCTCACCTCGTCGATACATACTGTCTGGCGAATCGTTTGTCAATGAATTCGGTGAACGGTAGCAAATACCGTTCAAGCGTATGTATGTATCGGTCGCCGAGCGCGGCACCTCAGTTGGGTTCGTCGGTAGGTAAGGTATATATCGTCCGCAAGTTGCGCGGGGGCACGTCTAGGCGCTCCCGGGTAAGATTCTCTATTGATAGGAGAAGACATGGCCATCATCAACAAGGGTATGTCCAGGCGTTCGTTCCTCGGCCTCACCGGCAGCGTCGCTGCTGTCGCAGGGCTTGGTCTCACCGGCTGCGGTGGCAGCTCTAGCGACGAGGGTTCCGCTTCCGGTTCCACCGATTCCGCCAACCGTGGCGGCGGCGTGATCACCGCTGGTTCCGCTTACGCTCCGTCCAGCTTCGATCCCGCCAGCACCGGCTCCGCTGTGGGCCTGGGTGCTAACTGGCACGTCGTCGAGGGCCTCTACGGCATCGATTACCACGACTACAGCACCTTCAACGAGCTCGCCACCGACGATCCCAAGTCTGTGGACGACACCACTTTTGAGGTCACCATCCGCAAGGGCGCCAAGTTTTCCGATGGCACCGAGGTCACCGCTGACGATGTCGTTGCCTCCTACACCGCTTGCGCCGCTTCCGCTACCTATGCTCCGTTCTTCCAGCCCTTCGAGTCCATCGAGGCCAAGGACGCCAGCACCGTGACGGTCAAGACCAAGGTCCCCAACTTCTCCCTGCTCAAGGATCGTCTGGCCATCGTCCGCGTTACCCCGGCCACCCAGACCGAGGAGGATCGCGCCAAGCAGCCGATCGGCTCCGGCCCCTGGATGTACGACTCTATCTCCGATACCGAGATCACCCTGGTTCCCAACCCCGAGTACAACGGTGAGTATGCTGCCGAGGATAAGAAGATCCAGTACAGCATCCTGACCGACCCCACCGCTCGCGTTACCGCTCAGCAGGAGGGCTCCACGCTCGTTATGGAGCTCGTTACCGCTGACGCCGTCGACCAGCTCGAGAGCGCCGGCTGCAAGATCGATAACGTTCAGGGTTTCGGCACCCGCTTCATCATGTTCAACGTCGCCAAGGAGCCTTGGAACAACGTCAAGGTCCGTCAGGCTGTCATGTATGCGCTCGACACCGAGAAGATGGTCAGCAACACCTTCGCCGGCCTTGCCACCGCTGCCAGCTGCTACCTGCCCAAGAGCTTCACCAACTATCATGAGGCTTCCACGGTGTACAAGACCGACGCCAAGAAGGCTAAGAAGCTCATCGAGGAGTCTGGCATCACCCCGGGTGCCATCACCCTGCGCACCACCGACAACGAGCAGATTAAGGGCATGGCCGCCCAGGTCAAGAACGACCTCGACGCTCTCGGCTTCGATGTGACCATCCAGACCGATACCTCGCCGGCCACCTACGCTGCCATCGACGGCGGCGAGGCCTACGATATCCTCCTTGCCCCTGGCGATCCTTCCTGCTTCGGCGCCGACCCCGACCTGCTGCTCAACTGGTGGTACGGCGACAACGTCTGGATGCAGACCCGTTGCCCGTGGAAGGAGTCCGCTGAGTGGCAGAAGCTCCACAGTCTCATGGACGAGGCTCTTGCCGCCGAGGGCGATGAGCAGCAGAAGAAGTGGAACGAGTGCTTCAACATCATTGCCGACAACGCTGTTCTGTACCCCGTTGTCCACGTCAAGACCGTCTCCGCTTCCTGGGACGATCCGTCCACTGCGCCCAACGGCGAGGCCCTCGATGGCTTCAAGGGCATCGGCACGACGAGCATGTCCTTCAGGGGCGTTGCGACCGTCAAGGCGTAAGACTCGCTTGAGTCTGTATGCAGGATGTCGGTCGTTGGGACCGTATCCTCATAGTTGAAACAAAGACCCGGGCGACCTCGATGTCGCTCGGGTCTTGTAATGAGTATCCGTACTCATATACCAGTTGGTCCTACCGACAAAAGAAAGGGGAGAGAACGTGAACAACTTGCTACGTTTGATTGGAAGGCGTCTTGTGGCGCTGCCGATCATGGCATTGGGCGTCACCGTCCTGGTGTTCTTCCTTATGTCGTTCTCCAAGACCGACCCCGCCTACACGGCGTTGGGTGACGGTGCCTCGCCCGAGGCGGTTGCCGAGTACCATGAGAAGTATGGTCTGGACGACCCCTGGCCCGTGCGCTACGTGCGCTATATGGGCGATTTGATCCATGGCGACATGGGCACCTATGGTGCTGCTCGCAACTCCGTTGCCAAGCGCATCTCCACGGCCCTGCCCGTCACGATGCAGCTGACCTTCATCGGCCTTGCCATCGGTGCGGTCGTTTCGTTTTTGCTCGGCGTCATCGCGGCACTGTATCGCGACAAATGGCCGGACCAAGTGATCCGCGTCTTTTCCATCGCCGGCTTGGCAACCCCGTCGTTCTGGCTTGCCGTTCTGTTGATCCTGCTGTTCTCTTCCTACCTTAAGGTGCTCCCGGCATCGGGTGCTCTGCCTCACTTCACCACGAATCCGGCTGGTTATCTGGGCCGCATGATTATGCCCGCCATCGCCTTGGCATTTCCGCTGACGGGCCAGATGACTCGTATCGTGCGTACCGCCATGGTCGAGGAGCTCGACAAGGACTATGTCCGTATGGCTCGCGGTGCCGGCGTTCCCGAGAAGGTCGTCGTCGGTATCAACGTTCTTCGCAATGCGCTGATCACCCCGGTCACCACCCTCGGTCTTAAGATCGGTTACCTCATGGGCGGCGCCGTCGTCATCGAGGTTATCTTCAACCTCCCCGGCATGGGCACCGCGATTCTGCAGGGCGTTCAGGGCAACGAGGCGAACCTGGTTCAGGGCGTCGTTATCGTCGTTGCTCTTGCCTTCATCATCATCAACATCGTGGTTGACATGCTCTACCTGCTCATCAACCCGCGCATCAGGACGGTGTAGATTATGGTAAAGATTCGAGAGAAGCAAACCGAGCAGCTCGAGAAGGCTGCCTCCAAGGGGCTCAAGCTCGGTGGCTGGAAGAAGATGACGCTGTCTTCTAAGATTGCCGCCGTCGTGCTGGTGCTGGTCGCCCTGACTGCGATTCTGGCGCCCCTTCTTGCCCCCTATAGCCCGGTCGAGATCTTTACGGCTCGCCAGGCTCCCGGCAACGGATTTATCTTCGGTACCGACGATAAGGGTCGCGATATTCTGTCGCGTATGCTCTACGGTGGTCGTTACTCGCTGATTATCGGCTTTGGCGCCACTGCCATGGCTCTGGTCTGCGGCTCGGTCGTGGGCGCCCTTGCGGCGGTTTCGCGCAAGGCCGTTTCCGAGACGATCATGCGTATCCTGGACATCATCATGTCCATCCCGGGCATCGCCCTCGCGGCCGTCTTCGTCTCCATCCTGGGCAACTCCGTGCCGTCGATCATCTTCGCCATCGGCTTTATGTACACTCCGCAGATTGCCCGTATCGTGCGCGCCAACATCGTGTCCGAGTACGGCGAGGACTATGTCCGCGCGGTCATCGTTTCCGGCGCCAAGGCTCCGTGGATTTTGATCAAGCATGTTCTGCGTAACTGCATCGCCCCGATCATGGTCTTCACCGTTACCCTGGTCGCCGACGCCATCATCTTCGAGGCCTCGCTGACCTTCATCGGCGCTGGTATCCAGGAGCCCACCGCTACCTGGGGCAACATCCTCGCCGACGCCCGCGGCGGCGTGCTCGCCGGCCGTTGGTGGCAGGCGCTGTTCCCGGGCCTGGCCATCATGATCACCTGCCTGGCGCTCAACATCCTCTCCGAGGGCATTACCGACGCCATGGCCGCTGCTCCCTCCGCCGCCCTGGATCCGACCGATTCCTCCAAGCGTCGCGAGGCCGACCTGCTGGTCTCCGACCCCGTTCGCGCCTACAAGGAGCAGGCCCAGTCCCTCTCCGCTCGTCTTGGCGCCCTGCGCGATGTCGAGCTCAAGCGTGACGATCGCCATGTGCCCGACGAGTCTGTCGAACCGATTCTCTCGGTCCGTGACTTCTGCATTCAGTTTGAGCATCACGGTGATATTAACGTCGTCGACCATGTCAACTTTGACGTCCGTCCTGGTCAGACCATGGGCCTGGTGGGCGAGTCCGGTTGCGGTAAGTCCATCACCACGCTGGCCATCATGGGCCTGACCGATGAGGACGAGCACCTTTCCGGCGAGGTCCTCTGGGAGGGCCGTGACCTGCTCAAGATGAGTAAGAAGGAGTGGTTCGGCCTGCGCGGTACCGATATCGCTATGGTCTATCAGGACGCCCTGTCCTCGCTCAACCCCTCCATGCTCATCTCTGCCCAGATGAAGCAGCTCACTAAGCGCGGCGGAACCCGCAGCGCCGAGGAGCTTCTGGAGCTCGTCGGCCTCGATCCCAAGCGCACGCTCGAGAGCTATCCGCACGAGCTTTCCGGCGGCCAGCGTCAGCGTGTCCTGATCGCTATGGCCCTTACCCGCGACCCCAAGCTGGTCATCTGCGACGAGCCCACGACCGCTCTGGACGTTACCGTCCAGAAGCAGGTCATCAAGCTGCTCAACGACCTTCAGGCCAAGCTCGGCTTTGCCATGATCTTCGTCTCGCATGACCTGGCGCTGGTCGCCGAGGTCGCCCATAACATCACGGTTATGTACGCCGGCCAGGTTATCGAGCAGGCGCCCACCAAGGAGCTGCTCACTAACCCGATCCACGAGTACACCCGTGGTCTTCTGGGCTCCGTTCTGTCCATCGAGAGCGGTTCGGGCCGTCTGCACCAGGTGCCCGGCGCCGTTCCGAGCCCGCGCGATTTCCCCAAGGGCGATCGCTTCGCGCCCCGCTCGAGCCATCCGCGCATTGGCCTGGACACCCGTCCGGTCTTCAAGCGCGTGCCCGGCACCGAGCACTTCTATTCCGAGCTCCCCGACGAGGTGCTCAAGGCAAATGGTTTGACCCCTCACGCGGAGGTGATGTAGATGAGCGAGACCGCAGTCAACGGCGTCGAGCCGATCATCTTCCTTGATGACGTCCACGTCACCTTTAGGACCCGTACCGGCTCGATTCTGCACCCCAACCTGGTTCACGCCGTCCAGGGTGTAACGATTAAGCTCATGCCCGGTCAGACGATCGGCATCGTCGGCGAGTCCGGTTGCGGTAAGTCCACCACCGCCAACGTCATGTGTGGCCTGCAGGCCCCCACGAGCGGCAAGGTCTACTTTAAGGGCAAGGACGTAACCAAGCGTACCGCCGAGGACCGTCGCCACATGGGTCGCGTCATCTCGGTCGTGTTCCAGAACCCGGCCACGGCGCTCAACCCCCGCATGGTCGTTCGCGAGCAGCTGCTCGACCCCATGCGCGTCCACAACCTGGGTACCGAGGCCGAGCAGGAGAAGCGCGTCAAGGAGCTCTTGGAGCTCACCGGTCTGCCCAGCTCCGCCGCCGAGGTTCTTCCCGGCCAGCTTTCGGGCGGCCAGCGCCAGCGCGTCGCAATTGCCCGTGCCCTGTCGTTGAACCCCGATGCCATCATCGCCGACGAGCCCACCTCGGCTCTGGACGTTTCGGTCCGCGCGCAGATTCTGAACCTGCTGACCGACCTTAAGAAGGAGCTCGGCCTGGCCATGGTGTTCATCAGCCATGACATCCAGACGGTCCGCTATATCTCTGACGACATCATCGTTATGAATGGCGGCAAGATCGTCGAGCAGGGCGAGGCCAAGCAGGTCTTCCAGCACCCTCAGGACCCCTACACCAAGATGCTGCTCGGTGCTGCGCCGTCGCTGCTGCATCCCAAGCTCGGCGAGTAGCCTCGCTTTCCCTCCCGTGCGCCCGGTTCCCTTGCCGGGCGCACCTCCGTTGCGATTTCGAAAGGTTGGGTTCACGAGCCATGCCAAGTGCTCAGGAGCTACAACAGCAATTTGGTGGGTATCGGGGCGCCATGCCCCGTCCATCAGATTTCGATCTCTTTTGGAAGGACCGCATGGCCGAGGCCGACGCCGTCGGGCTTGACTATGCGATCGAGACGGCATCGGTCACCGATGCCGTGACCTGCCAGCTTTTCGACCTCTGGTATACCGGCATGTGTGGCGCTCGCCTGCATGCCAAGTACCTTAAACCCGTCTCGGACGACCCCGTGCCATTGGTACTTCAGTTCCATGGGTATCCGGGTGCAAGCCGCAGCTGGTTTGAGCAGGCGTCGTTTGCGGGCATGGGCATGGCACTCATCGCCCTCGACTGCCCCGGCCAAGGAGGTCCCTCCGAGGACATTGGTGGATTTGAGGGCACAACGGTCGCGGGCCATATCGTCGCCGGTATCGACGGCGATCCGGCCAACCTCTACTATGTCCGCTTGCACCAAGATATTCGCATCCTGTGCCGCATCGTTCGCGAGCTCGAGGGCATCGATCTTGCCCGTGTGTTTGTGAACGGCGCGTCGCAGGGCGGCGGTTTGGGCATTGCGACCTGTGCACTTAACAGCGAGCTTATCAATCGCGCCGCCATCCTCTATCCCTTCCTGTCGGATTTCCGCCTGGTCTGGGATTTGGATGCCGACGACATTGCCTACGAGGGCCTGCGCTATTGGTCTCGCTGGTTTGACGAGGACTCGACTCGTATCGATGAAGCCTATGCCAAGCTGGCGTACTTCGATTCCAAGAACTTTGCCCCTATGGTCAAATGCCCCGTGCTGTTTGGCACCGGCACAGCCGATACCGTCTGTCTGCCAGCGACGCAGTTTGCGGTCTATAACAACCTGACCTGTGAAAAGCGTCATGAGTTCTTTGAAGGCTTTGGCCACGAGGAGATTCAGGATTTTGACGATCTGATCATTCCGTTTTTCTGCAAGGGAGGGGAGGCTCATGTCTAAGTGCGAGAGCAATGTCAATGAGCTGATTGTCTCCGACCTTGTGGGGATTCCCGGAACGGTCTCGTCAAGGCTCGCTGATTTCCGGGATTGGCGCGGTGATGCTTCTGCGGATGTTTCCGAATTAGAGATAGCCGCTTCGGACCTTGAGGTTTGCGGGCCGAGTATTACGGCGATCGATTTCGCCAATCCGTATGCCCGCTACTCCGAGGTTTCCTTTGAGCTTAGTGGCGATGTGGTCCACGCGCGTTTGATCGAGCCTGCCGGTCGCGCCCGAGCATCCGAGCTTGTGCCGCTATGTCTGATGTTTCACGACATCGACCGACCCGTGCGGGGATGGCATCACATGACGAGGTTTGCGGCCATGGGATATGCCGTGCTTGCGCTGGACGATGAGGCGATTGGATCCAGCGAGCTGCAGCAGGGGATTGCCTCTCCTGCTTTTGTCAAGCGCATCCGTTGGGGTTGCGCGATGGCGAAGGTGGCGCGCAATCTTGATGGCGTGGACCCCGACCGCATCTTTGCATGGGGCGAGGGCCTTGGCGGCGGAGTCGCGCTGGCGGTTTCTGCTCTGGACGAGCGGGGCCTCGCCTGCACGGCGGTTGCCAATCCAATTCCCGGTGGCCTCGAGGCGTTGTCGTCTCGGGTGCGTGGATCGGTGCTCATGGGCACATCGCTCATGGATGTCGTGAGCGATCCCAAGGGCCAGTTTGCCGTATTCAACGGTCTTGAGTGTGACCGGAGGCATGTCATCTATGCCAAATACGCTCATGAGCGCATCAATGCGTTCGAAAACGAAGTCATCGACTTTTTTAACCAAACGTTCTACCCGTGTTCTTTGGCCTAGACGGCCTGGACACTGCCAACAAGAGTGGGTGGCATAGGGCCGCCCGCCAGACAACTAAGGAGATTCTTGTGGCAACTCAGAAATTCACCGGCGTTATCCCTCCCGTCGTTGTTCCCGATACCGAAGATCACCAGCTCGATGTTGTCTCCTTTGAGCGCAGCATCAACCGCATGATCGATGCCGGCGTCGATGGCCTGTTCTTCCTGGGATCCTCGGGCGAGGTCGTCTTCTCCACCGACGAGCGCCGTCGCCGGATTATCGCCGAGGCCGTGCGCATCGTCGATCACCGCGTGCCTGTTCTGGTCGGCATCATCGATACCGAGACCGAGCGCATGATCGAGCACGGTAAGGTCGCTCAGGAGCTGGGCGCCGATGCCCTCGTCGCCACCTGCCCGTTCTATGCCCTGCAGGGCATGACCGAGGTCGAGGAGCACTTCCGCATCCTGCACGAGGAGCTCGACCTGCCCATCTTTGCCTATGACATTCCCGTCTGCGTTCACACCAAGCTCCCCTGGAAGCTCCTTGCCAAGCTCGGCGCCGAGGGCGTCCTTGCTGGCGTCAAGGATTCCTCGGGTGATGACATCTCGTTCCGCTACCTCGTTCAGGAGAACGAGAAGAACGGCCATCCGATGAGTATCCTCACCGGTCACGAGGTTGTCGTCGACGGCGCTTACCTCGGTGGCGCCGACGGTTCTGTCCCGGGCCTTGCCAACGTTGAGCCCGAGGGCTACGTGCGCCAGTGGAAGGCCGCTCAGGCCGGTGACTGGGCTACCGTCAAGGCCGAGCAGGATCGCCTCAACGAGATCTCCCACATCTGGGATGTCACCTCGGGCGTCCAGGGCTATGCCGGTGGCGTCGGCGCCTTCAAGACCGCTATGAACCTCATGGGCATCTTCGACAGCCCGACCATGCCGCGCCCGGTGAAGGCCATGACCGGCGAGAACGTCGAGGCTATTAAGAAGGTCCTCCAGGACAACGGTCTCCTGTAAAGCTTTCCCAGGCACCCGACCTCGCACCTCAACCGTGTGGCCATGACCCATTCGGTCAATTGCCACACGGTTTCTCGGCGATCTTGGGCACCTGGATAACCTTTACTGCGCTGTGACGGCTAGCCTGACGGCGCATTTCCTGTAGTTGTTTTTATCTCCGAAGGAGAGCGACATGGAGAACAAGTACGTCTGCTCTGTCGATATCGGCGGAACTAAGATTGCGACTGCCATCATGGAGTACCCGGCTGACGGTAGTGTGCCCCATCCCGTTTTTGAGGCCGAGGTTCCCACGGAGGCCCAAGAGGGCGGCGAGGCCGTCTTCCAGCGTATTGAGGCGTCCATCAAGGCTGCTCTCGAGGCGAATCCCGATGTCGAGGTCCTTGGCGTCGGTATCGGTGCCGCCGGCGTCGTCGATCCCAAGACGGGCGCCATCGCGTATGCCAATGAGATCATGCCCGGCTGGTCCGGCGTTCAGTTGGGGCCGCGTCTGCGTGAGGATCTCGGTCTTCCCGTTGCCGTTGTAGGCGACGTGCAGGCTCATGCTCTGGGCGAGGCCCACTGGGGCGTCGGCAAGGGCAAGTTCTCCGTCTTGTGTCTTGGCATCGGTACGGGCATTGGCGGCGCATATGTCGAGAACGGCCGCGTGATGCAGGGCTTCCATGGTGCTGCTGGCCATATGGGCCACATCGAGTGCTCGGCTGCCGCCGGCATTCCCTGCGCCTGCGGGCGTTCCGGTCATCTTGAGTCTGTCGCTTCGGGCACTTCCATTGGTCGTATGTACGATGAGCGCTTTGGCCGCGTCGACCCCAGCCGTCCTTCGGTCGGTCGCGATGTGAACGACCTGTGCCGCGCGGGCGACGCAAAGGCAACCGAGGTCATCCATGACGCCGGCTTTGCACTGGGTGCCAGCTTGGGCTCGCTCGCTAACATCCTGGACCCTGAGGTCATCGTGCTTTCGGGCGGCGTGATTCACCAAGGTCCCGATTGGCGTTCGCAGACGTGGAAGGATTCGGTGCACGAGGGCTATGCCAGCCAGGCGCTCGATCCGCTTCAGGACACGCCGATCCTCATCGGTTCTCTGGAGGGCGACGCGCCGCTTATCGGTGCCGCCGAACACCTTCTTGCGTCGTTGAAGTAAACATAACTACCAAGTGCGCCTTCTGAGGTGCCGCAGATTGACGTGAAAGAGGAGCGAAGCGTACTTCGGTACGCGAGCGACGGTTTGAACGTCAAGGTGCGGTGTCTCAGAAGGCTGTTTTGAGAAAGGTTGAGTCGCACATGACCGTCGATCCTTTGATTCAATCCCTGAAGGGCAAGCTCGTCGTGAGCGTTCAGGCGTATATGGGCGAGCCGCTTCGTACGCCCGAGACCATGGCTCAAATGTCTCGCGCTTGCGAGCTTGGCGGCGCCGCCGCCATTCGCTGTCAGGGCCTTGCCGACATTGCCGCCATTAAGGGTCGCTGTGAGGTTCCTGTTATCGGCCTGTGGAAGGATGGGCACGAGGGCGTTTACATCACGCCGACGCTGCGTCACGCTCGCGCCTGCGTTGCCGCGGGTGCCGATATCGTGGCGATCGATGCCACCGATCGTCCGCGTCCCGATGGCAAGACCGTCGAGGACACCTTCCGTCCGCTGCACGAGGAGGGTGTGCTCCTGATGGCGGATTGTGCCACCATCGAGGACATTCGCCGTGCGGTTGATATGGGCTTCGACCTGGTATCCACCACGCTATCTCACGGTGTCGCCGCCATCGACTGCACCATGGCCGATGGCCCCGATCTGCCGCTCCTGCGTCAGGCGACCGAGGAATTCCCCGGCCTTCCCATCATCTGCGAGGGCCGCGTGCACACGCCCGAGGAGGCTCTCGCCGCGATCGATGCTGGCGCCTGGGCCGTTGTCGTCGGCACCGCCATCACGCACCCCACGAGTATTACGAGTTGGTTCAAGGCTGCGCTTGAGGCGTAAGACAGGCCTCGTATCCGCTCGGGGCGGTATACTCAATATAGGCAATTGACCGCGCGGGATCCGGGTTGCTGGGTCCCGCGCTTGTTTTTGGGAGGCAGCACATGCAAAAGGGAGATGCCATGGATGCGGCGGAGCGCTCGGAGCGCATCCCCGATATCGTCATCATCACCGGAATGTCCGGATCGGGCCGCACACAGGCCATGCACGTGTTCGAGGACATGGGCTATTTTTGCATTGATAACCTGCCTCCGCGTCTGATCGCCCAGCTTGCCGAACTCGTCGGCATCAATACGGGCGTGGGCAGGCATCTTGCCGTCACCTGCGACCTGCGCAGCCAGGGCTTGTTCGATGAGCTGCTCGATGCCGTTGCCGCACTCGAGGAGCGCGAGATGAGCTGTGACATCGTGTTTCTCGAGGCCTCTGACGAGGTGCTGATTCGTCGCTACAGCGAAAATCGCCGCCGTCATCCCATTGCCAAGCCGGGGGAGACTACGGCCGATGCCATTCAGCGCGAGCGCCTTCAGCTGCAGGGCGTGCGCGACCGAGCCGATATGATTATCGACACGAGCCGTCTGCGCACCTCTGCGCTGCGCAACAAGCTACGTATGGCATTTTCCGAGCTGTCCGACCAGCAGCTTATGGATGTCCACGTGTTCTCGTTTGGCTTTAAGCACGGTATGCCCGTCGAGGCGGACATCATGATCGATGTCCGCTTCCTGCCCAATCCGTTCTACGATCCCGAGATGCGCACCATGACCGGTCTCGATAAGAAAGTCTCCGACTTTGTTCTGGACCATCCTAAGACCCAGGAGTTCTGGAAGGCCTGGACGCAGCTGCTCGATACGGTCATGCCCGGCTATATCGCGGAGGGCAAGCCGCAACTTTCTATTGCCATCGGTTGCACGGGCGGACAGCACCGTAGCGTCGCCATTGCCGAGGCCACGGCACGTTATTTGGAAGGTGCCCAGTATCACGTGAGCATTTCCCATCGCGACCTGTCGCGCGCGAACACGAAAGCATAGGCCTGCATGTCGTTTACCGCCGAGGTGCGTGACGAGCTCGCGCGCTGCGAACCCGAATGTGAATACTGCGATTTGTCGACGCTTGCCGCCCTGACGCGTGTGAGCGGTACACTTTCGCTGGCCGGCTCCGGGCGGTATCGTTTGACGGTCGCGACCGAGACGGGCGCCGTCGCGCGCACGATGATCACACTGACGCATCGCATCCTTAAGCTCAAAACGGAATTCACCGTTCGTAAATCGGTCTTGCATAAGGTCCGTAACTATCTCATTACCCTGCCCGATCAACCCGACCTGGACAAGGCTCTGGTACTGCTGGGCATTCTCGACCGCAGGGGAGGGCTCGTCGCCGGTGTTCCCCGGCACATCGTTGCCCGTCCCTGCTGCAGGCTTGCCTACATCCGCGGCGCGCTCATCGCCGGCGGTTTCGTGGCCGATCCCCGCGGCGACTTTCATTTGGAGATCGCGGTGCAGGGCGAGCAGTATGCCCGGGGACTTTGCGAACTATTGGAGCAGATTGGGGTCCATGCGCGCGTTAACGCGCGGCGCGGATCCTTTGCTGTCTACATTAAGAGCGCCGAGGAGATCGAGCATCTTTTAAAGCTGATTGGTGCCAAACGCAGCGTTGCCGAGATTGAGGAGGCGCGCGCGGTCAAGTTGGTTAAGAACGATGTGAACCGTCGCGTGAATGCCGAGCTCGCCAACCAGACCAGAAGCGCCGGGGCTGCCCAACATCAGCTTGCGCTTATCGATGAGCTCGAGCAGCGTGGCCTTCGCGATGCGCTTCCGCACGCCTTGGCGGTCTTTTGCGATCTGCGCGAGCGTTACCCCGATCTGTCGCTGCGTGATTTGGGGGAGATGGCTGACCCTCCCTTGTCGAAGTCGGCCCTCTACCATCGAGTTTTGAGGCTTGAAAAGCTCATTGAAGCAAACAGGTAGTTTAAAGTATCGACTTATATACGGATTTAGCTGCTATTTTATTCTTTAAAACGTTTTAACGTAAATTTGATTTTCAATTTCGACCATTCTCGTGAAATTCAAGTCCAAAAAAAGGTATATTAGGCGAGTGGTTAGTTTGTGGGCCTCAACGGCGGGCGCTGTAGCTCGCGGGGGCCTTACGAAAGGAGACACAATGGCAGTAAAGGTTGCTATTAACGGCTTCGGTCGCATCGGTCGTCTGGCTTTCCGTCAGATGTTCGGTCATGAGGGCTCCGAGATCGTCGCTATCAACGACCTCACCTCTCCCGATATGCTCGCTTACCTGCTGAAGTACGACTCCACGCAGGGCAACTACGCTCGCGATCACGAGGTCGTTGCTGGCGAGGATTCCATCACCGTTGACGGCAAGGAGATCAAGATCTACAAGGAGGCCGACGCCAACAACCTGCCTTGGGGCGACCTCGACGTCGACGTCGTTCTCGAGTGCACCGGCTTCTACACCAGCAAGGCTAAGGCTCAGGCCCACATCAACGCTGGCGCCAAGAAGGTCGTCATCTCCGCTCCGGCTGGCAGCGATCTGCCCACCATCGTGTACAACGTCAACCACGAGACGCTGACCGCTGAGGACAACATCATCTCCGCTGCTTCCTGCACCACCAACTGCCTCGCCCCGATGGCCAAGGGTCTGAACGACTTCGCTCCCATCGTGTCCGGCATTATGACCACCATTCACGCCTGGACCGGCGACCAGATGCCGCTCGACGGCCCGCAGCGCAAGGGCAACAAGCGTCGTAGCCGCGCCTGCGCCGTCAACATCGTCCCCAACACCACCGGTGCTGCTAAGGCTATCGGCCTGGTTCTCCCCGAGCTCAACGGTAAGCTCATCGGTGCCGCCCAGCGCGTCCCGACGCCGACCGGCTCCATCACCAACCTCTACGCTGTCGTTGACAAGAAGGTCACCGTCGACGAGGTCAACGCCGCTATGAAGGCCTACGCTGCCACCATCTCCGAGACCTTCGGTTACAACGAGGACGACATCGTCTCCACCGACATCATCGGCGAGACCCATGGCTCCATCTTCGACGCCACTCAGACCATGTGCTCTGACCTCGGCAACGGCCAGACTCTCGTTCAGGTCACCTCTTGGTACGACAACGAGAACTCTTACACCTCTCAGATGGTCCGCACCATCAAGTACTTCGAGAAGTTCGTTGCTTAATTTAGCTTTTAGCGAATAGCTCGTTGAGCGTCTAAAGAAGGGCGCGGCCTTATAGGGCTTACACCCTAGGGTCGCGCCCTTTTTATAGGAAATCGTCTGCCGTAATGGGAGGCAGACACGTACGAAAGGTAGAAGCAAACATGGCCTTTACCAAGAAGACCGTCCGCGACATCGATGTCGACGGCAAGCGCGTTCTCGTCCGCGTTGACTTCAACGTGCCTATCAAGGATGGCGTCGTTGGCGACACCACCCGTATCAAGGCTGCCCTGCCCACCATCAACTATCTCGTTGAGCACAACGCTCGCGTCATCCTCATGAGCCACCTCGGCCGTCCCGATGGCACCGGCTTCCAGCCCGAGCTGTCCCTCGAGCCCGTCGCCAAGAAGCTCGCCGAGCTCTCTGGTCTCGACGTCGCCTTCGTCGCCGACACCTATGGCGAGAAGGCTGCCGAGGCTGTCGCTGCCGTCGAGCCGGGCAAGGTTCTCGTTCTCGAGAACGTCCGCTTCGATAAGCGTGAGAAGAAGAACGATCCCGAGATCGCCAAGAAGCTTGCTTCCTATGGTGACGTCTTCGTTCTCGATGCCTTCGGCACCGCTCATCGCGCCCAGGGTTCCGTCGTGGGCCCCGCCGCTTACCTGCCTGCCGTCGCCGGCTTCCTGCTCGAGAAGGAGGTCGACACGCTGACCGGCATCTTCGCCGAGCCCGAGCGTCCCTTCGTCGCTATCGTCGGCGGTTCCAAGGTTTCCTCCAAGATCGGCGTTCTCGATCACCTCATCGACTCCGCTGACACCCTGATCATCGGTGGCGGCATGGCCTACACCTTCTTCCTGGCTCAGGGCTTGACCGTCGGTCAGTCCCTCAAGGAAGAGGACTGGGTCGAGCGCGCTGGCGAGATGCTCAAGAAGGCCGAGGAGAAGGGCGTTAAGATCCTGCTTCCCATCGACAACCGCGTTGCCGATCACTTTGGCGAGGACGCTGTCCCCGAGGTTGTCGCTTCCGACGCTATCCCCGACGATCGTGAGGGCATGGACATCGGCCCCAAGACCGAGGAGCTCTACGCCGAGGCTGTCAAGGGCGCCAAGACCGTGTTCTGGAATGGCCCCATGGGCGTCTTCGAGTTCGATAACTTCGCTCACGGCACCCAGGCTATCGCCGAGGCTGTTGCCGAGGCCGACTGCACCTCGATCATCGGCGGTGGCGACTCTGTCGCAGCTGTCAACAAGTTCAACCTGGCCGACAAGATGAGCTGGATCTCCACCGGTGGTGGCGCTTCCATGGAGCTCGTCGAGGGTAAGGCCCTGCCCGGAGTGGAGGCGCTTCTCGATGCCTAATCGCACCCTTCTTATCGCTGGTAACTGGAAGATGAACAACGACGTCGCCGAGGCCGCCAAGCTCGCCGACGAGCTGGCTCAGGCTCTGCCCGAGGTTCCGGCCGGCGTCGAGGTGCTCGTGTGCCCTCCGACCATCGACATCACCACGGTTCATGACCGCATTCAGGCTGCCCCCATCGCCCTCGGTGCACAGAACGTGTACTGGGAGGCCAAGGGTGCCTTCACCGGTGAGTCCTCTTGCGACATGCTCAAGTCTGCTGGCTGCACCTACTGCATCATCGGTCACTCCGAGCGTCGCGACTACTTCCACGAGACCGACGAGGACCAGAACAAGAAGGCCAAGGCCCTCGTTGCCGCCGGTCTTGTTCCCGTCTTCTGCTGCGGCGAGTCCCTTGAGGTCCGCGAGGCTGGCACCTATGTCGAGCACGTCGTGAACCAGGTCAAGGCTGGTCTCGAGGGTCTCGAGATCACTTGCCCCAAGCAGGTCGTTGTCGCCTACGAGCCCATCTGGGCTATCGGCACCGGCAAGACCGCTACCGCCGAGGACGCTCAGGAGGTCTGCGGCGCTATCCGTGAGACCCTCAAGGAGATGTTCGGCGAGGAGCTCGCCAACGGCATCCGCGTTCTCTACGGCGGTTCCGCGAAGCCCGGCAACATCGCCGAGCTCGTCGCCAAGCCCGACGTTGACGGCGCCCTCGTGGGCGGCGCTTCGCTCAAGGCTGCCGACTTCGCCTCTATGGTCGTTAAGGCAGGCGAGTAGGACATATGGCACAGCGTCATCTTCCTGCACTTCTGATCATCATGGACGGCTGTGGCCTGGCTCCGGCCGATGGCGAGAACGCCGTCGCCGCTGCCAAGACGCCCTTCCTTGATAGCCTGTACGCTCAGTATCCCCACACCACGCTCGGTGCTTCGGGCGAGGACGTGGGCCTTCCCGATGGTCAGATGGGCAACTCCGAGGTGGGTCACCTCAATATCGGTGCCGGTCGCATCGTCTTCCAGGAGCTTTCGCGCATCAACAACGCCATCAAGGACGGCTCCATCGCCAAGAACGAGGTCTTCGTCAAGGCTATGGACGACGTCAAGGCTGACGGCAAGACCCTTCACCTCATGGGCCTTATGAGCCCTGGCGGTGTTCATTCTCATATGAACCACGTCGAGGCTCTGGTCAAGATGGCTGCCCAGCATGGCGTCAAGACCGTTCGCGTCCACGCCTTCATGGATGGCCGCGACGTTGACCCGCAGTCCGGTGCTGGCTACATGAGCGAGTTCTGCGCCTTCCTGGCTAAGATCTCCGAGGAGACCGGTTGCGACGCTCGCGTCGCCACCGTTTCGGGCCGCTATTGGGCCATGGACCGCGACAACCGTTGGGAGCGCATCCAGCGTGCCTACGACGTTATGGTCAACGCGTCCGATGCCGATACCGACCCCGTTGCCGGTATCAAGGCCTACTACGAGAAGGATCCGCGCGGCGACGAGTTCGTCGAGCCCTTCGCTGCCCACAACGAGGGCATCCACGAGGGCGATGCGGCCATCTTCTTCAACTTCCGTCCCGACCGCGCTCGTCAGATGACCCGCGTGTTCACGGACAAGGAGTTCGACGGCTTTGAGCGCGAGCAGATTAAGCTCTCGCACTTTGTGACGATGACCGAGTACGATCCGACGTTTGACGTCGAGGTCGCCTTCCCCAAGACGTTCCCCGAGAACGTCCTGGCCGACGTCATCGCAGCTAACGGCCTGAAGCAGCTGCACACCGCCGAGACCGAGAAGTACGCTCATGTGACGTTCTTCCTCAACGGCGGCATCGAGGAGCCCAAGGAGGGCGAGGAGCGCGTGCTCGTCGCTTCCCCCAAGGTCGCTACCTACGATCTGCAGCCTGAGATGAGCGCTCCGGAGGTTACTGAGAAGCTTGTCGCCGCCATCAACGAGGATCGCGCTGATTTCTACATCGTGAACTTCGCGAACTGCGACATGGTTGGTCACACCGGTGTCTTCGACGCCGCCGTTAAGGCCGTCGAGGCTGTTGACGATGCCCTGTCCAAGGTTGTCCCGGCGATTCTCGCTAAGGGCGGCTTTGCGCTGATTACCGCCGACCACGGCAACGCCGATCACATGTTTGACGTTGCTTCCGACGGTTCCAAGCATCCGTTTACGGCTCACACCACCAACCGTGTGCCGTTTATCATCGTTGATGAGAAGGCACAGCTCACCGGTATCGAGGACGGTCGTCTTTCCGATATCGCTCCGACCATGCTCACCATGGCTGGCATTGAGCCTTCCGCCGAGATGACGGGTCGCGTGCTCGCCACCGAGGCCTAATAGAAAACAACTATCGTTTTCTAGTAAGGGGGTTGTCCACAACCGGACGACCCCCTTTTTGGTATTTCTGCCATTTCTAACCCGTCCCTAAATGGCAGGTGGGGGAGTGTTGGGGGTTGTGGTACAGTACTGGAGTTTGAATTGTTCTATTAAGGAGCTTATCTATGGGTCCGTTCCAGATTCTTCTGTTTGTCGTTTGGGCTGTCTCTGCCGTGGCGCTGACGATTCTCGTCCTGATGCACTCCGGTAAGGGTACCGGCGTTTCGGATATGATTGCCAGCTCGCTGTATAACTCCAGCTCTGCCACGGGCGTTATGGAGCAGAACCTCGATCGCCTGACGGTAATTATGGCCGTCGTTTTTGCCGTGTGTGTCGTTCTGTGCATGTTCTTCTTCCCGCAGGGCATCGTCGGCTACTAAGCATCGGCGTATATACGTTTATAAAGGGTCCCGCATGTGCGGGGCCCTTTTTGTTTACAGACTTGTAATAGAGTCAAAATTTCCCCACATACTTCGCCTAACTAAAGAAATTCTCGACCGTTAACCGGAATCAGCGCCAAATTGTGCATAAAATGCGCTACTGTATTGCAAAACGTTGGCCCGCATTGCATAACCAGCCATAACGGCGGACCGCGTTTGAATGGTTCGATTGGGCTGTCTCGACGTTGCCCGATCGAATTCACTTTGTCCTATCTCATAAGGAGGATGGCATGGCTGATTCTATGTTCCACCAGCCCGTTATGGGTCGTCGCGCCTTTGTTGGCGGCACCCTCGCTGCGAGCTCCATGGCTTTTCTTGCCGCGTGCGGCAAGAAGGGCGGCGACGCTTCCGGATCTGACTCCGGTTCGACGCTGAACTTCTACATCAACAACCCGGTCTGCATCGACCCCTACAACGTCCAGGAGGATCAGGGCACTCAGGTCGAGTACCAGCTCTTCGACGCTCTGACGGAGTACGACCCCGAGAAGGGCGAGATCGTTCCGCTGGCTTGCGAGTCCTTTGAGGCTAACGACGACGCCACCGAGTTCACCTTCAAGATCAAGAAGGCTAAGTTCCACAACGGTGACGACGTTACCTCCAAGTCCTTCAAGCTCGGTTGGGAGCGTCTAGTCAACACCAAGTCGGCCATCGCCACCGAGTATGGTCCTTCCGAGGTTTCCTATCACCTCTCCATGGTCGAGGGCTATGACGATCTGCTTGCCGGCAACGCTACCGAGCTCAGCGGTGTTACTTGCCCCGACGATGAGACCCTCGTCGTCAAGCTGTCTTCCGCTTACGCCGACTTCCCCTTCGTCGCCTCTCACCCGGCTCTGTCCCCGGTTCCCGAGTGCGCCGAGTCCGATGTCAAGAGCTTCTACCTTGCCCCGGTCGGTAACGGCCCGTTTATGATGGACGGTAAGTGGGAGGATGGCCAGGAGATCAACCTCAAGAAGTTCGATGATTACTATGGCGACAAGGCCAAGATCGACGCCATCCACTTCCAGGTCATCAAGGACATGGAGACCGCTTACAAGGAGTTCCAGGCCGGTAACCTCGATGTCTGCGACGTTCCCGTTGCTCAGATCGACGCTGCCAAGAAGGACCGTGGCGAGTCCAAGGACGGCTACACCATGGGTGACGGCGAGCATATGCTGCTCGGTGCCGAGCCTTCCACGTACTATCTGACCTGCAACACCACGGCCGAGCCGTTCAATAACGCCGACCTGCGCAGGGGCATCTCCCTGGCTATCAACCGTGAGGCCATCTGCAAGACCATCTTCAAGGGTACCCGTACCCCCGCCGACGGTATTGTTCCTCCGGGAATCGCCGGCTACAAGGAGGGCGCATGGGAGTTCTGCGCCTATGACGTCGACAAGGCTAACGAGTACCTCGACAAGGTTGCTCCTGCCGGTGCCAACGGCGACCGTGGCATTAGCGTGACCCTTTCCTACAACCAGGACGGTGGCCACAAGGAGATCATGGAGTCCATCATCGGCGACCTCGCCAAGGTGGGCGTCACCGCCGTCTCCGATACTCCCGAGTGGTCTGCCCTGCTCGAGCAGTATCAGAACTTTAACTATCAGTTCGGCCGTCTGGGCTGGATCGCCGATTACCCGATCATGGACAACTTCCTGTACCCGCTATTCCACTCCGACTCCCTCGGTGGCGACAACCGCTCTGGTTACAACAACCCCGAGTTCGACGCCAAGGTCGACGAGGCCCGCACCACGGTTGACGACGACGAGCGCATCGCCAAGATGCGGGAGGCCGACGCCATGGTCGCTGCTGACTGCCCGGTTATCCCGGTGATGTTCTACACGCACACCATCGCTGGCTCCGACCGTGTCAAGCACCTCTATGTCGATCCGCAGAAGCACGCCGATCTGGGTACCGCTGAGCTCGCTTAAGAGTTTGCAGCTTCCGTGAGGGTCAAGTATTTACGTAGACCTCATGGGAAACATACAGTTCCCCCTAACCTGGGGTAAACTGGCTGATGGTAATTTTGGGATGCCGGTCTGGCGATCGGCATCCCATTTAGGTTAATCCCTAGATAGGGGAGTGGTATGGGTAAGTACATCGTTAAACGTGTGCTTCAGTTCATCCCGGTATTTTTGGGCGTTACGCTGATTCTGTTCGCCCTCCAGAATATCGTGCCGGGAGACCCGATCAAGCTGATCGGTGGAGACAAGGCTCTGTCCCCCGAGGTGGAGCTTCAACTTCGCGTGCGCTATCACCTGGTCCAGTCGGACGAGGGCGGCAACGCGATCCTTGACGAGAACGGCGATCCCGTTCAAACGTCGCTCGTGGACCGTTATTTGTATTACATGAACGGTCTGCTTCATGGCGATCTGGGCAATTCGTACCAGCGCAAGCTGCCGGTTACGGAAATCTTTGCCCAAAAGTATCCGTATACGGTCAAACTTGCCGCGTGCGCCATCGTGCTCGAGGCAATCATGGGTATCGGTGCGGGTATTATTTCGGCGGTCAAGCGTTATTCCTTCTGGGATATTTTGGTAACGCTGACCACGTCGATCCTCGTTGCCGTCCCTGCTTTCTGGCTCGGTATGCTGCTGCAGCTGTTCTTCGGCGTCATCCTTAAGGATCTCACCGGCGGCGCATTCTCCATGCCGATCTCGGGTGCCGGCGGTGCCAGCTCCCAGTATCAGGATTGGATGCACTACGTGCTTCCGACCATCACGCTGGCTTCGGTTTCGACCGCCTATGCTGCCCGCATCATGCGTTCGCAGCTGCTCGACGTCATGAACCAGGATTACATCCGCACGGCAAAGGCCAAGGGTCTCTCCAATCGCGCGATCATCGTCAAGCATGCGCTTAAGAATGCACTCATCCCCGTCGTTACCTATATTGGTGTCGACTTCGGAGGCATGCTTTCGGGCGCCATCCTGACCGAGACGGTCTTTAACTGGCCCGGCATCGGCTTCGAGGTCTACCGCGCCATTAGCATGCGCGACTGGCCCATCGTTATGGGCGGCGTTACGCTCATCGTTGTCGTCGTTATGGTGATTAACCTGCTCGTCGACATTAGCTATGCATTCCTCGACCCGCGCATCCGCCTTGGCGGTCCGTCGGATAAGGCCTAAGGGAGGTACGTCTCATGCAGGAAACTGATTCTCAGTCTCAGGAGCAGGCTACCGCCACCAAGGCCGCATCTGCTCCCGCCAAGTCCCGCACGCTGTGGGGCGACGCTTTTAAGCGTCTTCGTAAGAACAAGCTCGCCGTTATCGGTGTCTGCTGGATCATCATCGTCGTTTTGGTTGCCCTGACCGCAGATCTGTGGGCTCAGCCCTGGCTCGGTTCGCCTACGGCTTCCGACTCGACTACCATGGCCGAGACGTCGCTGCTGGCTCCGTGTGCCGAGCACCCGTTTGGCACCGACTCTCTTGGTCGTGACATTCTCGTCCGTGTTATCTACGGTGCACGCGTTTCGCTTTCCGTCGGTATTATGGCCACTGCCATCTCTACGGTGATCGGTCTGGTCATGGGCGCCCTGGCCGGTTTCTATGGTGGCATCTGGGATACGATCATCATGCGCTGTGCGGACATCTTCCTTGCGTTCCCGTACGTGCTGTTCGTTGTTGCCATGATTGCCGTTATCGGCCGTGGCCTTCAGAACGTTTTTATCGCCATCGGTATTCTCGGCTGGCCTTCGATTGCGCGTGTTTTTCGATCAGCGATCCTGACGGTCAAAGAGAATGACTATGTTGACGCCGCTCGCGCCATGGGTGCATCCGATGCTCGTATCGTCATGCGCCATATTTTCCCGAACTCCGTTGCTTCCATCGTGGTCTACGCGACCATGAATATTGGTGGCGCTATTCTGACCGAGTCCGCTTTGTCCTTCCTCGGCATGGGCGTTATCCCGCCTACGCCTTCGTGGGGCTCCATGATTCAGGACGGTCAGCAGTATCTTCTGACTGCTCCCTGGATGATGATCATGCCCGGTCTGGCAATTCTTTCGACGGTGCTCGCCTTCACCCTGCTTGGTGACGGTCTGCGCGACGCCCTCGACGTCAAGATGAAGGACGCATAAGGATGAAGAAGAACAAGAACTATGTGGACCTGAAGGACCAGCCGGTTCCCGAGGGCCAGCATCTGCTCGAGGTCGATGACCTTAAGATGTATTTCCACACCGAGGATGGCGTCGTTCGCGCCGTCGATGGCGTGTCCTACACGCTCGATCGCGGTGAGACCCTGGGTGTCGTCGGTGAGTCCGGCTCTGGTAAGTCCGTGACCGCCATGACCATCATGGGCCTCATCTCGATGCCTCCGGGAAAGATTGAGGGCGGCGACGTTCGCTACCGCGGTCGTTCGATCCTCGAGATGACCGAGGAAGAAATGCAGCATATTCGCGGCAACGATATCGCGATGATCTTCCAGGATCCTATGACCTCCCTGAACCCGGTCTATAAGATCGGCAAGCAGGTGGGCGAGGGACTTCGTCTGCACCGTGGCTACTCCAAGCAGGAGGCGCTCAAGCGCGCCACCGAGCTTTTGGACCTCGTTGGCATTCCCGAGCCCGAGAAGCGCGTCAACGAGTATCCGCACCAGTTCTCTGGTGGCATGCGTCAGCGCGTCATGATTGCCATGGCGCTTGCCTGCGATCCCGATATCCTGATTGCCGATGAGCCCACGACTGCTCTGGACGTTACCATCCAGGCTCAGATTATTGAGCTTATGCAGGAAATGCAGGAGAAGAACGGCAACGCCATTATCATGATCACCCACGACCTTGGCGTTGTCGCCGATATGGCCGATAAGATCATGGTTATGTACGCCGGCCGTCCCGTCGAGTTCGGTACTGCCGAAGAGATCTTCTACGAGAGCCGTCATCCCTACACCTGGGGCCTTATCCGCTCCATCCCGGAGCAGGCTATCGATGAGAAGAAGCCGCTGACGCCGATTCACGGCAACCCGCCCTCGCTCATGAACCTGCCCGAGGGTTGCGTGTTCTCGCCTCGTTGCCCCTATGCGACGGACAAGTGCCGCAAGCAGCGCCCCGAGCGCGTTGTCACCGAGTCTGGCCACTATTCTGCGTGCCATTACTCTGGCGACCCCGAGTTCCTCAAGAACGCTCCTGAGACGTCCCGTACGCGCAAGGATTCCAAGAAGGGAGGAGAGGCGTAATGGCAGACAATAACGAGCGCACTCCGCTGCTGAAGGTCGAGCACCTCTCTAAGGAGTTTCCCGCTGAGTCCGGCATGTTCGCCAAGCGTTTTTCCAAGCGTGTCGTCTCTGCTGTAAACGACATCTCGTTTGAGATTTATCCTGGCGAGACCTTTGGTCTGGTTGGCGAGTCTGGTTGCGGTAAGTCCACCACGGGCCGCACGATTATGCGCCTGACCCAGCCGACTGCCGGCAAGGTGTTCTTCCAGGGCAAAGATGTTGCCGAGATGAGCAAGCATGAGATCAAGGACATGCGTCGCGAGATGCAGTTCATCTTCCAGGACCCCTATGCTTCGCTGAACCCCCGTATGACCATCGGCGAGATCGTCTCCGAGCCCATGACTATTCACGGCGTGGGCACCAAGGAGGAGCGTATCGAGCGTGTTCGCGAGCTTCTCGACGTCGTTGGATTGAACCCCGAGCACATCAACCGCTATCCGCACGAGTTCTCGGGCGGTCAGCGTCAGCGTGTCGGCATCGCCCGCGCCTTCGCTTTGAAGCCCAAGCTGATCATCTGCGACGAGCCCGTTTCCGCTCTGGATGTTTCCATTCAGGCCCAGGTTCTGAACCTGCTCAAGGAACTTCAGGACAAGTTTGGTACGGCGTATCTGTTTATCGCCCACGACCTGTCCGTCGTGCAGCACATCTCCGATCGCGTTGCCGTTATGTATCTGGGCAAGATGGTCGAGGTTTCGGACTGGAAGACGCTCTATAGCGAGCCTCACCATCCGTACACACAGTCGCTGCTGTCTGCTGTGCCGGTGCCCGATCCGGATATCCAGAAGACCCGCAAGCGTATCATCCTCGCCGGTGATCCGCCGTCGCCGCTGGATCCGCCGACCGGCTGCCGTTTCCACACGCGCTGCCCGATCGCGCAGGGCATCTGCTCAGAGAAGCTTCCTGAGTTTAAGGAAGTTGCCCCGGGCCACTGCTGCGCGTGCCACTTCGCCGAGCCGTTCCCGATCAAGGAATCGCACATCGACCTGTAGTCGGTTGTTCTCGTCCGGGCCCGTGCTGGACTTAGTTTTCAGAACGTCCTCGACCATGGAAACCCCCTTATCCTGCTCCTTCGGAGCTGTGGATAAGGGGGTTTCCTGGTCTGCGGAATGTTCTGAAAACTAAGTCCAGCACGGGCCCTACGTTGCCGTTGCAGAGGGGAGCGCGATTCCTTGATCGCTCACTTAATCTAATTAGAAATTGAGCGAGGCCGGAGCTTTGGCTCCGGCCTCCCCATATAAGGGCTCGGCAAAGCCGAGCCACCAAATTTGCATCAGCCCCAGAACATATTTGAGAACTGTGCCTGAAGGACGTATTTGCAGGCCCCGAATCGGTGTTGCCTCCCGGCGCATTCCGCAGGGGGAGCGATATTTTGCAGCACGAAGTGCGTAGCAAAATATCGCCCATGCCCGAGGACGCGCCGGAAGGCAACACCGATTCGGGGTCGGACATACGGATCTACCTGCGCATTTACAAATTCGTAAACTTTTTTCAAAAAAGTGCTTGCACAGTTCTCGAATCATAGGTTATTATTTTCCTCGTTGAACGCGCGGGTCCAACATAACGAACTGCGAATCAACAACATAGCATGTCGGAGTGGCGGAATTGGCAGACGCGCTAGCTTGAGGTGCTAGTGACCGCTTTTTGGTCATGCGGGTTCAAGTCCCGCCTCCGACACCATCGCATTTAGAAGCCTCTTCGGAGGCTTTTTTGTTACCGATAGACGGTGGGGTTCACGATGGAAACGCTTGAGCGCAATGAGTGGGCTGACGTTGCCCAATTGGTCGAGATTACGAGCGATGCTGTCATTATCTGCGAGCTCGACGGAACCATTTTGCATGTAAATAATCGCTTGCTCGACTTGATGTGCGAGAAACGTTCCGATGTGATTAACGGAGACGTCAAGGACCTCTTGTACTCGTCAGCATTTGAACGCGCGACAGAACATCGTCTTCCTTTTGGGACCAATGGAACAAAGAGCGAGTTGATGCTTAAGCTCAGTGACGGCTCCTTTATTCCCGTCTTAGTTCGCGCCGGCTCGGTAACGCCTCCGCGCATCTTTGGGCGCCGTGCCCCGCGCATATTGGTGGCGCTCCATAGCATCGAAGAACAGTATTCGCACGACCGTCAGCTCAAGCGAGCGCTTTCTGAGCTCAGGGTGGCGAATAAACGCCTCTCGGGCACGTTGTCGGTCATTATGAGCACGGTGGGCTCCGATGAGCTGCCTAGTTTGTTGGATACCGTTTTAAACCAGCTTGTAGGAACCCTCGATGCCTCGGGTGCTGCCATCTATTTTTCTGAGAGCGGCGGTTTTAAGCTTCGCGGTGTTTCTAAGGAGCTGCATGACAGCTACCTGCCCGAGTTTATGCCGTATGGCGCGGGTATCCCGACGTATGTGCTCCGCGAGTCGCGTGCCTGCCGCTTGTCGATTCAGCAGGACCTTGAGGGCGATAGGATCGCTTCGGGTATGTTCATGGATCTGGACAATCGTTCTAAGCACCTGCTGCGTATGCAAGATATGCCTCCATATCGCAGCGAGATTTGTCTTCCCGTGTTTTATGGTACTCAGGTGCTCGGTGTATTGGAGGTCGGTTGGAAACGTCCACAGGCGCCGCTTGCCTATGACCTTAACGTGCTCGAGGTCATCTGCGATTACCTGTCTATTCAGATGGTCGGCATGGCGTCGAGCTTACGTTCGCGCCGCACGGCAGAACTTGGTCGTTCGCTCAACGTGCTGCGCGATGAGCTTTTTACCTATCTTGATGATCCCGTCGTCGCTCGACGCGCGGTATCGTCGGAAATTTGCGCCGTGCTCAACTGTCATTTTTGCCCCGTGGAGTATGATGCGGGCCTCGAAACCTATGTCATCGATTTTGAGGGCGGCAGTCGCGTAGCGTTGCCGGGCGATCCGGAGTCGCTCTTCTTTTCTGTCACGACGCCGGCAGCGCGCCTGGGATCAGCTTCCGATGGGTTCGAGACGTCGGTGCTGGGCGGGACGAGCGCTGACGATCTCAAGCACGTGCGCCTAACGCGCGTGGATGAATCCACGCCTATGGGTGCATGGCTGAGAGCCCACGGCCTGCCGTGTCAGGGACTGTATGTCGACTCCGGTATCGAGGCGGGGCGCTATCGCTCGGAGGCGGATGACAAGCGAAACAACGATGCGATCGTTCACGCTGATGTCGCAAAGGGGCCGACAACGCGCGCCTTGCTGCTCCGTGATGGCAGCCAGGAACCAATCGACGACCTTGAATATGACTACATGGTGCATTTGGCTCACGATTTTGAGCTGATCTATGAGGGTGAGTCTCAAAAGCGCGAGGAGCGTCATATCGCTCAGACGCTTCAGATCGGCATGAGAAATTCGCTTGGTGACGTTCCGGGAATCGCCGCCGATTCGGTGTACCTATCGGCAACGAATTCGGCGCTGGTCGGCGGTGACTTCTATACGCTTGTTCGTCTTCCCGATGATTGCGCCGTTATGATTTTGGGAGATGTGTCCGGCAAGGGAATCGAGGCGGCGTCGATGTCGGCGCTCGTCAAGACGGCGCTGACGGCCTATGCCTGGGAGGGTGCGGGGCCTGCCCGCATGGCTCGCTCGCTCAATAGCATGCTCATGGGCTTTTCGAGAGTCGAGACGTTTGTGACGGCGTTTATCGCCAAGATCGATCTTAGGGCGGGTCGCGCTACCTATTGCTCTGCGGGACATCCTCCCACTATGGTCATTCGGCCGTCGTCGACGCCGCTTGGTGGCGGCGAGACCTGCGGGGGAGAAGTGGAGCTCCTTGGGTGTCAATCGGGCGTGATCGGTGCCTTTGAGAGTATGGTGTACGAGACGGGCGTCTTTACGTTCGCTCCTGGTGACATGCTCTTTATGTATACCGACGGAACGATCGAAGCGCGCGATCGCTCTGGTGCTTTCTTTGGCGAGCAACGCCTTCGCGATCTTTTGCTCTCTGTTTCGGGTGAGGGCGTATCGGGCATTTGCGGCAAGGTCCTGGGCGAGCTTGACCGATTTACCGAATCGGCGCTGGACGATGACATTGCATTGGTGTCCCTTGAGTTTTTACGGGGTCGTTCATAGACGACGCTGGGCGGGCTGAATCCGTACGGTTGGGGAAACGAATGCATCGAGTGGGCTTTTTTGGGGAACCATGGTCGTATGAATGAGTGGAATGACATAGCGGTTTTGACGCCACCAGGCGATATCGACATCGCCACGGTGCCTGCGTTGCGTCGGCGGTTGGATGCTTTGATTGGCCGCGGCGTGCGTCGTGTCGTCATCAACTGTCAGGCTGTTAGCTTTATCGATTCGACGGGCTTGGCATTCCTGCTTACGCGCGCTCGTGAGCTCATGAGGCGAGAAGGCTTGCTTTCGCTCGTCAATGCATCAGGTGAAGTTGTTCGCTTTTTGGAGATTGCTCGTCTTGTCGATATCCTTCATGTCGCGGGGCCGGCACGGGAGTCTATTCCCGCTATTCCGGTGGGGGAGCTGCCTCGCTGGAGTAAGAGCGTCGAGGTCCGTCAGGGTATCGAGAATCTTCCGTACTACCGACATCGCATCGCCGAACTCCTTGAATCGCTTCCGTTGCGTCGTGACGAGCGCTACGATGTCGCATTGGCGTCGGGGGAGGCGCTGGGTAATGCCTATGACCATGCGGGCGGTATCGGGTGCGTCCTGACGGTTCAGGCCTATGGCGATCGCGTTGTGGTTGAGGTGCTTGATCGAGGTGCCGGCTATTCTATCGATGAAACGAGCGAGCCGGTTGCATCTGAGGAGCGCGGCCGTGGTATCAAGCTTATGCGTATGCTCGTCGATAACGTGGAGGTTGCTCGTCGTACGGACGGCGCCGGCACGCGCGTGCAGATGGTGAAGCTGTTTAGCGGAGCGCTGGAATCGTGTGCCTAGCCAATCGCTTTAGCGCGTTTAGCTACTAAGAACATGCGGCAGACAAGTTTTTTGAAAAAAGTACTTGCGTCTTTTGGACAACTCGCGTAAATTAATAACCCGCAAGCGGACATGGCTCAGTTGGTAGAGCACAACCTTGCCAAGGTTGGGGTCGCGGGTT
>CAJJZP010000020.1 GCA_905197665.1 uncultured Collinsella sp.
CCGGGGGCGGACAAACCTACTCAGTCTCGCCCGGTCGAGCGCCGCGGGCCAGGGCGTCCTGGTACTCCTTGACTGCCTTGATCCTCTGCATCGGCTTCAGTCGCTCGAACATGGTGTTGCCATGCAGGTGATCAATCTCGTGCTGCAGGCACACGCAGAACAGGTCGCCTGAGGCCTCGTAGCGAATCAGGTTGGCATCCAGGTCGTACGCCTCGACGACGACATGGTCGGGACGCTCAATCTCGCAGCTAATGCCAGGGATGGACAGGCAGCCCTCGCTAAACGGCACCAGATGGTCACTCTGCTCCACGATCACGGGGTTGATGAGCACGTACGGGTCATAGTCGTTCTTGTCGGTGTAGTCGCAGTCGATGGTGACGAGCTGAATAAGCTCGCCGATCTGCGGAGCAGCCAGGCCGCAGCCGCCGTTCTCGAACATCATCTTCTTCATCTTCTCGGCAAGCGCCTCGATCGCCGGGGTGATCTCCTCGATGACGGCGCACTCCTGGCGCAGACGAGGGTCGGGCGACAGTACGATTCCGTTGGCTTCCATGGCCATCCTTTCGGGTTGTTACATCAAATCATAGGCGTCGACGTCAACGCTCACGCTCACGCCACGCACAGAGCCCACCTCTTTGAGACAGGCGTCGATATCATCAGAGACATGGTACCCCACGGGCGACTTCACAAGCAGATGGAAGCGGTAACGGTCCTTGGCTCTCTCGATTACACACGAAGCCGGGCCTAGCACCTGCGGCACGGCACTCCCCGCCCGCAAAAAATCGGGCGCGGCGGCATGCCAGCGGCGCTTAAGAAGCTTTGCAATGCGCCCAATGTAGTCCTGCGCGTCGTCTCGGTTCGCCGACCACACCAAAATGTTGACCAGGCGCACGAACGGCGGATACAGGGCGTCGCGGCGCTGGTCCAGATCGTAGTCGGTAAAGATTGAACGGTCGTGCTCGGCGACGGCGCGAATAACCGGGTCCTCGGGCAGATAGGTCTGGATGATGACCTCGCCGGGACGATCGCCGCGACCGGCACGGCCCGCGACCTGCTCCAGCAGATCGTAGGCGCGCTCCCCTGCGCGGAAGTCCGGCAGCTTGAGGGCGAAGTCGGCATTGACCACGCCCACGAGCGTGACCTCGGGAAAATCGAGACCCTTGGCGATCATTTGGGTGCCCAGCAACACGGCGCAATCGGCCGCATCGAACTGCTCGAGCAGCTTTTTGTGCGCATCCTTGCCGCGCGTGGAATCGGCATCCATGCGGATGATGGCGACGTCCTCGGGCAGCATCTGGTGCAGTGCGTCCTCGATCTGCTGCGTGCCCAGCCCCATTTTTGCCAGGTAGCGACTGCCACATTTGGGGCAACGACTCGTGTGCGCGGGATACGGCTGCACGCGCCAGGAGGATCCGCATGTGTGACATTGCAGCGTGTGCGTGCGCTCGTGATACGTAAGCGCTGTGGAGCAGTGGTTGCAGGTGGGAACGCAGCCGCACTCGCGACACATCAAAAACGGCGCAAAACCGCGGCGGTTGTGCAGCAGCACGGCCTTTTCGCGGCGCTCGACCACACGCTCCAAGCCCTCCATCAAGGGTTTTGAGAACATGGAGCGGCTGCCGTGTGAAAACTCGCGGCGCAAGTCGGCAATCCGAACCGTGGGAAGCACGGCGTGTCCCGGGCGCTCGGGCATCTCGGCACGTGTCCAGGTGGCACCGTTATACGTGCCACGGCGGCAGCGGTCGAGGGCCTCGGCAGAAGGCGTGGCCGACCCCAACACGAGCGGGCAGCGGTAGCGCCGCGCCATCTCGGCCGCCACCTCGCGCGCGTGGTAGCGCGGACTGGAGCCCTGCTTGTAACTAGTCTCGTGCTCCTCGTCGATGATGATGAGGCCCAAGTCGCTGAGCGGGCAAAAGAGCGCCGAGCGAGCGCCGACGACCACGCGGGCCGCACCGCTGGCAACCATATCCCACTGGTCCAGGCGCTCGCCGGCCGAAAGCCGCGAATGGAACACGGCGACCGTCTCGCCAAAGCGCGAGCGGAAGCGGCCGACGGTCTGGGCCGTCAGTGAGATCTCGGGTACCAGCACGCAGGCAGAGCGACCGGCCGCGAGTACGCGCTCGATGGCGGAGAGGTAGACCTCGGTTTTGCCGGAGCCGGTGACGCCGTCGACCAGCACCACGTCGCCATGAGCGTCAAGGCGGGCGCGCTCAATCTGCGCGAGTGCCTGTTGCTGGCCGTTGGTAAGGGAGACCGGGGCCTTGCCGTTTGCCGAGGACAGCGTGGTCTGCTCGCTGCAGCCACGCCACGCACGGCGCTCCTCAACCACCACGACGCCGCGCTTTTCGAGCGCCTTGATGGTCGCCGACATACTGTTATAGAGAAGGTTGAGGTCGCGCGTCGTGACAGGACCACACTGGAGCGCCTCGATGAGTTGGCGCTGGCGGACCGCGGTCTTGGGCGGCGTATAGTCGAAGCCCTCGGGCGTAAGCATGACCCAACGGTTTTGGATGGGCTTGACGGCGGGACGTTCAACCGTCCACACGCCGTCGTCGCCCTTGACCACGCGCGGGCTGCCACCCGGGGGCAAAAACAGACGCAGGCATTCGGAAAGCGTCGCGACATACTCGCGGCTCATCCAACGCGCAATGCGGGCGGCCTCGGCGCCAAAGAGCGGTTTGCTGAGGATGGCCTCGATAGGCTTGATGCGCGCGGGATCGAGAGCGTCGTTACCTTGCAGGTCGCCCAGCTCGGGTGCAATATCAACGATGTAGCCTGCGGCGGCACGGTTACCAAAGTGGACCAGGACCGTGGATCCGATCTGGACCTCGTTGGCAAGGGACTCGGGGATGCCGTAAGCAAACGGTTCCGACAGCGCACGGGTGGGGATGTCGAGGACCACGCTCGCGTAGGCGGCGATGGGTTCGGGTGCAGGCTCGGGCTTCACCGGAGTCTCCTCCGGTTCCGGCGAACCAAACAGCGACAGTTGTTGAGCCATACACCACCTCTAACGAACGGACCTGAAAGGGGTGGGACAAACACTACTGATTATTTTGTCCCAGCAACCCACTCATCGGTACAGAAACAAGAGCCCCGCTCTGAGTGAACGGGGCTCGGATACATACGTTTGCGCAGCGATTACAGCGCCATCGTGCGGGCGCGGTCGATGCGCGCCAGGCAGTCGTCGCGGCCGACGAGCGCCATGGTCTCGCCCAGCGGGGGGCTCACCATGTTGCCGCAGACGGCGACGCGCACAGCCTGGAACACCACGCGCTTCTTAAGGTCCATCTGCTCGGGCAGCGGCTCAAGCGCGGCGTCGATGGCCTCGGCAGTCCAATCGTCCACGCCCTCAAGCGCGGCCTTGGCGGCGTCCAGAATGGCGCCCATGCCTTCCTTGGCCAGACCCTTGTTAACGGATTTCTCGTCATACTCGAGCGTCTCGGCCGTAGCGAAGATGGGAGCGGCGACGGTCACGGCGTCGGCCGGCATCTTGGTGCGCGGCTTGACGATTGCGGCAAGCGCGTCGATCCAGTCTTCGCCGTACTCGACGTTGCCCTCGATGAGACCCGCCTCGTGCAGCTCGGGGACCATGATCTCGTCGGCAAACTGGGCATCGGACATGCCGTTGATGTACTCGGCGTTGACCCAGTCGAGTTTCTTTGGGTCGAAGGTCGCCGGGTTCTTGGAGATGCGGTCGAGCGAGAACTTGCTGGCCAGGACATCGCGCGGGATGATCGTGGTCTCGCCGTCGAGCGACCAGCCGAGCAGCGCCAGGTAGTTGACGAAGGCGTCGGAAAGGTAGCCGGCGTCGCGGTACTCCTCCACCGAGGTGGCGCCATGGCGCTTGGAGAGCTTCTTGCCGTCGGCGCCCAGGATCATGGAGATGTGGGCGAACGTGGGCACGGGCGCGCCGAGGGCCTCGTAGACCATGACCTGACGCGGGGTGTTGGACAGGTGGTCGTCGCCGCGGATGACATGGGTGATCTTCATCATGGCGTCGTCGACGACGGTCGCAAAGTTGTACGTGGGCGTGCCATCGGAGCGGAAGATCACAAAGTCGTCGAGCTCCTTGGCGTCGAAGGTCACCTCGCCGTGGACGGCATCGTGGATGACGACGTCGCCGCGGTCCTCGGGCACCTTGATGCGCAGAACGTAGGACTCGCCGGCCTCGATGCGACGGCGGGCCTCCTCGGGATCAAGATCGCGGCAACGGCGCTGATAGCCCTGGAAGGGATCCTTGCGCTCCTGCGCGGCCTTGCGATCGGCGTCGAGCTGCTCCTTGGTGCAGAAGCAGGGATAGGCCTTACCCTCGTCCCAAAGCTTCTGGGCAGCCTGCTTGTACAGGTCCAGGCGCTCGGTCTGGGCATAGGGGCCAAAGTCTCCGCCCACCTCGGGACCCTCGTCCCAGTCCAGGCCCAGCCAACGCATGGCGCGCAGGATGATCTGCGTGTTCTCGTCGGTGGAACGGGTGGGATCGGTGTCGTCGATGCGCAGGATGAACGTGCCGCCGTTTGCGCGGGCGAAAGCCCAGTTATAGATAGCGGTGCGGGCGCCGCCGATGTGCAGCTTGCCCGTCGGTGAGGGTGCAAAGCGGACGCGAACGTCTGATGCCATGGAAATCTCCTCGATTGCAGGATGGATGTCTAACCGCACCAGTATAAAGCATCAAAGCAACCTCCGCACAAAGGGCACCGACCTACTCATTGGGGACAGACTTAAATGAGTAGGTGCGGAAAGGGTGTGAATGTTTGATTTACGCGCTATGATGTGCCCTTGCATAGAGAGCCCGTCGGAATGGTAACGGTCGCCGGGACACGTTTTTGAAAGGACAATCATGTCAGAAGAACTTCGTTCCATCCCGCCCCAACACGGGTCCTTTGTATTTACGTCGGAGTCGGTGACCGAAGGCCATCCCGATAAGATCGCCGACCAGATCAGCGATGCCGTCCTCGACGCAATCCTCGCCAAGGAAATAGAGCTACAGGAGCAGGGCTATATTGCGCCCAACGGCGTGCCCGCCAACGTGGAAAACGTCCGCTGCGCCTGCGAGACCCTCGTGACCACCGGCACCGTCATCGTAGCCGGCGAGATTCGCACTCAGGCCTACGTCGACGTACAGGAAATCGCCCGCGGCGTTATCCGCCGCATTGGCTACAACCGCGCCAAGTTCGGTTTTGACTGCGACACCTGCGGCGTTATGAGCCTCATCCACGAGCAGTCGCCCGATATCGCCCAGGGCGTTGACGAGTCCTTCGAGACCCAGACCGGCGCTACCACCGACCCGATCGACCTGATCGGTGCCGGCGACCAGGGCATGATGTTCGGTTATGCCTCCAACGAGACCAAGACCCTCATGCCCATGCCGCACTACCTGGCAAGCCGCCTGGCCGAGCGCCTAGCCGCCGTGCGTCACGACGGCACCCTCGCCTATCTGCGTCCCGACGGCAAGACCCAGGTCACCGTGCGGTACGAGGAAGGCAAGCCCGTCGAGGTCACGACGATCGTCATCTCCACGCAGCACGCCGCCGAGATCGAGGACATGGGCAAGATCAAGGCCGACCTCATCGAGCACGTTATCACCCCGGTCATGGCCGCCGAGAACATGCCGTGGGATGGTGCCGACATCTATGTGAACCCCACCGGCCGCTTTGTCGTGGGCGGCCCCATGGGCGACACGGGCCTCACCGGCCGCAAGATCATCGTCGACACCTACGGCGGCTACGGCCGTCACGGCGGCGGTGCCTTTAGCGGCAAGGACTGCACCAAGGTTGACCGCTCCGCCGCGTATGCCGCGCGCTGGGTCGCCAAGAACGTGGTCGCCGCCGGTCTGGCCGACCGCTGCGAGGTCGAGCTTGCCTACGCCATCGGCGTTTCCAAGCCCCTTTCAATCATGGTCGACACCTTCGGTACCGCGCATGTTGCCGAGGACAAGATCGTTGAAGCCGTAGAGAAGACCTTCGACCTGCGCCCAGGCGCAATCATCCGCGACCTAGACCTGCGTCGCCCCATCTACGAAAAGACGGCAGCCTACGGTCACTTCGGCCGAGAAGACGCCGACTTCACCTGGGAGAAGACCGACCGAGTCGAAGAACTCAAAGCAGCCTGCGGCCTGTAAGCCAACGGCAAAAGCTGCAGCCACATATCGATGCACCAAAAGAAGTACCGGCCCCAACCGGTACTTCTTTTTTATTAATCCGGTGGTGAAGATATTTCGATATGGGCATACGCAACGTCAGCAGCCAATGAATTTTGGAGCACATGCGCCTCTACCATGTATCCTTAGTCCCGAGAGGCGGGGCATAAGGTCGATCGCGAGTTCCGCACGAGCCGGAGAGCACTTAATGTGCTCTCCGTGCGAGCAGGACTGTCCGAGCAGGCGACCTTATGCCCCGCCCCTCGGGACGACGGGATAGATTTAAAGGAGCAGCCATGGCAGGCAAGCCGCAAACACTAGCTACGACCTCGGCATTCGAGATCTTGGGGCCCGTCATGGTCGGCCCCAGCTCATCGCACACCGCCGGCGCCCTGCGCTGCGCCCAAGTTGCCGCCAGCCTGTTGGAAGGCCGCATCACCAAGGTCACCTTTGGCCTGTGGAACTCCTTTGCCCACACCTACCGCGGCCACGGCACCGATCGTGCACTCGTCGCGGGCATCCTAGGCCTCGACACCGATGATGAAAACATCAAGCAGGCCTTCAACCTCGCACGCGAGCAGGGCCTCGAATATCACTTTGAAATTAAGGGCGACGACGCCTCCATCCACCCCAACACCGTCGACATCGACATGGTCGACGACACGGGAGCCACGGCACAGGTCCGCGGTGAAAGCCTGGGCGGCGGCAAGATGCGCATCAGCCGCATTAACGGCGTCGGCGTCGACATCTCGGGCATGTACTCCACGCTCTTCGTGGCGCACCAGGATGTTCCCGGCGTGCTCGCCGCGCTCACGAACCTGCTCGCCTACGTACACGTGAACATCGCCTTCTGCCGCACCTACCGCACCGAGGTGGGCGGCCAGGCCTACTCCGTCTTTGAGACCGACGGCGCACCCGACGACACCGTCGTCCCGATGCTGCGCAAGCTCGACAATGTCGATTACGCGACCTTTATCGAGCTCCCCGGTTCTGCCTCGTCGCTCTCCCCCGGCGTCTCAGCAAAGGAAATCTTCGACGACGGCGAGCAGCTGCTCGATGCGTGCGAGGAACGGGGACTCAGCATCGGCGCCGTCATGGCCCTGCGCGAGGCGCGCCTGACCGGCGAGGCCCACGCCGTCGCCGCCATGCGCCGCGTGCTCGACGTCATGCGCGAGGAGACCACGGCCCCCATCGCCAATCCTCAGCGCTCGCTCGGCGGGCTTATCGGCGGCGAGGCCAAGCTCGTTGATGCCACCGGCCGCAACGACTTGAGCGTAAGCCTGATGGGCGCCGTCCAGACCGATGCCGTGGCCCGCGCCATGGCTGTCCTTGAGCGCTCCGCCACAATGGGAGTGATCGTCGCCGCCCCCACGGCCGGCTCCGCAGGCGTCGTGCCCGGCTGCGTGCTAGCGCTCGCAGACCATCTGCAGCTGGACGACGAGCAGGTCATGGATGCCCTTTATTGCGCCGCCGCCATCGGCCTCAACCTCACCACGAGCGCCTGCGTTGCCGGCGCCGAGGGCGGCTGTCAGGCCGAGGTCGGAAGTGCGGCCGCCATGGCCGCCGCCGCACTGGTGCAGATGCTCGGCGGCACACCCGAGCAGGCGCTCGATGCCAGTTCCATCGCGCTGAGTAATCTGCTGGGCTTGGTCTGCGACCCGGTGGGCGGCCTCGTGGAGGTGCCGTGCCAAAACCGCAATGCCATCGGCGTGGCCGCGGCATTTAGCTCGGCGCAGCTTGCACTTGCCGGCATTAAGAGCCTGGTGCCGTTTGATCAGATGGCACACGTCATGCTCTCGGTGGGCCACGCGTTGCCGGCCACGCTGCGCGAGACGGCAAAGGGCGGCATCGCGCAGGCTCCGGCCGCACTTTCAGCCTGTGCAAAATGCGGTGTGTGCGGATAGCGACAAAGAACGACTCGAAGGTGGGACAAATGTCCCACGTCTTTTGAATGCCACCGTTTCCATACCACAATCAACTAGGTAATCGCTATAATGCAAGCCCAGTAAAAATACGATGAGCCACAAGGCGAAATTCGAAGGATATGCACACGATGTCGCAAAACGATCGAACTCAACTGATTCCCGATCCGCAGCAGCCAAGCAGGCACACCGGCGGCGTTCAGTCGCCGCGTCCTATCGCGCCGAGCCACGGTCAGCAGCGTGGTGCGGCAAACGCTTCGCAACGCCCGAACCAGCAGCGCCAGCAACGTCAGCAGCGCCAGGCAAACGGCAATACGCCCAAGCAGCCCCCCAAGCACGGTCGAGGCGATCGCGGCCCCGCGCGCAAACCCACCGGGAACAATAAGTCGGGCAAAAAGACGACGCTCTTTGTCCTCCTGGGTCTTATCGTCATTGTCTATATCGTAGGCGTCGTAGCGTTTTCGCAGGTAGCCTACCCCAACACCACCATCGCCGGCGTCGACGTCTCGTTCTCCAACGCTTCGTCTGCCGCCACCAAGGTCAACTCGGCGTGGAAGCACTATAAGCTCACCGTGGCGGGCGATGACTTTAGCTGGACCTATCAGCCCGAGTCCGATGAGCCCATCGTCGACGGCGAAGCTGCCGCAAAAGAGATCATCAACCACAACGAAGCCTTTGTATGGCCGGTCCGCCTTATGGAATCCTTAAGTGGCAAGACCAAAACAACCGCTACCTCCAACGAAGTCGATCTTGATCAAGACGTCGACCTGTCCATGCTCTCCGATACCTTTGACCAAAAGCAGTTTGAGAAGGATCTGGGCACCGCCATCGATGAGTTTAACGAGGGCCGTTCGGGCACGTTCGAGGCCAATAGCTCCTATGACGAGCAGGCCGGCAAGTTTACCGTCGAGAAGGCACGCTCCAACGAAAAACTCAACCGCGAGCATATCATTAAGTATGCCGAGCTCGAGCTTGCCTCGCTGGCCGAGACCGTAGATCTTTCCAAGCTCGGCAACGATGCCTATGAGCCGCTTAATGGAACGCTGACCGATGATCAGATTCAGTCCGCATGCGATGCCGCCAACAACTTCTTGGGCGTCAACGTGACCCTCAAGCTCAACGGCGAGGATGCCGGAAAGGTTGATGGCAGCTCCGTGTTGCAGTGGATCAGCTTTGCCGATCCTGCCAACCCCACGCTCGATACGTCGCAAATCAGCAGCTGGGCAGCCGAGCTCGCGAACGGCTTTAATACCGTGGGCTCCACTCGCTGGTGGACGCGCGCCGATGGCAAGCAGTGTGCCGTCGAAGGCGGTGACTTTGGTTGGTCCATTGACAGCAGCTCGCTCGCCAAGCAGGTCGAGGACGCCATTAACAACAAGCAGACCGGCGAAATCGAGATCAAGTACTCCCAGAAGGCCGACACCTTTACAGCAAAGGGAGAGCCCGACTGGAAGGCGTATATCGACGTCGATCTGTCCGAGCAGCACGCGCGCTACTATGACGAGAACGGTAATATCGTTTGGGAGGCCAACTTTATTTCTGGCAAGCCGGGAGAGGACGCCACCCCCGAGGGCGTATGGCAGATCAACAGCAACAATGGCGCCAGCAAGCTTATCGGTGCCAAGGACCCCGAGACCGGCAAGCCCAAATACGAGAGCCCGGTCAGCTATTGGATGCCGTTCGAGGGCAATATGGTCGGATTCCACGACGCCACCTGGCAAAACGACAAGAGCTTCGATAATGCCGAGTCGTACAAGTGGTGCGGCAGCCACGGTTGCATCAACCTGCGCCTGGCCGATGCAAAGGCACTTCACGACTGCATCAAAGTCGGCCTGTGCGTGGTTGTCCACTCGTAGTGCAACGCGCGCATTAATACAACGTGGAACCACTGCAAACAATCTAACAGTTCCGAAAGAAACCGTCCTATGCGCCCATCCCAACCGATGGGCGCATATACTTATCGAGGTTCTATCTATAAAGGAGACGCTATGCCGAATGTCCCCACGATCGCCCCGGGCCCGGATGATACCGAGCACACGCCCGAAGGTGCCACCGAAACGATTCCTCTGATTACAAACGTACATGCCGACAAGCAGAGCGAACGCACGAACGATACGGCCGAGATTTCCGATGAAGAGGCGTACGCCAAGCTCAAGGCAAAACGTGCCGACCGTCGACGCAAAAAGCTGATTCGACGCGGTATTGCCGTCGGCGTCGTAGGTGCCATCGCGCTCATTGCCATTGTCGCAACCCTGGTTATCAATGCGCAGCCACAGGGCGCTAGCGAGCCGGTAACCGACATGGTGACCGAGGGCACGTTTAGCACAACGGTCGAGGCGAAAGGCCAGCTCAAACCCATTTCGTCCTCAGTGGTCTCCCCTTCTGTCGACGGCACGGTCGATTCGATCAACGTGCAGGCGGGCCAATCCGTCAACGAGGGCGACGTGCTCATGACCATTAAAAACGACGAGCTCGATCGTAACGTTGCCGAGGCGCAGCGTGCAGTTGCAGCCGCTCAAGAAGACCTCGCCAACGCGCAGAAAGCCGCAGCTGCCGCGCAGGCCAACCCAACGACGGACGTCGACGGAGGTTCCGCAGCGGCTGGCATCTCCGCCGCATCAGCGGACACGAACGCCGTATCGGCCGCTCAGCGCAGTCTCGCATCGGCCCAGGCAAACCTCGATCAGGCGAACGCCAAGGCCGCCAGCCGAACGGTCACGGCCCCGAGCTCGGGCAGCATCGTGGAGCTCAACGCCAAGGTGGGCGCCACGGTAACAGGCGGAATGATCATGGGCGAAAGCGATACGAGCGGCGGCAAGCAGTGCATGCAGATCGCCGACCTGTCCAAGATGAAGGTGACGGTTCAGGTAGGCGAAAAGGATATCGCCAAAATTGCCGTGGGCCAAAGCGCCAACGTGACCTATCCCGCGTTTCCCGATATCGTGAGCCAGGGCACCGTCACGGCTATCGCCTCGGTTGCAAACTCTGACTCCGGCTCCGGTAGCGGCGGCAGCGTGACCTTTAACGTCGACATCCTCATCGAAGCACCCGACAGTCGCCTCAAGCCGGGTATGACTGCCGAGGTCTCGGTAGTGACCGAGAAGCTCGACGACGTGGTTATGGTGCCGACGATGGCACTCATGACCGAAGATGGCGAACACTATTACGTCAACGTGGCAACCGATGACGAGGGCAAGCAAACCCGTCGCGTGAAAGTGAACGTCGTGACGCAAAACGATAACGAAGCCGTAGTCGGCAAGACGCAGGTCAAGCGCGACGACCAGGGCAACGAAATCAACCCAGACGTCCCGGTTACCAAGCTACGCGACGGCGACACCATCGTGACGGATACCGGCACAGGCATGACGGCAGACGGCGGCGACAATACGTCTGCCGACGAGGGCATGTAATGCGTCCCGTCATCGACATCCGCAACGTGCACCGCATCTTCGAGAGCGAGGCCGGCTGCGCCCATATTCTGCACAACGTGAGCCTGGCGGTTGATCCCGGCGAGTTCGTCGCCATCACCGGCCCCTCGGGCTCAGGCAAGTCGACGCTCATGAACATCCTGGGCTGCCTGGACAAACCAACGGCGGGCGACTATTACCTGCAAGGGCTCAACGTCGCCGAACTCGACGATGATGAGCTCACCGAGGTGCGCGCGCTGAGCATTGGCTTTGTCTTTCAAAGCTTCAACCTGCTGCCGCGCCTGTCGGTTATCGAAAACGTCATGCTGCCGCTGGCCTACACCAACGTGCCCCGAAGCCAGCGCGAAATGCGCGCCGTGCACGCGCTGCAGGCTGTCACGCTGCCCGTCGACCACTGGGACCACCGCATATCCGAGCTCTCGGGCGGTCAGATGCAGCGCGTCGCCATCGCGCGCGCCCTTGTCAACGATCCACCCATCATTTTGGCCGACGAGCCGACGGGCAACCTGGACTCCGCCACGGGAGCGCTCGTCATGGAAACCTTCCACAAGCTCCAGGAGCGCGGCAAAACCATCGTGCTTATCACACACGACCCCGGCATCGCCGCCGAGGCCGACCGTGCCGTGACCATCCGCGACGGTCGCATTCACGACGGCGCGTATATTCCGCATGCACCGCGGACCCTACGCAGCGCCATAGATAGCCTGCCCATGATTTCCGCCTCCGCCAACCCGCCGAAAGGAGTGATGACATGAGCGCCCGCGATCTTATCCAGGAAGCCCTTCACTCGCTCGAGGCCAACAAGGGTCGCAGCCTGCTCACCATCCTGGGCATTGTCATCGGCATCGCCTCGGTTATCGCCATGACTTCGCTCATCGGCGGCATCCAAAACAGCTTGGTCAACAGCTTGGGCCTCAACGCAGCTCGCATGGTTCAGATCTATTCGTCCCAAGAACTCTCTGATTCTGACGTCCAGAAGCTTAAAAAACTGGTACCGCAGATAGAACAGATCGGCATTGTCAACAGCGCGTATACCGAGTACAAGATCGGCGATAAAAGCTATACCGTCATGGCACAGGGTGTCGATAGCGACATGCTCGACGCCGTGGGTGCCAGTAAGCTCGTTGTGGGGCGAACCTACACCGATGTCGAGTCAAAGGCAGGCTCGCGCGTGGCGCTCATCAGCCGCGGCGGCGCCGATCAGCTTTACGGCAACGAACAGGATGCGCTGGGAAAAACCATCAAAGTGTCCAACGGCGAGGTGCAGATTGTAGGCGTGATTGATGGCGGCAGCGACTCCATGGGCTCGCTCACGCTGTATATGCCACGCGAAACCATCTCCGGCCTGTTTGGCGACGAGAATCCTTCATTCCCCAGCGTGACGGCACTTGCCGCCGAGGGCACGGACATGGATGAGCTCTGCAAAAACATCGAGTCCAAGGTGCGCGCGATGAAGGGCATCTCGGAGGACGATGAGTACGACAGTGTATCGGCGACCTCCATGAAAAGCGCCATCGATGCACTCAACTCCTTTATGGGCGCATTCTCGCTCATCATGGGTGCTGTCGCCAGTATCTCGCTGCTTGTCGGCGGGATCGGCATTATGAATATGATGCTCACCAACGTGACCGAGCGCATCCGCGAGATCGGTATTCGCCGTGCCCTGGGCGCCAGTCGTCGCGATATCACCGCGCAGTTTTTGGCCGAGTCCTCGGCGCTGTGCGTCACCGGTGGCCTGCTGGGTGTCCTGATTGGCTATCTGCTGGCCTGGGGCCTCGCGATGTTTGCCGCAGGATCAGGGGTTCTCAGCGAGCTCGGTGCCAGCGGGCAGATCACACCGAGCTATTCAATCGCCACGGTGCTGCTGGCCTTCGCCGTCTCCGTCGGCATCGGCGTAATCTTTGGCTTCTACCCCGCCCGCCGAGCCGCCAAGCTCGACCCGGTGGAGTGCCTACGCTACCAGTAAGCCACCACCAACAAGTTGCGGTGAATTAGGGACTGAAATATGCTATCTAGCAGAAAAAACAGACACTATTTCACCGCAACTCATTGAAGGGCTGTTTGCGCCAGTTCCGGGCGTCGTCCTCGAGCTACTGGCGGATGACGGGCTTGTACGGGTCGAGCTTGCTCGGGGCGCTCCTCCTCGCGGGCGGGAGGGCGCGCAGGCGCTGCGAGCGCCTAGCGCGCGAACTCCCGTAAGAGCGCTTCTTCCACTTCCCGAAGCGAAAGGGCCCCGCCTCCCTCGGCGGGACGGGTGACCACGATACAGCGCGCTCCCACGGCGCGCGCTGCGGCGAGCTTCTCGGCCGTGCCGCCTACGGTTCCCGAGTCCTTGGTCACAAGCCACTGGGCGCCCACCTGCCGAAGCATCGCCTCGTTGAGCTCGCGGGTGAAGGGCCCCTGCATGCCGATGACGTGCGACGGCGAAAACCCCGCGTCGATGCACTTCGTTATAGCACCGGGCAGCGGGAGCACACGCACGAAGAAGCGCTCCGCGAAATCGGCGACGCGCGTGTAGGGAGCAAGCTCCTTGCTCCCCGTCGTGAGAAGAACGCGACCCGGGTTCTCGGAGAGAAAGCGCGCCGCGCAGGCAATCGACGCGACCGGCACGACGCCTTTGGGCAGCGCCTCGACCGGGCGCGCAAGGCGCAGGCATCGTGCACCCACGGCGAGCGAAGCGGCCCGGATGTTGTCGCTTGCGAGCGTAGCGAAGGGGTGCGTGGCGTCGACGACGATGCGCGCGCCGGAAAGCTCGCGCTCCATGTCGGCATCGTCGAGCCTGCCCGCATGCACCTCGATGCCCGGAAGCTCACCCAATAGCTCGCCTCCGTACTCGGTTGCCGCGTAGGCACGGGCGGGGATGCCCGCCCCGCTCGCCCATTCGCACAGAAGGCGGCCCTCGGTGGTGCCGGCGAAGATGCGCAGCGCCGGCACGGATGCGGGGGCCGTCACTTCGCGCCACCCGTGCGCGTGATCTGGTAGAGCAGCGCGTTCATAATAGCGGCCGCCACGGTCGAGCCGCCCTTGCGACCCCTCGCGACGATGGCCGGCACGCGTCGCGCAAGTAGCTCCTCTTTCGCCTCGACCACGTTCACAAACCCGACCGGCACCCCAACGACGAGCGCGGGCGCGATCTTCCCCGCGTCCATAAGCTCGGCGAGGCGCAGAAGTGCTGTGGGAGCGTTGCCGACGGCCACGATGAGCGGACCCTCGATGCCGCAAGCTTTGTCCATGCTCGCAACGGCGCGAGTCGTGCCCGCGGCGCGCGCATCCGCGGCGACATCAGGGTCGGCCATGTAGCACACGGCCTTGCAGCCGAGCTTCGCGAGCGCGGGCTTGCTTATGCCTGCGAGCGCCATGTTCGTGTCGGTGAGCACCGTGGCCCCTGCACGCAGTGCGTCGAGCGCACAGTGCGCGGCGTCATGGGTGAACACGAGGGAATCGGCGTACGAGAAGTCGGCAGTGGTGTGGATGACGCGTTTCACGACGGGCCCTTCGAGCGGCGGGAACGTGCGGCTGCCGAGCTCTTCGGTGATGATCTCGAAGCTGCGCCGCTCGATGTCGCCGGGCGCCATCTCCTTGGAATCCATCTAGTACTCCACTCCTTCCCTTGCACATATCCCCTGAGAGTAGGGGTGTTTCTCGCACTGCATCTCGGTTATGTAGTCGGCCTTCTCCACGATCTTGCGGGAAGGCGCGCGCCCGGTGAGCGCTACTTCGACGCCGCGCGCGGACATATCGAGCGCGCGGTCCACGAGCGCCTCGTCGACAAGCCCCTTCGAAAGCGCGTCGAGCGCCTCGTCGAGCACGAGCAGCCCCTCCTGAGCGCCCTCGAGCTCGGCGAGCGCGGAAGCGAGGTTCCCATCGTGCAGCTCGCACGTCGCGGCAAGTTCTTCCGACGTCATCGACCAGGTAAACTTGTCCGACACCTTCCCCGCGAACAAGGGCACGCCGAAATGCTCGGCAAGCAGGCGCGCCTCCCCGCTTTCGCCGTCTTTCAGGAACTGCACGACAACGACGCGGCGGCCTGCGGCGAGCATGCGAAGGGCGAGGCCCATCGCCGCCGTGGTCTTGCCTTTGCCGTCGCCATGATACACGTGGATCATACGCCCTCCTCGATAATGCGGTAGACATACTCCATGTCGAGCGCCCCGCGCACGACGTCGGCCAGGCGGTCGAACTCGCGCGCACGGTGATCGGCTGCGGACGCTGCGCCCGCAGCACCCACGACGCTCTCGGGCAGGCCGCGCATGCGCGCGAGCGAGCGCGCGAGAGCGAGCGCCACCCCCGGTTCGTCGAACAGGCCGTGGAGATAGGTTCCGAACACGTTTCCGCAGGCCGCGCCTTCTGGTTTGCCGCCAATCGTGCCCGCAGGGGCACAGGAGACGGTCGTTTCGCCGTCGTGAATCTCGTACCCGCGCGCCGTCATGCCGTTCCACACCGAGAACGCGCCTTGGGCGCCCGTGATGCGCAGCTCCGACTGGGCGAGGCGCTTTTCCTCCTTGAACACCGTACTTGCAGGGATGAGCCCGAGCCCGCGCGCGGTGCCAGCGCCTTCCCTGCCGTGCGGGTCGGAAAGCTCGTCTCCCAAAAGCTGGTAGCCTCCGCATATGCCGAGCACCGGTGTGCCCGCGCCCGAAAGCGCGCGTACACAGGCTCCGATGCCGCTAGCCGCAAGCCAGCGCGCGTCGTCGAGCGTGGTCTTCGAACCGGGAAGCACCACCAGGTCGGGTCGGCCCAGATCGGTCGTCGAGGAAACGTAGCGCACGCCCACGCCGGGCACGCGCGAAAGCGGGTCGAAGTCGGTGAAGTTCGACAGATGCGGAAGACGCACGACGGCGACGTCGATGACGCCGCGCGCCTCGCGGGCAGATAGGCGCGGCGCGAGCGAGTCCTCGTCGTCCAGGTCGAGCGTAAGATACGGCACGACACCCACGACGGGAACCCCGCACATCTTCTCGAGCGGGGCCAAACCCGGGCGCAGGATTTCCACATCGCCGCGGAACTTGTTCACCACAAGCCCCCGCAAAAGCGCGCGGTCCTCGGGCGCAAGGAGCGCGACCGTGCCGTAGAGCTGGGCAAATACCCCGCCCGGGTCGATGTCGCCCGCAAGCAGCACGGGGGAGGACACGGCGCGCGCGAGCCCCATGTTGACGATGTCATTTTCGGCAAGGTTGATTTCGGCGGGGCTGCCGGCGCCCTCGATGACGATGACGTCGTTTTCCTCCGCGAGCGAATCGAACGCCTCCAAAATCTGCGGCATGAGCGCCTTCTTTCGCGCGAAGTAGTCCCTCGCAGCGAAGGCTCCCTGCGCCTTGCCGGCCACGATGAGCTGGCTTCGGTGGCCGCTTTCGGGCTTGAGCAGGATGGGGTTCATGCGCACGTCGGGCGCGATGCCGCACGCCTCGGCCTGCATGATCTGGGCGCGCCCCATCTCGAGCCCGTCGGCCGTGACACCGCTGTTGAGTGCCATGTTCTGGCTCTTGAAGGGAGCCACGCGCAGGCCGTCCTGCGAAAGCACGCGGCACAGCCCAGCCGCAAGCAGGCTCTTCCCCGCGTTCGACATGGTGCCCTGGATCATGATGGGCTTCGCCCTACCCACGGGTATCGACCTCCTTCGCCGAGCCTCGGCCATCCGCGCCCGCCATAGCGCCGCTGAAAGAAGCGCCGCCCCGTTCGTCGGGTTCGCCTTCGCCCGATGCGCCTTCCGCCCGAAGCGCACGGCCGAACGCCATCGCAAGCCGGGCATTCTCCTTGCGCGTGCGCACCGCGACGCGGCACCAGAAACGGGACAGTACCGAAAACGAGTCGCACGTGCGGACCAAAACCCCCTGTTTATACAGGCGCTCGGGGATGTCTTTCGCCGGCGTGCGGACTAAAAGGAAGTTCGCATCCGACGGCACGACGGAAAGCCCGAGCGAGGAGAGCTCGTGGGAAAGCCACGCTCGCTCGCCCGCCAATACATCGCGCGTGCGCGAGACGTATTCAACGTCCTCCAGGGCGGCGATGCCCGCGGCCTCGGCGACCGAGGAGACGGGCCACGCCTGCCCCGCCCGGCGAATCCCCTCGATGAGTTGGGTGTTTCCGCTGATCAGATATCCCAACCGCAACCCCGCCATTCCGTAGAGCTTGGTGAACGCGGAGAGCACGACCACATGGCGCGAACACGCGGCGCGTGCGGCCACGCTCCTTTCGCGGGCGTCGGGCGCAAATCCGAGAAAGCACTCGTCCACGACGAGCAGCGCGCCCACCTGCTCGCAGCGGCAGGCCGCAGCATCGATCACACGGGGGTCGACGAGGCGCCCCGTCGGGTTGTTCGGATTGCAGAGGTACGCCACGTCTCTCGGCCCCTCGATCGCGCGGGCGAAGGAGGCAGGCACGTCGAAGTCGTCCGCTTCGGAGAGCGGGAACTCCTGCACGCATGCGCCGTAGTACGATGCCGCCTCCGCATATTCAGAGAACGTCGGCGCGCACACGACGAGGCGTTTCGGGCGCACCGCCGCGGCGAGCCGCCAGATGATGTCGGACGCGCCCGCGCCGCAGACGATAGTATCTTCGGGAATGCCCTGGGCGCGCGCTAGGGCGCGAACGAGGGCGAGGCTTTCCCTATCGGGGTAGGCGTCGATTCGAGAAAGCGCCTTGCAAGCTGCGGCGACGGCGCGCGGCGAGGGGCCTGCCGGATTCACGTTCACCGAGAAGTCAATGAGGTCGGAGGCGCCCCCTTCGCAAGCGATGCCGAGCGATTGCGCGCTGCCCCCATGCGTACGGGCGCGCAGGATTCCCCCGGCAGCCCGGGGCGCGGCGTGGTCTTCCCTCATGCCATCGCCCCCACGGCGAGCACGACCGCCGCGCGCGCGGCGCCGAAGACGACGAGCGCGCATACGGACGCAGCGAGCATGAGCCTTGTCGCCCGGGCGATGTCGCCCCACTCGATTTCGCGGGACGCGTCTCCTATCGTCGGTTTCTCAACGAGCTTGCCGAAATACACCGCGGGTCCCGCCAGGCGCAGCCCGAGCGCGCCCGCGCACGCTGACTCGGTCTGCGCCGCGTTCGGGCTCGCATGGCGACGCCTGTCGCGGCGCCAGATGCGCGCCGCCCCGCGCGCGTCGAGCCCGACGATCGGGCACACGGCGATCATGAGCAGGGCCGATAAGCGCGAGGGGATCCAATTCACCGCATCGTCGAGGCGCGCCGAGGCGCAGCCGAAGTCGATGTAGCGCTCGTTTTTGTAGCCCACCATGCTGTCGAGCGTGTTCACCGCCTTGTACGCCATGCCCAAGGGCGCACCCCCGATCATAAGGTAGAAAAGCGGCGCGATGACACCGTCGCTCGCGTTCTCCGCCACCGTTTCCACGGCGGCGCGCGCGACGCCCTGCTCGTCGAGAACAGACGTGTCACGTCCCACGATGAGCCCGACGGCTTCGCGCGCCGCGACAAGGCCGCCCTTCGAGAACGCGCGGGCAACGGCCAGGCTCTGGCGGCGCAGCTCGCATGCCGCGAGAATCTGATAGCTCGCCCATGCCTCGGCCACGAAGCGCAAGCCGGAGTAAACCATGCCGCAAAGATGCAGGATTACCCAGGTCAAAAGCCCACACGCAAGCGGAAGCGCCACGGCGAGCACAAGCCCTGCGGCGCGCGTGCCCGCGGACGTTTGCGGGAATGCGCGCCGCAGGCGGCCTTCGGCCCACGTGATCGCGCGCCCCATGGCGACGACGGGATGGGGAAGCCAGCGCGGGTCGCCGAAGGCAAGGTCGGCCGCGAACCCGGCGGCGACGGCAAGAATCGTCATCACCGGGCATCGCCCCCCGAAGCGGGGCGAACGTCGCGAAGGCAGCGCCCATCCCAAGTGGCGGCCCATGCGCCGCCCGGCTCGGTATGCACGTCGAAGTATCCCATTTTCGGGAAAGCTAGCTCGGAGAGCAGCGCTTTCACGGTACCCGCGTGAACGACGAAGACGGCGCGCCCACTCCCCTGGGCGCGCTCCGATTCGCACGCCTCCCGAAACGCCGCGATGACGCGGCGGGTGAAATCGCTCTTGCCCTCGCCATGCGGGCAGCGCGTCTCGCACCAGGAGTCTACCCAGGCGCGATAGCGCGCATCCTCTTTAAGCTCGGCGGCGCTTCGCCCCTCGAAGTCGCCGAAATCCATCTCGCGCAGACCGGGGCACGCCATAAGCTCCGCGTTCGGGAAGAGGATGCGCGCCGTCTGGTCGGTGCGGGCCATGCCGCTCGTGATAACACGGAACACGTCACGATCGCACGCGAGGTCGCGCAAAGCGCGCTCGCCCGCACTCGACAGGGGCTCGTCGGTGCCCGCCCCGCTGTAGCGATGGTCTTCCGTGCCCGCCGTGGCACCATGGCGCACGAAGACGACTTCCAAAAGCGCACCCGCGCCCTGCGTCCCTCGAGGTGCATCGGCAAGGTTTCCTTTGATGACCTGGGGAATCCCGCACGTCATGCGCACGACGACGTCGGCGCGCGCAGCGAGCGCGCATCCCAGGCGCCCCGCGCGCTCGCGCCATTGGGCGTCTTCCGCACTCATGGGGACGACCCCCGAGCCGACCAAGGGCAGAATCACTGCGTCGAAGCCGATCAGCCGCTCGAGCGCCCGGTCAGCGTCGAGCGCGCGTACGAGTTCCTCAGCACGGTATGCGACGCGGCCGGCAAAAGCCGCGGGCACGCCGCCCTCCGCAAGCTGCGCCGCGTCGACGAAATCGTCCGCCGCGAACCCGAGTTTTTCGCGCACGAAGGTCCTCTTCCCCGAATGCGCGCCACCTACCACGAGCATCATAGGAGCATGCCCCCCACCACCAGCATGGCAAGCATCGCGAGCTCGGCCCATTGCAGAAACCATCCGGCCAAATCCCCCGTCACCCCGCCGAAGCGGGACAGGGCAACATGGCGGTACCACGCGAGCACCAAAAGCCCCGCCACCGCCATAAAGGCGCCGACGGCCTGAGCGCACACGACCATCCCTGCAGCCGAAGCCGCAGCGAAAGCGCAAAGCGGCACGACGATCGCCGCGCGCTTCTTCACAGGCGAGAGCCCCGCGGCCATGCCGTCCGCCCGCGCGGCAGGCCAGCATTCAACGGCGAGTCCCGAAAGCGCGCGGGAGAACACGAGCGAGCACAGAAGCGCGAGGAACGCCCCCGCCGTAAGCGGCAGCGCGGTGAACAGGGAAAACTGCAGAATAAGGTACACAACAACACCGATGACCCCGAAGGCGCCCGCCCGCGGATCGTGCATGATCTCGAGCTTTCGCTCGCGCGGGGCCCAACTTGCAAGCGCATCGGAGGTGTCGCAGAGCCCGTCTAGGTGGATGCCTCCCGTCACCGCCACAGGCAGCGCCGCGAGCACGGCCGCGACGATGGTCGCGGGCACGCCGAGCAGATTCGCCACGTGCCCCCACGCCGTCATGAGGAAGCCTTCCGCAAGGCCCACCAGGGGAAACGCGGCAAGTGCATGGGTTGACCCGAAATCGGTCCAGGCCGATTTCGGGACGGGGATGCGCGAGAACGTTCCGAACGCCGCGCCGATTGCCTCTGCTATCTTCACCTTGTAGGTCCTTCGCCTTTCATCCACACGGGAATCCCGCATACCACTTCGACTGCATGGTCGGCCAGCGCCGCCACGCCCGCGTTCACGCGCGCGAGCGCGCGCCTCCATGCCTCGGTCCCTTCATCGTAGCGCATCCCATCGGCGAACACGTCGACGGTGACCACCACCGTATACGCAGCGGCCTGAGCGAGCCGTTCGATGCCTCCGAGTACCTCGCGCGCCGCAGCGTCGGGGTCACGCGGGGACAAGCCGCCTTCCGCGAAGAGCTCGTTCGCAACCAGGTTGCCCACGTCCTCCAAAAGAAGTGTGCAGCCGCGCGGAAGCCCGGGCGCTGCGGCGCCCACGTCACGCGAGCACTCGAGGGTGGAAAACCCTTTGCCTTCGCGCAGCGCCCGATGGCGCGCGATGCGGCGGGCGCCATCTTCCCCGAAGGGCTCCATCGTTGCCAGGTACACGCGAGGGCCGTCGTGCCCGAGGCACAGGGACTCGGCGTAGGCGCTCTTGCCGCTCGCGGCGGCGCCGATGACGAGCGTCACCGTCATTTCCCGGCCTCGAAATGCTCGTAAGCAGCCATGCCAGTCGCCGTGAACGTCTTCCCATCCCGGTACACGCGCAGCGCCGAATCCAGAAGGGGGAGATACGCCATGGCGCCCGCGCCCTCGCCCAAGTGCATGCCTGCGTCGAGGGGCGCCTTTATGCCGAGCTCGCGAAGGAGCTCCCGGCTTGCGGGTTCGCTTGATGCGTGGGTGCCCACGAGGTAGCCCAAGGCGTTGGGGCACAGGCGCGCCGCGCACAGGGCCGCCGTGCAGGATATGACCCCGTCGAGGAGCGCCGGCGCCTTCGAGACCGCGGCCCCCAGGTAGAAGCCGCACATCGCAGCGATGTCGAAGCCGCCCACCTTCGAGAGCACGTCGATCGGGTCGGCGGGATCGGGCGAGTTCGCGTCGATAGCGCGCTCGACCACGTCGCGCTTGCGCGCGAGCGAGGCGTCCGAGAGCCCCGCGCCGCGCCCGACAAGGCTCCGCGCGTCCGCCCGGATGAGCACTGCGGCCACCGCCGCCGAGGTGGTCGTGTTGCCGATGCCCATCTCGCCCGCGGCGAGAAGGCGCACGCCGGCGCGGGCAAGCCCGCACGCGACGGCGATTCCGACCTCGATCGCGCGCACGGCCCCATCGCGAGACATAGCGGAGCCGTGAGCGATGTTACCGCTCCCCCGCCGCACGTTCGCGCGCACCATGCGCGCGTCTTCTATGCCCCGGGCCATACCTACGTCGACGGGCACGACCTCGGCACCCGCGAACGCCGCCATGCGGCAGGCGCTCGCGGCCCCCTCGCACATGTTGCGCGCGACGGCTCGCGTCACATCTTGCCCGCTTTGCGACACGCCTTCGGCAACGACCCCGTTGTCGGAGAAGAATACCGCGAGCGCACGGGGAAACTCGGCCACCTCGGCGCTCCCCTGAGCTGCGGCGATACACGCGACGGCGTCTTCAAAGTCGCCCAATCCCCCCAAGGGGTGCGCGATGGAGTCCCACGCGGCGTACGCGGCGGCACGGGCGCACTCGTCTGCGGGCGCGATCCGGGAAAGCGCGGCTTCGAGCACGGCGCCCGGCGCCGACGAGAACGCGCGCTCGACTTCCTCGCGGATGCAGGCAAGCGCGGTTTCGGTTGCTTCAGCCATGCCGCCTCCTCTCTGCGAACGACGCTGCGGCAGACGCGAACGCGCGCGCAACGTCGGGGTTCGCAGGATAGTACACATGCGGGAAGCCCGCCACCAGGGACGGGGTGGTCGTCATGCACGGCCAGCCCTTGTCGCGCCGGGGCTTCTGCGCCCAAAAGTCGCCGCCCGGGCAGGTGGACTGCCAGTAGTGGAACTCGTGCGCGCGGATGCGTGTGCCGCGCGGCCCGTAGAGCCCGTCGCGTTGGGAAGTAAGCTCCACGTACCCGAAATGGGACAGCCTTCCCCCGTTCTCGCTTGCGCCCTCAAGGGCGCCCGCAACAGGCCAGCGCCGCCCCTCGCTATCGGCGATTTCGCGCTGCAGGTACAGAAACCCACCGCATTCGGCAACCGTCGGCATGCCGGATTCCACCGCGCGCCGCACGGCCGCGCGCATCGGCGCGTTCTCGGAGAGCTGTCGCGCATGGAGCTCCGGGTAGCCGCCCCCCAGATAGAGGGCGCTTGTCCCCCGGGGCAACTCGCTATCACACAGGGGGCTGAAAAAGGCCAGCTCGCAACCCAGGTCCTCGAGCACGCGCAGATTCTCCTCGTAATAGAACGAGAACGCCTCGTCACGCGCGACGGCGACGATGGGCCGCGCTCCCGCGATCGGCTCCAACCGGTAAGGTTCCTCGCGGATATCGGGTGCCGTCGCCGCTATTTCGAGCAAGCGGTCGACGTCGATGCTCTTTTCCACCAGCTCGGCCATCTTGTCGATGCGCGCGGAGAGCTGCTCGACCTCGTCGGCGGTCACAAGCCCCAGATGCCGGCTTTCGAGCGAGAACGCCTCGTCGGCGGGGATATTCCCCAAAACCGCGACGCCCGTGTGCTTCTCGATCGCAGGCGCCGCATAGGCGCAGGCAGCGGCGCTCGTCTTGTTCAGCACGACGCCGCGCACGTTCGCACAAGGCAGGAACTCGGCGATGCCGCGGATTACAGCGGCGAGCGATAAAGACGCCCCGCGCCCGTTCACCACTAAAACGACCGGCGTTTCCGTGTCGCGCGCAACCTGGTAGCTGCTCGCGTCGGCCACGCCGGGCGCCATGCCGTCGTAGAAGCCCATAACCCCCTCGAGCACCGCGACATCCGCGCCCGCGACGCCGCGTGCGAGCAGGGCGCGCAGCGTCGGGGCGTCGGTGAAGAAGCCGTCTAAATTGCCCGAGCGCGCACCCACGACGCGGCGATGAAAGAGCGGGTCAATGTAGTCGGGGCCGCATTTGAAGGCCGCGCATGCAAGGCCGCGGCGCGCGAGCGCGCGCAGGAGCGCGCACGTTACGACCGTCTTGCCGCTCCCGCTCGAGGGCGCAGCGACCATGAAGCGCGGGATGGACGTGCTCACCGGGCGCCGACTTCCCCACCTGCGGCGCTGCAGTAAGCAAGCGAGACCACCTCAACGGATGGGTTCCCCTCGACAGAGAGGTCCTCCCCGACAGGCGACTCAGCAAGCGCGCCGACTTCGGCAAGCTCCTCGGCATCCGCGCCCGCACCACGCGCGCTGACGAGGAACACGGGGTTTTGCGCCTTCATAAGATGGTGCGAGCCTACAGCCTCGGCACGGGCGGCCGACACCTGGCACGCCTCGAACCCCTTAAAGCGCGAACCCGAGAGGAGCGCGAACGCCTCGGTGAGCGTCTCAACGGTGACGCATGGCACGCACAGGCGAACCTGCGAGTTCTTCTCGAGCGCCGCCTCCACGATGGAGGGAAGCTCGCCCGCGCTCCCGCCGACGAACACGGCGTCGGGGACGGGCAGTTTCGCGAGCGCTTCGGGGGCGACACCGGGGACCACATGCACGTTGCCGCACCCGAATGCATCCGCGTTCTCTCGGATGAGCCGCACGCCGGCCGCGTTGCGCTCGACCGCCCATACCGACCCCGCTCGCGCGACGAGCGCCGCCTCGATCGAAACGCTCCCCGTGCCGGCGCCGACATCCCACACGGTGTCGGTCGTGGTAAGGCGCAGCTTCGCGAGCGCGACGGCGCGCACCTCCTGCTTGGTCATGGGAACGTCGCCGCGGATGAAGAGCTCGTCGGGAATGCCCGAGGAAGCGTACGGCCAGCGGGAGCTCGCGGCGCGGGATGCGCCCGCGGAGTCCGCCGCGGAAGAAGCCGCCGCGGGCGCAGAGGCGCCGGCCGGCGCCTCGGAGGCTGCGTTAGAGCCCGCAGGCAACCCGGCGCAGCCTGCGAACTCGATAAGCATGACGTTCAAGTCGTCGAACGTCTGACCTGCGATTTCACTTGCAGTCGCGCAGGTGATGCGCTCGTCGGGGTACGAAAGGCGCTCGGCCACCGTCACGCGCGCGTCCCCGAAGCCCGCCTGCACAAGCTCGCCCGAAAGCCGCGAGGGGTCTTCCCCGCCCGACGTGGCGAGGAAGAGCTCACCTGCGCGCTCGGCCTCGGCCACGATGTCGCACGCCACGCCGTGAGCGCTCGCGAAGCGCCAATCCTGCCATGGACGCGCGAGGCGCGCGGCGAGATACGACGCTGAGCTTATGCCGGGAATGACGCGCACGTCCACCCGCGCGTCGCCGGAGAGCGCCTCCACCAGGCGGCGCGCGCCGCTGAACAGCCCCACATCGCCCGTCATCACGACCACGGCGCGCTGCCACGACGCCGCATCGGTGAGCGCGGCGACGATGTCCGCCGTCTTCACGAGCTCGCATCTCACCACGTCGGGCGGCACGTCGATGCCGACAAGCGCGCGATGAGCGCCGATGACCACGTCGGCGATGTCGATCGCGTCGAGCGCCGCGCGCGAGAGCAAGTCGGGGTTTCCGGGCCCCGCCCCGATGATCGTTACCTTTCGCATGGAATCTCCCGATACCCGCGCGGCGTGACCATACGGCCGCCTACGCGCTTCGTGTCCGCGTTGCCGACGAACACGGTGGTGAACATGTCGGCGTCGAACTCCCCCAGCTCGGAAAGCCTGCACATGCCCGACTGCTGCCCCTCGCGCCCGATGTTGCGTACCCAACCGCAGAGCGTGTCGGGGGCCTTCCATTCGAGCATAATCTTCGCCGCGCGCGAGAGCCTGTCGGCGCGCTTTCTGCTGCGCGGGTTGTACAAACAGATGCAGAAGTCGGCGCTCGCCACGGCGGCGAGCCTGCGCTCGATGACCTTCCACGGCGTGAGCAGGTCGGAGAGCGACACGACCGCGAAGTCGTGGGCAAGCGGGGCGCCGAGCACCGCCGACCCGCTCTGAGCCGCGGTGGCCCCGGCGATAACTTCCACGTCTACATCGGGGTAGTCCTCCGCAAGCTCCAGCACGGGGCTCGCCATGCCGTACACGCCCGCGTCACCGCTGCACACGAGCGCCACGGCTTCTCCGCTCTGCGCGCGCGAAAGCGCCAGACGGCACCGTTCGACCTCGTGCATCATCGGCGTCGCGAGATGCGCCGCGTCGGGCACGGCGGCGAGCGCGAGCTCCACGTATTTCGTGTACCCCACAACGATGTCGGCCGTCTCGAGCGCGCGCCGAGCCGCAATCGTCATGCCGTCGGGGCCGCCCGGGCCGATCCCCACCACGAAGAGCTTTCCCATCACCGCTCCTTAAACGAAAGTTCGATAGTTACCTTGGAAAACGCGACGGTCACGCCGCCGTGAGCGAGCTTCGGGAAGAAAAGTTTGCCCCCGCCCGCGAGCGCCGCGCGCTCGCACACGTTGTCGACCCCCACCGTCGCGCGAACGAAATCAGATGGCGAAACGCTGCCTTCGACCTGGGACAACTCCTCTGCGGAATACGTCGCAAGCGGGATATTGCGCGCGCGGCAGAAGGCGAGCAGACCCTCCTCGTGCGCCTTCACGTCGATCGTCGCCGCCTCGCGCACGGCCGAAGGCAAGATGCCCGCCTGCCCGCACGCGAGAAGAAACGCCTCCCCGATCGCTTCGGCGCACGCACCGCGGCGGCACCCTATGCCCGCAACGATGCAGGGCACGACAAGGCGAAGCGGCTCGGGCGCAGGCGCCTGCGCCCGCACGCCCGCCGGCTTCCCCGTCTCACCGGCGGGTACGACCTCGCCCGTTGTCTCCGCAACGCGAACGGACGCACCTGCATTCGCGCCAGCGAACGGCGACACGACGATATCGGCCCGAGCGCGGTCGGACGCAATGTCAACCCCCTCAGGCGGCTGTCCCGAAATCGGCATGTCGGAATAGAGCGCCACGCGCCCGCCCGAAAGCAGCCGCGCCGACACTCGCTTGATAGCCTCGGGATTCGAAACGGCGAGCCCCGCACAGCGAGCCCACGTATCCACCGCCCACACGCCGCGGACGTCGGTCGCCGTGGTGATGACGGGGGTGGCCCCTGCCGCGCGTGCCACAATTTGCGCAAACTCGTTCGCACCGCCCAAATGCCCCGACAAAAGCGAGACGGCAAAGCGACCTGCCTCGTCGATCACCACAACCGCGGAATCGTTTGCCTTCGAGGCGGCATGCGGCGCGATCGCCCGCACGGCGATGCCCGCCGCACCCACGAACAGAAGCGCGTCCGACGCTTCCCACGCGAGCGCCGTCCATGCGCGCAGGTCGGCCTTCCCCTCGCCGAACCCGCGCGAAACGGAAACGTTCCAGCCAGGGTCATCTTCACCTGTCTGCGCGCAATCGGAAAGCGCGCGTGCGGTGCGCTCCGCCAACGCATACCCCCTCTCAGTGAACGCTATGCAGGAAACCCTCATCTAGCGCACCACCATCGTCGAGAAGTAGCTGCCCCGATCGGGCACATCGTCGAGCGAGCGGTACACGCGCTCGCCCGGAAGCCCACAGTCCTCTACGAGCTCGGCACCGTCGAAGGCGCCCTCCTCGCGAAGGATGCGCTTCGTGTCCGCAAGCGAGCGGCGCGCCTTCATGACCACCTTCGTCCCCGGCCAGCCGATTGCGCGGCGAACGTCATCGTAGCCGCCGGGCACGATGTGCAGAGGCGACGACATCTCGGGCGTGAGGTCGCGCTCGAGCGCCGCGGCGACCGCGCAGAAGCTCGGCACGCCGGGAATGGCGCGCGCCTCGAACCCGCGGGCGCGCACGTCGGGCGCTATGCGCTGGAAGGTGGCGTAGATGCTTGGGTCCCCCAGGTTCAGCAGCGCGACGTCGCGGGCCGCATCCAGGTGCGCGACAAGCTCGCGAACAAGCGAGGCATGCTCGGCCGTGCGGCGCTCGACGTCGCGCGTCATCGAGAATCGCACGGGGATCACCGTCTTGCCTGTAAGGTCGACGGCGCCGCGTACGATGTCGAGCGCGACCATGGCCCCGTCCGCCGTCTGCGGTGCGGCGATGACCGGACACGATTCGATTGTGCGGACGGCCTTGATCGTGAGCAGCTCGGGGTCGCCAGGCCCCGTGCCCACCCCGTACAGCACGCCTTTACTCATACGTCGCCCCCAATTCCCCGATAACTGCATCGGCGCCCGACGTGCGGAAAAGCTCGCGGCGCTCGGCGTCGAACACGACCGCGGCGATGTCGCATCCGCCCGCCGCGCGGCGGCGCAACCTGTCCTCGATTGCCACAGCGAGCGAGGCGCGCGCAGCGTCCCCCACGCCGGCGGCCTCGATTACCTCGAGCGCCGCCGTGGTCGTGACCGACGACATGATATCGCGCACGGTCTTCGTGCCCGCGCCGGCCAAGGCCGCGTGGGCGGCCAGAATCTCCGCACGGCAGTCGGCGGTACGCGAATGGGTGTCCATGATGCCGCCCGCGACCTTCACCAGCTTGCCGATGTGTCCCACAAGAAGGACATTGGTAAATCCCTCGCGAACGCAGCAATCAATCGCATCGCCCACAAAGTTGGAAATGAAGACCACCGGCGCACCGTTTAGATGGAAATGCCCCGAGATGAACTGCGCGCCGTAGTTGCCGGGCGTGAGCACGACTCCGCGCCGCCCCATAGCCGCATGCTGCCGGATCTCGAGCTCGATGCTGTCGCGCAAGGCAGCAAGGCTGCGCGGCTCGACGATGCCCGTCGTGCCCAGGATGGAAATGCCGTCCTCTATCCCCAGGTGCGGGTTGAAGGTCTTTTCGGCAAGGGCAACACCCTCGGGTACCGAAATCGTCACAGCAATATTTCCAGAAAAGCCGTGCGCGGCGCACACCTCGCGCACCGCCGAAGTGATCATCGCGCGCGGCGTCGCGTTGATGGCGGCCGCCCCCACCGGCTGCTCGAGCCCGGGCAACGTCACGCGCCCCACGCCCACGCCGCCATCGACGGAAACTTCCGATTCGCGCGCGGGCACGCCCTTGCTGCCCGCAGCGCCCGTGCCCGACCCCGCATGTTCCACGCGCGCGTACACGAGCACGCCGTCGGTCACATCGGCATCGTCGCCTGCGTCCTTTCGCACGGCGCACTGGGCACACCCCTCGCCGATGCATGCGTCGACCACGTTCGCCTCGACGGGCAGCCCGCCGGGGGTGACGATCGACACGCGGCCGACGGGCTTTCGTGACAAGAGCATCTCGCAGGCCGCCTTCGCCGCGAGCGCGGCGCAGCTCCCCGTGGTGTAGCCGCAGCGCAGGCGGGTCGTCCCGGTATATATGTAGTGCTCGAAGGCCACGCTAGCTGCTCGCCTTCCGATACCCAGTGGCAAACGAAGGGTCGTAAAGCTTGCTGCGCTCGTACGACTCCGCTTGCGCGCCGTTGTGCGCAAGCCCGCCGCGAGCTCCGAGCACGCGGCCCACCACCACGAGCGCCGTGCGGTCGATGCCCTCTCGCGCGCCCGCATCGGCGAGCGTGCCCACTGTGCATCGCACCACGCGCTCCTCAGGCCAGGTCGCCTTGTACACGAGCGCCGCCGGCTCGTCGGAGCTGCGGCCCGCGGCCAAAAGCTCGGCGGAAAGCTCGGCGAGCATACCCGAGCTCAGGAAGATGACCATAGTCGAGCCGCTTTCCGCCATGATGCGCATGCCCTCGCCCGCGGGCATGGGGGTGCGCCCGGAAAGCCGCGTGATCACGACCGACTGGCTGATTCCCGGCAGCGTGTATTCCTGGCGAAGCGCCGCCGCGGCACCGCAAAAGCTCGACACGCCGGGCACCACCTCGTAGTCCACGCCGCGCGCGTCGAGCGCGTCCATCTGCTCCTGGATGGCGCCGTACAGGCACGGGTCGCCCGTGTGCAGGCGCACCACTTCCTCGCCCCGCGCATCCGCCGCGCACATCACGTCGAGCACTTCCTCCAAGGTCATGTGCGCGCTGTCGTAGACGACGCAGGATTCCTTGCACTCGGCGAGCAGCTCGGGGTTCACAAGGCTCCCCGCCCAAACGACCACGTCGGCCGCGCGCAGAAGGCGCGCCCCGCGCAGCGTGATAAGGTCGGCGGCGCCCGAGCCTGCGCCAACGATATGAATCATCCGAGCCTTCCCTTCCCGTTTCTCATCGCAACCGTTTACGCCGCCATTCGCGCAGCGGGCAAAACACGGCGCCTGCGGCGGCAATCGGCGCAAATACGCAGGCAGGAGGCGCAATGCCGCCCGCCCTGGCTTTGACACGTTCACAAGTGCCCACTATCATAGTAAAAGTTTCGGCAACGAGCATATGACAATCGGATAAAAGGAAATGACCGGCGCGGCGCCCGCACAGCCCGCGCTGGCTTGCGGAGGGAACCAGGTGGGAATCCTGGGCAAGGGACATTACTGTATAGGACGCGCGGGCGAACCGCCTCGCGCCCCAAGCCAGACTGCTTCGCCTTTTCCTCACGGCATCGCCGTGGCGTTAGCTCCTTGTGAACCCCGAGGGGTGCGCTTTTCTTTCGCTTGTGCCGACAAGCAACTGTCGCCGGGGGACCGGCAAACCGAGGAAAGGAAAAACCATGTCCGACCAGATGTCACGCCGCGGCTTCATGGGCGCCGCAGCAACCGGAGCCGTCGCGCTCGCCGGAGTCGCGCTCGCGGGCTGCTCCAACACCTCCGCGAGTTCCGAGAAATCGAGTGAAAAGGAGAAGGCCGTGAAGCCGGTCATCCTCGTCACGAGCTTCGGCACGAGCTACAACGACTCGCGCCACATCACCATCGGCGCCATCGAAGACGCTATCCGCGAGAAGTACTGGCAGGACTACGACATCCGCCGCGCCTTCACCGCGCAGATCATCATCGACAAGCTGAAGAAGCGCGACGGCATCACGATCGACAACATGACCGAGGCGCTCGACCGCTGCGTGGAAGACGGCGTGAAGGAAATCGTCGTGCAGCCGACGCATCTCATGGCTGGACTGGAATACACCGACGTGAAAGATGAACTCGACAAGTACGCCGACAAGTTCGACAAGATCTCGCTCGGCGACCCGCTGCTCACCTCCGACGACGACTACAAGAAGGTGGCCGCAGCCATTAAGGAGAACATGGCGTCCTTCGACGACGGCAAGACGGCGCTGTGCCTCATGGGCCACGGCACCGAAGCCGATTCCAACGCCGACTATGCCAAGATGCAGGAAGTGTTCAAGAACGAGGGCTTGACGCAGTTCTTCGTCGGCACCGTCGAGGCTGAACCGACCTGCGAGGATGTTATCGCCGCTGCGAGCGCCGCAGGGTACAAGAAGGCCGTGCTCGCGCCGTTCATGGTGGTCGCGGGCGACCACGCGAACAACGACATGGCAGACGAGACCGACCCCGACAGCTGGGCTGCGAAGTTCGTGGCCGCCGGCTTCGAAGTGACGTGCCTGCTCCAGGGTCTGGGACAGAACGCCGCGGTCGACGACATCTACGTCTCGCACGTGGACGACGCCATCGCCAAGCTGTAAACTCGCCGCGCACGGGGGCGCCGGTCGCGTCCCCGTGCAACGGGCATGCGCCTTCCCCGACCGACGGCGCATGCCCGTTGCATTCGCATCCCGCCCGCCCACCGCACGGCGCGGGCGGTAGAAGCGATTGAAAGGAACCCCTCCATGTTGAAGAAAACCCTCGTCTTCGCCCTGTCGGCGGCGCTTCTCGCGTTCTCGCTCGCCGGCTGCGCCGGAAATTCAAGCGACAGCGCAAAGGCAAGCGATGCCGATTCCCAGGAAAAGACCGAACGGGCGGCCGATGCGCCCGAGGGCGCAAGCGCTGCCCCCATCACCGCCGACAAGGTGGCCGACGGCACCTATCCGATCACCGTAGATTCCAGCTCGAACATGTTCAGGATTGTGGACGCCCAGCTCATCGTGGAAAACGGCTCCATGTACTGCGTGATGACGCTTTCCGGCACGGGCTACGGCAAGCTCTTCATGGGCACGGGCGACGAGGCTGCCGCCGCGAGCGAGGCCGACTTCATCCCCTATGTGGAAAACGCGGAAGGCAAGTACACCTACGACGTGCCCGTTGATGCGCTCGACGAGGACACCGCCTGTGCCGCGTGGAGTATTAGAAAAGAGCAGTGGTACGACCGCACGCTCGTGTTCGAATCCGCCGGCGTCGATCTGCGCGCCGACGCACTGAAGTAACGCCATGCGGTCGATTCTTCCCAAGGGGGAAAACAGGAAGCTCCACAGCATCGCGGCGCGCGCGATCGCCTGCGTTCTCGTCGCCCTGCTCGCGCTTCCCTTCGCGGGGTGCAATGCGAGCCCGAACGCGACCGGTGGCACGGCGGGCTCTCAGGAATACACTGTGAGCGTCTCGCTTTCCGGTGGGTCAGGGCGCGCAAGCATCGCCTCACCCACCACAATTGTGAAGGATGGCGACACCTACACCGCGACGGTCACCTGGTCGAGTTCGAACTACGACAAGATGACCGTCGACGGCGTGGACTACGCACCCGTAAACGACGGCGGCAACTCCACGTTCGAGATACCCGTCACGCTCGACGAGGACATCGCCGTGTCGGCCGAGACCGTCGCCATGTCGACGCCGCACACCATCGACTACACGATCCACTTCGACTCATCCACCATGAAGGAGAAATCGGGCGACGATGCAAGCGGCGGCTCCCCTGCAGGAACGGCTTCAAGCGCCGCGGCCGACTTCCACAACGCCGATTTGGGCTGCGGCTGGGAGCCGACGGGGGCGCTTCAGCTTGAATACGCCGAGCACTTCACTGTCGACGAGTTCGAAGGCGGTCTGCGGCTTATCTGCGTTTCGAATGGGGAGCGTTTCCTCGTGGTGCCGCAAGATGCGAAGGTACCTGATGGGTTGAGCTCCGACATCGCGGTCATAAGGCGCCCCGCCGACAAGGTGTACCTCGTGTCGTCGGCGACGATGTGCCTGGTCGACGCGCTCGATGCGAACGACAATATCATCATGTCGGGCACGAAGGCCGACGATTGCTCGGTCGCAGGCTTCAAAAGCGCGCTCGAAAGTGGGGCGATCGCCTACGGCGGCAAGTACAGCGCGCCCGACTACGAGCGAATATCGGCCTCGGGCTGCACGCTCGCCATCGAGAACACCATGATCAACCACACGCCCGATGTGAAGGAAAAGCTGCAGAAGCTCGGGCTCGTCGTGCTCACCGAACAGTCGTCGAGCGAGCCCGAAGCACTCGGGCGCGTCGAGTGGATTAAGCTTTTCGGCGTCCTGTTCGACAAGGAAGACGAGGCCGCGCACCTGTTCAACGAGCAGAAGGCCCGCGTCGAGCAAACGTCGGGGCTCGCGTCGTCAGGTAAAACCGTGGCGTATTTCTACATTAACTCGAACAGGGCCGCCGTCACGCGGCGGGCGGGCGACTACGTGGCGCAGATGATCGAGCTTGCAGGCGGCAGCTATGCGCTCGATGACGCGCAGACGGCGTCGACGTCAGGTTCGTCAGTAACGCTCGAAATGGAGCGCTTCTACGCGACGGCGAAGGATGCCGACATCATCGTCTACAACGGCACCATCGACGAATCGGTTGCCACCTTGAACGACTTCGTAGGCAAAAACGCGCTATTGTCGCAGTTCAAAGCCGTGAAGAACGGCAACGTCTGGGTCACAAGCGCCGACATGTACCAGCAGATGACTTCTACCGCCGACATTATCGACGAGCTGCACGGGGCGTTCACCGGCGATGACGCGAGCGACTTCCATTATCTGAGGAAGCTCGGTTAGCGCCATGAGAAGCCGGCTTTCCATGGCATACGACGAATCGGGGCGTGCCGCGCGGTGTCGCGTCGTGACGGCGCTGCTCGCTGTTGCCCTCATCGTGCTCGTCGGGGCCAACCTGTGCATCGGGAGCGTGCTCGTGCCCGCAGACCACATCCCCGGCATCCTTTCGGGCGGCGCGGCCAATTCCATGGAAAGCCAGGTCATCTGGGAGATTCGCCTGCCGCGCGTGCTTTCAGCCGTGCTTCTCGGCGGGGCACTTTCGCTTTCCGGGTTCCTGCTGCAGACGTTTTTCAACAACCCCATCGCCGACCCGTTCATCTTGGGCGTCTCCTCGGGCGCAAAGTTCGTCGTCGCGCTTACGATGATCGTACTTCTAGGCGCGAACCAGGCCATGTCCTCGCCGGCCATGGTGGCCGCAGCGTTTCTGGGCTCGCTTATCACCATCGGCTTCGTGCTCCTCATCGCACGGCGCATAAGTTCCATGGCCATGCTCATCGTGGCGGGCGTGATGGTGGGATACATCTGCTCGGCGGCGACGAACTTCCTCATCGCCTTCGCCGACGACCAGTCCATCGTGAACCTGCACAACTGGTCTTTGGGTAGCTTCTCGGGTTCGAGCTGGGACGACATCGCGGTCATCGCGGTCGTGGTGATCACCGTGAGCGCATGCGTATTCGCGATATCGAAGCCCCTTTCCGCCTTCCAGCTGGGAGAAGCCTACGCGAAAAGCGTCGGCGTGAACGTCGAACGCTTCCGCGTGGTGCTCGTCCTTCTAGCGAGCATGCTCTCCGCCTGCGTGACCGCGTTCGCTGGTCCGGTGTCGTTCGTAGGCATCGCGGTTCCGCATCTCGTGAAGTCGGCGCTAAAGTCGTCGAAGCCCATCCGCGTGATTCCTGCGTGCTTCTTGGGAGGCGCCATCTTCTGCGCGGGCTGCGATTTGATCGCGCGCACGCTGTTCTCTCCCGTCGAGCTTTCCATCAGCGCCGTCACCGCCATCTTCGGCGCTCCGGTGGTTATCGCGCTCATGTTGAAGAAGCGGGTGAGGTAGATGGGGGAATTCGTGCCGCGGCCCAAAACGCTCGGAGGGGACATTCCATGCTTAGACAGTCCTGAGCTCGCACGAAAGCGCCAGAAGGCACTTTCGGCTCGTGCGGAACTGCGCGCGGAACGCCTCCTCCGAGCGGAGCCGAACCTCGAAACTACGGTCGAAACGCAGGCTGACGGAGCGCCGCTTTTCCACATAAGCGACCTGTCGGCGGGCTACGACAAGAAGGTCGTAGTCGAAGGCGTCGATCTGGAGGTTCGCGCGGGCGACGTCGTGGCGCTCATCGGGCCGAACGGCTCGGGCAAGTCGACCATCTTGAAAACCATCACACGCCATCTGGCACCGCTTGCCGGCGCGGTCGAGCTCGACGGGCGGGAGATTTCCCGATGGAAGACGGCGGAGTTTGCAAGGAACCTTGCCGTTATGCTGACAGATCGCCCCCGGACCGAGCTCCTCACCTGCCGCGATATCGTAGAGGCGGGAAGGCATCCCTACACCGGGCGAATGGGCACACTCTCGCCTAACGACCATAGTCGGGTCGACGAGGCCATGAAAACCGCACATGTGGAAGAGCTCGCCGAGCGCGATTTCATGCAGATAAGCGACGGGCAACGCCAGCGCGTCATGCTCGCACGCGCCATCGCGCAGGATCCGCGTGTGCTCGTGCTCGACGAGCCCACGTCGTATCTCGATATCCGCTACCAGATCGACCTGCTGCGAATACTTCGCCACCTTGCGAAATCGCGGAATGTGGCTGTCATCATGTCCATCCACGAACTCGAGCTCGCGCAGAAAAGCGCCGACAAGGTGATTTGCGTGAAGGACGGCCGGGTCTTCCGCGCCGGCGCACCCGAGGACATATTCACGCGCGAGACGATTGGCGAGCTCTACGGCCTTCAACATGGCACCTTCAACGAGCGCTTCGGCAGCGTGGAAATTGGACGCCCGCACGGCGATGCGCACACGTTCGTCATCGCCGGCGCAGGTACGGGGTCGGCTGTGTTTCGCCAGCTCATCCGGCAGGGCAAGGCGTTCTACACGGGCGTTCTGCACGAAGGGGACATCGACTGCGAGCTCGCGCGCGACCTGGCGGCGGAATGCGTGGCCGAGCGCGCCTTCGAGCCGATCGGGGATAGAACCATAGCCCGCGCCAAAGAGCTCCTCGTCCACTGCGCGCGCCTTATCGTGTGTCCCGCCGCCTTCGGCACCATAAACGCCCGCAACGCAGAGCTCGTCGAGTTCGCACGCTCGCACGGTATCGAGGTCATGCGAGCGTGCGAAGGCGCATCGGAGGATTCCCAATTGGGGTGGAAAGGATAAACTGGACTTTCTTTTAAGGATCCTCAGGCTACAGCTCCAACGCCGGCGAGGTCTACAAGGCGCCGGAGAACCTCGTGAACAGGAATTTCCACGCCGACGAGCCCAACCGGCTGTGGCTCACCGACATCACCGAGTTCAGGCTCCCGGGCGGCGAGAAGGTCTACCTGAGCCCGGTCATCGACTGCTTCGACGGGATGCTCGTCGCCTGGTCGATCGGGCTGCACCCCGACAAGCGCCTCGCGAACTCGAGCCTGCGCCTAATCCAAGCGAGATTCCAGACTCGACAGGCCATTGAGAGTCAGGTCGTTGGCGACCTCCGAGACGCGCTCGATAGGAACCGAACCATCAGACAGGGCCCACGTGCGATAGATACCGATAATACCGGACAGTAGAAACGCCAGATAGTAGTCGAACATCTCGTCCTTGAGACCTTGGGGCAGCAGATCGCGCTCGGCAATCTCGTGTTCGAGCGGCGCACGAAGACGAGCCATAAAATCATCGAGCGGAATGTTCTCGATCAGCTGACGATTGAGCACCAGGTTGTTGCACAGTGCCTCGTTAACGGTTTTAAAGAAGGTCGCCGCCGCGCCCAGGGCGCGCTCGTTTGTGTCGCCGTCCATGGAGGCAAGCGTTTTCTCGACCGAGTCGACAATCATCTCCACCACATCGATGGCAATGGCATCGAGCAGGCCGTCAACCGTACCAAAGTGAACGTAAAAGGTCTTGCGGTCGACATTGGCCTCGCGCGCGATGGCACTCACCGTAATGTCTGCCAGCGGCTTTTCCATGAGCAGGCGCTCGAAAGCGGAAAGGATGGCATTGCGGCTGCGAACGATGCGGCGATCAATACGCGGTTTACTGGTGGCCATGGGCGTGTCCCTTCGATATGCGGGCAATCATCAACAGATGAGAGATAATCTACGTAAGAGGATTATCCCCCATACAGCACAAATATGCCCCGCATCATGAAGAACGCACGACTGCCCTACTGCGACTTAGGGTGCTTCTTCTTATTGAGCGCCGACGGAGATACGCGGATACCGTCGCCCGTCTGGCGCACATAGGCTTTATGAGCCGGCTTAGCGGTCCCAGAAGCCTTCTGAGCGTGCTTCTTGGGGTCAACGGTAACAGCATTCATGGGGTGCGGCTTAGTGGGCGCAGAGGGCGTCTGAGGCGTGCGGCCGAGCTTGCGCATCACACGATCCCAGCGCGCATGGATGCTCTCGTTGTGGGCACTCTTAAGGCCCAGCAGGGGCGCAGCCAAAATGGTCGGCGCGATAAACGTAATGAGGCGCCACAGCAGATAGCCGGCGGTCGAAGCCGACCCAAAGAAATGACCCAAGAACAAAGCAAAGCCGCCCTCAGCGCCACCAGTTCCACCGGGCAAGGGAACCGCAGAGCTCAGCAGCTGGACAAAGGCGCTCGCGGCCATGACCGAGAAAAAGTCGACCTCGTGGTGGCCAAAGGCGAGCATCAGAAAATACGGCACCAGATAGAAAAACGCGAGCTGCAGCATGGTGATAAACACGGTGAGCAGCATGGAAGAAAAATGTCCGGCCGAAAGCTTGAACTTCTCGGAGAAGGAGTAGATCTCGCCATCGACAAACGAGCGCCATCCATCGATCTTAGTGGCCGAGACACCTATGCGCTCGAGCCAATTGATGATGCAATGGGCGACGCGCGTGACGGTCTTAGGCATGAGCGCGACGGCGAAGATGCCGAGCAGGATGCAGCAGTGACCGCCAAAACTAAAGACGCACAGCAGCGTCATGTCGCCATAGCGCTCGGCAAAAAACGGCATGCGAGCAAGCAATAGGATAGCGCCCCAGGCAACGAGGCCAAACTGATACACAATAAATCGGGTGAACTGCGTGGCACCCGCTTCGCCCACGTTTTGGCCCGCTTTGGTCAGGCGGTAGATCTGGGCAGGCGTAGAGCCCATCATCATGGGCGTCAGGTTGCCAAAGAAGATGCCACTCGCCTCGACCGAGATCAGGTCGCGAATGCCGACGGGTGAATTGGGGTCGAGCCAGACGGCGATCGCATAGGCCACAATGCCAAAGAACAGATACATAAACATGCAAAGACACGCGACAACGAGCCAGGGCGCCTGGACGCTCGACATAGCAGCCCAGAACTGCCCCATCTGCCCGGTTACCACCAGATAGACGATATAACCCACCAGCACAACGCCGATAAAGATTGCGCCGCGGCGTGCGCTCTTATTGTCATCGCCGCCCGAGGCCTCAACCTCGACCTGGGGCTTGGACGTATGCTGAGAGGACTCCGTCATGAGACTCCTTCTAACAGTCAAAATATCTTGGTTATTGTACCCGTAAGGGCCATAAGCAGAACGCAAAGCTCTTGTTCAAACGGGAATGACAGACAGTTGTTTGATAATAAAAAACCCGGCCTTCCGTGGAAAGACCGGGTATCAGATGCGTGGTAGCCCGTACCAGATTCGAACTGGTGATCTCCGCCTTGAGAGGGCGGCGTCC
>CAJJZP010000021.1 GCA_905197665.1 uncultured Collinsella sp.
CCAGCCTAGTGCTCCAGCCTAGTGCTCCAGCCTAGTGCTCCAGCCTAGTGCTCCAGCCTAGTGCTCCAGCCTAGTGCTCCAGCCTAGTGCTCCAGCCTAGTGCTCCAGCCTAGTGCTCCATGCGTGCTTTCCGTCTTGCGCAGGACTGTAGAGCAGGAAACTTAATTATGCGCCGCTCCCCGTCCGTGCCTGGCAAACCCTCCCTTGTACTCTATCAAGGTAAAGTGTATGATGCTGAACGTTACATGATTCACTTTACCTAACTAAAGTGCCATCAAGGGGGAATACCATGAATACCGATATGTCTCGTCGTCAGTTTGTTGGTCTAGCCGGCTCGTTTGCCACGGTGCTTGGCCTTGGTCTTGTCGGTTGTGGCGGCGGTGCCGGTAAGGGCTCTGCTGCCGGCTCTGCTGCGCCCAAGGATACGAAGGGTGCCGCGGAGTCCAAGAAGCTCGTCGTGGGCTTTGACAAGTCCTATCCTCCGTATGGCTTTGTGGGCGACGATGGCGAGTGCACCGGCTTTGACCTCGACCTTGCCAAGGCCGTTGCCGATAAGCAAGGCTGGGAGGTCAAATACGAGGCTATCGACTGGGACGCCAAGGACACGCTGCTCAACTCGGGTGCCATCAACTGCATCTGGAACGGCTTTACCATGGAGGGCCGCGAGGACGACTACACGTTCTCTGAGTCTTACATGCTCAACGAGCAGGTGCTCGTGGTCAAGAAGGACGCGGGTATCAAGAGCTGGGACGATCTTGCCGGCAAGACCGTGATTACCCAGACTGATTCCGCTGCGCAGGATGTGCTCGAGGGCGACCAGAAGAATCTGGCCGCGACGTTTGCCACGCTCGATATCATCGGCGAGTACAACACGGCCTTTATGCAGCTCGAGAGCGGCGCGGTCGATGCCGTGGCTTGCGACCTTTCGATTGCCCAGTATCAGCTTGCCGCCAAGCCCGATGCCTATACGCAGCTCGACAAGCCGCTGTCCAGCGAGCACTACGCCGTCGGCTTTAAGAAGGGCGACACCAAGTCCGCCGATGCCGTGACCGAGTCGCTCAAGGCGCTCTACGAGGACGGCACGGTCAAGGACCTGTGCGACAAGTATGCAGAATACGGTCTGTCCTTCGGCAACTGGGTTCTCAAATAGCCGCAGCACCCAACCTTGCGGCTCCAACCCTCCTCGCGTACCAAAGTACGCTTCGTCGGGCTTGTCGCTCGCAATCTTGGGCACTGTGCCTATTTGAGAGTAAAAACCGCTGTACTGTTGCTGTGAAAGAGAGCTTAGGTTGTCTATTCAGGTCATGATGCAAATGCTTGGCCAGGGCTTCTTGGTCAGTTTGCAGTTGTTTGTGCTAACGCTGCTCGGGTCGATTCCGCTGGGAATCCCCGTGGCGTTCATGCGCATGAGCAAAATTGCGCCGCTTCGCTGGATTGCGCGCATCTACATTTCGGTCATGCGCGGTACGCCGCTCATGCTGCAGATGTTTGCCATCTACTTCGCCCCGTACTACGTGTTCGGCATTTCGCTCACGCCCGATTCCAAATGGACGGCGTGCGTTGTGGCGTTCATCATCAACTACGCCGGCTACTTTGCCGAGATCTATCGCTCGGGCTTGCAGTCCATTCCGCGCGGACAATACGAGGCAGCCGAGGTGCTGGGCTATTCGCGTCTGCAGACATTTTTGTACATTGTGATGCCGCAAGTCGCCAAGCGTATTCTGCCGGCGATGGGCAACGAGATCATCACGCTGGTCAAGGACACTTCGCTGGCGTTTGCCATCGGCGTGGGGGAAATGTTCTCGACGGCCAAGGCGCTGGTTGCCTCGCAAGTGAGCATGGTGCCGTTTGCGATTGCGGCGCTGATCTACTGGGTCTTTAACTTCGTCGTTGAGATGCTGCTGGGCGCTGCCGAAAAGCGACTTGACTACTACCACGACTAGCCTGTTCCGTCGTGCTTTTCAAACACATGGAGGTTCCCGTGTCCGGAACGGTAATGAATATAGCGAACGCTCGTAAGGCGTTTGGCGGCAATGAGGTGCTCAAGGATATCTCGCTCGAGGTAAAGCGTGGCGAGGTCGTGGCGATTATCGGGCCTTCGGGCGGCGGTAAGTCCACGCTGCTGCGCTGTGCCACGCTGCTCGAGACGCTCGATGGTGGCTCGCTCTCGTTTGGCGACCTTGCCGTCGCGACGGATGCGGGTTCGGGCGCGGTGTACGCAAAGGGCGATGTGCCTAAACAGGCGCGCTCGCGGTTTGGTCTGGTGTTTCAGAACTACAATCTGTTCCCGCACTATACCGTGATGAAAAACATCACCGATGCTCCGATCCGCGTGCTTAAGCGCCCACGCGAGCAGGCGGAAGCCCGCGCACACGAGCTTATTGCACAGATGGGACTTACGGGTAACGAGAACAAGGTACCCTGCGAGCTTTCGGGCGGTCAGCAGCAGCGCGTGAGTATTGCCCGCGCCCTGGCGCTCGATCCGGAAATCTTGTTCTTTGATGAGCCGACCTCGGCGCTCGATCCAGAGCTGACGGCTGAGGTGCTGCGCGTCATCAAGGATTTGGCCGCGCAGAATATGACGATGGTGATCGTGACGCACGCGATGCAGTTTGCCCGCGACGTTGCCGACCGCGTGGTCTTTATGGATGGCGGTCGTATTGTCGAGGAGGGTCCTGCCGAGCAGGTTATCGATCATCCGCGCGAGCAGCGTACCCGTGAGTTCTTGAGCCGTATCGAGGGGTAGGCTCAGCTATTTACTCAACTATTAATTGAGGTGATGCCGCCGCAGGTCTTATGATCTGTGGCGGTTTTTTGCATCCGCGGGGTTCAATAATCGCCTCGCAAGCTCGCTCTCTCCTCTCGCCGCCCGTATCCATACGCGTGCCGAAAGGTCTGCATGGACAGGCGACTGCAAGGGTAGGGTGGTGGCATAGGACATTTGGAGGGTGAGCCGGCTCGGCTGCCGACCATGCTGCTCCCGGGACGGCATCGACCGCGAACTCTCCCCGTTGGCGTCGCGCATCGCGCGCGACCCTGCAAGGAGGTCATCATGGGTGCTCCCAAGACCGGCAACGTAAGGAACGTGGTGCTCGTAGGCCAAGGCGGGGTGGGCAAGACTTCACTCGCCGAGGCCATGCTCCACCTTTCCGGTAAGACCGCCCGCCTGGGCGGCCACGACGGCACCAAGCCCACGCTCGACTATGACCCCGAAGAGGTTAAGCGTGCGTTTTCCATCTCGACGACCATCGCGCCGATTGACTGGAAGGGCGCCCGCATCAACGTGCTCGATGCCCCGTGCTACCCCGATTTTATCGGCGACGCCTATGCCGCGATGAGCGTCTGCGAGACGGCTCTGTTTGTTGTCGACGCCGAGGCCGGCCCGCAGCCTACGACGGTTAAGCTCTGGTATGCCGCCGAGGACCTGCGTCTGGCGCGTGCGGTGTTTGTAAACCGCCTGTCGCGCTCCGAGGCCAGCTTTGCGACTACGATGGACCTGCTGCAGGAGCGCTTCGGTACGCGACTGGGCGCCGTGACCCTGGGCTGGGGCGAGGGCGAGGACTTTGACGGCATCATCGACCTGGTGCGCATGAAGGCACGCCACTGCAACGGCGCCGAGGCCGTTGAGTCGGAGATTCCCGAGGAGTATCGTGCCCAGGCCGAGGAAGCCCATGACCATCTGTGCGAGCTGGTGGCCGAGGCTGACGACGAGCTGATGATGAAGTACCTGGAAGGCGAGGAGACGCTAACGCAGGAGGAGCTCGAGGGCTTGTTGTCCAAGGCAATCGCCGAGCGCATTTTTGTGCCGGTCTTTGCGGGCGATTGCATTAAGGAGCAGGGCGTCAACTCGCTGATGGACGACATCGCGACGTACTTCCCGGCGCCGACCGACTACGGCGAGATGCCGCTCATCGACGGCGACTCGCTCAAGATCTCGAGTGACGATGACCGTCCGGTGGCATTTGTGTTTAAGACCCTGGCCGATCCGCAACAGGGGCGCATCAGCTTTATCAAGGTGCTGACGGGTACGCTTGAACTGGGCCTTGAGCTGGTCAATGCGCGCACGCGCAAGGGCGAGCGCCTGGCTCACCTGTATGTGATGTGCGGCCGCGACATGACCGAGGTCGGTCACGCCCATGCCGGTGACATCATCGTGGCGCCCAAGCTGGCTGCCGAGACGGGCGATACGCTCTCGATTACCGGTAAGGTCGAGGCTGCGGCGTTTAAGTTCCCCAACTCGCAGTACCGCATCGCCATTGAGGCCGAGAATCGCGGCGACGAAGAGAAGCTCTACACGTTTATCGAGAAGGCTTGTAAGGCCGATCCGACCATGAGCATCGACCGCGACGAGGAGACCGGCCAGACCATTATCTCGGCGGTGGGCGAGGCACAGGTTTCGGTCCTGCTCAATCGTCTGGAGGACCGCACCAAGGTCGCTGCCAAGAGCGTGCCGATCCGTATCCCGTATCGCGAGACCATCCGCCGCACGGCAAGTGCCCAGGGTCGTCATAAGAAGCAGACCGGCGGCGCCGGGCAGTACGGCGACTGCTGGCTGCGCGTGGAGCCGCTCATTGGGCCCGACGGCACGAGCGACGGCTATGAGTTTGTTGACGAGGTCGTGGGTGGCCGCATCCCGCGCTCGCTCATCCCCGCCGTGGACAAGGGCGTTCAGGAGACCATGAAGGACGGCATCATTGCCGGCTACCCGCTTACGGGCATTCGCGTTGCTGTGTACGACGGCTCGTATCACAGCGTCGACTCCAACGAGATGGCGTTCCGCGCGGCGGCTCGCATCGGCCTGCGAAAGGCATGCGCCGATGCCGATCCGGTGGTACTGGAGCCCATCGAGGAAATCACGGTGACTATCCCCGAGAGCTACGCCGGCGCCGTGATGGGCGACATCTCGGCCTCGCGCGGTCGCGTGACGGGCATGGAGACCGATGAGCGCGGCGATACCGTGGTTATTGCCCAGGCGCCGCTGGCTGAGCTGACGGATTATTCGACGCGTCTGCGCTCCATCACGCGCGGCACGGGCGACTTTACCATGAAGCCCGCGGGCTATGAGCAGGTGCCTTATGACGTTCAGGCCAAACTGGTCGAGCGCTATGAGGAGGGCCGCGCTAAGTAGCGTGTGGTTTTGCCTGCAATGTAGGTGCTGACGAAAAGGCCGCCCTGGGTAACCGGGGCGGCCTTATTTGATCCCTTGGGGACGGAGGAAAACGGATCATTTTTGGGTTACGGGCGGCGCGGTCGGCACTAGTCTCCGGATGCCTGGTTGCGGCCGGTGGCGTAGTCGATCTGCACGTGCGGCTGCAGGTTGTAGCAGTACACGTGGAAGCACAGGGTCTTGCCGTGGTCCTCGATCGATTGTGCTTCCAGACGAATGCCACGACAGACGAGCTCCTCCTCGTTGTACATAGGCGTGACGCGATAGAGCACGTGGTTGCCCGTGTCGCGGACGTAGTCGAGGATCTGCTCTTCAAACGGCAGCATGCCCGTCTCGTTGAGATAGCGCGTGCCGGTGAGGAGATTCTTGCGGTTGGCGTTTTCGCCGCAGAGTGACCAGGCGATGAGGTGGCAGCGGTTGTAGAGGCTCTGGCCTGGAATAAAGTCGTAGCGCTGCTGGTGCCAACCGGCAGGATGGATACGCGAGATATCGCCGCGCTTGCCCTGACCGAGCGATTCGGGGCCCACGCAGGCGAGCGCCTTGCGGGTGCGGCCCAGGCTGTCGAGCTTGGAGAATTTCTTAAAGCAGCCTTCTTCGGTGGCACGATCGTATTCATCGAGTGTGAATGACGGCGTGCCGAGCGGGTGCGTGCTGTCGGCGCGAAGGGCAACGTAGGGGTTGCCGGCGTAGTCGGGAATGCTGCTGAGATAAACACCGCGGGCGCGGTTGAGGTCGGGGTTTTCCACCTCGTCGATGGGGGCGGCGGCGCTGTCTGTGGAAGCGTCGTCGTCGGTGTCGGTTGCGACGGAATCGGAGCCATTGCCGGAGTCCTCGGAGCTCGCTGTTCCCGATTCGAGCCGGGCGATCAAGTCCGCTTCGTCGTCGGTACGGCTGGGACTCTCGTTTTGCTTCTCGGCCAGAGCCGCTGCCTGCTCATCGCTTTGCGGTGATAACAGCTTGGGCGCTCCGTCGAGCGACCCTGTGAACAGCGCAAACCCCAGCACCACGGCGGTGCCGATGGAAAGTGCTTGCTTGTAGGCGGACTTGCGCAACATGGGGGCTCCTGGATGGACGGTTGGGAATCTACTAGTCTAGCAGGAGCCGGCAGAGGCCGTTCTGTCGAACAAATACTTAAGATTTGGGACAAACGCCACTGGTTCATTTGCTTCATATTTGACGTATGGCTAGATCGAGGTGGAGTCGAGCCAGTTGAGCTTGCACTCGAGAATGCGCTGCTCGCCGGGTTGGCTGCTGCCGTCAAGCAAGGCGAGCAGCATCTCGGCCGCCTCCCTGCCTTCCTGGTCGACGGGCTCGATGATCGTGGAGACGGTCGGCGTGGTGAGGTTGGTCCAGTCTTCGCAGTTGAGTCCCAAAAGACCTATTTGCTGCGGAAGTAGATGGGCCATGGGTTGGAGGGCCTTGTAGACACGGGGAAGCGCCCATTGGTTTTGTACGAAGATGAGCGTGCGCTTGGCGGGGTTGAACTTGTATTTAAAGTATTCGGTGAGCTCGTTGATTGACGGCTTGTTGTGATCGATGGGGATGGCTTTGTAGAGCTGCCCATTCGCGGCCAATGCCTCGGCATATCCCTGAAAACGTTCCATGCGAGTGCGCATTTCGGTCATGTTGGCGGCGATGGAAAAGAAGTCTTCGTAGCCGGCGTCGAGAAGCGCCTGCGTGGCATTGTACACGCCGTCGTAGAGGTTGGTTTTGATCCAGCTGGTGCCTGGGCTGTAGATGGCCGCGTCAAAAAAGACGACGGGCTTGTCGGCGCGCTTGATGCGGTCGTGGACTGCCTTGAAATTTGCCGTGGGCTGGATGATAAAACCATCGACGCCCAGTGAGAGCATTTTGTCGACATACATGAGCTCGGTCTCGGGGTTAAAGTTGCTCGTGCAAACGACCGTCTGGTAGCCCGCGGGGAGCATGACCTGCTCCATGCCGTTGAGGACGAGGCCCGCCCATTTGTTGGTGTTATCCAAGATGATGATGGCGATGACGTGGGTTTGCTTGCCGGTGAGCGTTTGCGCTTGGGCGTTGGGAACGTATCCGAGTTCCTTGATGACGCGCGCAATCTTTGCCTGCGTCTTCTCGCTAAGCTTTTCTCGTTTGTCGTTGAGGTAATACGAGACGCTTGCCGTCGAGGTTCCCGCCTCTCGAGCGACGTCTGCGATCGTAACGCGCTGTTTTGCCACAGCGACTCCTTCCGACAGATGAGCATTTTCCAACATGATGACTTTGAGTCTTGGTGAGGGATGCGCTTTGGTGAGCGACTTTTTCCTTTCATATGAGTATGCAACAAATGCGGTATATGGGTGGGGTCGAAATTTGTGACCGGCATGCGCATCTGCCGTCTACCGAGAAAATCAAATACTTCTTGACTTTTGAAATCGAGGGTAAAATCGCAGGATTCATTTTTAGTTAAACGCATAACTAAATAGCGTAACCAACGCTCTGACCTGCGCGTTTACCGAAATAAACTGGCATTAAGAAAAACGAGCACCTATATTGGTCTTGTCGAAAAGACAGCAAGTCCAAACGGCAGGGGATGCTCCGGAGGCCTCCGCAAACGGTGTCTTGCGCACGCAACTCTATGAAAAGAGGGAAGCAATGAAGATCGTAGGCGTTGCCGCCTGTACCGTGGGTATCGCCCACACGTATATGGCCCAGAAGGCGATTCAGGATGAATGCGCCGCTCGTGGCATCGAGTGCAAAGTCGAGGCTCAGGGTGGTCTGGGTATCGAGAATGAGCTCACGCAGGAAGACGTTGATTCCGCCGACCTGGTGCTCGAGTCCGTCGACGTGGGTGTCGAGAACGAGGACCGTTTTGAGCAAAAGATGGCCGAGGGCAAGTTCCTCAAGGTCGGCACCTCGGATGTAATCGCCGATCCGGTAAAGATTATCGACCAGGCTGTCGAGATCATCAAGGCGACGGGCGGTGCCGTTGACGCGTCCAAGGCCGAGGCCAAGGCAGAGAAGAAGGCCGTCTCCGCTGCCCCGCAGGCCCCGACACCGGCGTCCAAGCAGTCCATCTTTGCCGATCCTGGCAAGACGCTGCTCAATGCATTCAATACCGGTGTTTCCTATTTTATCCCCATCGTCGTTATCGGTGGCGTGTTCCTCGCCTTCTCGTTGGCATCCGGTACTGCCGGTGCTAGCGGTATGGAGGTCACCAACCCGTTGATGGTGAGTCTTAACACTATCGGCATGGCCGGCATCTCTATGATGATTCCGGTGCTTGCGGCATACATCGCCTACTCGATGGCCGGTAAGCCCGCACTTGCCCCCGGCTTCGTCCTGGGCTACTTGGTTAACAACGCCGTCGTCACCCCGAGCGGCAACAGCGTTTCGACCGGCTTCTTGGGCGCCATGATCATGGCTGTCATCTGCGGTTACTTTGTCCGCTGGATGAAGACCTGGAAGGTCAACAACACCATCCAGACCATCATGCCCATTCTGATCATCCCGATTCTGACCTCGCTCGTCCTGGGCATGGCTTACATCTACATCCTGGCCACGCCGCTTGGCTTTGTGATGGATTGGCTCACCAGCGTGCTCGGCAGCCTGCAGGGCGGCTCCGCCGTCGTCCTGGGCCTGGTCATTGGTGTTATGACCGCTTTCGATATGGGTGGCCCCATCAACAAGACCGCTTCGACCTTTACCATGGGCATCATGGCCTCCGGCATCTACGGCCCCAACGGTATGTTCCGCGTCGCCGTCGCCATTCCCCCGATTGCTTGCGGCCTCGCTGCGCTCATCGCCAAGAACAAGTTCGATGACGCTGACCGTCAGATGGGCATCTCTGCTCTGTTCATGGGCTGCATCGGTATTACCGAGGGCGCTATTCCCTTCGCGGTCAAGGATCTTGGCCACACCCTGCCCGGCATTTGCATCGGCTCTGCCGTGGGCGCGGCGCTTGCCGCCTTCCAGGGCATCGACTGCTATGTTCCGCATGGTGGCTTTATTGTCGCCCTGGCCACCAACAACGTCGCGCTGTTCTGCCTGGACATCGTGATTGGCTCCTTGGTCGCCGCTGCAATCCTGATTGCCATGAAGCCCACGCTCGATAAGCAGGCCAAGTAAACCTTTAAGGACTCCGGTTGTGCGGAGGGATGGATTTGACTCCGCACAACCGCCCCTACACAACAAAATCCATCCGCACTGATAGGGCCCACATCTGGGTCCCAGGGAACTTTTGTCAAAAATCCTCTGGAGAAGGAGAACAAAATGTCCAACCTCACCATCCGCCAGGCCGTTCAGGGCATGCTCAAGCTGCAGGACAGCGGCGATCACGCAACCATGGTCGGCATTGGCCCCATGAGCCCCAACCTGATTCAGGCCGTGTTCGAGCTTGCCAAGGACGAGGATTTCCCGCCCATGTTTATCGCTAGCCGCAACCAGGTCGATATGGACGAGATGGGCGCCGGCTACGTCAACGGTTGGGACCAGACGCGCTTTGCCGCCGACATTAAGAAGGTTGCCGACGAGGTGGGCTATACCGGTCCGTACTACCTGTGCCGCGATCACGGCGGTCCGTGGCAGCGCGACGAGGAGCGTAACGCCCACCTGCCCGAGGACGAGGCCATGGAGCTCGCCCGCAAGTCCTTTGTCGCCGACATGGAGGCAGGCTTTGACCTGCTGATGGTCGACCCCACCAAGGACCCCTATCAGATCGGCAAGGTTATTCCGCTCGACGTGGTGCTTCGCCGCACGATCGATCTTATCGACTATCTTGAGCAGTACCGTCGCGAGCATAACCTGCCCGAGGTTGCCTATGAGGTCGGTACCGAGGAGACCAATGGCGGCCTGACCTCCACCGACAAGTACGAGGAGTTCATTTCTCAGCTGCAGCCCGAGCTCGAGAAGCGCGGCTGCCCCATGCCCACCTTTATCGTCGGCCAGACCGGTACGCTCACCCGTTGGACCGAGCAGGTCGGTCATTACAACTTTAAGAATGCCCGCGAGCTCGCCGACATGGCCAAGCGCTACGGCGTGGGCCTGAAGGAGCACAACGCCGACTACCTGGACGACGCGACGCTGCTCGAGCACATCCCGGCTCACGTGACGGCCTCCAATGTTGCCCCTCAGTACGGCACCGAGGAGACCCGCGCTTACCTCAAGCTCTGCGCTACCGAGCAGATTCTGGTCGACAACGGCCTGTGCGACGATCCCTCCGACCTGTATCACACGCTGCTGGTCAAGGCTATCAAGACCGAGCGTTGGCGCAAGTGGATGACCGGCGACGACGTCAACCTGCAGGTTGACGACATCCTGGCCGACGACGAGCTCAGCCTGAAGATTCTGGACGTCTCCGGCCACTACGCGTTCAACGATCCCGAGGTCAAGGAGCAGGTCGAGAAGCTCTACCGCAACCTCGCTGCCCAAGACATCGACGGCAAGCGCTTTGTGATCGAGCACATCAAGCGCCCGATCAAGCAGTACGTCGTCGGTCTTAACCTCAAGGGCGTCACGAGCCGCATCGAGGCTGCCCTCGCCGAGTAAGTTGTTTCGGTCTGGCCAGCGAGTCGACCGTTGTCCTTGGATCACCAGTTTTTCTCTTGAAGGAGTGCACCATGAAGTTCTTTATCGATACCGCCAACCTTGACGAGATTGCCGAGGCCAAGAGCTGGGGCTGTCTTGCCGGTGTCACCACCAACCCGTCCCTGTATGCCAAGACCGGCGGTAAGCTTGCAGACTTTGAGCCTCATATGCTCAAGATCGCCGAGCTTTGCGAGGGACTGCCCGTGTCTGCTGAGTCCACCGCGACTACTGCCGAGGGCATGATCGAGGAGGGCAAGCGTCTTGCCGCCCTGGCTCCCAACATCGTGGTTAAGCTCCCCGTGTGCGAGGCCGGCCTTGCCGCTTGCCGCGCCCTGGCCGATGCGGGTGTGCGCGTCAACATGACGCTTGTTTTCTCGCCGACCCAGGCCCTGATGGCCGCCAATGCCGGCGCTCGCTACATCAGCCCGTTTGTCGGTCGCTTCGACGACATCGCCGAGGACGGCATTTCGCAGCTCGACAACGTTGTGACCTGCATCAAGAACTATGACTGGACCGGCAAGAACGTTGACGACACCGTCGAGATCATCACCGCGTCCGTCCGTACGCCCAATCATGTGACCCAGGCGGCGCTGCTCGGTGCCGATATTGCGACCGTCCCCATGGCCGCTCTTAAGAAGTGCCTGCACCACCCGCTGACTGACCAGGGCCTTGCCTCGTTCGAGGCCGACTGGAAAAAGGTTGTCGAGGCGCAGTAACGATGGTTCTGCCGGCCCAGCATGCGTTATGCCGGGCCGGCGTGCTCAAGAGAGGAAGTGCCATGACCGATCAGGAACTGGCCAAGATTGCCAATGAGGTCCGCCGCGGTATCGTCGCGGGCGTCCATGCCGCCAAGTCGGGGCATCCGGGCGGATCGCTTGGCGCCGCCGACATTATGACCTACCTCTACTTTGAGGAAATGAATGTCGATCCGGCGAATCCGAACCGTGCTGAGCGCGACCGCTTTGTGCTTTCCAAGGGACATTGCGCTCCGGCACTCTATGCTGTGCTTGCTGAGCGTGGGTTCTTTCCCAAGGAGGAGCTCGAGACGCTCCGTCATATCGGCAGCCGACTGCAGGGCCATCCCAATATGAATGACACGCCAGGCGTCGACATGTCGACCGGTTCACTCGGTCAGGGCATTTCCGCTGCGGTTGGAATGGCGCTTGCCGCAAAGCACTGGGGCGACAGCTACCGCGTCTACACGCTGCTGGGCGACGGCGAGTGCGAGGAGGGCCAGGTGTGGGAGGCGGCCATGTTCGCCGGTAATCACGATTTGGATAACCTTGTCGCCATTGTCGATCACAATGGCCTGCAAATTGACGGCAGTATCGACGAGGTTAACTCGGCTATGCCGCTCGCCGACAAGTTCCGTGCCTTTAAGTGGCATGTGATCGAGCTCGCCGACGGCAACGACATGGCACAGATTGCCGCCGCCTTTGCCGAGGCCCGCAAAGTGAGCGGGTCACCGGTGGCCATTATCGCCGAGACGGTGAAGGGCAAGGGCGTCTCCTTTATGGAAAACCAGGTGGGCTGGCACGGCAAGGCGCCCAACGATGAACAGTTTGAGCAGGCCATGGCCGAGCTCGCGGCAGCAGGGGAGGAGCTCTAATGGCAGACGTCAAGAAGGTCGCCACGCGCGTTAGCTACGGCGAGGCACTTGTCGAGCTGGGCAATGAGCGCGATGACTTTGTAGTGCTCGATGCCGACCTGGCCGCCGCCACACAGACCGGTAAGTTTAAGGCCGTTCACCCTGAGCGCTTCTACGACGCCGGCATTGCCGAGAGCAACTTGATGGGGCTTGCCGCCGGCATTGCGACCACGGGTCGCGTCGCCTTTGCGAGCACCTTTGCCATGTTCGCCGCCGGTCGTGCGTATGAGCAAGTGCGTAACTCCATCGGCTATCCGCACCTCAACGTCAAAATCGGGGCCACGCATGCGGGTATTTCGGTCGGCGAAGACGGCGCTACGCATCAGTGCTGCGAAGACATTGCACTCATGCGCACGATTCCGGGCATGACGGTGATCGTTCCCGCCGATGACATCGAGGCTCGTGCTTGCGTGCGCGCCGCCTATGAGTTTGAGGGTCCGGTCTACATGCGTTTTGGCCGCCTGGCTACGCCGGTCATCAACGACCACGAGGACTATGAGTTCAAGATTGGCCGCGGCGTGGTCGTGCGCGAGGGGTCCGATGTGACCATCATCGCATGCGGCCTCATGGTCGCCGAGGCGCTCAAGGCTGCCGAGGTGCTCGCTGCCGAAGGCATCGATGCCGAGGTCATCAATATGCACACCATTAAGCCGCTCGATGAGCGCCTGGTTGTTTCCAGCGCGAAGAAGACCGGTCGTGTGGTGACCGCCGAGGAGCATTCGATTGTCGGCGGATTGGGCGAGGCCGTTGCGGCGGTGCTCGCGGAGCAGCACCCGGTGCCTATGCGCCGCGTTGGCGTGCGCGATGTGTACGGCGAGTCCGGCCCTGCGGTTGATTTGCTGCACAAGTACGGTCTGGACGCCGAGGGTATCGAGGCCGCGGTCAGGTCCGTGTTGTAAGGAGTGTTTTCCATGGGATTTGTATCTGCCAATCAGGTAACGATTGGGTATGCCGCCGCATCGCGCGAGGATGCTTTGCATTATTTGTCTGAGCAGGCCGTTGAGCTTGGCTTTGCCGACGATGCTTCTGCCGTCGAGGCCGCCTTTATCGCTCGCGAGAACGAGGCCGAGACTGGCCTTGTCGCCGGCTTTGCCGTTCCTCATGCCAAAAGCGACGCGATCCATGCGCCGGGCGTTGCCGTGCTCAAATTGGCCAAGCCCGTCGAGTGGCCGAGCTTTGATGGCGTGCCCGTTGATGTTGCGCTTGCGCTGTACGTGCCCGCCGGCGAAGCTGGAACCACGCACTTGCGCCTGCTCTCCAAGGCTGCCGTAATGTTGATGGATGCCGGCTTCCGCGACAAAGTGCGCGCGAGCACCGATCCCGCCGAGATCGCGGAGCTTATTAACGCCGGGCTCGAGGGTTAGGTGCAACCAGCCCGCTCAATCTATTGATTCTTCTCCAAGGAGCAGGGCCGCAACGCATACGACGTTGCGGCCCTGTCTGTGTTTCCCCAGATAAAACCTGCCAAAATAAACCTGTCCCTTTTTGGCGGGTTGGCGGGGTAATGCCCGCCGCAACTTATGGCACGGTTGGGATGTGTACGCTTTAAAGAGCGGAGCACATGGTTAGAGAGATGCGCTCGTCTCTCTAAACGTCTCTCTAAAGAGAAAGTCGGTTAGAGAGATGGCCTTAGATAATCTAGCAGTGAATTCGATACATCTCTCTAAATAACTCTCTAAAATTAGGCGCTTATCTCTCTAAAGTTAGAGAGATATACTAAACTCTAGAGAGATAAATCTATTGTTTTAGAGAGACGGAATGCCAATGCTGCTGGATGAACCTCTTGGCCTCATCGTTGAGCGCCTTCGCAGGCGGGGGACCGATGACGCATCGGTAGAAGTTAAAGCCTGCACGAATAAATTGAGTGCAGACGTATGGGAGACAGTGAGTGCTTTTGCGAACACTGCGGGCGGGCTCATTATTTTGGGCCTGAACGAAGCCGAAGGATTTGTTCCTTCTGCCAACTTTGCTATCGACAGGGTGCGCGACCAGTTTGTTTCGGGTATCGGAGACGGAGGCTCAGCGGCGGTGGTGACCCATGCGCCGCGGTATGAGCTTGATCGAGGCGAGGTCGATGGGCTCCAGGTACTTCTGGTGCGCATCTTTGAACTTGAGCTCAAAGCGAAGCCATGCTATATCGGCGCGCGCGGCGTGCAGAACGGTAGCTACAAGCGCGTGGATGATAAAGATATCAAGATGTCGCCCGCTGAGCTATATGAGCTACAGAGCGCGCTGCTTCCGAGTGATGCAGACGGTACGGTGGTTTCGGAGGCAACAGTCGAGGATTTGGATCCAGATGTCGTGCGGTCCATTATCGCAAATCGCCGGCTGCAGACCCCGCGCGTTTTGCGCGGGGCCGATACGCTGGAAAAGCAGCTGGCCAGACTCAATATCACTACAAAGGATGGAGCTGTGAAGCTCGCGGGGCTGCTGTCGGCGGGAATTTACCCCCAGCAGTTCTATCCTAAGCTGATGATCGATGTCGCCGTTCATTCCGATGTGGAAAAATCTGCTCCTGGGCAACCCCGGTTTATTGACCGCCAGTTGTGCGATGGCCCGATTCCGGCTTGCATCGAAGATGCCCTCGCTGCGATCGGACGAAACTTGCGCAAAGCGGCGATAGTGCGAGGCGCTGGTAGAAGGGAAGATTGGGAAGTACCCCAGGAGGTTTTGCGCGAGGCCTTGGCGAATGCCTGTATCCATCGAGAGTATTCGCCCATGTTTGTGGGGCAGGCCGTGAGCGTCGATATCTACCCAGACAGAATAGAAATCAAAAACCCCGGCGGGCTTTGGGGCGGAAAGACGTTGGACAATCTTGCGGACGGGGAATCGCGCTGTCGAAACCCAAAGCTCATGAGTCTGATGGGGGCGACGCCGTTAGAGCATGCTGAGGGGGCTGTTGCGGAAAGTCAGGGATCTGGCATCCCGGCTATGATTCGCGAGATGGAGTCTCGTTCGCTTGGCAGGCCGAAATTTATCGTTAAGGCCGATTCGTTTACGGTGCTGCTTTCCCGGCACGGGGCGGAGCTTGCTGAAAACCGCATGTGGATTCAGGGCCATGTGGACACCGAACTGACGCATCGCGAGGAAACATTGCTCATGTTTATGCGGGAGCATGGGTGCGTATGCGATGTTCAAAATATACGAGAGGCTTTGAAGTGGGATTCGGATGACATTCGCCTGATCTGCGGGGACCTTGTCGATAAACATGTCCTGTCAAAGTGTGGCAAAGACACGTTTGAAATTATCGATATGAGCAGAGAATCGTCAGCTTCGACGGCGGATAGGATCCTGGAGGCTCTCAGCGCCGGAATGGATATGACGGCGCGAGAAATAGCGGTTGCATCGGGGGTCAAGATTTCGTCCGTCCGTTACCATCTGCCAAAAATGGCGGATAAAGGACTCATTGAAGTAATGGGTTCATCGACGAGCCGCAACCGCCGCTATCGGAAGAGGTAGATGCAGCCGAGTCGCCTCTCTAGTGTCTCTCGAAGTTAGGTGGATACTAGAGAGGCGATGGTTCCGCGATATTTCCCCAGATAAAACCTGCCAAAATAAACCTGTCCCTTTTTGGTAGGTTAAACGGCGCAACTTAAAGGTTCATGTTGCCGTGGATGTAGGGGGTGACCTCGGGGGAGATATGATCGCAGCCTAGGTTGCGCAGGGCAGATTCGGTGGCGGCGGGAAGCGGGGCCTTGCCCTCGTCGTTGACCGCGGTGCTGCCGAGGGCGGCGATCTTGGCGACGTCTGCCGGCGCGGCCTCGATATGCATGCAGCCGCCGACGAGGCGTGCGCGGACCTGGTCCAGGCCAAGGTCGTGCAGGTAGTCCTCACAGGTGCGGATTACATCGACCTTCTCGCGCGTGAGCTCCTCGCCCGTGGGGACGCGCGTGGCCAGGCAGGCTCCTGCCGGCAGGTTCCAGACAGGATAGCCCCAGGCGCGTAGCAGCTCGCGCTCCTCGTCCTTGGTAAAGCCGACCTCCATAAGCGGCGAGCGCACGCCGAGCTCCTGGGCGGCGCGCATGCCGGGGCGGTAGTCGCCGCGGTCGCTTGCGTTGCTGCCGTCGATGACGGTGGGAAAGCCCAGCGACTTGGCATGGTTGACGATGGCGGTAAAGCCGGCGCGCTTGCAGTGGTAGCAGCGGTTGGCGTCGTTGCAGGCTACCTGGGGGAGCTGCAGCTGATCGACCGAGAGGTTGAGCACGGGGAGCTTAAAATGCGGCCCCTCATCGGCCTGCCCGTCAACCGCCCGCTCAAACGAAGCCTGCTCGGGCGTGCCGATGAGCGGCGTGGTGAGATGGACGAGGAGGGTGTTGGTAGGCATGATGCGGGCGCATACGGCGGCCAAAAAGCTGCTGTCAACGCCGCCGGAAAACCCGATAGCCACGCGCCCGTATGCCAAAAGCAGCTGTTCGAGCGCCGATAGCTTGTCTTGAAGCTCCTCTGCGGGTGCCGTGGTGTCTAAAATCATGAAACGATCCTTATCGTTGAGTACTCGATCGAAAACTATAATCCTAATGCGTTACTTGCCATAAGACTTCTATCTATGTAACGAAAGTGCAATATGGTATATACGTTATATACAAGTTGCCAAATGCGGTAGAGTTGCGGCAATGCGACAGCGAGAGTCGATGGGGGACCGATATGATTAAGGCTGCTATTTTTGACATGGACGGAACGCTGGTCGACACCGAGCGTTTGGGTATCAAGGCGTGGAAGGCGGGCGCGGCCGAGCTGGGATTCGCGATTGACGATGCGCTGATCCATCAGTTTATCGGCCGCACGCTGCCCGATGTTATGGACATCCTTGATAAGCATTATGGCAGCCACGAAACCACCGAGGCGATCTATCGTCGCCACAAGGAGATTCGCGACGAGATGGTCAAGACCGACCTGGAGCTTAAGGCCGGCGCCGCCGAGTGCCTAGACGAGCTGCTGGCCGCGGGCTATCACGTGGGTCTTGCGACGTCGTCGCGCCATGTTACCGCCGAGCGCAACCTTAAGACGGTCGGCCTCTTTGATAAGTTTGAGACGGTGACCTGCGGCGAGGACGTAGTACACGGCAAGCCCGACCCTGAGATGTACCTGCTCGCCTGCGAGCGCGCGGGCTTTGCTCCCGAGGAGTGCGCCGTGGTCGAGGATTCCCGCAACGGCTGCGTCTCGGGCATCACGGCCGGCTGCCATGTCTTTGCCGTTCCCGATATCGTGCCGCTGCCGCAGGACGTGGTGGATGGCTGCGAGGCTGTGCTCGATACGCTGTTCGATCTGCCGGCGGCGGTCAAGGCTGTGCGCTAGCGTTTGCCGCGAGTCGCCATGCCCCGCGCCCGATCCCGCAGGACGGTGACGGTAACGGCGCCTGCGCGGAGGCACTGTTCTAAAAAATGGAATTGAATACATTTTTGCAAAAAAGCTAATGAAAAATGGATTACATTCCATAAAAATCCGTAGCCGCAGGTTCGGCTAAACGGGGAAGGCCCGTGGGGTCAGCAAAAACGCCGCAGCGGGGCTGTTTCCGTTGCGGCGTTTTTTTACAGGTAGGCGCCCAGGTTGATGTCGGTTGTCGGGACTATGGGTTGGCCCGTCGGGTGCTGCTCGGCCTTTTGGGTGCTCACACGCTCGAGCAAGAAGGGGCGCACGAGCTCCTGACGGTTAATGTCCTCGGTGGCCGTGACCGTGGTGACGGTGCGCGCGGCGGAGCCGATGCGGACTCGTTTGGTCTTGGCGGCAGGTTTATCCTCGATTTGTTCCATGAGCAGCTGCACGCCCTTGCGGCCGATCTCGTAGCCCGGTGGTGCTACCGTGGTGAGGGGGACCGATCCGCTCCAGGCAAGCGGGTTGCCGTCGCAGCCGGCCACGCGGACCTGCTCGGGGACGGAGATGTCTTTGTCGACCAGCGCCGAGATAACGCCCGAGGCTAATACGTCGGTCAGACCGATGACAAAATCGGGGCGCTCGTCAGCAGGGCGCTCGGCAATCTGGGCACCGATACTGTAGCCGTCGGCTGCGGTATTCCATTCGCCGGCGTCGATGACTTCGATCTTGATATCGGGGTGTAGAGCGAGCGCTTTATGAATGCCAAGGACGCGCAGGGTGAGTTGCATAAATGCTGCTCGACCCACAACAGCGATATGGCGTGCGCCGCGGGCGATGGCGAGCTCGGCGATAATGCGCCCCTGTGCCTCGTTGTCGGCGGCCACGTAGTAACCGGGTTCTGAACAATGGACGTCCAGATGGACGATCGGCACGGGCATTTTAGTCATGGCCGGGTGCCAGTCGGGGGATGCCATGGGCTGAACCATGACGCCGGACATCTGCGTGCCCATAAAATAGCGCAGGTAATGATCCTCGAGAATATCGTCGTTATCGGCATTGGCGATGAGCAGATCGTAGCCGTGCTTGCGGGCCTCGTTGTGGGCGCCGCTGGCGATTTGGAGCGAAAAGCCGTGATCGAGACGGGGGAGTACCAGGCCAAAAGACTTGGTGGCGCCGCCCGCGAGCTGACGAGCGCTTTGGTTGGGCAGGTAGCCAAGGCGATTGATGGTCTCGTTGATGAGCTTGAGGGTCTCGGGGCGCAGCTTTTCGGGGTGGTTGAGCGCGTTGGAAACCGTGCCCAGCGAAACCCCGGCCTCGCGCGCGACGTCGCTGATTTTTACCTTTGCCATAGCGGCCCCTTTGATGCGTTTCAAGTACAAGTCCGATTGTAGCATCGCCCGCCCTCAGGGTGTCAAAACCTGCCAATTAGGGACAGGTTTATTTTGGCAGGTTTTATCTGCGGAAACGCCGTTGCCAGCGCGACCACCACAAAGGGGGCAGGCACCTTTGTGGTGGCTTGAACTACCCGGGCCTTTAATTGTCTCGATCTGTAACACTAAGCCGGCTTATTGCGGCCCAGATGTTACAGATCGAGATCTCTCGCCGGGATAGGCCGCCGCCCCGGTCCAAACCACCACAAAGGTGCCTGTCCCCTTCGTGGTGGTTTGGACCGGCTGGGCATGTGTGCATCGGGTGGTATCTAAGTTGAGATACCACTTCTGGTATATCAGCTTGCGCTTGCGTGAGTACAATACTCGAACGTTATACGTCTCAGCGCCCCCTGTGCGTGGACGTCTTGCAGTCACGCGAACGAAGGGATTTATCCTATGTGCGGAATCGTCGGCTACACCGGCTCTGATATTGCAAAGAACATCCTGGTCACGGGCCTCAAGCGCATGGAGTATCGCGGCTATGACTCCTCGGGTGTTGCGCTCGAGGTGGGCGAGGGCGCCGCGGCGCACCTCGACGTCATCCGCCGCGTGGGCAAGGTCGCGGGCTTGGAGAGCGAGCTTTCCAACATCGACAGCGACGCTACCTGCGGCATCGGCCATACCCGCTGGGCTACCCACGGCAAGCCCTCCGTCGTTAACGCCCATCCCCACACCAGCTGCGACGGTCGTATCGCCATCGTCCACAACGGCATCATCGAGAACTTCGCCGAGCTGCGCGAGGAGCTGGAGGGCCGCGGCCATCACTTTAAGAGCGAGACCGATACCGAGGTCTTCGCGCATCTGATCGAAGAGGCTTATGCCGAGACGCACGACCTGATGGCCTCCGTGCGCGAGGCTTGCACCCACGTGGTCGGTGCCTATGGTCTGGCCGCCGTATGCGCTGACGAGCCCGGCGTGATCGCCGTGGCCCGCAAGGATTCCCCGATTGTGGTCGGCGCAGGCGAGACCGGCGCCTATGTCGCCTCCGACGTCATTGCACTCATCGACGCCACCCGCGATGTCGTGGTGCTCGAGGACGGTCAGTTTGCCAAGCTCACGCCCGCAGGCGTCGAGTACACCGACGAGGCCGGTAACGCTATCGAGCCCAAGGTCACCCACATCGACTGGGACCTGGACATGGCAGAAAAGGGCGGTTATCCCGACTTTATGCTCAAGGAAATCCACGAGCAGCCGCGCGTCGTGCGCGATACGCTGGTGGGCCGTATGACCCCCGCCGGCGAGCTCGATATCGACGAGCTGGGCCTGTCCCTCGAGGAACTCAACGACATCGACCGCGTCTACGTGATCGCTTGCGGCACTAGCTATCACGCTGGCCTCATCGCCAAGAACCTTATTGAGGGCTGGGCTCGCATCCCCACCGAGGTTGAGGCGGCCAGCGAGTTCCGCTATCGCAATCCCATCATCACGCCGACGACGCTTGTCGTTGCCGTGTCCCAGTCGGGCGAGACGGCCGATACCCTTGCCGCCATTCGCGACGCGCGCATCAAGGGCGCCAAGGTCTTCGGCATCACCAACGTGGTGGGCAGCCCCGTGGCGCGCGAGAGCGATGGCGTCATCTACACCAAGGCCAACAAGGAGATCGCTGTCGCCTCGACCAAGAGCTTCATCGGCCAGGTCGTGAGCCTGACGCTGCTGGCTCTGCTGCTAGCGCAGGTCAAGTACCGCCTGACCACCAAGCAGGCGCGCATGCTGTTCCGCGAGCTTTCCGATACGGCCGAGCAGATCCAGTGGATTTTGGATACCCAGACCGAGGCCGTGCATGAGGCCGCCCTGCTGTGCAAGGACGCGCAGTCCGCACTGTTCGTGGGTCGCGGCATGGGTGCCGCTATTTCCTACGAGGGCGCGCTCAAGCTCAAAGAGGTCAGCTACCTGCACGCCGAGGCCTACGCCGCCGGCGAGATGAAGCACGGCCCCATTGCCCTGATCGACCCGGGCTTCCCCGTCATCGCCGTGGCTACCAAGAGTGCCACCTACGACAAGACCGTGTCGAACCTTATGGAGTGCAAGGCGCGCGGCGCCAAGGTCATCGTCGTTGCCACTGAGGGCGACGAGGAGATCAACAAGATCGCCGACTGCATCATCCGCGTGCCGGCAGTCCGCGACGTGTTCAGCCCCATCACGGCGAGCGTCCCGCTGCAGTTGCTCGCTCGCGAGGTGGCCATCCTGCGCGGTTGCGACGTTGACCAACCTCGCAACCTGGCGAAAAGCGTCACGGTAGAGTAGTTGGTTCCGCCGTTCTAGCGACTAAGGCCCGGCTCCGTTGTGGCGGAGTCGGGCCTTGTTGCATTTGCCCAGATAAAACCTGCCAAAATAAACCTGTCCCTTTTTGGCAGGTTAGCGGAGCTTGCTGGTCTCGAAGTACTTGGGATATTGGTCCAGGACCTCGGTCTGATTGCGGAACATCATATGCAGGTGCTTGCTAACCAAAAAGCTCGCCTCGATGGGGTCGCGACCGGCGATGGCGCGGCGGATTTGCTTATGCTCGTTAATAGTCTCCTGATTGTCGAGCGTCTGTGTGGCGGCACGCAGCCAGCGGAAGCGCTCCAGGTCGGCATTGGTCTCTTCGAGCCACGACCACACGGTGCTACGGCATGCGATGCTAAAGATCATGCGGTGCATGAGGTTGTCGCTTAAAAAGAATCCGATGCGATCCTCTTCGGCCATGGCCTTTTCCTGCAACGCGATGGCCCGGTCGAGCTGCTCGACGCCTGCCGAGGTGGCGCGCGCGCAGCACTCTACAATCACCTGTTTTTCCAGGTGCTCGCGAATGTAGCAGGCACTCTCGGCAAGGGTGAGGTTGATGGGCGAGACATAGGTGCCGCTTTGGGGCACGGTGCGCACCAGGCCCTCTTGCGCCAGACGCACCAGTGCCTCGCGCACAGGGGTGCGCCCCATATCCAGGTCGTCGCACAGCTGCTTGACGCCCAGCTTTTCGCCCGGTTTGTAGTCCAGATAGACGATTTTGCGTCGAATGGTGTGGTAGGACTGGTCCTGTAGGCTCGTTTCTTGCTCGCCGACGTGCATCGATTCTTCCATAGTGCCTCGCAACCGTTCTATCACACTGATATGTCAGCTGTTAATTATGCCGCGAATCGGCTCTCCGCGGTGGGTAATTCGACTGTTGCCCAAGAACTATTGCGGCATCTTGGTCTGTGTTTACGCATGGCTGTGCTCAATGTTGCCGTATCATAAGCCGTCGCAAACGTGAAATAGAAAGAAGGAATCCCATATGCAACTGGCGAATATCGTACGCGAGCGCTGGAAGGGCGTATTGTTCTGCCTGATCGTCGCCATCCCCGCGACGTTGCTCGGCAAACAGGTTGAGGTGGTCGGCGGGCCGGTGTTTGCCATCCTCTTTGGCATGGTCCTGGCGCTCGTCTTTCCCAAGAATCGTCGCGAACAGCTCGCCGCCGGTGTCACCTATACGTCTAAAAAAGTCTTGCAGTACGCGGTAATCCTGCTTGGCTTTGGCATGAACCTCTCGCAGATTCTGTCCAAAGGCGCTCAGTCGCTGCCGATTATCGTGGCGACGATTTCGACCTCGCTTGTCATCGCCTTCGTGCTCTGCCGCGTTATGAACGTGCCGGGCAAGATCGCGACGCTTGTGGGTGTGGGTTCGTCGATTTGCGGCGGTTCTGCCATCGCCGCGACCGCGCCCGTCATCGATGCCGACGATCGCGAGATTGCCCAGGCTATTTCGGTCATCTTCCTGTTTAACGTTATCGCGGCGCTCGTGTTTCCGACGCTCGGCGGCATGCTCGGGCTGACCAACGAGGGCTTTGGCCTGTTTGCCGGCACCGCCATCAACGACACCTCGTCGGTAACGGCTGCGGCGAGTGCCTGGGACAGTATGCATCCCGGCGCCAATGTGCTCGAAAGCGCCACAGTGGTCAAGCTCACCAGGACGCTGGCCATTATTCCCATTACGTTGGCACTCGCATGCTGGCAGATGCATCTGGCGCGCAAGGCCGGCGGCGACGCCAAAAGCACGTTCTCGCTTAAACGCACGTTTCCCATGTTCGTGCTGTTCTTTGTGCTGGCGAGCGTAATCACCACGGTGCTTCAGCTTCCTGCATCCGTTACGGCGCCTATCAAGGAGCTGTCGAAGTTCTTTATCGTGATGGCCATGGCGGCTATTGGCTTTAATACCGATATCGTCGAGCTGGTCAAAAAGGGCGGCAAGCCCATCGCATTGGGCTTTTGCTGCTGGATTGGCATTGCGTGCATGAGTTTGGGAATGCAGCACGTGCTGGGAATTTGGTAGAGAAGTAGCTTATTTGCGTGCTGCGTGCTGGCGAGCGCATCCTCGCGGTGGAGCGATAGGAGCTCTTGCGGGTATGGCTTGTCCGCAGGTTTATAGGTCCCGAAGAGCTCTTATCGCCCCGCCAGGATGGCGATGCGGGGCAACACCTATACTCGCAGGACGGCGCTCTCTGCCCTATAGTGTTTGGTGAGCAATATCGTTCAATTTTGAAACACTCGGTCGTGCGACCGTCGGCGGCTGCACGTCGTCACGGACAGGGGCAAATCATGGATAGCGATGCCAAGCTGAACATCTTGACCGAGGCCCTGGCTGCTGCCGGGGCCTCGGCATTGGCAATCGATGCGCGTGGGGACGTCGTGATCTCGACCATGAATGACGCGGCGCTTGAGCGGGATGTGGCGACTTTTGTCGCTGAGCGCCTCGACCGTATAGGAGACGGCGCGCGTCTGGTTATGGGGCGTGCGGGTACGCGCCTGAGCCTGACCGTTCGCCCCACCGACAAAGAGGGCGGGGGCCTTTGGGTCGTCGTGGTCCGCGAGGTGCGCGGCGCCGCGGCACATGCGGGCATCGAGTGGCTCAACGCCGACGAAGTTGAGGCCCGCTACGAATCGAGCGCGTACGGCATCGTTGAGGGGGCGGCCTCGGTAGCTGCGCCGGTCGCCGAGAGCTACGCGCGCGGCGTGCCCCTTATGCTCGAGGGCGAGCTGGGAGCGGGTCAGGTCGAGATCGCCAAGCGCCTCTATCTGGACGGTCCTTTTGCCGATCAACCCTTTGTTGCCGTTGCGCTCGATGAGCTTACCGATCGCGGTTGGCGCCACGTGCTCAAAAGCGCCGAATCGCCGTTGTTCCAAACGGGGCTGACACTTTGCATTGCGGGCTGGAATGCGGTTGGCCCCCAGCGCCTTCGCGAGCTCGTTTCCACGATGGCCGACACCGCGTTGGCGACGCGTTGCCATGTGGTGCTGACGGCGAATGACATGCCGGGCGGCAGCGAAAGTGATCAAGCCGCCTTTGTGACCGAGCGCTTCGCCTGTGCGGTGAGCGTGGCGCCGGCAATCGTCGAGCAGGGAGCCGCGTCGACGAAGGTTGCGCGCTATTTGGAATATCTCGCTGGTGCATTTGGGACGGCAGCGCCCACGCTGTCTGCCGCGGCGACGAAGGCGCTCGATGCTTACCGCTGGCCGCGCAATTATCTGCAGCTCCGCGAGGTCTCGGAACGACTCTATATATTAGTAGGGTCGGGTGTGGCGGAGCGCGCGGTGGCGGAGGAAGTGCTAGCCCAAGAGGACGTGATTAAGACCGCAACCTTTGGCGCCCCGACACTCGAAAGCGACCTGTATATCCTGCGACCGCTGACCGATACCGAGCGAGATATCGCGCATCTGGTTGTAGATCATCTCCATGGCAACCGAACCCGTGCGGCGGAGGTGCTGGGCATAAGCCGAACAACGCTGTGGCGCTTGCTGAAGGACGATGACCGTTGAGCGAGGCGCCCGTGACCGCGCGCGACGCGTGTGCTACAGTCCAAAGCGTTATTGTTTCGATTTGGTTACGGCGTGCGGGGGCGTATGGCTGAGACTACAAAACCGAGCCGCAGAAGGCGGAGCGCCGCGCCGGTCAACCGACGCACGACATCGGTAACGTGGGGCAAACACGCCTCGGGGTTTGATGGTTCGTTCAAGCGCACTAAATACGGCTATCCTTCGGCAAGCGCCCGCTTGGCCATGCAGGCAGAGTCCTCGTTGTGGGGCCGCAAGTGCGTGGTGGGCTCAAAGCTCAAGCACGACGGAACGCTCGGCTACATCAGCCGCGGGGCGGCTCGTCGCAGCGGACTCAATCCGGCTGGTTGGCATCGTTATGTTCCGATCACGGTCGTCGTTGCAGTGATCGTCATCGCACTCGCTGCGCTCGGCTACGCCGGCGACGGTGCCAACTTGGACGCGATGTTTAAATCGCCCGAGCTCGCGCATGCAGGCACAGAAATTGTCGAGGGCGCTCAGACCCAGACGGGCGTCGCGCCCCAGCGCGGTATCGTTGCGGCGGCCTCCACCATCGCCGACGCTCAAAAGGACGAGGGCGAACAGGGCGACGGCGCCGAAACGACCCACACGAACGAAACGACGACAACTCCATCGGCAAGATAAGTTGCGAGCGGGTCCGCCGTTCGTTAGAACGGCGGAACTAATTACCTAACGTACACCACGTTGTCGCGGCGGGGTTTGGGCTCGGGTAGCGTGTCTTCGGCATAGCCCAGAATGCAGTGACCGACGCCGCGCAGGCTGCCGTCGGCGGGCAGGCCCCAGCTGGCCAGCAGCTCCAGGCCCTCGGGCGAGTCAAAGACCTCATGCGCGCGGTGAATCCAGCATGAGTCGACACCCAGTGCATAGGCGGCGTTGAGCAGGTTGCCCATGGCGAGCGATCCGTCTTCCAGGTGCGTGGGCACGCTGCGGTCGACCAGTACCACCACAACGGTCTTGGCGCCATAGAAGGGGTCGCTGTTGCTGCCCATGACCTGTGCGTTGAGCTGCGAGAGGCGCTCAACGGTCGTGGGGTCGGTGACGGCGACAAACGTCACCGGCTGGCGCCCCATGCCACTGGGTGCATACTGGCCGGCCTCGATAATGCGTGCGAGCTTTTCGGCCTCGACGGGACGATCACTGTATTTGCGGCAGCTGCGGCGGTGGATGAGTGCTTCGATAGTCTCCATGGTGTCTCCTTGCGGTGGCGTTGCAGATGCCCCGTTCATACCCGTCGGGCTCAAACGATAGACGGTCAATTGCCCGGCCAAAAGGGTAGATCCCAATTGGGAAAGTAGGTTTGCATAAAAGTACCTTCAGAATGTGACAAACAAATGGGATGGTTAAACGTTTTATCCCGTCTACCCTGCGGTTTTTTACCACTTGCCTAAATGACGAACGCATAACCTCTGATAAAGGTTTTACTAAAGGAGTACCAACGTTTATCAATGCGCCGTGGTGGCGCCGGGCCAGGAGGTAACATCATGTTCCAGGCTGGAGATGTCGTCGAGACCGACTTCGAAGGATTTCTGAAGCTGCTGCGTTCCAAGACGCGCGCTTTTGTGACGATTGACGATCACGAGTACTACATCACGCACACCGATGGCTATTGGCGTGTTCAGGATTGCGAGGCCCTCAACGACAAGGGCCACTTTACTGACTGCTCCGAGCTGGTCAACACGGTCTGCGAGGTCGTCGAGCTGCCGTGGATTGCCGGCAAGAGCCTGCATGACAGCTTCTCGGGCGCTACGGTCTATGAGGCCGTCGCCGCTTAACGGGCAATAAAACCCGATTTTCACGTGACCGCTGGCGCTGCCCCCGCGCCGGCGGTCTTTTTCTGCCGATAGGCCATAAAAGTGCAAGCATTTGCGGAGAGCCTGTTGACGATAGTCAAAACTCGGACTAATCTAGAGATACAAAATTGGTCAAAAATCGGACAATCGAATGGTGGGATAGATGAATAGTGCGGTTACGCTGGTCGACTTCGACCGGTTGCTCAATGGACTCGACCATATCTATTCGGAGTTCTCGCGCGCCTGCGGTCTTTCGGACTGCGCTTACTGGATGCTCGTCGATACCAGCACGGCGGGCGGCAGTGTTGCCGTAAGCTGTCTGACAAGCGAATGGTTCTACAGCAAGCAGACTATCAACTCGGCAATTAAAACCTTGACGGCGCGGGGCTTCGCAACGTTGGAGTTTGCCGAAGGCAGCCGTAAGAACAAGGTTGTGCGTTTGACCGAAGCGGGCATGCGGTTTGCCGAGCGTTATGCGTTGCCGGCACTCAAGGCCGAACAGCGAGCCTTTGGTGCGCTTGAGCCATGTGAGCAGCGCGAGATTATGCGCTTGATCGGCAAATTCTCTCGGGTGCTCGGCGATGAGTGCGATGCCTTTAAGCAGCATATCGCTGCCGAGAGCCAGGCCGAGAATCAAGGTGAGGGGGAGTCGTGCGACTCTTAATGAGGTTTATGAAGCCGTATCGCAGGCTTGTCGCGGTGACGTTGTTGGTGCTGCTAATCGACAACGTCGGTACGCTGTTGGTTCCCACGATGCTGGCGAACATGGTCAACACCGGCATCACCACGGGCGATGTCGACTACATCCTGCGCAACGGCCTCTACATGCTTATCGCGACCGGCATGGCCAGCGGCGGCGCGGTGCTGGGCTGCTATCTTTCGGCGCGCCTGGCCGCCAACGTGGCCTGCGATATCCGCAACGCCGTCTACGACAAGTCGCTTGAGCTGTCTGCCAGCGACTTTGAGCGCTTTGGCACGGGCTCGATGATCACGCGTTCGCTCAACGACATCAACGTGATCCAGCAGGCGATTCTGCAGACGATTCAACTGGTGCTGCCGGTGCCGTTTTTGGCCGTGGCGGGCATCATCTTCGCCTGGTTTATCGATCCCGCCATGGGCACGCTGCTGGGCGTCGTGGTTGCGATCGTGCTGGTGGCGGCGGTCTTTACGGTCGCTAACGCCGCGCCGATTTTTATGCGCCTGCAGAGCTTTATCGACCGCATGAACGTGGTGCTGCGCGAGAACATCGTGGGCGTTCGCGTCATCCGCGCCTTTAATAAAGAGCGCCACGAGGAGCAGCGCCTGGACGAGGTGTTTAGCGAGTACGCGGACAACGCCATTAAGGTCAACCACCTTTTTGTGGGGCTCGACAGCTCCAGCTTCTTTTTGATGAACATTGCCGAGGTGGCGGTGCTGTGGGTGGGCGGCAACCGCGTGGGCGCCCACGCCATGCAGATCGCGAGCATCTCGGCGGTGCTGGAGTACGCGCTTCTGATCCTGTTCTTTGTGATGATGGCGCAGATGGTGGTGCTGACGCTTCCGCGTGCCGCCGCATGTCTGAACCGCGCACAGCAGGTGCTGGAGATTAAGCCGAGCATCGTCGATGGCCAGCGTACGCTCGATGCGGCCGCGTCCGACTCAAAGGACGGGGCCGATACGGTCGCCGTGTTCGATCACATGTCGTTTCGCTTTGACGATGCCGACGAGGACACCCTGTGCGACCTGAGCTTTGCCTGTCGTCGCGGGCAGACCACCGCGATCGTGGGCTCGACGGGCTCGGGCAAGTCGACGGTGGCAAAGCTTCTACTGCGCTTCCACGATGCCACCAAGGGCATCATTCGCCTGGACGGCGTCGATCTGCGCGAGCTTTCGCAAGGTGAGATTCGCGGGCGCATTGCCTATGTGCCGCAGAAGGCGTGGCTGTTCTCGGGTACCGTGGCAAGCAATCTGCGCTTTGGCAACGAGGACGCGACCGAGGCGGACATGCTTCATGCGCTGCAGGTTGCCCAGAGCACCTTTGTGCTCGATCAGCCGCAGGGGCTCGATACCCCGGTGGTGCAGGGCGGTACGAACTTTTCGGGCGGCCAGCGCCAACGTCTGGCCATCGCCCGTGCGCTCATGAAGCATGCCGATCTATATATCTTCGATGATAGTTTTTCGGCCCTGGACTTTAAGACCGATGCAGCCCTGCGCCATGCGCTGCAGGACGAGACGCGCGACGCCGCGGTGCTCATCATCGCGCAGCGCATCTCGACGATTCTGCACGCCGACCAGATTGTCGTGCTCAAGGATGGCGAGGTCGTGGGCCTGGGCACGCATGGCGAGCTTATGGAAACCTGCGAGGTGTACCGCGCCATCGCGGAATCGCAGATGAAGGGAGGTGAGTAGCATGACCGAGGAGCTCAAGAAGCAGGGCGACCTTGTCGATGCCGCCGCTGCGGACGCTGCCGATAAAACGGTCGACCAGGCTGCCGCGTCGACCGAGCTGGATGACGCCGCCAAGGCGGCGGCCGGGCGCGAGGCTCGTCGTCAAGCGCTTTACGAGGAAAACGAACGAGCCGAGGATGAGCGTGCCCGCGCCGAGGCAGAGCGCATGCGCGACGTGGATGACGAAGACGAAGACGAGACGCCCCGTGATACCTGGGCGACGGTGCGCCGCCTGTGGAGCGAGGCTGCCGGCGACCATTGGCGCTTCTATATCGTGTTTGCGAGCATTGTGTTCTATGTCATCTTTAACACCGCCGCGCCGGCATATAGCGCCCGCGTGATCGATGAGCTGTGGGGCCACATTCAGGTGGCGTTTGCCAACGGAACCACCTTCAACATCACCTGGGAGAACTGCGGCAAGACCATCTTCGTCTACTTTATGATCTGGACTGCCGCCGCCTCGTTCTATGCGCTCCAGAGCTTTTTGATGTCGAGCGTGGCCGAACGCCTCAACCTGCGTCTACGCAACCGCATCGCACAAAAGCTCAACCGTCTGCCGCTTGCCTTCTTTGATGCGCATCGTCCCGGTGAGGTCGTCAGCCGTGCGACCAACGACTTGGACAAGATGTCCGAGAGCATGCAGCGCGGATTGCTGCAGCTGCTTGTGTCGATCGGCACCGTGGTGGGCGCCGTGGGCGTGATGTTCGTGTTTAGCGTGCCGCTTACGCTAGTCTTTTTGTTCTTTACGGCGTTGTCGCTGCTGGTGACCAAGGTGGTTTCGCGCCGTACGCATGATGTGACGGGCGAGCGTCAGGAGTGGGTGTCCAAAATCACGAGCGCGGTCGAGGAAGGCTATTCGGGCCGTTTGGTGATTCGCGCATTCAACCGCGAGCACCAGAGCTCTGCCGAGGTGCACGAGGCCTCGGGCGAGCTGGCGCGCGTGAGCACCAAGGCCGACTTTATGATTAACGCCGTCGGACCCGCGGTTCGCTTTATCGGTCGCCTGGCGCAGATTGTGATTGCGCTCGTGGGCTGCAGCATGCTGGTCGCCGGTCACATGACCGTCGGCGTGTTCCAGGCGTTCTTCCAGTTTATCTACGAGGCGTCCGAACCCATGACGCAGCTGTCGTTCACTTTTAACTCGCTGCAGAGCGCGCTGGCGAGTGCGGAGCGCGTGTTCGACCTGCTTGATGAGCCCGAGATGGAGGCCGATCCGCTGCCGGACGAGGCCGCCAAGCTGCCGGGTCGCATTGAGGGCCGCGTCGCTTTTGAGCACGTGCGCTTTGGTTATTCGCCCGACAAGCCGCTTATGCGCGACGTGTCGTTTGCCGCCGAGCCGGGCCAAAAGATCGCCGTGGTGGGAACCACGGGTGCGGGTAAGACCACGCTCATCAACCTGCTTATGCGCTTTTACGAGATCGACGGCGGCCGCATTACGCTCGACGGCGTGGACACAAGCTGCATGGACCGCGGCGAGCTGCGCCAGCAGTTTGGCATGGTGTTGCAGGACGCCTGGCTGTTCGATGGCACCATTGCCGAGAACATCGCCTATGGCTGTCCCGAGGCGACGCGCGAGGAGATTGTCGCGGCCGCACGTGCCGCTCAGGTCGACTTCTTTGTGCGCACTATGCCGCAGGGCTACGACACACGGGTGGCTAACGATGCCGAGAGCATCAGCCAGGGCCAACGTCAGCTGCTGACCATCGCGCGCGTGCTGCTCAACAACCCGGCGATCCTCATCCTGGACGAGGCGACGTCGAGCGTGGACACGCGCACCGAGCTTGCCATCGGCCGCGCCATGGACGCGCTCATGCGCGGGCGCACGAGCTTTGTGATCGCGCACCGTCTGTCGACGATTGTTGATGCCGACCTCATCCTGGTCATGGATCACGGCAATATCATCGAGCAGGGTACGCACAAGGAGCTGCTGGCTGCCGAGGGCGCTTACGCCGACCTCTACCTAAGCCAGTTCGCATAAGGTGACAAAGGGGCAGTCCCGCATGTCGCATCGAAAAGAAGGCGCGCCGGGGGCTGATTCCCTGGCGCGCCTTTTGTGCTGGCGTTCATGCTGTGGCGGCTGCCCACGGCCCTAGCGCTCGTCCACGAGCTTGGCGACGAGGGCTTTGAGCTCGGCCACCTCTCGCTCGAGTTCCTTGACGCGACGGGCGTTTTCGTTGATGCCCTGGCGGTTGAGGGCGCTCTGCTCGGCGGCATCGTCGGGCATGTACTCGCGATGCTGCTTGGCGTCGAAGCTCTCCTCGAACACGCGGCAGCCGTTGCGCTTGATGATGCGCCCGGGCACGCCCACGACGGTGCAGTTGTCGGGCACGTCCTTGACGACGACCGAGTTGCCGCCGATCTTGACGTTGTCGCCAATGTGGATGTTGCCAAGCACCTTGGCGCCCGTGCCCACCGTGACATTGTTGCCCAGGGTGGGATGGCGTTTGCCGGTCTCGTTGCCGGTACCGCCGAGCGTGACGCCTTGGTAGAGCACGCAGTTGTCGCCCACAATGGTGGTCTCGCCGATGACAACGCCCATGGCGTGGTCGATAAAGAAATGTTTGCCGATCTGTGCAGCGGGATGAATCTCGACGCCGGTGATGTGGCGGGTGATTTGCGAGAGCACCCGGGCGAGCGAGCGATGGCCGTGCTCCCACAGCCAGTGCTCGGGCACGTGGTTCCACTTGGCGTGCAGGCCGGGGTACGAAAGAAAAATGACCAGACCGTTTTGCGCGGCGGGGTCCTGCGCTTGGACGGTCTTGATGTCCTCGCGAATGGTATTGATAAAGCTCACTGGCCGCCCTCCCTCAGCGCCGTGACAATGCGATTCAATAAAGTATAGCGATTCGCTAGGGATTAAGAAGGGCGATCTTGCTTTGCTTTGGGCGACAAGTGTCAGTTATGCAAACTTGCTGGTAATGGAGTCATGCTTTTGTGGGGTTGCGCACGAGGGGGCACCGCAACCGTATACTGGTCAACTTGGACGTGTCCGCGCCCACAACTGAGAGGTTTTACTTCATGGGTTTCATTAACTTTATCGCCGAGCTGCTCAAGGACCCGCGCACCGCGATCGCCAGTTGGATCGCCGCCGGCCCGCTTATGGCCTACGGCTGCGTGTTCCTAATTATCTTTATCGAGACGGGCGTGGTGTTCTTCCCGTTCCTTCCCGGCGATTCGCTGCTGTTCGCTTCGGGCTTCTTTGCCCACAACGGCGGCTTTAACATCGTGGCCCTGTTGGCCGTCGCATGGACGGCCGCCATCTTGGGCGACCAGTGCAACTTTATGATCGGCCATTTCTTTGGCCGAAAGATCATCGCCTCGGGCAAGGTCAAGGCCATGACGCCCGAGCGCATTAAAAAGTCCGAGGACTTCCTTGACAAGTGGGGCCACCTGGCCATCTTCCTGGGTCGCTTCTTCCCGTTTATCCGCACCTTTGTGCCCTTCATCGCCGGTATGGGCGGCATGCACTGGCGCAACTTTGTCATCTATAACGTGCTGGGCGGTATCACCTGGTCGACGGTCTTTACACTGCTGGGCTATTTCTTTGGCGGCATTCCCTTTGTGCAGGAGCACTTTGAGCTGCTGATCGTGGGCATTGTTGCCGTGTCGATTATTCCGACCGTGGTCGGTTTGGTTAAGGCAAAGCTGGGCAAAAAGAACGCGTAGCTCGAGCCGGCGCACAAATCGTGTCGTTGAGGCCCGTCACCGTTTACGGTGGCGGGCCTCTCTAGCTTCGGTCAAATGAAAATACTTTAGTTAGTTAAAGAAAAACGTTTTATCCGATGCGTGTGCGGAGTACAATCTCGTGCATGCGAATCGACGTGTCATCGGCTTCGATGTCGTCCGCGTGTCCCGTCCGGCTCTACGCTCCGGGCGTGTGACGTTGCGACGCGGTCGGCCCCGGTCCTTGCGTGCGGGTTCGCGAGTATGCAACTGTGTATGTAAGGAGCGACATATGACTGTCGAGAAGAAGGATATCGATTGGGGTAGCCTCGGCTTTGGCTACATGAAGACCGATTACAGCTACGAGGCTCATTGGAAGGATGGCGAGTGGGACGAGGGTGGCCTGACCACCGACCACACCCTGCATGTCTCCGAGTGCGGTGGTATCTTCCACTACTGCCAGGAGGTCTTTGAGGGCCTGAAGGCCTACACCGCCGAGGACGGCAGCATCGTCTGTTTCCGTCCCGACATGAACGCTGAGCGTATGTACAACTCTGCGCAGCGCCTCGAGATGCCCCCGTTCCCCAAGGACAAGTTTGTCGAGGCCGTCAAGCAGGTCGTCTCTGCCAATGCCGCATGGGTTCCGCCCTTCGGCTCTGGCGCAACCCTGTATGTGCGTCCGTTTATGATCGGCTCCGGTGACGTAATCGGCGTGGCTCCCGCTCCTGAGTACACGTTCCGCATTCTCGTGACCCCGGTCGGTCCGTACTTTAAGGGCGGCCTTAAGCCCGTCAAGCTGCGCGTTTCCGAGTACGACCGCGCCGCACCGCACGGCACCGGCAACATCAAGGCCGGCCTCAACTACGCCATGTCCCTGAAGCCCACGATGGAGGCTCACCGCGAGGGTTATGCCGAGAACCTGTATCTCGACTCCGAGTCCCGCACCTATGTCGAGGAGACCGGTGGCGCTAACGTCCTGTTCGTGAAGGAGGATGGCACCCTCGTCGTTCCGCAGTCGCACACCGACTCCATCCTGCCCTCCATCACCCGCCGTTCGCTCGTTCAGGTTGCTCAGGACCTGGGCATGACCGTCGACCAGCGTCCCGTCGAGTGGGCCGAGGTCAAGGCCGGCACCTTTGTTGAGTGCGGCCTGTGCGGCACCGCTGCCGTTATCTCCCCGGTCGGCGAGATCGACAACAAGGTCTACGGAGCCGACGAGACCGTGACCTTCCCGGCTGGCTACACCGAGATCGGTCCCGTGATGAAGAAGCTCCGCGAGACCCTGACCGGCATCCAATCTGGTGCTGTCGAGGATAAGCACGACTGGGTTTACACCGTCGCGTAATTTGCCTTACAGCTCTTGGCGAGCACGTCCGGGCAGAGAGCAAGTTCCCTCCCAGCGCGTCCTCGGACATGCAAGAAGTCCTCGCTGCGCACTTCGTGCGGCGAGGGCTTCTTGCGTCCTGCGGAGTGCGCTGGGAGGGAACTTGCTCTCTGCCCTGCGGCTCGGCGCTGTCGCGACAGGGGATTACTTGGCTGAATTGAATATGGTGCGCGGCCTTTTAGGCCGCGCTTTTTGTTTGGCCGCGCGTTGTGCGTGGATGCGAAAAGGGCCCAAGGTTTGTGCCTTGGGCCCCAAAGGGTTGATGAACTGGCTTAAGACTCGGCCTTGTTGTTTAGAACTTGACGGTCGGTGCCTGGCGGGCAGCTTCGGCGGCCTCGAAGCCCTGGCGCTCCTTAAACTGGAAGATGCCGGCAAAGATAACGGCCGGGAACGTCTGGATGGCGTTGTTGTAGCTAAGCACGCAGTCGTTGTAGCTCTGGCGCGCGTAGCTTACCTTGTTCTCGGTGTCTTCGAGCGTGGCTTGGAGCTGCGTAAAGTTGGTGTTCGCCTTAAGATCGGGGTAAGCCTCGGCCACGGCGAAGAGCTGGCGCAGGGCGCCGGTCAGCACGTTGTCGGCTTCCATCTTGGCTTCGGGCGTGGTAGCGCTCACGGCGGCGTTGCGCGCGTTGACCACGGCGGCAAGCGTGTCCTGCTCGTGTTTGGCATAGCCCTTGACGGTCTCGACTAGGTTAGGGATCAGGTCGTTGCGGCGCTGCAGCTGCGTGTCGATGTTCTGCCAGGCGTTATCAATGCGATTGCGCTTGGTGACCATGTTGTTGTAGATGCCGGCGATGGCGCAGACAATCACAACGACAACAACGATACCGATGATGACGGGAATCATGGTGTCTCCGTTTCGAATGGCCGCGGCGTCTTCCGCCGGCTGCCGTTGGTGTAACGCTACTAGTATACCCGCAACCCTTGGCGATACCGAACTTTCCGGTAAGCGTTATGTTTCCACCAAGGTGAGGCCGTTCGCCAGGGAGTGGGCGATACAGGTGTAAGATATGCGACAGATTAGTGAACGCTGTCTTTTCCTTGAGGAGGGCGATACGTATGGACCTTCGCATCAAGAAAACCTATCGGGCCCTGTTCGAGGCCTTTACTGAGCTGCTCGAAGAGCATCGGTTTGAGGACGTGACGGTTGCCATGCTGTGCGACCGCGCTATGATTCGTCGGACGACGTTCTACAAGCACTTCCGCGACAAAAACGATTACTTTGCCTTCTATATCGATGAACTCATGTCGGGTCTGCCGCAAAAGCGGGCCGATGCGGATGGCGCGGAGGGCGCCGAGGACGTGCGCGCGCTTCGCCACGAAGTGTTCGCCGATGCCATGGATCTGATTCTGGCGCATGAGCAGCTCATGGATAACATTTTGGCGAGCAGTATGTCGGGCATGCTGACCAGCATGATTTGCGACCGCATCGCGCGCTCCATACGCGGGCGCGTGATGAGCGCGCTTGACGAGGATGCGCTTGCGCCCGTATCGCTCGAGACAACGTCTGAGTTTGTCGCCGGCGGCATTATTCGGCTCTTTACCATGTGGTGGGAATCGGGCCACGTGCTGGAGCGCCGATCCGAAATCGCCGACGTGGTCGATGCGCTGTTCGAGCGGACCATGACGCCGGTGAGTCACTAAGAGTGGCGGAGAGAGGGGGATTCGAACCCCCGGAACGCTCTCGCGCTCAACGGTTTTCAAGACCGCCGCATTCAACCGCTCTGCCATCTCTCCGTGAGTCGTAATGATAGCATCGTTTTGAATTTGCAACAGGGAAGGCGAACGATGACGAGCACCGAAATCGACGAGAAGTTCATGCGCGAGGCGTTGGCGGAGGCGCGCGCCGCCGCGGCGGTGGGCGAGGTGCCCATTGGCGCTGTGGTGGTGCGCGCGGGTGAGATTGTCGCGCGGGCGCATAATCGTCGTGAGCTCGATCAGGACCCTTCGGCGCATGCAGAGTTCGCGGCCCTGTGCGCTGCCGCTCGGTCGCTCGGTCGCTGGCGCCTTTCCGACTGTACGGTCTACGTGACGCTCGAGCCCTGCTGCATGTGTGCGGGGCTTATGGTTAACGCGCGCGTAGGACGCTGCGTGTATGGCGCGGCTGATGCCAAGGCGGGCGCTCTGGGTTCGCTGTATGACCTGAATGCCGATTCGCGCCTGAATCATCGGTTTAACGTGACCGCCGGCGTGCTGGCAGACGAGTGTCGTGAGGTGTTGAGCAGCTATTTTAGTAGGCTGCGTGGCACCGATGGTGCTGGCTGCGGTTGTGGGGCCGATCTTGAAGCACACGCCGCTCATGCTGAGGCGCTCGCGTGTGCCGAAGATATCGTCGTTGAGGCGGTCGATTTTGGTGCCGCGTGTCGCCGGCCCCGCCGTGTGCTGTTGGCGATCGACTCCTTTAAGGGCAGCGTTTCGAGTGCGCAGGCGGAGGTGGTGGTTGCCGAAGGTGTACGCCGCGTTTGGCCCGATGCCCAAGTGGCCACGTTGCCGCTGGCAGATGGCGGCGAGGGAACGCTCGATGCCGTTGCCGCGTGCGGCGGTGAGATTGTGACCTGCGAGGCGGCAGGTCCCTTGGGCAAGCGCGTGGCTGCCCGGATGCTGGTGGACGGCGAGCACGAGTCGGCTGTCATTGAGATGGCCGAAGCCGCGGGCATCGGGTACTCGCCTTGCACGGAGTCGGCGGCGTTGGCGGCCACAACCTATGGCGTGGGCGAGCTCATGCTTCGCGCGGTTCGCGCGGGCGCAAAGACACTCTATATTGGTCTGGGCGGCAGTGCCACCAACGATGGTGGCGCCGGTATGCTGCAGGCGCTTGGCGCCCGCCTGGTCGATAAGTGTGGCTGCAATATCGCGCCGGGGCTCGCGGGCCTTGAACACGTGGCGAGTATCGATTTGGCACCGGCGCTTCGGGCACTGAATGGCGCGCGTGTCGTGGTGCTTTCCGATGTCGAGAATCCGCTCGTGGGACGTCGCGGGGCACTTGCGGTGTTTGGCGGGCAAAAGGGCCTGCCGACAGACGATGTCGAAACACTGGGCGGGTACGACGGCTGGATGGTCGGCTACGGTCGCCTGCTCGATACGGCGATTGCCGAGGCTCGGGCTCGGGGATTGCTGCGCGTGCCCGAGGGCGCGCGGACGTTTGGCTCGGTGCTCGGCGTGCCCGGCGCCGGTGCTGCTGGCGGTCTGGGCGCCGCGCTGCTAGCACTCGGTGCAGAGCTACGCTCGGGCGTGGAGACGGTGCTCGACCTCGTGGGGTTTGACGAGCGCGTGCGCGATGTCGACCTGGTCATAACGGGCGAGGGCAACATGGATGAGCAGTCTGCCGCCGGCAAGGCGCCGGTGGGTGTGGCCCGCCGCGCCAAGCGATATGGCAAGCCGGTGGCCGCTGTCGTGGGCGGTCGCGCCGACTATCTGGACGCGGTGTATGGGCAGGGCATCGACTTGGTGCTTCCGATCTGCCGCAAGCCCATGCCCCTCGACCAGGCGCTCGGTGTGCAAGAGGCCACAACCAACCTCATCTGCGCCGGCGAGGCAGCTGCCCAAGCCTATGACCTCGCTCGCCCCTAAAACCCATCCCCTCGATAAGTTGCGGTGAAATACGGAGTGTTTTTGCCTTTAAGGTGCCAATTCAGTCCGTATTCCACTGCAACTTCGTGAATGGTCATGCGAGGCTGGCTGCCTTGGGCCTTGGGTCGGACCGTCCGCCACGAAATGCGGCCATCTACTACGTTTAACCGAGTATCCTCGATCATCCCGAATTTTGCGAAATTAAAACCGCAGGTAGAAAGCTTGCCGGTTTTCGAAAAAGCCGGCTATGGTTGACCCCTGCGGCCTAAACGTAGTAGATAGGCCCTTTTCGTGGCGCAGCGTCAGACCAGTCTTTTTGGGACGGGGCTATTTTGACTACTTGCCGATTCGATTGCCCGAGTAGTCAAAAAGGCCCCGTCCCAAATTAGCTGTCTTGCCCCATCGGGCGGGAGCAGGTAAGATATATCGAGCGCCTAGCGCGTTCGATGGGTTCGGATGACGACATGTTCCGAATCTGGTCAGGTCCGGAAGGAAGCAGCCATAAGGAGCCTCTGTCGGGCATCCGAATCCATCGAGCGCACGGGCTTTCTTTTTGCGCGGTTTTACCAAACCGCGCAATGCTCGACGCTGCGCGCCACCCAGAGCGACAATTTGTCATTCAAAAGGCAAGGCATG
>CAJJZP010000022.1 GCA_905197665.1 uncultured Collinsella sp.
GTTTGGCCGCCTGGCGGCCATAAGCAGTCCGTATTTCACCGCAACTGCGGAGGCTGGGGCCGGCTATCGGAGGCTGTTGGCGATGACGGGGCGGTTGAGGGCTGCCTCGAAGCGGTCTGCCATCGTTGGGTCGGCTAGCGTGTCGACTTGGTTGAGCATGACGCGTGCGGTGCTGAGTTCCAGCGCCTGCATCTCGGCATTGAGCACCTGGGCGACGCGCTCGGGCGTGGCGATGTCGGTGAGCTCGCAGCCGCAACGCTCGCAAAAGAGCTCGGGGCGGTGGACAACCTCGGCGACGGGCTTGCCCAGCCCCGAGGCGCCGACGATCCAGATGACGTTGGCCGTGCCAGAGGGAATTACCGGCTCCCACGGGGCGTGCGCCTTGAGCGGGAGCCGCTTACTACCGTCCGCCTCGGCCAGGACGTAGTCAAAGCGCTGTGCCAGCTCGCCGAGTGGCTCGGCGGGGGCGGAGAGCTTGCCTGTCTCCGGGTCCAAGACGCCTGCCTGGCAGATGCTTCCGCGCGCAAGGCCCACGCAGGCCTCGCAGGTGCAACCGGGGACATGCGAGGCGCCCGGCTTCCAAGGCGCGGCGTCCAGGCGACGATTCGATCCGTCCCACGGGACGCCGGCGACGGGAAACATGTGCGTGGTGGTGCAGAGGAGCACCCTGCCGCCGGCGCGCATGAGCTCAAGACCCAGCGTCTTAAGCAACGTCGACTTGCCGCCACTGCCGATAATTGCGGTAATGCCCGGCTCGATCTTGAGCGCGGAGGCAAGGTTTCCGCTCGTCGTTTCCATCTGTTCACCGCCGTATAATACTGTGATAATAAATAATCATCAGAGTAGCGGTCGAACCGCTTTTGCTCTGCTCAAACCGTAGCACAGGGAGGTGCCCCGGGAATGCTCGTTTATGTTCGCGGCGCCGGCGATATCGCCACGGGCGTCGCCGCTCGCTTGGTGCGCGCCGGCGTGTCGGTTGTCATGGCCGATATCGCGGTTCCCACGTGCATCCGCCGCACAATCAGTTTTTGCGAGGCCATTCGCCTGGGCGAGGTCGAGGTCGAGGGCATTCGCGCTCGCTTGGCGCAGACGTCGGCCGAGGCGCTTGAGATTACCGAGGCGGGGGATGTCGCCGTGGTGGTGGACCCCCAGGCCAAGATGCTCGATGAGCTTAAACCCGCGGCTGTGGTCGACGCGATTCTGGCCAAGCGCAATCTGGGCACCATGCGCGACATGGCGCCTGTCGTCATCGCCGTGGGGCCGGGCTTTACCGCGCCGGTTGACTGCGACGCCGTGGTCGAGACCATGCGCGGGCATTTTCTCGGCCGTGTCATTACCCAAGGTTCGCCCCAGCCCAACACGGGCGTGCCGGGCATGATCGCCGGCTATGGCAAGGAGCGCGTTATCCACAGCCCCGCCGCCGGCGTGTTTCGGTCCGACCGCGCAATCGGCGACATCGTGAGCGCCGGAGACGTGATTGGCTACGCGGGCGATACGCCCATGTGCACGCAGATCGATGGCTGTCTGCGTGGGCTTTTGGCGAACGGCGTGCAAGTGACCGAGGGCTTTAAATGCGCCGATGTCGATCCGCGCGGTGACGCCAGCTATATCAACTATATTTCGGACAAGGCGACGTCGGTCGGCGGCGGCGTGCTCGAGGCACTCGCTATGCTCACCGATGTCTTTAGAGGATAGAAGGCGGCAATGGAAAAGCTCGATGTGGTGAATGCGGCGCTTCCCGCCTTGCGTGCTGGCGAGACGTGCGAACTGGTGGTAGTGGCCGGCACAGCGGGGTCGTCGCCGCGCGGCGTGGGCGCCTGGATGGCCGTCTTTGCCGATGGCAGCCAGGCGGGCACTATCGGCGGCGGCAAGATTGAACTCTTTGCGCTGGATGAGGCGCGCGAGATCCTGAGCGCGGGACAGTCGCGTCTGGTCCGCTACACCATGGGCGGCGAGAACTCCGATACCGGCATGATCTGCGGCGGGGCCATCTGCCTGTGCTACCTGCATCTGGACGCGACTCAGGCACCGTTGTTCCAGGAAATTGCCGATGTACTGGCGTATCGCCGCATCGGCGACTTCGTCATCGACTTTGAGCCGTTTATCGCGAGCGCGCTCGAGGGCGATGTGGCCGAGTACCATGGCGAGGAATCGCGCCGCACCATTGCGGGCTGCCCTGGGCTTTCGCTGGTGGAGGAGGGGAGTAAGGTTACCTACACCAACGCCGCCTCCGAGATTCCCCCGGCGCACATCGAGACGCTCTGCCCCGAGGGCCTGACCTATATCTTTGGCTGCGGCCACGTGGGCGCCGCGACGGCGCGGGTGCTCACGGCGGCGGGCTTTGCCGTCGTGGCTTGCGACGACCGTCCCGGCACGCTGACCCCCGAATGGGTGCCCGGTGTCTACGACCGTCGTCTGGTCGACTACAAGAACCTGAGCAAGCAGTGCCCTATCGGCCCGCGCGACCTGGTGGCCGTGGCAACAGCAGGCCACAAGTCCGATATCGATGTGGTGATTCAGGCCATGCGCGCCAAGCCTGCCTATCTGGGTTGCTTGGGTTCGCGCCGCAAGACTGCCTTTGTGCGCGCTCGCCTGGAGCAGGAGGGCTTTACGCAGGAGCAAATCAACGAGCTGCACCTGCCGATCGGAGTCGCCATCGAGGCCGAGGACCCCGAGGAAATCGCCATCTCCATCGCCGCCGAGATGATCCACCTGCGCCGCACCAAACTCGTCCCCCGCAAGCGCTAATCGCATCCCCATATATGAGTTGCGGTGAAATACGGACTGTTTATGCCTGTTAAGCCATCAAACAGTCCCTATTTCACCGCAACTGCCATTTTCCTCCGTCCCCTAGGGATCAATATGTGCGGGGGAGTTGTGGAGTTGTGCAGGCAGACGAGGTTTTTCTGGAAATACGCTCCCGATGCGCGTATAGTACCGATTGTTTTGTCGGCTCCTGCTGCGTCGAGTCCAAACCGCGAAATGCCATGAGCGGCGCGGATGCAGCCAGGAGGCACGAGGACAACCCATCGTGGCCACGCCCCGTGCTTAAAACCCCAAGAAGGAGTGAACAATGGCAGAAGAGAAGTATGTGCCGCGTCTGAAGACCAAGTACAACAACGAGGTCAAGCAGCAGCTTCAGGACAAGTTCCAGTACGAGAACGTCATGATGATCCCCAAGTTTGAGAAGATCGTCGTGAACATGGGTGTCGGCGAGGCCGCTACCGATTCCAAGGCCATCGACGGTGCCGTGCGCGACCTGCGCGCCATCACCGGCCAGCAGCCGATGATCACCCGTGCCCGCAAGTCCATCGCTACCTTCCGCCTGCGCGCTGGTATGCCGATCGGCTGCAAGGTTACCCTGCGTGGCGACCGTATGTGGGAGTTCTTCGATCGTCTGACCTCCGTCGCGATCCCCCGTATCCGCGACTTCCGCGGCATCTCGGCCAAGAGCTTCGACGGCCGTGGTAACTTCTCCATGGGCGTCACCGAGCAGCTCATCTTCCCCGAGATCGACTTCGACTCCGTCGATCACCAGCGTGGTATGGACATCACTTTCGTGACCACCGCCAACACCGATGAGGAGGCCAAGGCCCTTCTGGACGCCTTCGGTTTCCCGTTCAAGAAATAGGTTCACCTGCCCTATGAGCGCCGTTCCCAGAAGGGGGCGGCGCTTGGGGCGAACAATACTCTATGTGAGGAGGATATAAGTGGCTAAGACATCGATGATCGTCAAGTGCAATCGCAAGCAGAAGTTCTCTACTCGTGAGTACACGCGCTGCCAGCGCTGCGGCCGTCCGCACTCTGTGTACCGCAAGTTCGGCCTGTGCCGTGTCTGCTTCCGCGAGCTTGCACTCAAGGGCGAGCTTCCCGGCGTTAAGAAGGCCAGCTGGTAAGTCACTACCAGCGTTTCAAGCATCAGTTTGGAACAGGGAAAACGCGCTAAAAAGGCTTTGCCGTTAAGGGCGGCGAAGAACCAAGAGCACGTGTTCATCAAGAACGAAGGAGAATCTGTATGAACCTTACAGACCCGATCGCAGATATGCTTACGCGCATCCGTAACGCTAACTCTGTGAACAAGGCCACGGTCTCCATGCCGAGCAGCAAGAAGCTCGTCGAGATCGCTCGTGTTCTGCACGAGGAGGGCTACATCGAGGGCTACGATGTCGAGGACACCGTTCCCCAGAAGACTCTGCACATCACGCTTAAGTATGGTCCCAAGAAGGCTAAGGTCATCAACGGCATCCGCCGCATTTCCAAGCCGGGCCTGCGTAAGTACACCGGCGTTGCCGACATGCCCCGCGTCCGCGGTGGCCTTGGTACCGCCATCATTTCCACCAGCCATGGCGTCATGACCGACCGCGATGCTCGCAAGCACAACGTCGGCGGCGAGATCATCGCTTACGTCTGGTAATTCGCTCGGTAGGTAGAAGGAAAGGAGATCACCGTGTCTCGTATCGGTAATAAGCCTGTCCAGATTCCCGCCGGAGTCGAAGTGGCAGTCAACGGCAACAACGTTGTCGTCAAGGGCCCCAAGGGCCAGCTCGAGCTCGATGTCTTTGAGAAGCTCGCTATCAACGTCGAGGACAACGTCCTCACCGTTTCCCGTCCCGACGACGAGCGTGAGACCCGTGCCCGCCACGGCCTCACCCGCGCCCTCATCCACAACATGGTTGTTGGCGTTTCCGAGGGCTTCGAGAAGAAGCTCGAGCTCGCCGGCGTCGGTTACCGCGTGCAGCAGAAGGGCAAGAACCTCGAGTTCTCCCTGGGCTTCTCGCACCCCGTGATCGTCGAGGCTCCCGAGGGCATCACCTTCGAGGTTCCCGACAACACCCACGTGAACGTCAAGGGTATCAACAAGCAGCAGGTCGGTCAGATCGCCGCTGAGATCCGCGGCCATCGTCCTCCCGAGCCTTACAAGGGCAAGGGTATCCACTACGTTGGCGAGCACATCCGCCGCAAGCTGGGTAAGGCCGCCAAGTAGTCGTAACCGACTCACTCGCATAAGACCAGCACCCCGTCAGGTGCTGGCAAGATCAACCTTTTTAGGAGTTTACGTATGAACAAGCATAAGGCGAAGCTGGAAGGCCTCAAGCGTCGTCAGCGTCGTGTTCGCGGCAAGGTCTCGGGTACCTCCGAGCGTCCGCGTCTTCGCGTGACCCGTACTAACGCCAACATCTATGCCCAGATCATCGACGACAGCAAGGGCTCCAGCCTGACGCTCGTCTCTGCCTCGACCCTCGAGGCCGAGTTCAAGGGCACCCACACCTCGAACAAGGAGGCTGCGGAGAAGGTCGGTCAGCTCGTTGGCAAGCGCGCCATCGAGGCCGGCATCACCAAGGTCGCCTTCGATCGCGGTGGCCGTATCTACCATGGCCGCGTCAAGGCCCTCGCCGACGGTGCTCGTGCCGCCGGTCTCGAGTTCTAGGAGGTATGTAGCACATGGCTCGTAATCAGAAGCAGCAGCGCGAGGCCTCCGAGTTCGAGGAGCGCGTCGTTTACATCAACCGCGTGTCGAAGACCGTCAAGGGTGGTCGTCGCATGAGCCTCGTCGCTCTCGTCGTCGTTGGCGACGGCAAGGGTAACGTCGGCGTTGGCATGGGCAAGTCCGCTGAGGTGCCCCTGGCCATCTCCAAGGCGTCTCTCGATGCCAAGAAGAACATGTTCCACGTGCCGGTGACCGAGCAGGGCACCATCCCGCACGAGGTTCTCGGCCACTTTGGTGCCGGCCGCATCATCATCAAGCCCGCTGTCGAGGGTACCGGCGTTATCGCCGGCGGCGCTGTGCGTCCCCTCTTTGAGCTTGCTGGCATCAAGAACGTCCTGTCCAAGTCCCTCGGTACCGACAACGGCCTCAACATCATCAAGGCTGCCGTCGAGGGCCTCAAGGAGCTCTCCAGCCCTGAGGACGTCGCGGCTCGCCGTGGCCTGACGGTCTCCGAGATGTTCGTCGGTAAGGAGAACTAAGCATGGCTGACACCATCAAGATCAAGCAGGTCCGCAGCACCAACGGTTGCAAGCAGGACCAGGTCCGTACTGTCCGTGCCCTCGGTCTCCACAGGATCCGCGAGGTTCGCGAGATTGCTGACAACGAGTCCGTCCGCGGCATGATCTTCAAGGTCAAGCACCTTGTCGAGATTGTAGAGGAGTAGCAAATGCAGCTTCACGATCTTACTCCCGCGCCCGGTTCCACCAAGAACCGCAAGCGCGTCGGCCGTGGCAATTCTTCGGGTCACGGCACCACTTCTGGCCGCGGTCAGAAGGGCCAGGGTTCCCGCTCTGGCGGCACCAAGGGTGCCGGCTTCGAGGGTGGCCAGACTCCGCTGGCTATGCGCCTGCCCAAGCTTCCGGGCTTCCGCAACCCCCGTCGTATCGAGTACACCGCTGTTAACGTTGAGCGTCTCGAGCGTAAGTTCGAGGATGGCGCTGTGATCGACGGTGCCGCTCTTAAGGCCGCTCGCATCACCAAGAGCGAGTTCGAGCCCGTCAAGGTGCTCGGCAATGGTGAGCTCACCAAGAAGTTCACGGTCAAGGTCGACAAGGTCAGCGCTTCTGCGCAGGCCAAGATCGAGGCCGCCGGCGGAAAGGTCGAGCTGCCGTGCTAAATGGTCTTAAGAATGCTTTCCGCATCAAAGAATTGCGCGAAAAGATTCTTTTTACCATAGCTATGCTCGTCGTGTACCGCATTGGTGCGCACGTTCCTGTGCCCGGCATTCCCTTCCAGGGGATGCTGGGCCTTTTCTCGACCGATAACAATTCGGTCGCCGCAGGTGCTATGGCCCTCCTGAATCTTTTCTCTGGCGGCGCGTTGAGCTATGTTTCGGTGTTTTCGCTGGGCATCATGCCTTACATCACCAGCTCGATCATCCTCCAGATGCTCCAGGCCGTTGTGCCTTCCCTGCATGAGCTTGCCCGCGAGGGCGAGGTCGGTCAGACCAAGATTACGCAGTATTCGCGTTACCTCACCCTGGCTCTGGCAATCCTCAACTCCGTGGGTTACCTTTTCCTCTTTAAGAGCTTCGGCATCAGCTTTAATGGCGCTGGCGCTCCCGAGATCATCTTCGACCTCATGGTCGTCGGCACGCTTACTGCGGGTGCCATGCTGATCATGTGGATTGGTGAGCTCATCACCCAGCGTGGTATCGGCAATGGCATGTCGCTGATCATCTTTGCGAACATCATGGCCGGTCTGCCGCAGGCTATCTTCTCCAGCACCGAGGGCAATGCCGGTGGCATCATCACCATGGTGATCATCTGCGCCATCATCCTGCTGGTTATTCCGCTGATCGTTTTCCTTGAGCGCGGCCAGCGCCGCATCCCGGTCTCCTATGCCAAGCGCGTTGTTGGCCGTCGCATGATGGGTGGCCAGACCACCTACCTGCCCATCAAGGTCAACACCGCGGGCGTCGTGCCGATCATCTTCGCTTCGGCGCTGCTGTACTTCCCGGCTCAGATTGCCGTGTTCTTCCCCGGCATCGGCTGGATCCAGGCAGTTGCCTCTGCGCTTTCAACTGGTTGGCTCAACTGGGTGCTTAATGTTGTCCTCATCGTGTTCTTCGCGTACTTCTACACCTCCATGGTGTTCAACCCCGATGACACGGCCGACAACCTTAAGAAGCAGGGCGGCTTTATTCCGGGCGTGCGTCCGGGTAGGGCTACCGCGGCCTACATCAAGAACGCGCTCAACAAGATCACGCTTCCCAGCGCTGTCTTTTTGGCGCTCATCGCCATCGTGCCTTCGATCATCTTCTCCTTCACGGGTAACCATCTGATCCAGGCATTTGGCGGCACGTCCATCCTCATCATGGTCGGCGTCGTGCTCGACACGGTCGACAAGCTCGAAGGCCAGATCAAGATGTATGATTACGATGGATTCTTTAAATAGGCTAGAGGAGGATTGCTCATGAACCTCGTATTGCTCGGAGCTCCGGGTGCCGGCAAGGGCACCGTTGCACAGGAGCTCGTCGCCGAGTTCGGCGTCGCTCACATTTCCACGGGCGACCTGCTGCGTGCTGCCGTCAAGGGTGGCACCGAGCTTGGTATTCAGGCTAAGAAGTACATGGACGCCGGCGAGCTCGTTCCCGACCAGCTCGTGATCGACCTTGTCAAGGAGCGCCTTGCCGCCGATGACGCCCAGCAGGGCTTCATCCTCGACGGTTTCCCGCGCAACACTGCCCAGGCTGTGACGCTCGATTCCGAGCTCTCCGCCATGGGTCGCGAGATCGACTGCGCCCTTCTGGTCGACGTGGCCCCCGAGGTCATCATCGACCGTCTGTCTTCGCGTCGCACCTGCCGCGCCTGCGGTTACACCGGCACCGCTGCCGATGCTACCTGCCCCAAGTGCGCCGGCGAGATGTATCAGCGCGACGACGACAAGCCCGAGACCATCAAGAACCGTCTCGACGTCTACGAGAAGTCCACGAGCCCGCTCGTCGATTACTATCGTGGCCAGGGTCTGCTCAAGTCGGTCAACGGTGACCAGGCTCGCGAGACCGTATACGGGGACGTCAAAGAGGCTCTCGGTCTATGATCAAGATTAAGTCTGCAACGCAAATCGAGCAGATGAAGAAGGCAGGAGCGCTATCTAAGATGGCGCTCCGCCACGTTGGAGCCATGGTGCGTCCTGGCGTTTCGACTTTTGAGCTTGATCAGCTCGCGGAGCAGATTATCCGCATGCATGGCGGCACCCCGGCCTTTAAGGGTTACGGCGGGTTCCCGGGGACCATTTGCGCATCGATCAACGATGCCGTGGTCCACGGTATTCCCAACCCTGACATGATCCTGCGCGATGGCGATATCATCTCCATCGATACGGGAGCCGTTGTCGACGGTTGGGTCGGCGATAACGCATGGACGTTTTTCGTCGGCACCCCCACGCCCGAAGCCAAGGCTTTGTGCGAGGTCACGCGCGATTGCCTTAAGGCTGCCATCGAGCAGGCTGTTCCCGGTAACCATATCGGGGACGTCGGTTATGCCGTTCAGTCCCTTGCCGAGTCTCACGGTTACGGCGTGCTTCGTGACTATGTGGGCCATGGCATTGGCCGCGTGATGCACGAGGACCCCAACGTTCCTAACTATGGAAAGAAGGGGAGGGGCGTTCGCCTCCAGGCCGGCATGGTCATTGCCATCGAGCCGATGGTTACGATGGGTTCCAACCATGTGAGCACGGGCTCCGACGGTTGGATTGTTACGACCAACGACCACCTGCCCGCCGCGCACTACGAGAACACCGTCGCCATTACCAATGACGGTCCGGTGATTCTCACCACGGATGCCCAAGGTGCTTGGTGTTCGCTCCAAGGCGGAGAAATGTAACAAGTTCCGCTTAGTTGTGGAGCCATTACGAAGATATTACGATACGTGCATGCGTATTGTAGAATACTCAATCGCTGTCGTTTTCTAGAGAAAGATGATTGCTTGTGAAGAAGGAAGACGCAATTGAGCTCGAGGGTACGGTAAAGGAACCGCTGCCCAACGCCATGTTTAAGGTCGAGCTCGAGAACGGTCATTCGGTTCTATGCAACATTTCTGGCAAGATCCGAATGAATTACATCCGTATTCTCCCCGGTGACAGGGTTGTCGTGGAGCTTTCCCCGTACGACCTGACCCGCGGCCGCATCACCTATCGCTATAAATAGCGGCACGCATACACGCACTCCATTTCCGACTGCAGGCTTAGCTCAACCTACGGTCGGATTGTGTGTGAAGACCAGCCATAGTTTTAAACGCCTGCGGCTGGGCGAGTAGATAGTAGGGAAGTAGTTTGAGCGCTACCGAAAGGAAGAACGATGAAGGTACGTCCTTCGGTCAAGAAGATGTGCGATAAGTGCAAAATCATTAGGCGCCATGGCAAGGTCCTCGTCATTTGCGAGAACCCCCGTCATAAGCAGCGTCAGGGTTAAGAGAGGAGACTACGTTGGCCCGTATTAATGGTGTCGACCTCCCGCGTGAGAAGCGCGTTGAGATCGGTCTGACCTACATTTACGGCATCGGCCGCACCACTGCGACGAAGATCTGCGTCGAGTGCAACGTTAACGTGGATACGCGCGTTAAGGACCTCACCGAGGATGAGGTTAATGCCATCCGCGATTATATCGATAAGAACCAGATCATGGTTGAGGGCGACCTCCGCCGTGAGCGCAACCAGAACGTCAAGCGCCTTATGGACATCGGCTGCAACCGCGGCCTTCGTCACCGCAAGGGCCTCCCGGTCCGCGGCCAGCGCACCCACACTAACGCTCGTACCCGCAAGGGCCCGAAGCGTCAGATCGGTGCTAAGAAGAAGAAATAAGGAGCGCTAGATAGATGGCTACTGCTAAGAAGAACGTTCGCGCTGCCCGTCTGAAGCGCGCGGACCGTAAGAACATTTCCGTGGGCCAGGCTCACATTCGTTCTACGTTCAACAACACGATCGTTTCGATCACCGATCCCCAGGGCAACGTCATTTCCTGGAAGTCGGCTGGCCAGGTGGGCTTCAAGGGCTCCCGTAAGTCCACGCCCTTCGCTGCCCAGATGGCTGCCGAGGCTGCTGCCAAGCAGGCCATGGAGCACGGTATGAAGAAGGTTTCCGTCTTCGTCAAGGGCCCCGGCTCCGGTCGTGAGACCGCCATCCGCTCCCTCCAGGCTGCTGGCCTCGAGGTCTCGAGCATCCAGGACAAGACCCCCATTCCGCACAACGGCTGCCGCCCCAAGAAGCGTCGCCGCGTGTAACTGAAAGGATCGTATCAATATGGCAATCGACAGGACTCCTGTTCTTAAGCGCTGCCGTCAGCTCGGGATCGATCCCGCTGAGCTCGGTTACAGCAGCAAGAAGGAATCTATCCGTCAGCCCAAGCGCCGTCGCAAGGAATCTGAGTACGGCATGCAGCTGCGCGAGAAGCAGAAGGTCAAGTTCATCTATGGCGTTCTGGAGAAGCAGTTCCACGGCTACTTCAACAAGGCCCGTAAGATGAACGGCGTCACCGGTGAGAACCTCATGATCATCCTTGAGTCTCGCCTCGACAACGTCGTCTTCCGTCTTGGCTTCGCCCGCACCCGTAAAGAGGCTCGTCAGTCCGTCCGTCACGGTCACTTCACCGTGAACGGCAAGCGCGTGGACATCCCGTCCTACCGCGTCAAGGCCGGCGACGTCGTCGCTGTCGGCGAGAAGTTCCGTGACCTCCTCCCCATCAAGGAGGCCCTGATTTCCTCCGAGCGCTTTGAGGTCCCTGGCTGGCTCGAGGTCGATATCGAGAAGCTGTCTGGTAACGTGCTCGCTCTGCCGACGCGTGAGCAGATCAGCGGTGATATCAACGAGCAGCTCATCGTCGAGCTCTACTCTAAGTAGTCCATCCGGGCTGCTGAGGCTGGAGGTAATACATGTCAGAATTCATTAGGCCTCAGGTTCAGGTCGAAGAGATTAACGAGACGTCTGCTCGTGTCTCCGTCGAGCCGCTCGAGCGTGGTTACGGCGATACGCTGGGTAACTCCCTTCGTCGCGTTCTTCTGTCCTCGCTCGAGGGTGCCGCCGTCGAGGCTATTCAGATCGATGGTGCGCAGCACGAGTTCATGACCATCCCTAACATGGTCGAGGATGTCACCGACATCGTCCTGAATGTCAAGGGTCTTGTCTTCAGGGCTCTCGGCACGACCGACGAGGCGACCGCCACCATTTCTGTTGACGGCCCCTGCGAGGTCACCGGTGCGGACTTCTTTATTCCGTCCGAGTTTGAGCTGGTCAACCCCGAGCAGCACATCGCTACGCTTACCGAGGGTGGCCATCTCACTATGAGCATGCGCATCGGCTATGGACGCGGCTATGTCTCTGGCGAGGCTAACAAGCGCGACAACGATCCCATCGGTGTGATCCACGTCGACTCGCTGTACTCGCCGGTGTCCCGTTGCGCCAAGCTCGTTGAGGCTTGCCGTGTCGGTCAGCACACCGACTACGACCGCCTTGTCCTCGAGATCGAGACCAACGGCTCCATCGCTCCGCGCGACGCCGTGGTCCAGGCTGCCAATATCATCAACCAGCATATGGCTGCCTTTATGAACCTTGCCGAGACCCCCGAGGTCGAGGAGGAGGCTTCGATCTTCGCTCCCGAGGTCACCAACGACAACGCCGAGCTGGACAAGCAGATCGAGGATCTGGACCTTTCCGTCCGTTCCTACAACTGCCTTAAGCGCGCCAGCATTCACTCGGTCCGTCAACTCGTTGAGTTCTCGGAGAACGATCTGCTCAACATCCGTAACTTCGGTGTTAAGTCGATCGAGGAAGTGAAGGACAAGCTTGAGTCCATGGGCCTGAGCCTGAAGGCTTAATGCTTCGCATATTTGAGGAGAAACTAGACCATGCGTCACAACGTTAAGAAGGGCCTGAAGCTCGGCACCGATGCGAGCCACACCAAGGCCATGAAGAAGAGCCTTGCTAAGGCCCTCTTCGAGAACGACCGCATCAAGACCACCGAGACCCGCGCTAAGGCGCTGCGTTCGGTCGTCGACCCGATCATCACTTGGGCCAAGAAGGGCGACCTGCACTCTCGTCGTCTGGCTATCGCCAAGCTCGGCGATAAGCAGCTCGTTGCCGAGATCTTCGACAAGGCTGCCCAGGGCATGTGGCAGGACCGCAACGGCGGTTACACCCGCATCATGAAGCTCGGTAACCGCAAGGGCGACAACGCTCCCATCGTTATCATGGAGCTCGTCACCGAGCCTTGCACGCCTAAGGCCAAGAAGGCTGCTCCGGCCCCCAAGAAGGCCGCTGCTCCCAAGAAGGTCGAGGCTGCCGAGGAGGCTCCTGCTGAGGAGACCGCTGAGTAGACATTCCGTCTGCATAGGCTATATTCGAGGGGTACGTTCGCGTACCCCTCTTTTTTTGTCGCGATACCGTTGTTTGTTTGTTGGGAGCGCCCATGATTGCGCCGTCTGATTTCAATTCGATTCTCGAGCTTGACGCCACCCTTGTATTCCGCGTCGCCTATGACGGCTCGTCGTATAGCGGATTTGCCGAGCAGCCGGGACAGACGACGGTTGCGGGTGAGCTACGTCGAGCCATCGAGACGCTGCTTCGCCGCCCGATCGATCTGACGTGCGCGGGGCGTACCGATGCCGGCGTGCATGCCGTGGCTCAGTACATCAGCGTGCCCGTAACGGACGCTGAGCTCGCGTGTACGCGCCGTAGGTGGCTGCGGGCTATGGATGCCCTGCTGCCCAAAGATATCGCCATCAACGAGGTCTACAAGGCTCGTAAGGGCTTTTCTGCGCGCTTTGACGCGCGCTCTCGCACTTACACCTATCGCATTGCCGATCGTGATGCGCGGCCCGTGCTGTCCCGCGGTGCCGTGTGGTGGCATCGCTATCCCTTGGATGTTGAGGCTATGTCTGCTGCCTGCCCCGCGCTGCTGGGCGAGCAGGACTTTAAAAGCTTTTGCAAGGTTGCCTCGGCCGTTGGCAAGCCCACGCATCGCTGCGTGATGCGCGCCGAGTTTGGCCATGAGGTTGCGTTTGGCGAGGACATCCTGACGTTTACCATCGAGGGCAATGCGTTTCTGCATTCGATGGTCCGTACGATCGTTGGCACGCTTGTCGAGATTGGCATGCATCGCCGTGAACCCGAGTGGATGCGCGAGGTCATCGATGCTTGCGATCGTACCGCTGCGGGCCCCACGGCTCCTGCCTGCGGCCTTACGTTTATGGCAGTGGATTACGATCCCGCCGAGCTTGTCGTGCTCGACTAGGGGAGGGCTCGACGCGCCGTTCGTCGGCACCTGTCATCTGTGGGCTGCTCGTGTGCAACATCTGTTCTTGGCGTGCAGTGCAACCGGTGTCTCATTGCTTTTATTGCCGGGGTGTACCATGAACGACAGTTTGATTCATTGCTGTCGAGAGGACGGATAACTTGGTTCGACGTGGCTCGCATCCGCGACTTTCGGTGATCCTTGTGGTAGAAGGTTCGCCCAGCTATGCGATGCGTGCGCTCGAGAGTATCCAGAACCAAGACCTCTATGATTTGCAGATTATCGTTGTCTGCCGCGATGCTGCGCCCGGTGTGCGCCATTCGCTTCAAGTTGCTGCCGACAGGGACATCCATATTGATTTGATTGACGTCGAGGACGCGAAGCGCGGCACTTGTCTTCGTGCCGGTTTTGATGCCTCGCGCGGCTCTCAAATCATCGCCATGAACGCCGATGAGTGGTTTGCTCCGCAGGCCCTTTCCAAGATGGTCGATATCGCGTGCGATACTGCGGCAGACATAGTGTTCCCCACGGTGTCGCTCGATCGATACGATGCGCATCGCGAGCGTCATTCGCGCGTCTTGGATGCTGCCTCTATTGCCATAGAAGACGAGTCTTCTATGGTGACTGGGCTGCCCCAGTTGATTTTAGGCGGCTTGGTTGCTCAAGTCTCTGGCGTGATGTACAGCCGTCCACTGTTTGAGGCATGTCTTTTGTGCGATAAGACGTTTCGCACGGTTGGGTTTATGGCGTGCGCGCTCTCGCAGGCACAGCGCGTCTCCGGATGCGGCGACGCTTGTTTCCACGCGGCGGCGCCTAAGCTTACAGATGCCTTTGATCCCACCATGTATGCCAAGGTATCCGATGACGCCCGGGCGCTCGACGAGCTTGCGGACTCACTCTCGGAAGCGGATAGCGGTGGTCGGCTCAAGCTGGCAAGCCAAAAGTTCTACTTTGCCGGACTGGTCGCCTGCATCGAGAATTTGTGTCTGAGCCCGCATGGGGTGTCGTCAATCGAGCGTTCCGCCCGCATGCGTGATATGCTCGATGCGCCTCGAACCCGTCAGATGGTCGCCGCGCTCAAGGACAACCATCGGGGACTCGGTCTGTTGTTTGGGCCGATTGCCAGCGCCAAGCCCGCGCGCTGCGTGATGTGTACGCATCTGGCAGCTTTTCTTAACCGGACGGGCGCAAAAACCGCCTAAACGGCTCATTACGAAACAAACTTGCATAGAATTGTTTCGAAATGCGTTCTTATACACAAAAGCCTTCAAATAGCGTTAAACTATTCAATCACTGATTGATTGTCTCCGCCATCTTTTGGAGAGAGGGTTTGTATGGCTAAAAAACGCAATGGGCGCCAGGATGCCATTAGAGATATTGTGCGCAATAAGGACGTCCGCACGCAGCGTGTGCTGGTCGATGAGCTCCGTGCTATGGGCTTTGATTGCACGCAGGCGACTGTCTCTCGCGATATTGCCGATATGGGGCTGCGTAAGCTCCCTGAGGGCATCTATGTTCTGGCAGAGGACCTGCACCTGCAGCGCATGGTTTCCGAGCTCGTAACGGGCGTTCTGCGTACCGATAATCTGGTTATGATCAAGGCTCAGCCTGGCACGGCTTCCGGCATCGCCGCCGCCGTTGATGCGGCAGAGTTGCCCGATGTGCTTGGCTCGCTTGCCGGCAACGATACGATTTTGGTTATTGCCCAGACGGCCGAGGACGGCGAGCGTCTCGAGGCGCTGATCAATAAGCTGAGCAATTCTCGCAAGTAGGCGTGCGGGTCGTGCGCTCGGCACTGCGTGCGCTTGCATAGTGGCTTGTAAGGGGTGTCGACGTTGGTCGGTATCCCCTTTTTTGTTTGCTGGTATAACGACCGCCCAGTCGCTTCAAACTATAAGGCCCCGAGCAGTTCAATAAGCTGCTCGGGGCCTTGTTGGCTTTAGTCGCGTACTTCTTAGCCGACCGTATCGTCAGGCGTGGGCGAGGGGTCGGGAGTGGGCGTAGGCGTAGGCGTAGGCGTAGGCGTGCCGCCATCGCCGCCCGTCGAGCCACCAGTGGAGCCGCCCGTCGAGCCACCGGTCGTACCGGTGCCGCCGGTGGTGTCGCCGCCCGTGGTCTCGGTGGTCGTGGTCGTCGTGGTAGTTGTTGTGGTGGTTTCCTCTTCCTCTTCGTCCTCGTCCTTGTCGTCGTTCTCCGACTTCTTGGTGTTGTTGGTGCCGTAGAACTTCCAGACGCTGTTGTTCTTGTAGGTGGGCGCCGTTCCGGTCGCAAACTCCTCGCGCTCGGTACCGGTCAGAACGGTGTTCATAAACCGCTTAAAGACAGGCAGGTTGGTGCTGTCGCCCAGCAGGTCCGTGCCGTACTTTTGGATGGGGATCTCGCCCGCGGAATAGCCGGTCCACAGGGCGCACGCCAGCTGCGGGGTATAGCCGCAGAACCAAAGGTTGGTGGTGTTGTCGGTGGTGCCCGTCTTGCCGGCATAGGGCTGGTTGACACTCAGGGCGCCGGCAGCACCCGTACCGCTGCCCTTCATGACGCCGGACAGAACATCGGTGACCGCGGCGGCCTCGCCCTCGGTAAGCACCTGTGAGGGATTGTCGGTGTGCTGGTACAGCACCGAACCGGTACGAGAATCAATCTCGGTGATGGCGATCGGCTGGCGATAGTAGCCGCCGTTGGCAAACGTCGCGTAGGCGGCGGCCATCTCGAGTGGCGAGATCGAGCCGGTGCCGAGCGTCATGACGGGAACGTCCTCGATGTTGTCCTTGGCGGGGTCGATGCCGAGCTTTTTGACGAGCGAGATGATCTTGCTGTTGCCGACGGCTTCCGCCACCTGGATGTAGCCGGTGTTGGAGGAGTATGCCGTCGCCTGCTTAAGCGTGATGTTGCCGTAGCTCTGGTTGGCGTAATTTTGGACCTCGGTCGTGGTGCCCTTGGCCTTGAGCGGCGAGTTGCAGTTGAGGGTGACGTTGGGGTTCATGCCGTTTTGGATGGCAGTTGCCAGCGTAAAGGCCTTAAAGGTGGAGCCGACGGGACGCTTGGCCGTGGCATGGTTTACGTGGTTCTCGTCGGCGTTGTAGTCGTAGCCGCCCACCATGCACTTGATGTAGCCGGTCTTGGGGTCGACGACGACCATGCCCATGTCCAGGCCGTCAAGCGAGAGCGTGTCGAGCTGCTCGCGGACGGCATTCTCTGCCACCTGCTGCATCGTGGGGTCGATGGTGGTCTTGACGGTCAGGCCGCCCTTAAAGAGCACGTCGGTCGAGAACTCCTGCTCCAGCAGCTGCTTGACGTAGGAGACAAAGTAGGGCTGCGAGTATACGTCGACGCCGCTGCCCGAGATTTCGGTCACATTGAGGGTGATGGGCTCGGCCTGTGCGGCATCGTGCTCCTCCTGGGTGATGTGGCCCAGGCGCAGCATGTTGTCGAGAACCTTGTTGCGGCGAGACAGTGCCAGATCGGGATTGACCGTGGGGTCGTACTGCGAAGGCGAGTTGGGAAGGCCGATGAGTAGCGCGGCCTCGCTCAGGGTGAGGTCGGCGGCGCTCTTGGACAGATAGGTCTCGGCTGCGGCCTCGATGCCGTAGGCGCCGTGGCCGTAATAGATGGTGTTGAGGTACATCATGAGGATCTCGTCTTTGGAGTACATGTCCTCCATCTTGATGGCGATGTAGGCCTCGCGCACCTTACGCTCAATGGTCGAGTCGAATTGCTCCTCCTGCAGGATGGTGTTGCGCACAAGCTGCTGGGTGATCGTCGAGGCGCCTTCGTGCCCGCCGCCGAGGGTTGCCACCGCAGCACGCGCGATACCCCACAGGTCGATACCGCCGTGCTCGTAGAAGCGCTCGTCCTCGACGTCAACGGTGCCCTGCAGCACGTAGGGGGAGACCTCGTCCTTGGTGATGGACTTGCGGTTTTGCGTGTAGAAGCTCGCGATCTTGTTGCCGTTACAGTCGACGATCTCGGTGGGCTCGCTCACCAGATACGCGTTGGCGTCGGTGTAGTCGGGCAGATCGGACAGCCAGCGGTTGACGTTACCGACCATGCCGATGCCAAACGCCACGCCCGCAATCAGCAGAAAGCCCAAAAACGAGAGCAGGATTATGGGCAGAGCGTGCGTCTTTGAACGGCTGTGTCCCTGTCGTTGGCGAGGACCCATATATTGACCTCCAGGTATGTCGTGCCAGACGGTGGATGTGCCGTCGGGGCAGGATGGACATAAGTTATTACACGATAAACCAAACGGGGCGCGCGAGGCCTCGTGTATGCTGGAAGACGGCATTTTTCAGAGTGAATGCATACCTTGGTAAGGAGTTTGTCGATGGCGATTCGGACGATGGGGCCGAGCGGACAATACGAGACTGGATTGGATGCTGCCGGTGCGGCGCTGCCCGAGCTGCTGGCGCCGGCGGGCGGACTCGACCAGATGCTTGCGGCCATCGCCGTGGGTGCCGATGCCATCTATGCGGGGTTGGGCGGCTTTAACGCCCGTGTGAGCGCCCATGGCTTTACGGATAACGAGTTTGCGCGCGGCTGCGCCGTGGCGCATGCCCATGGCGTGCGTGTGTACGTAACGCTCAACGTGTTCGTGTTTGACGATGAGTTGTCCGACGCGGTGGCGTTGGGAGCTCATGCACTGGAGCTGGGCGCCGATGCTCTGATTGTCGCCGATGCCGGGTTGGCCTGCGCGCTGCGCGCGGCGATTCCCGGGGTCGAGATTCACCTGTCCACGCAGGCGGGCGCTCATAGCGAGGGTGCCGTGCGGCTTGCCGCCGATGAGCTGGGGGTCGAGCGCGTGACGACGGCACGCGAGCTGACGGTCGACGAGATTGCGGCGCTATGTGCCACGGGCGTGCCCATCGAGGTATTCTGCCACGGTGCGATTTGCATCGGCTATTCGGGGGCGTGCGAGTTCTCGGCCCTGCGGCGTGGGCGCTCGGCGATGCGCGGCGACTGCACGCAGCCGTGCCGTCTGGCGTACGACCTAGTGGACGAGGCGGGGCAGAGTGTTGTTGCCGTCGAGGGAGACCGCCTGCTTTGTCCGCGTGACTATCTGGGTATCGCGCACCTGCCCGAGCTTGTTGCCGCCGGCGTGGCATCGCTCAAGATCGAGGGACGCATGAAGAATCCCGATTACGTATTCAACGTGGTGAGGGTGTGGCGTCGGGCACTCGATATGCTGTGCGACGGCGCGTGGGACTCCGGTGCCGTGGAAGAGCTTGAACGCGAGCTGGGAAGGTCGTTTAACCGTGGGTTTACCGATGCTTACCTGCGGGGTCGTTCGGGTGCCGAGCTCATGAGCTTTGAGCGCGCGATCAACCAGGGCGTGCGCGTGGGGCGCTTGGTCGCTGTGGGCCACGAAGAGGTGACCGTTGAGCTCGATGCCGCCGTGGCGGCGGGTGACACGCTCGAGATTCGGTTCTATCCGGGTGTCGACGCGCGTCCCGATGTGCCCAAGCGCTGGCCGCAGGTGCCCTGCCCGGTGGATGCCGCAGCGGGGAAGCGCGTCGTCGTGCATTGCAGGCGTAAGGTGGACACGGGCTGCGAGGTCTATCTGATTCGCAGCGCCGGCGTGTTGGATCAGACGACGGCGGTGTTGGAGCGCATGCGGGCCGAGGCGGATGCGATTGCGCCCGTTGCGCGTGCCGTTGAGGTGCTGCCCTTTGAGGACGCTGCGGTGGATGGCGGCGCGTCGACGGAGTTGGCGGGGTCGGCGGGGCCGGTAAAGCGCGAGGATTTTGCTCGTATGGTCTTTGCCTGGGAGCTGATGGATGTGGGTCCGCGCGATGAGCGAGATCTGTCCGATACAACGGTGGTGCTCGACGAAGTGTGCCGCGCGGGCGACGCCGAGCGGACTCGGGCGCTTATGCAGCGTGCCGGGCGCGTCGTCTGCCGCAATCTGGGACAAGTGGCGATGGCCCGCGAGCTGGGCACAACGTTTGACGTGGCGGCGCCGGTGTTCTGTGCCAATCGGGCCACGCTTACCTGGCTGCGCGGACTCGGTGCGGGGCGGGTGTGCTTGTCGGCCGAGTTGCTCGGCAATGATGCGGAGCGTGTTGCCGAGCTTGCCGCTTGCCCCGGTGTCTTGGGGCCTGTCGATGCCGACCGTCCCGAGATCATGGTGTGCGAGCACTGCTTGCTGACTGCCGAGGGCGCCTGCGCCACGGATGCAACGGGGCAGGTCCGTTGCCGTGACTGCTCGCGCCGTCAGCAGGCGCGCTTTTTGGTCGAACGTGACGGCACGCGTTTGCCGGTCGTTATCGACGCGTGCGGCAGGACGAGGATTTTCCTGTCGTAGGTGTTCGGCCGCGCCGTTTTGGTTATTATGAGTGGGTTTATGAACTTCGAGCACCGCCGTATCCGGTGAGGGTGCTATAGCAAAAGGAGGATACCCAATGCTGTCTGTCGACGAGCAAATGCGTATCATCACCTCGGGCGCAGCGCAGATCGTCCCCGAGGCCGACCTTCGCAAGAAGCTTGAGAAGGGCGAGCCCCTCAACATCAAGCTCGGCGTCGATCCCACCAGCCCCGACCTGCACCTGGGCCATGCCGTGCCCCTGCGCAAGATGCGTCAGTTCCAGGACCTGGGCCACAAGGTCACCCTCATCATCGGTAACGGCACCGCACTGATCGGCGATCCTTCGGGCAAGAATTCCACCCGCCCGCAGCTTTCGCAGGAGCAGATTGAGGCCAACGCCGAGACCTACGTGAGCCAGGCCATGAAGATCCTGGATCCCGAGAAGACCACCATCGTGCACAACGGCGACTGGATCCTGTCGATGGATCTGGCCGGCCTGCTGCAGGTGTGCTCCAAGTTCACCGTCGCCCGCATCCTCGAGCGCGATGACTTTACCAAGCGCTACCAGTCCCAGACGCCGATCGCCCTCCACGAGTTCCTGTACCCCGTGATGCAGGCCTTCGACTCCGTTCAGATCAAGGCCGACGTCGAGATGGGCGGCACCGACCAGCTCTTCAACCTGCTCGCCGGCCGCGAGCTCATGGAGAAGATGGGCATGGAGCCGCAGATCGCGCTTACCATGCCGCTGCTCGAGGGCACCGATGGCGTGCGCAAGATGTCCAAGTCCTACGGCAACTACATCGGCCTGACCGATGCTCCCAAGGATATGTTCGGCAAGACGATGTCCATCCCCGACGAGATGATCGGCAAGTACTATCGTCTGGCCAGCTCGCTCACCCCGGCCGAGGTCGACAAGATCGACGCTGCCCTGGCCGACGGTTCCGCCGATCCCTATGAGCTCAAGCGCGCGCTGGGCCGCGACCTGTGCGACACCTATCACGGCGCCGGTGCCGGTGACGAGGCTCAGGCCGAGTTCGACCGCGTGTTCAAGGAGGGCCAGCTTGCCGACTTCCCCGAGAAGCATGTCGAGCTGACCGTCAACGACGAGGGCCAGATCTACCTCGCAGGCCTGCTTAAGGACCTGGGCCTTTCGGCGAGCGCCGGCCAGGCCCGTCGCGACATTGACGGCGGCGGCGTCAAGATCAACGGCGAGGCGGTGGCTCCCAAGAGCTACAACATCGACCCGAGCGCCCTCAAGCTGGGCGACACCCTCTCAGTAGGCAAGCGCAAGGGCTTTAAGTTGGTCTAGCAAGTAGGTCAACCTAACATGTGCAATAGGGCCGCAGCCGGAACGATTCCGGCTGCGGCTTTTTTGGCACTTGGGGACGTTCCTTTTGTGCCGGCACTTTGGGACACTCCTTGTCATTGGTGCAAAGTAACCTGTCCCCATTGCGCCAAGCGGCGTGTGCCGTTAAGCGGACGGGGTGTTAGCGGGACCTTCTTTTGGGCATACAATGGCTATTGGCTTGCTGCGGTGAAGGCCCGTCCGCCCCGCAGTTATTTCTACGGTTAAAGGAGTATGTATGTCCGTTGAGGTCATGAGGTCTGTGATCGACGCTGCCGAGGGCCGCGTGCCCGTCGACACGCTGTTTGCCAATGCGCAGATTGTCGACGTGTACGGTCAGCGCGTGGCGCCCGGTAGCGTTGCCGTCAAGGGCGGCGTAATCGTCGGCGTGCTCTACAACGGGCGCGACGATGCCGCCGGTACCTATGAGGCTGCCGAGGTTATCGACTGCCAGGGTCGCTATCTCGCCCCCGGTTTTATCGACGGACATCTGCACATTGAGTCCTCGAACATCCGCCCCGCCGAGTATGCGCGCATGGCGGCGACGCGCGGTACCACCACCGCCATTGCCGACAGCCACGAGATTGCCAACGTGGCGGGCCTGGACGGTCTGCGCTTTATGATCGAGGACGGCCGCCGTACACCCATCTCCATCAAGTACATGATGCCTTCGTGCGTGCCCGCGCTGCCCGATGAGCAAGCGGGCGCTGTGATTACCGCCGCTGACATGCAGGCGTTTTTTGCCGAGCATCCGGGCGACGTTTTTGGCCTGGGCGAGATGATGAACCTGCCGGGTGTCTTTATGGCCGATCCTGAGACCTGTGCTCGCATCGATGCTGCCAACCAGACGCCGTCCAAGCAGGTCGACGGCCATGCGCCGCTCGTTGCCGGCAAGGACCTCAATGCCTATGCCGCGGCGGGCATTATCGCCGACCATGAGTCGACGATTCCCGAGGAGGCGCTCGACAAGCTGTCTCGTGGCATGTACGTGATGCTGCGCGAGGGCACCTGCAGCCATGACCTGGCCAACCTGTCGCCGATGCTGCTGGAGAATCCCGCGCGCGCCCGCCGCTGTTGCTTTGCGACTGACGACCGCACCCCTTCCGATGCGCTTGCGACCGGCATGATCGACAATGCCTGTCGCGTGGCTATCGAGGCCGGTATCGACCCCGTGGTTGCCATCTCTATGGCGTCCCTCTCCACGGCCGAGGCGTTTGGCCTGGACCACGGTTGCCGCGACCCGCACGAGCTGCGTGGCGCCATCGCCCCGGGCAAGCGTGCCGACCTGCTGGTACTCAACGACCTGACGTTTGCCACGGCTCCGCATCGCGTATATGCCGCCGGTGCTCTGGTGGCGCAGGACGGCACCTTTGTGGGCGAGATCGCACCCGAGATGGCCGAGGTTGCGGCCCTTGCCGATGAGCTGCGTGCTTCCGTTAAGCTGCCGAAGCTATCGCTTGACGTGTTCGACTATGCCTTTAAGCCGGGCGAGGCCGTGATCGACGTGGTGCCGGGCAAGGCCATCACGGGCATGGCTCGTCCCGAGAATGCCGAGGGCCTGCGCCGCATTATGCTGATCGAGCGCCACGGCCGCGGCTTGTCACTGCAGGCCGAGGGGGCCGACGGTGATGGCCCTGCGGGCCTGGGTCTTGTTGGCAAGCACATTGGTCGCGGCTGGGTGCGTGGCTTTACCATTACGGGCGGTGCCATCGCCTCGACGATCGGCCACGACTCGCACAACGTGTGCGTGGTGGGCGACAACGCGGCCGATATGATGGCTGCCGTTGAGGCCGTGGGCCAGGGCGGCCACGTGCTGGTGCGTAACGGCGAGGTCGTGGCGCGCATTCCGCTGGCGCTCGGTGGCCTTATGAGCGAGGGCACGGCCGAGGACGTTGCCGCGCAGCACGACGACTTTATGGTCAAGGCACGCGCCATGGGTATTGAGCCGCCGCTCGACCCCATCATGGGCATCATCTTCCTGCCCCTGCCGGTTATCCCGACGCTCCGCATCCGCCCCGAGGGCATGTTCGACGTTACAACCTTCACCTACGCCGACTAGTCATCGGGGTGGCGTGTCGCCTGACGCCGCGACCGTGAGACCTCTGGCATGTGTGAGCTATTTGCCAGGTCCTTGTAACGTTTACGCCCGCGGAGTCTTATTTGAGCTCCCTTTGGGTACGTTGGAATCGGATACACGTTCGATTCCAACAAGCCCGAAGGGAGCTTTTCTATGTTTAAACTGATTGCATCCGATATGGACGGCACGCTGCTTGACGAAAACGGCCAGGTGCCTCCCGAGACCTACGAACTGATTCTGGCGCTACACGAGCATGGCGTGCATTTCGCCGCATCGTCAGGTCGTCGCTACGATCGCCTGTGCGAGTTCTTTGCGCCCGTTCGCGACAAGATGGACTTTGTCGCCGCTAACGGCGCCCAAGTCTACGCCGACGGTAAGATGGTAGACCGTGAGGTGTATTCGCACCTGGCGATTCGAAGGCTCGCCCAGGCCGTCGCGACGTTTCCCAATCTGCATCTTGCGCTCTTTGACCGTACCAAGTCCTTCCTGCTCGATGACGAGAGCAAGTTCGTGCGTGAGGTCGATAAGGACCTTCCCAATGCCGAGCGCATTTGGGAGCTGCCCGATCCCAGCGTAAATATCATCAAGGCGAGTATCTTTTGCGACGACAGTGCGGTTATGGACAGTGCGTACGTGCTACAGCGCGAACTTGGTCAGCTCTTTACTTTTGCGCCTTCGGGCAACGCGTGGATCGATGCCATGCAGCCTGGTGTGTCGAAGGCCTCGGGTATCGCGCAGCTCGCGGAGCATTACGGCATTGGTCGCGACGAGGTCATGGCGTTTGGCGACTCGATGAACGACTACGAGATCATTCGCTTTGTCGGCACGGGCTGCGCGATGGAAAACGCGCGCCCCGCGCTTAAGGCGGTGGCCGATCGCGTGGTGGGTTGCAACCGCGACCACGCCGTCCAGCAGGAGCTCCGTCGCGTGCTGGAGAGTCTCTCCTAATTCGGCAGATGGGGACGTTCCTTTTCTGCCGACAGTGGGGGACAGTCCTTGCAGCTTTTTGCGAAGAGTGTCCCCAGTGACTAGTCGTTTAAGAACGTCCCCAATGACTGACCAATGACTAGGCGAGGGCGGCCATGATGGTGCGGGCGACGCCGTCGTGGTCGTTGTCGTATTCGGTGATGGCGTCGGCGGCCTCGCGATCTTCGGGCTCGGCGTTGATCATGGCCATGCCATGGCCCGCTGCCTGCAGCATGGGGATGTCGTTGATGTTGTCGCCGAACGCCCAGGCGTCGGCGAGACGCTCGCCCAGATGCTCACACAGCCACGTGAGGGCCATTCCCTTGGTGGCGCCTTCGCCCATAACCTCGATATTCATGGCGTACGAACGCGTGACCTCAATGCCTCCGAGCGTGTCGAGCGCCGCCGCGATGGCGTCGCGATCGGCGGGGTCGTGCCAGTACATAGCGATGCGTTCGAGCGTCTCGACCTCGTCGATTTTGCTGTCGATATTCATGTCGATCGGCGTTCGTGTGCGCTTGAGCGAAGCCGCGATGTGGGGGTCGCCGCCACAGAACTCATCCAGACGCCCGTATAGCGAGCGGGGGAGGAAGCACTGCCCATCCGCGAAGATATCGAAGGTCACATCGTGGCCGGCGGCAATGCGATGGATGCGGTGGGCAATGCCACGGTCGAGCGGACGGCTCAAGATGCACGTGGCGCGCGAGGCGTCGGTGGGCGTATCCTCGTCGAGCTGCCAGACGCTGGCGCCGTTGGCACAGACCGCGTAGTGCACGGCGGGATGGGCGAGAATGGGCTTAAAGATGCCCGACAGTGGACGTCCCGTGCAGGGAACAAACTCGATGCCACGACGTGCGAGCTCGTCGAGCATCGCCCAGGTGGCATCGCTCATTTGCTTATCGCTCGTCAGCAGCGTCCCATCCATATCGGAAAACACAATCATTTGATGCAGCCCTTTCTACTGGCATAAAAAGCGTGGCCGAGGGCTTGGGTCCCTGGCCACGCTCGAGTTCTATAACGGTCCGCGTCCTAGCGGTCGGCGAGCGGCTTGTACTCCAGCGGCTCGATCACCGGACGATAGGCGGGGCGGATGATACGGTGCGCGCAGAAGAGCTCTTCCATGCGGTGTGCCGACCAGCCGGCCATGCGGGCGACGGCGAATAGCGGCGTAAAGAGCGTTTCGGGCACGCCGAGCATCTTGTAGATAAAGCCCGTGTACAGGTCGATGTTGGCGCAGATGGGCTTGGTCATGCCGTGGTCGCGCATGACCTGGGGTGCCAGGCGCTCGATGCGCTCGATGAGCGCGAACTCATCGCCCAGGTTCTTCTTGGCGGCAAGTGTGCGCGCGTAACGACGGCAGACCTCGGCGCGCGGGTCGCTGAGCGTATAGACGGCGTGGCCCATGCCGTAGATGAGGCCCGTGCCGTCGAAGGCCTGCTTGTCGAGGATCTTGCCCAGGTAGGCCGCGACCTCGTCCTCGTCCTCCCAGTTGGAGACATGCGCGCGGATGTCCTCGTGCATAGACACGACCTTGGCATTGGCACCACCGTGGCGCGGGCCCTTGAGCGAGCCGATAGCCGCGGCGTAGGCGGAATACGGGTCGGTGGCCGAAGACGACAGCACGCGGCAAGCGAAGGTGGAGTTGTTGCCGCCGCCGTGCTCGGCATGCAGCATGAGCATAACGTCGAGCAGCATCGCCTCATCGCGGGTGAACGCCATGCCGCCGCGCAGGACCTGTAGGATGGTCTCGGCGGTGGAGAGACCGGGCGTGGGGTGCGGCACGTGAACCTCGGAGCCGCGAAGCTTGGCGACCGAGGCCATGTGTGCGAAGGCGGCGATGCGCGGGAGACGTGCGAGCATGGAAATGGCGACGTCGATTTCGTGCTCGGGCGTGATCACGTCTGGTTCGGCATCGAAGGCGTAGAGCAGCAGTACGGCGCGCTGGAGCACGTTCATGATGCTCGACGACACTGTGGTCATAGGGAACTCTTTAACGTACTCGTCGCTCAGATGTCTAAAGGCGCCCAGGCGCTCGCAAAAGCCGTCGAGCTCTTCCTTGTTGGGCAGCGAACCCGTGATAAGCAGATAGGCGACTTCCTCGTAGCCGTAGCGATTCTCGGCCTGGGCATTGTTGACCAGATCCTCGATGCTGTAGCCGCGAAGCGTGAGCTTGCCCTGATCGGGCACGACCTTTCCGTCGACCTTGTTGTAGCCGTGCACATCCGAGATACGAGTGAGGCCCGCGACCACGCCCGAGCCGTCGGCATTGCGCAGGCCGCGCTTGACATTGTGCTCTTCGAACAAGCCCTCGTCATAAGGGTCGGTCGGCAGGCCGTGGTAGAGGCTTTCGCTCTCAGACGAAATCTGGCGGCTTGCTTCGTAATCCAGAACCAGTCGGCTCAAGTGGTCATCGAAGCGGTAATAGATTTTCTTGGCGTCGTAGGCCATGTGCGCTCCTCTCCGGGCCGTGTGGGGGCGGCGTGCTTGAGTGCAGATGCGCCGGCCTGTTCCTGCACGGCCTGTTCGCTACAGGCGGTACATAAAGTTAAAGACGTCCTCGCGCTGGATGGACACGTTGACGCCCGAAAGCTCGCCGGCCTCGGCCAGGGCCTTCTGCAGCTCAGCGAAGTCGAGCTTGGACTCGGCGGTATCGGCCAGCATGGTCATGGTGAAGATGTCCTCGATAATGGACTGCGTGATGTCGCGGATGTCGACGTTGGCCTCGCCCAGGACACGGGTGACGCCGGCGACGATGCCGGGGCGGTTCTTGCCAAGGACGGTGATGACGATACGGGAGGACGAGATCTCGGCCATGAGAAACCCTTTCGCGTGGTTGCGGCGCGCGCGGGGCGCTCCGCTACGGTACAGTGTTCATCATTGTACCTGTCTGGCGCCAAAAGAGGTGCGCTTACAGCGGCGTTACACGTCTGCAACATGAGCGTAAGGGGGAAGGCCGTACGGGGAAGAGCCGTCTGGCGCGTGTCCGGCTCGTGTTGGGTTGATTTCCGATCTCAGCCGAACACATTGAGCGGACAGGCCGTTCCCGCAGTCAGCCGAACGCCTCCGACGGCTGATTCCGAACTGGAAGCGGAGGGCATCCCCGCCCTTCGGTAGGGGATACCGCTCCGCGGCGCATGCCGCGGGCGGCGCCCCTATCGGACCACCGTGACCTCAGTTGGGATGGGCCCAGCACTGCCGCGTACTCGGTGAGCTAGAGCCAACTGTTCGTCTTCACGTCGCGTATGGCGATATTTCGGTCGTCCGGCTCGGTGATGCCGTAGCCGAACGCCTGGAGCGTCTCGATGGACTCCTGGATCCTCTGTTGGAACATGGGACCCGGATCGACCCTCGGCCCGAGGTGCCCGCGCCAAAGGCACGGCGTGGCGCGCAGCATGTTATGGATTTTGGAGATGGGCTCGATGTCGGCGTAGACGTTGAGCGTCGCCATGGCGTCCTTGTGGCCGAGGATCGATTGGAGCGCCTTGATATCGCCGCCTTGGCGGATCCACTGCGTTGCGAACGTGTGGCGAAGGCCGTGGAACGTGATCAGCTCGTCGTTGGTGCCCATGAGGCCGTTGGTCTCCGAGAACGTCTTGAACGCCCTGCGGATATAGCTTGTCGTCGCGAAGGTCGCGCCCGGCTCCGACAGGATGTAGCAGTCCCCGATCTCGACCGCCCCGGTAAGGCCGCGCAAGCGCAGCTTTCCGCAGTCGATCTCGTGGGTCTCCTTCAGGAAGGGGAGTAGGCCGACCGGGTCGATGGGGATACCCCTGGCGTCATGGGTCTTGGTGTCCTTGATGAACGAACCCATTCCCTTCGCGTACGCCACCGAGTGTCTGATCGAGATCAGGCCCGTCTCGAAATCCACATCGCACCACCGAAGGCCGCAGACCTCGCCGATTCGCATCCCCGTGTGCAGGGCGAGTACGACCGCCCTCTAATCCTCGGCGGACCAATCGAGTCCGAACTCCTTTCGGGCATCCTCTTCGCTCATGACTTCGAGAAGGTCTCCGGGTTGGCAACGAAGGGCGAGGCATAGCTGCTCGAGTGTGTTGAAGCGAATGCCGCGAATATGCCCTTTTTTAATACGGGACAGGTTCACGGGCGTGGTTCCAATCCTTTCGGCAAGTTCGTTCGAGGAAATCTTTCGCTCGGCCATGATCTTGTCGAGGCGAACAATTACGGGCATGGCGTTTCCTTACGCAATCTCGTCGGAGTCGAGGTACAGCTCTCGGGCGTACAAGAAGAGCTGGGAAAGCATGAACAGGACGATGCCGAGAACCAGAGAGGTCCAATCGAATGATGAAGCGATCTCTTGGGCGCCGACGGCCCCCTCGCCGCCAAACATCGAAACGGAGGTTTTGAGTGAGCCGGCGTAGAGGCTGGTGGCAGCTTGAACAACGAAGAGAATGCCGAGCACCTTCAAGCATGTCGCAGACCCTTTCTTGAAGGGGTCTCCGCTCTTGATCGTCCACACGAGAACGGCGCTGAGGATGGTCGTAGCGATACCGATGACGGCAGGGACCAATGTCGAGATCGCAAGGGCTGGATACACGGGGGAGTCTGCAATTACAGGGTTGTCGAGCACTTCGATCGCTGGCTTTAAGGAGAACGCCACTTGTGCGATGGCGGTGGCGCAAAGGGTCGCAGAGGCTATCGCACATGCGATGCGGAAGGAATGAAGCCGGGGAGTGCGATTGTCGGAACTCATAATAACCTCCGAAGAATTTAAAAAACTCAGGTTACTTTTTAACAGTTTATGTTAAATTGACTTTGCCGGCAAGTAATCACAGCATGCTGCAACCGAAATCCCTCTAGATTGGAGAGGATTATGTTCAGTACTGTTAAGTCGTGTAAGCTCTTGGTTTTCCTCGGCCTCGCTCTTTGTCTGTTGCTGCCGGGAGCCCCCGCTTTTGCGGATACCCCGATGCCTCCTTCCCAGGAGAGCAGCCAGTGTGCCCTCGTTGAGCCCCTCGGGTATACGGACGACGTCGTCGATACCTACTGGAGCTACAGCTGTCCTCGCGGCGTAAGCGGGCACAGCATCTCGATGTTCAACATCTCTTACAAGACGATCTCCTACCGAAATGGCTATCGCCGATCCGCGCATCATAGGGAATCCCGCCTCACTGCAATGTGCTCCTGTGGTGTTCTTGGCACAACTGATAAATGGCAATTTGTCTATAGCACCTACTAGATGCGAGGAAGGGCCGAGCATTTTGTTCGGCCCCTCTGTTCCGACTGGATGAGGTTAAGGTTGGCGATGAATATGTTCAAAATCTCGAAGGCGATCTTTAGGTCGCTTCTCTCCTCCAGGTCGCTCTGTGTTGTCGTTGTTGCGTTGATGGTTCTTTGTGCTCTGCCCGTCTTCAGGAGCGCGGCTGGCATCGACGGACGGGTCGAATACCTCGAGTCGGGAATAACCCGTGTTGAGCAGGAATTGTCAGCATCCTATGCGGATGCGCTTGTGAATGCGGGGGAGGACGGTGTCTATACCTCTTCATCAAGCATGCCCGCGCTTCTGTACCCTCTTGCCGCGGGACGTCTTATCTTGGCACCGCTCTCTCCCCTACTTCCGTTTCTGCAGATATCGGATGGAGAGTACACCTATTATGACGGATCGAAGGAGTACTTGCTATGGGTCGCAACGGCCGTTGCCGTCTCGTTCCTTGCCGCGCGTCTTAACAAACGTGAAAAGCTCATCATCCAGGCACCGATGGGCGAGCTGGGTAGACTTGTTGCATCGAGCGTATGGGCGAGTGTTTTTGCAATGCTTGCCGTCCTCGCCATCAATCTTCCAGGGATAATCGCCGCGCTTGTGAAGAATGGCCCGGGCTCGCCGTTCTATCCGATAGGCTACATTCAATATGCGACTCCGGTTATCAAACCGGCTTGGCTGGTGTTCGCGCAGACGGCCATCTTGCAATTCTTGGTGGCAGCGTTCATCTCGCTTGTCGTTCACCTTGCCGTGAAGATTGCCAATAACCCTACGCTTGGAATCGTGTTCGTATGTGCCCTGATGGGGGTGACGATGGTTCCCGGGTATTACGGAAGATCCATCGCTTTACGTGAGTTCGCCCTGTTGAATCCCCTTACGTATGCGAACACTGAGTTGACCGTCGGCGCCTATAGCCCGTACCCGACAACGCAGATAGTGAATCTGCCTGGACTTTGCTTCGAGCGTGGCGCGATTGCCCTCGTATGCGCAATCGGGATCGAGGTGCTGGCAATTAGCCTGCTTTGCGTTGCTGGAAAGAGCGGCTGCGCGTGCCCGATATCCCCGATTTGTCTTGAGAGAGGTTCCTTCACTGCATCGAGAACGGCAACTCGTTCGAGCGCTTGTGCCTCCGCCGTTGCATACGTAAGAACGATGGGGAAACTGCTCCTGCGTTCTCCTACCCTCGCCGTATGCGCGATTGCAATGTCGACGACGATGCTGGCCCCGGCTCTGATCGAGATGTTTCCTGACGCTGATAACGTTTCCGCTGTTCGGTATAGGGATGGGGAGCTCCGTTCAATAGATCGGTATCTAGAGCAGAACGCTGCGAATATGGACGTCGAGGGCAAAGCGGCCCTGGAAGACATGCGGGATGCTCTTTCGGGTTTCGTGTACGCGCCTATGCCTGCGGAGGGGTTTCGAAGCCTTGCGACGTACGAGCGCGCTCGAGGTGAGCTGGGCGCGGCAGATGCGACTCTCCTGCAATCGATCGGAATCGAGCCGGAGACTCCTTCTCGTGCGGAGGCGCGCGCCCTTCTGCTTGAGTCGATCGCGAGCTTGCCGGACCCCAAGGTTTACGAGTTAAGTACGAAGATGCCCCCATTAATCCTCCTTTCGTATCTCCAGGCAGCGCTTCCCTCCTTATTTTTGCTGTTGCCCGTGGTTGTCACATCGCTCGCGTGCACCCACCTGCAGTGTCGTTCCCTTCTGGTTCTCCAGATCCCCGCAACAGCGCATGTGCGTTTTCTGACGGCTGTTGCGCTGGCTCTCCTGCTTGGCTTGGTGCTGCTTTTGGTGTCGATGGTTCCCGCTGTCGTTGTGTCCGTGATTAAGAACGGTGCGGGTGGATCGGAGTATCCCGTCGCTCTCATTCGGGCGGGAGCTTCGACAACGTCCATGGTGGGGGAGGCGGTGTTGTGCAGTATTCCGTTGCTGGTCATGGCATACGGCGTGATTTCCGTCGTCGCTGCGTTGACAGCAGCGATTAGCCGCAACCCCGTTGTCACCGGAATGGTTTGCGCGGTTCTCTTGGTGTTGGGTTCGTTGAGCGCTCATGTTGAAAGCGTGGGCATGGGCGTCGCGCTGCTGGCTCCATTCGCCTCGTTTGATCCCGCTTCCCAGGTGGGGACGATTGGGTTCCTTGGGCGAGGGACGAACGCGATGCCTTTTGGAGAGGTCGTCGGCGCATCGGGCGCTCTGCTGGTGGTCTTGGGCGCCGTATCTCCGTTGATGGTGCGCCTGAGTGTTCCAAAGATCGAAAGGGGATGATCTCGATGATTGACCTTCAAACGCTGACGATCTCTTATGGAAAGAAGGTGCTCGTAGATTCGGTGAACGCTGAGTTTGCCCCGGGTACGGTCTACGGTCTCGTCGCTCCGAACGGGCATGGAAAGACGACGTTGCTGCGTGCGATGGCAGGTTTGCCGGGTCCTCGCGTGGACGGGAGCATCGTTCTGGATGAGGTGCAGGGTACGGGTGCGAGAGAGGTCCGTTCTATGATCTTCTATGCACCTGGTGAGGGGACGCTGCTGTATCCCGGATTGCGTGCGGAAGATCACCTCAAGATGGTTTGCGATATGTGGCCGCATGCTCGCGATATCGAAGAGATAGTGGAACAAACGCAGATAGGCGAGTTCGCGAAGATGAGGATCCGCACTCTGAGCCAGGGCATGAAGCAGCAGCTTACCCTGGCGATTGCGTATGCGACGGGCGCGCGGTACCTTCTATTAGATGAGCCCATGAACGCGCTCGACCCCAGCAGGGTGGACTTGCATTCCGAGATTCTCAGGAAGCTGGCCGATTCTGGTACGTGCATCATCATGTCATCCCACATCTTGGATTCGGTCGATAGGCTGTGCGATGAGATTCTGTTTTTGAAGGATGGGAGGCTCATTAGAAGCATTCCGCAAGATGATGCTGCGCCGAAGTCTCCTGGATCCCATTTCGCAAAGCCTGCCGGACGCGCCGAGGGTGCGCTAAGCACGTATCGGCGACTCTACGAAAAGGGCGGGTAGAAATGCAAGTTAAAAATCTATGTGGTCAATATAATACCGTTGAACCAGCGTATCGATACCGCTCAGCCATTCGCCTCGCCCCCGTCGCACGTATCTTCATCCGGTCTGTTACTTTTAATCTAACGATTCTTTGAGGAACGTAGGTGC
>CAJJZP010000023.1 GCA_905197665.1 uncultured Collinsella sp.
ACGGCCAGCGCGGCGGCACCGAGCGCCGCAAGGGCGAGCAGCTTCGCCGCGACGGCGCGCCCGCGCGAGGGGACCGCCGTGAGGTTGGCGAGGCGCCCGGCAGCGCGCTCGTCGTCCACGGCGAGCCCGCAGACGATGGCGGACATGAGCGGCATGAGGGCGCCGAGGAACTGGACGTAGGCGTCCGCGCCCAGCGCCGGGTCCCATCGGGCTACGGAGAAGTACTCGCCGCAGGCAAGACCGGCTGCCAGGCCGCAGACGAGGTGCACCGCCGTGAGCGGGGAGCGCGCCAGGCGTAGGGCCTCGGAGAGCAGGGCCCGCGAGAGAGTCATGTGCGGCGTCGGGTCGGAGAGTCGTGTCATGGACATCACCTCTCCTCGGAGCGCGCGAACCAGGTCGCGCCCGCCGCCGTGAGCGCGACGAACGCGAGCGCGCAGACCGCAAGGCCCGCAAGCGTGAGCATGCCATCCGCCGCGAGCGCCCCGCCGAGCGCCATGTCCGCCGCGAGTGGCTCGCCGCTCGGCAGCACGGGGATAAAGCTCGTGGGGATGACCATGCTCGCCGACGGCGGAAAGAGCTGCGGCAGCGGCATCAGCGACCAGGCGAACCCACCCACGAGCTGCGCGGCGAGCGGGCAGAAGATGCCCGCGAGCATGCCGAGCCGCGCCGTGAGGAAGAGCCCTGCGGGGATCATCCACGCCGCGGTCACCGTGTTGGCGAGCGCGCAGAGGAGCATCGTGAGCGTGCCCGCGGCCGTGAGGCCCTGCGAAGAGAACGCCGATCCCGCGAGGTAGATGCTGAAGACCACGAGGTTCGAGAGCGTGCAGAGCGCGAGGCACCAGAGCGCCTTGGCCCACCAGGCGCGCCCGAGCGGGAAGCCCAGGCCCAGAAGCCCCCGCATCCGCGTGCGAGCGTCCGCCCGCGCGACGCACGCCACCACGAGCGAGAGAGACACGGGCAGGAAGAGCGCGTACCAGTAGTTCCACGCGCTGAAGATCTGCACGCCCCGGTAGGGCATCGCGCCGAGCAGCGGCATCGGCAGCGCCATGAGCACGGCCAGGCGAACCGGTGCCGCGTGGCGCGACTTCAGGGCCTCGGCGCGCAGGGCCGCGAGCAGGCCGCCTTTCTCACCCGTCATGCCGCCACCTCCCCGCGCGCTCGTCGCCCTTCCCGGCAGAAGCTCATGAAGAGTTCCTCGAGGTCCTGCCCGGGACGAAGCGCATCCTCGTAGGCGAGGCGCCCCCCGCAGATGATGCCGATGGTGTCCGCCATCTGCTGCACCTCGGAGAGGATGTGGCTCGAGACGATCACCGTCGTACCCGCCGCCGCGAAGCCGCGGATCTGGTCGCGCAGCTCCTCGATGCCGATGGGGTCGAGGCCGTTGGTGGGCTCGTCGAGCACGAGCAGGCGTGGCCGGGCGATCAGCGCCAGCGCGAGCCCCAGGCGCTGCCGCATGCCCATCGAGAAGCGCCCGGCGCGCTTCTTCCCGGTGTCCGCGAGGTCCACGGCGGCGAGCACCTCATCTATGCGGCTCTCGGGAAGGCCCAGCAGCGTGGTGCGCACGCGCAGGTTCTCGCGCGCGGTGAGGTTGGGGTAGAGCGGCGCCTCCTCGATGAGTCTGCCGATTGCGTAGAGGTCCTCGCGGCGCCAGGCGTGCCCGGCAAAGAGGATCTCCCCGGCCGTCGGCCGCAGCATCCCGCAGATCATCTTGAGCGTTGTCGACTTGCCGGCGCCGTTGGGACCGAGCAGCCCGTACACCTCGCCCTCGCGGATATGAAGGCTCACATCGGCCACGGCGTCCTGCGCCTGGTCGCCGCGGCCGAAGCGCTTGGTGAACCCACGCGTCTCGAGCATGTAACCCATGGGTTTATCCTTTCTCTTCCGGGGGCGCGGGCCGAGTCACCGTGCCCGCGCGCCTTACCTTTCGGGTTCACCATCCATGGTGGGGCGCGTTTCTAACGAAGCCATAACGGCCGTTGGGTTCTTTTGGCGCCAACCCTTCTCGACCCGCACATCATGATTAATTTGCTTAAGGCAACAACTTTCCCGATCGATGTAATCACCGAATCAAAACGTGTACATCACCCTCCAAAACCGACATTTTTCGGCATGTTTGGAGGCTGATGTACACGAATGTGAAATCCACCGCCGCCCAAAAGCGCCTTCCTCATGTCTGGACTCTCTATGCTTACGCTGGATAGACATCGCCGGAACGGGTATAGTAGCGAAAGTTTTGTCGTTAACCAGCGGGGGAGTCCTGTGGGCATCAAAAAGAAGATCAAAAAGGAGCTTATCGGCACTTCCGATTACCCGTCGAATAAGATCTTTACGATCTCCAATTTCATCACCTTTACGCGCCTGATCCTCACCCTGGTATTTCTGTACCTGTTTGTGACGGATAACAACCGCGTCATCGCCATCGTAATCTACGCCGTTGCCGCCTCCACCGACTGGATGGACGGCCAGATCGCCCGCATGACTAAGACGGTCTCGTGGCTCGGCAAGGTCATGGATCCCATTTGTGACCGCGCGCTGCTGTTCACCGGCGTCTTGGGGCTGGTGGTCCGCGGAGAGCTGCCCATCTGGGTCTGCGTGCTCATTATTGGCCGCGACATCTATCTGGGCATTGGCACGCTTATCGTGCGTCATTATCACCGTCGCCCCATCGATGTCGTCTTTCCCGGAAAGATTGCCACTGCACTGCTCATGACCGGCTTCTCGCTCATGCTGCTCGGGTTCCCCGTTATTGACGGCCTGCATCTTTTACCTTCAACCCTTACGGCCTTCCCGGGCCTCAACGGAAGCTCGGTGCCCCTCGGCATCTTCTTTGTGTACGGCGGCGTGATCTTCTCCATGCTCACGGCTGTCATCTATTCCATTAAGGGCGGAGTGGCCATTAAACAGGCTCTCGCGCATCCCGAGGACGAGGACATCGACTTTCTGAACCCCGAAATCGAAGACTGATTCGTTGGGGTATGATTACGTACGGTTCATTATTTGCGGCACGTCCGCGATAAGTTAGGGGTTGTCATGGACAACATGGTTAACAATATGCCTCAGAATGATAAGACTGCTGACGCTACCTGCGTATTCCGCGTGCCTTCAAGCGACGTCACCGTTCCCGACCTCATGGCCAACGTGCGCATCACCGCCCCCGTTCTGTCCATCGTCAAGGGTCCGCAGACTGGTGCCGCCTTTGAACTCGAGGACGACGTGACCACCATCGGCCGCGATCCTGCGAACGGCATCTTCCTCAATGACATGACCGTTTCGCGCAGCCACGCGCGCATTATTCGCGAGGGCCTCGGCGCCCGCATCGAGGACCTGGGCTCGCTCAATGGCACCTGGGTCGACGGTGCCATTGTCAACGCGGCCCCGCTGCACGACGGTTCTTCCGTTCAGATCGGTACGTTTACGCTCATCTACCACGAGAGCACGCCGGAGCGCATCGAAACCGGTGAGTAGGGCATGGCCGAACGCAACTATCTGAGTATCGGCCAAGTCGTCAACCTACTTCGAGGCGCATACCCCGATCTTTCGAACTCAAAAATTAGATTTCTAGAAGATGAGGGGCTCATTACCCCTCATCGTACGCCTAAGGGATACCGTCAGTACTCCAAGGAGGACGTTGATCGCCTGGAGGTCATTCTGCACCTGCAGAAGACTCGCTACATGCCGCTCAACGTGATTAAGCAGCGCTTGGAAAACGCCACGGACCTGTCAACGCTCGCCTACGAGGTGGGCTTGCTGTCCGATGTTCCGCTCAAGACGGAGCCCAAGGAGACTAAACAAAAGCTGCATCCCATCGAGACCATTCCCGATATGTTGGGCGTCGAGATCTCGTTTATCCGCTCGCTCGCCGAGAACGACCTCATTCGCATCATCAAGAGTCCGCAGAACCGTGAGCTCGTCGATGGTCGCGATTTTCCGATCATCCGCTACTGCTCCGAGCTGTCACGCTTCCATATCGAGCCGCGCAACCTGCGTCAGTACGTGTCTTCCGCTAACCGCGAGTCCTCGATGTTTGAGCAGGTGCTCGTGAGCATGCTCGGAATGGATACCTCCGATGACGAGCGCGACGCCAAGCTCGAGCGCGCTTTTAAGAAGCTGCACGACCTCACCGAGGGTGTGCATACCGCGCTCCTTAAGAACCGTGTCTTTGAGTCGCTCAACGCCGTGGTCGAGGACGCCGACATTGATGCACTCGATGAGGAGATTGCACGTTCCGAATCCACCAAGGCTAAAAGCGATGGGGCAAGCGTCCCCGCGGTTGCCGCGCACGAGGAGTCGCTCGTGCAACCGTCCAAGGTCGTCGTCCCCTCGCATAACCCGTCTGCTAACACGGGTAAATAATCGCCGTCCACCCGGCAATCCATGAAAGGTCACGCCATGTACGACTTCGAATCTCATATCGTCGATATCCCCGACTATCCCGAGCCCGGAGTCGTCTTTAAGGACATCACACCGCTCTTTGGCAATCCCGAGGCCCTGAGGGCCATGGTGGATGCCCTTGCCGAGCATTTTGCCGATATGGGCATTACCAAGGTCGTAGGACCCGAGGCCCGCGGCTTTATGGTCGGTGTGCCCGTGGCCGTCGCCCTAGGCGCCGGCTTTGTACCCGCACGTAAGCCCGGCAAACTGCCGCGCAAGACGATAAGCGAGAGCTACGAGCTCGAGTATGGAACGGATTCTATCGAGATCCATGCCGATGCCATTACCTCTAAAGATACCGTGTTGATTCTGGACGACTTGGTCGCGACGGGCGGAACCGTCGAGGCAACAGGTAAACTTGTGCGAGATATGGGCGCAAAGCTTGTGGGCTACGGGTGTATCCTTGAGCTTGCGTTTCTCAACCCGCGCGAGAAGCTCACGCCGACTGACGACGATGTTGAGCTCTTTAGCCTGGTGACGGTGGACTAGCCGTTACCCTTAGTTACTGGAAAGGAAGCTACATGCGCACAGCAAACACGCACAAAAACATGGCACGCTGCGCTGCTACGGCAACCCTCGCTTGTGTTTTGGGCTTGGGCCTCGCGGCTCCTGCCTACGCCGATACCGCATCCGACCTTGCCGCTGCTCGTACGAAGCTCGAGCAGATCGGTACCCAAACCCAGCAGATTTACGATGAGCTCGCCACGCAGACGCAGGCGCTCGATCAGACTGCTGGCGAGATCACGCAAAAGCAGCAGGAGATCGCTGACGGTCAGGCCAAGCTCTCGACCTATGTCGCCGGCGAGTACAAAACCGGCGGTCTGAGCCTGCTTCAGGTTCTGACCGGCGTCGATGACCTGAGCGATATGCTCAACCGTCTGTTCTACTACGGCAAAGTTTCCGATAAGCAGGCTCAGACCATTCAAGAGGTCAAGGAGCTTAAGCAGCAGCTCACCGATAAGCAGGCCGAGCAGGAGAAGAACGTCGCCACCACGCAAAAGAAGGTCGATGAGCTTAACGCCCAGCAGGCTGAAGCCCAGAGTGTCGTGAACTCCCTGGATTCACAGTTGCAGGCCGAGCTTGCTGCCGAGGCCCAGGCCAACGCCGCGCTGCAGGCTGGCATAAATGCTAGCACCGCCGAAAAGGCCACGGTGAGCAACGACACCGCCGGTACGAGCGAGAACACCAACAAGGGTGGCGGTACGACCAACGACGGCGGCGGAAACACGCCCGCGCCCGCTCCCACTCCGCAGCCCCCGACGCCCGCTCCGGCTCCGGCTCCGGCTCCGACGCCTTCCGCACCGAGCCAGTCCGTTGACGGCGGTTCCGTTGTTTCGCGTGCCTATAGCAAGCTCGGATACGCTTACTCTTGGGGTGGCATTGGGCCGAACAGCTTTGACTGCTCCGGTTTTGTAAGCTATTGCCTCACGGGACGCTACTGCCGTCTGGGCACCACGGTCGACTTCATGGGTTGGACCCGTGTGTCCGATCCGCAACCCGGCGATGTTGTGGTTAACTCCTACCATACCGGCATCTATATCGGTAATGGTCAGATGATCCATGCTTCCGACTACAAAACGGGCGTCATCATCAGTTCCGTCGCAGCCGGTATGAACAACAACTACATTTTCGTGCGCTACTAAGTCACTCTGTATAGCGAACGAAGGTGAACCTCGTGGCCTTTGAGCTGCGAGGTTCATTTATTTATGACCGTGCTCCATACATGATCCTAATGTGCTAGTTTTCAATACTAGATGCACGCTTCATCGGTGAGCAATATAGCTATAATGATTGAGAAGCATATAGAAAGGACCCTCTATGAGCTGGGCACTTATCTCCGATTCGAGCTGTAACCTCCGCGATTGGCAACCGACCGCGCCCCATACCACCTTTGCATTTGCACCCCTCAAAATTCGAGTGGGGGAGCGCGAGTTCGTCGATGACCTCACGCTCGACGTTCACGAACTCAATTGCGCCGTGCAGGCGGAGTCGAGCGCTTCTTCGAGCGCCTGTCCGAGCGTAGGCGAGTGGACCGAACTCTTTAGGCTTGCCGACAAGACGATTTGTATGCCCATCTCGGAGGGCGTATCGGGGAGCTATAACGCCGCCGCCACGGCACGCGATTTGGTTCTTGCCGAGGAGCCGAACCGTCAAATTCATTTGGTCAATTCACGCGGAGCCGGCGGCAAAATGGACCTGATCTTACTGCTGTTCGACCGGTATCTTGCAAGCAATCCGGATGTCTCATTCGAGGACGCTTGCGCATACTTCAATAGCCTTGAGCAGAACAGCAAAATCCTCTTCAGCTTGTGCAATTACGAAAACCTGGCCAAAGCCGGACGTATCCCTAAGGCAGCCGGCGTCATTGCCAACAAGCTCAATATTCGCATTTTGGGCACGGCGAGTGAGGCCGGTAAAATCGAACTCGTCGGACACACGCGTGGCGAAAAGAAGATGTTCAACAAGATCATCGACACCATGGAAGCCGAGGGTTTTACGGGCGGCGTGGTCGTCATCGACCATGTCGAGAATGAGGCAGGCGCCCAGGCACTTGCCAGCCGCATTGTGGAGCGCTGGCCCGGCTCCAAGACTATCATCATGCCCTGCAACGGCCTGGATTCCTATTACGCCGAGATGCACGGTCTTATTATCGGCTACGGCATGGACGTGGCTTCGGGCCAATAAAGTCCAACCAAGCAAAAATACGGGCGGGACAAAGTGACAGATGACCCTTTGCTCCGCCCGTTTTATACGTCGGCTAGCTATTAAACCCATTAAACTTTAGATAGCTCATCAGGTACGCCTTCGAAACGAAGGATGAAACCGCACTGCGCACAAGCAGCGACTCACGCGTTACCTGATGCGCCGTATCGGGAACCGGCGTCTGCTCGACGGAAAACGCCGAACGAATCGATGCCTCGAGCTGATCGACCACATAATCGAAGGCCGTCGGGGCATCGTAGCTCAAACGCTGAATGTTAAAGAGTGCCTGCACCGCAGCAATAGGTAACACCTGCTTAAAGAGGCAGATAGCGATCAGGCGGGCAATCTGCTCGCGGCTATATTGCTTTTTGACCGGAGCAGGCACCAGGCCGACCTTCACGTAGTTATTGATCATCGATGGCGTAATGACAGGGTGCTCAACGCAAATGGACAGCGGCTCCATCCACAGCGCAACATACTCAATGACCTGGTCGCGGTAGAGCGTCACATTGGGCAACTGGTTATAGCGCGGCAGACTCAACGTATTGAGTTTACGCACGATATCGGACTGAATGAATGCATCGGGTAGCACCGTGGGCTGAATATCCTCAGGCTTAATACTGACCGACGAATCGGACATCGGAATAACGTGTTTAACGTGGTTCATAAAGGTCCTCCGTTCATTTTCTATATTGTATTCTAGGTTATCTAGTTTTGCATACCACATAGCCGGCAAGTAAAAGTGGTTGGACAACACATTGATGTATCGTCCAACCACTTTGTGTAAAGATAGCAACCTTACATAAGATATATTATCGTACTTATCCACGGAGAAACGCGTATGCGCTCGTTGCTGCTATGGCTCCATCCGAAACAGCGGTCACAACCTGGCGTAAACGTTTGGAACGGATATCGCCAGCGGCAAATAAGCCAGGCGTGCGGGTGGCCATCGATTCGTCGGTCACAATACCGCCGTCGGACGCCAAATCTACCAGATGCTCTACAAGCTCAGTATGGGGCTGCGTGCCAGCAAAGACAAAAATGCCAAACGAACCAGGATCAAAGGACTCAGTGTGCATTTCACTAGTCGCATTGTCCTTGAACGTGATTGTCGTGGGCATCGATTCACCAGAAAGCTCAACAATACTAGTTTGGTACCTAACTGAAATATTATCTTTTGCGAGCACCTTTTGAACCACGCCATCGGGGGCACGGAACTGATCGCGGCGCAAGACGATGGTCACGCTGCTGGCGATTTCTGACAAGAACAGGGCTTCCTCGCAGGCAGCATTGCCGCCACCGATAACATAGACCTGTTTACCGCGAAAGAACATGCCATCGCACGTCGCGCAATACGAAACGCCACGACCGCGATACGTATCCTCGCCAACAAAACCAGCAGATCGCGGCGTTGCCCCCATGCAAGCGATAACACTCGAGGCCAGCGTATCGCCCATATCGTGATGCACCGTAAACAGCGCTTTATCGGCATCGTAATCGATACCCGTAACCATGCTCCATGCAACCTGTGCTCCCAGGCCCTCTGCATGCTGCTGAAAACGCTCGCCGAGTTCGGCGCCACTCAAGAGCGGAATACCCGGATAGTTCTCGACCTCATTGGTTGTGGCGATCTGCCCTCCCGACATGCCCTGTTCAATCACGGTCGTCGTTAGGTTGGCACGAGCAGCGTAAATGGCGGCAGCATAGCCCGCGGGGCCGCCACCGATAATCGCAACATCGATCGGCTGATGGGTAGTCATGAAAAGACCTCCTGTCGAAAGATTGGCGTTCTTTGCGCTCATACCCAAATTTACGTGAACATGACACTCATGCACTACAATGATAAATCCGAGTTACAACGTCGAAGGGGAGTTATCGATGGATCAGGCGCAGACGAGCGACGACGCTCCCCTGCTCACGCACAGCACTCCCCAATCGGAGCAAACAGCGCTCTTGGCTCAGCTAAAACCTCTCGTGACCATCGTGCACGCCTCGGTCGGCTCGGGCCACAAGGCCGCCGCAAATGCAATTGCGCAGGCGTTCGACCTCATTCGCGGCACCAGCGGCATCCCCGAGGATGTTGAGATTGAAGTCCTCGATATCCTTGATTTTGGACGCATTAGATTCGACGGCAATAAGACCGCGGCATCTTTTACGGGAGCCACGCGCCCCATCTACGACCTGACCTGGCGATATACGCTTACGGGACATCTTCTCTGGGGTGGAGGCACGGCATGGTCGCGAATCATGTTCCCCGCCTTCAACGAATATATTCGTAGCCGTAGGCCCATAGCCGTGGTCGCAACGCACATCACAGCAGCCAATGTTGCCGTGGGTGCCCGCGTAATTACGGGTATCGATTATCCGGTCATCTGTGTGCCGACCGACTACGAAGTCGAGGGCTGGTGGCCCCACAAGGACACCGATCTATTCTGTGTTGCCAACGAATTTATGGCCGAAACGCTGCGTCCGCGCAAGGTGCTCGAGACAAAGATTCGCATTACCGGCATTCCTATTCGCGCCGGATTCGACACGGATTACGATCGCGAAGAAGAGCTAGCTAAGTTCAACCTCCCCACCGACAAGACCGTCGTGCTGGTAATGGCCGGTGCCAGCTTGCCTCAACCGTACGTTCGCTTTCGCGCGGAGATGGACCGCACCCTCCCCTTCCTACGCAGTTTCGAAGACATGCACTTTGTCTTTTTGCCGGGCAAGGATAAGGAATACGCCGCCCGCCTCAAGACACTCTTCGATGCCATGAAGCTCGAAAATGTCACGGTTCTTGACTATGTCGACGATATGGCGGCCCTTATGCACGGCTGCGACCTGGCAATTCTCAAATCGGGCGGACTCACCGTCACCGAGTGCCTATGCGCACATCTGCCGATGATCCTGCTGGGCAAATCATACGGCCAGGAAAAGGCCAACACCACGATGCTCACCGGCATGGGCGCCAGCATGCACGTCACCACGGCACGAGAGCTCATCGTAACCCTGCGCCACCTGCACGACCATCCCGAATCACTCAAAGCCCTACTCATCAACGGCGAAGTACTACGCCGCCCCCACGCAGCCGAAGACATAGCCATCGCAACCATGGAGCTCGTAGGCAAACCCCAAAAGCGCAAACGAGCCTTCTGCCGCTTCTACTGGGGCGGCAAGCCTGCGCATATCCGCTAGCATTGGATTGTCCCCTGCTCGGCGGGAGCCGCCCATATATCATTCCATGCTCAAACATTCTCGCTGCGCTGCGAAACTGCGCGTGGAACGATATATGGACGGCTCCCGCCGAGCAGCTACGTTTACGCACTAGCAGCTACACCAGATTCCCTACCATTAGAACCTGCTAAGGCGATACCAGAAAATATAAAAACAGTAAGCCGATGCGACAAAGGAGGTGTCCCTTTATCGCATCGGCTTATTAGAAGAGTAAATATTTTTTTCAAGCGAGTAGCCGCCCGCCCGTCTCTCACACATATCGTTCCACGCGCAGTTTCGCAGCGAGCGAAGCGAAGCGAAAATGTTTGAGCATGGAATGATATGTGTGAGAGACGGGCGGGAGGGATACGAGCGCCCCCGCGAGAATGTTTGAGCACGGGATGATATATAGGCCCCTCCCACTGGTGAGCGGACGATTGAGTTTAAGCGACGCCGCTGGAGCCGAAGCCTCCTTTGCCTCGATCGGTTTCGTCTAGTTCTTCTACTTCTACGAGGTTGACCGTAGGGACTTCTTGAATGACAAGCTGGGCGATGCGGTCGCCTTTGTTGATTTGGATGTTGTTCGTGGGGTCTAGGTTAATGAGGATGACTTTGAGCTCTCCTCGGTAGTGGGCGTCGATGAGGCCCGGCGTGTTGACTATAGACAGGCCCTGCTTGATGGCCAAGCCGCTGCGGGGCTGGACGAAGCCGGCGTAGCCATCGGGCAGGGCGATGGCCAGCCCCGTAGAGACCAGACGGCGTTCGAAGGGCTTCAGGACGCAGTCCTCGTTGGAGCGCAAATCCAAGCCGGCATCAGTGGGATGGGCGTATTTGGGAAGCTCAACGGTGGGATCGAGACGCTTTATGTTGACGGTAATGTTGGACATGGAATCACCTTAGCTTGTCGAGCTCTTGCAGAAACTCATCGACGTCTTTGAAATCGCGGTAGACCGAGGCAAAGCGGATGTACGCCACCTTGTCAATCTTGGCCAAGCGCTTGAGCACCATGTCACCCAACTCATGGGACGTGACGGCCGTCAGTGTGCGAGAGCGCAGCTCGACCTCGATGTCGTCGATAATCTCATTGAGCTTCTTAGTGTCGATATCGCGCTTGATGGTGGCGCGCATCAAGCCAACGAGCAGCTTATTGCGATCGAACCGCTGCTTGGTTCCGTCTGACTTAATGACCTCGATTGGGTCTTCGCATCGCTCGAACGTTGTAAAGCGGTAGTTACACGAGCAACATTCGCGACGGCGCTTAATGGTGTTATTTGACTCCTGCATACGGGAATCAACGACGCGGGTATGTGCCTTGCCACATTTGGGACAGCGCATGGTACCTCCTCTTAAACGATAACAAGGGTACCATGCGCAGCGCGATAATGATTACGAACGAGTAGGAACCTTAAGATGCGCACCGGCGGCGAGCGAACCATGCTCCAGATGATTGACGTTACGGATCATGTCGGAAGTCTCTTGCGTGGAAAGGCCTTCGATTGGATATTCCTCGGCAAGAGACCAAAGAGAATCGCCAGGCTGAACGCGAATGGTCTCGTAGGTAACGTTGGAAACGGACTCGGCATACGCGGCGTGACGAGCGCTAAAGACCGACATAGCGAGGACAAAGAAGAGCGTAAGCGCAACGGCAACGGCGACAATCGTCGGAACCTTCAGGGCAACGCGAGCCGGCGCGACTACAGCCTGTTGATTGCGAGCAGGCTTTACGGTCAAAGGCTGAAAGCCGGAGCGGCCACCCTGAACAACCGTAAAAGTGGGTTCTGCAGGCGTCTCGAGCTTAAGGGCAAGGTTTCCCTGGACCATATTCGTTGCGTTCATCATGTTCTCCTCTCGCGTGTTTTGCTGAGAACAGTTTTATCAAGCCGCGCGGACAAAAATGTCTAGCGCGAGAACGAATGTTCGGTTATTATTATCTTCGAACAGTTGTTCCTGTCAAGCAAAATTCGAACATTTGTTTGACATGGGTAGAGAGGATGCCCTGATGGCTCGCAAAATTACCAAGCGTCAGCAGCAAATTTACGACTTCATCAAGGAATATCAGCAGGAGAAGGGTTATCCGCCCAGCGTGCGCGAGATGGCTTCTGCCGTGGGCCTTTCCTCCCCCAGCACTGTGCACGCCCATCTATCTGCCCTGGAGGCGCGCGGGCTACTCAAGCGCGATGCCACCAAACCGCGCGCCCTGGAACTCTTTAACGAGGACGGTTCCTCTGTCTCAATTTCTAAATCTGACGAGCCCACCGCACCTCGCGGAACGGTCTCGCTACCGCTCGTTGGTCGCGTCGCGGCAGGGATTCCCATTCTGGCCGAGCAGAATATTGAAGACACGTTTACTATCCCGACCGAAATCGCCACTGATCAGGGTTCCTTTATCCTTGAGGTGCATGGGAGCTCAATGATCAATGTCGGCATCTTCAATGGCGATTACATCATCGTCCGTGAACAAAAGAGTGCCATGAACGGCGAAATTGTCGTGGCCATGATTGATGGTTCAGCGACCGTCAAGACGTTCTACAAGGAGCAGGGGCGTGTGCGCTTGCAGCCCGAGAACGACACCATGGAACCTATCTATGCAACGAATCCCGTTATCCTGGGCAAAGTCGTCGGCTTGATGCGCCGGTTCTCGTAATGCAAAAACGCATAACCATATTTGATACCGTCCGCGGGTTTACGATGATTTCTATGGCAGGTTTTCACGCTTGCTATGATCTCGCCTACCTGTACGGCTGGGATATGCCCTGGTTTACCCAGTCAGTCTTTCAAGACATCTGGCGCGCCAGCATCAGCTGGGTATTTTTGTTTATCGCCGGTTGGATGTGCACCCTTTCGCGCAACAATATCAAACGTGCCGCCAAATACGCCTTAGCAGCACTCGTTGTCTGGTTGGCAACAACACTTGTCTCAGTCGACGATTCGGTTAATTTTGGCATCATCTACTGCATGGCCGCATGCACCGGCATCGTGGCGTTGACCGATCCCGTCCTTAAGAAGATAACGGCGAGATGGGGCATGCCCCTATGCCTTATGTTGTTCGCAATCACCTGGAGCATCCCCAAAACGATCTACCCTGTCCCCTACCTGGCGTGGCTGGGATTTCCGAGCCCTGGGTTTATCTCAGGTGATTACTACCCCATCATCCCGTTTATCTTTATGTATCTTGCAGGATACTTCGCCGCACACATAGCGCAGGGAATCGATAAGACCGTCCCTAGCTGGGCCTACGCCAACCCCCTGCCGGCGCTCGCCAGCCTTGGACGTCACGCTCTCCCCTTTTATCTGCTGCATCAGCCCATCATTCTGGGCATTTTGGAGCTCGTCTACTCGGTGCGATAACGCTCGAGCCGCGGTGCAATACGAGCCGGCAACTTCGCCACAATGCGAACGCCGTCCTCGAGATATTCCTCATGCAGAAGGGTTCCCTGCTCATGCACCAGCGTGATGAGAGCGCCCTCACGATACGGGATATCAGCGGAGAGCAACACATCGGTGGCAGCTGCCTCGCGAGCAATCCGGTCGACGAGATCGTCGAGCCCCTCGCCCGTTTGGGCCGAGAATAGAACGGCCTCCGGATAGCGACGACGGAAACTCAATCGATCGACGCTATCGAGAAGATCGATTTTATTGAACACCGTAAGCGTTAAACGCTCTCCGGCGCCGATCTCATCAAGCACGCGGTCGACAGCCTCCAGCTGCCGCTCATAATCCTCGTCAGACGCATCTACGACTTTGAGAATTAGATCGGCACCCAACACCTCGGACAGCGTCGATTTAAAGGCATCGACCAGACCATGCGGCAGCTTTTGAATAAAGCCGACGGTATCGGTAATCGTCATGCCGCGACCGCCGGGCAGACGATACGAACGCGTCGTCGGGTCGAGCGTAGCAAACAGCTTGTCCTGCGAAAGTACCGTAGAGCCGGTCAGACGATTGAGCAACGTCGATTTACCGGCATTGGTATAACCGGCTAACGCGACGCGAAACGCCGGGGACTCAATGCGACTCTTGGATTGAACATCGCGACGCTGTTCAACCTGCTTGAGCTCACGACGAAGCGCAGCGATCTTATTACGAATGAGGCGACGGTCGACCTCGAGCTGACTTTCGCCCTGACCAAAACGTGAGCCGATGCCGCCGCGCGTCTGCTCCTTAGCGAGATGGCTCCACATGCCACGCAGGCGAGGCAACAAATATTGAAGCTGTGCCAGCTGTACCTGCAGGCGTCCCTCACGCGTCTGAGCATGCAGGCCAAAGATATCCAGGATCAGTGCAGTACGATCGATAATCTTTACCGGCTCGCCCACGGCTTTCTCCAAATAGGATTGCTGCGAGGGGGTCAGGTCGTCGTCAAAAATAACGACATCGGCATCCATGCGATGCACCAGGCCGCACAGCTCTTCAACCTTACCGGAACCGATAAACGATTTAGGATACGGCTTTACCAAACGCTGCGACAAGCGTGCCACGCACTGGGCACCAGCTGTGTGGGCAAGACGCTCCAGCTCATCAAGCGAGCGATCGAGCGGCCATGCATTGTCGCGCCACTCAACACCAACTAAAATGGCACGCTCGGGCTCGGGTGCCGTGGGAACAAGGGGGAAACGGGGCATTAGGCAGCCTCAATACGATGCAGGATATCCTCAACGACCTCATCGATCGTACATTCATCCATATCAAACCACACGATACGGTCATCGCGCTTAAACCACGAAAGCTGACGCTTGGCATAACGACGCGAACGCATCTTAATGAGTTCGCGAGCCTCATCCATGCTCATCACGCCATTGAAAGCATCAATGATCTCTTTATAGCCAATTGCCTGCATCGACGTCAGGGCATCTCCCAGCCCCTGGCCCATAAGACCGCGGACCTCATCGACAAGACCCTGCTCAAACATCAGATCGACGCGCAGATTAATGCGCTCGTAGAGCACCTCGCGATTACGCGTCAGACCAAACCAAAGGGCATGATAATGCTCGTGCGGAACACTAAACTGCGACTTTTGCTGCGCATAGGAGACGCCATCATCATGCATCTCGAGCGCACGAATCACACGGCGCACGTTATGGGGATGAATAACAGCAGCCGATTCTGGATCGCGCTCGGCAAGCAAGGCATGCAGTTCTTCCTCGCCAATACGCTCGGCAAGCTCCTGATAGCCCGCACGACGATCGTCCTCAAGTTCACCCGAGGGAAAGTCCATCTCATCGAGGGCGGCCTTGAGATACAGCCCCGTACCTCCGCAAAAAACCGGCAGGCAACCCGAACCAAGGAGACGTTCAACATGCGCGCGAGCGTCGGCCTGATAAAGCGCAGCAGAATATGCCACACCCGGCTCTACAATGTCGACGAGACGCAGCGGCGCCGTGCACTCATCGGGCGCCATCTTTGCGGTACCGATGTCCATGCCGCGATAGATTTGCATCGCATCGCACGACAGCACTTCGGACGAAAGACGAGCTGCCAAACGGTCGGCAACATTACTCTTACCAACCGCCGTCGGACCGACGATCGCAACGGCGGAAAGACCTGCCCCGGGAGAAACCATTAGCGCGGCTCGCCCACAACGGAGCCGGACAAATACCAGGTCTTGGCAACGTCAACGTCAACATCAACGATCTTACCAACAAGCTGATCGATGCTGTAACCCTCGGGGATAGGCGCATGCACGGTCTGATTCTTGGGACTCTTGCCCAGCAGGACCGCGTCGTTCTTTTTACTCGTTCCCTCAATGAGCGCCGGAACCACAGTATGAAGCTCACCCTGGTTATACTCGTGTGCCGTGGTCTCGATAACCTTAACCAGACGGTTGAAACGCTCGAGAATAACCTCATGCGGCGTAGGATCGTCAATCTCGGCGGCCGGGGTACCGGCGCGCTTGGAATAGATGAAGGTATAGGCCTGAGCATAGCGGACCGTCTCGGCAAGTGAGAGCGTCTGCTCAAAGTCTTCTTCAGTCTCACCCGGGAAGCCAACGATAATGTCGGTCGAGAGCGCGATATCGGGCATGCGGTTGCGAATGCGATCGACCAGGCCCAGATAGTCCTCGCGTGTATAACGGCGATTCATCTCTTTGAGGATCCGCGTCGAACCTGACTGGACGGCCAGGTGAAGCTGCGGCATAACGGCAGGCGTCTCGGCCATGGCGTCGATGGTCTCGGGCAGCAGATCCTTGGGATGCGAAGACGTAAAGAAGATGCGCTCCACGCCCGTATCGCCCACGGCACGCAGCAAATCGGCAAAACGCGGCTTGCCAAACAGATCGCGACCATATGAGTTAACGTTTTGGCCCAACAGCGTAATCTCACGCACGCCCTGGCGTACCAAACCGGTCACCTCGTCGACAATCTCCTCGAAGGGGCGGCTCTTTTCGCGACCACGCACGTACGGCACGATGCAATAGGTGCAGAAATTATTGCAGCCCGTCATGATGGGCACCCAGGCGTGATACTGAGTCTCGCGATGCCACGGCATGCTCATGGCATCCGTATCCTCATGCTCATTGGTACGGATATGACGCTTGCCATCAAGGAACGCCTCGGCAATGAGCTCGGCCACATGCGCGATGGAATGCGTGCCAAAGATGACATTGACGTTATCGACGTTGGTGAGCAGGCCCTCGCCATCGCGCTGCGCGATGCAGCCACCAACGGCAACCACGCGCTTGCCCGAAGGCGAAGACGGCAGGCTTTTGCAGGAATTGCACTGACCGTACAGGCGAGTATCGGCGGCCTCGCGCACGCAGCACGTCATGAAGACAACGATATCGGCATGCGCGGGATCGAGCGCCATGAGGCAACCATACGAATCGAGCAGACCACTCACGCGCTCGGAATCGTGCTGATTCATCTGGCAGCCAAAGGTGCGGATAAAGTAGGTTTTACCGGCAAGAATATCGCGTACGGAACGCTGGTCCATGTGCATAAGTCCTAACGATGGGGAGCAAAACGAGGCAATCAGAAGCTACGCCACAGGCTTAACATCATCCATGACGACGTTATCCATAGCAGCTCGATTGATCTGGTGAACGTAGATAGAAAGGCGGATGGCCGTGCGCGACTCCCCGTTAATGAGGATGTCGGAGAACACGGGCGCGCAGGAAATATCAAAACCGGTTGGAATCAAAAAACCGCGCGCGATAGCAACGGCCTTAATGGCCTGGTTGACGGCACCGGCGCCGACACACTGGATGTTGACGGGTACACCATCCTTGACCATGCCGGCGATGGCGCCGGCAACGGACGCGGGCGATGATTTGCTTGATACCTTCAGGCAATCCATGAAGAAACTCCTGCATTTAAAAGTACGTTTTAACTGCAATAACTGTATCGTACCGAGTGGACTCGGTAAAGGCACTATTCCTCTTTGGCAAGATCAAAGGTCACGGTGATTCGATCACGCGAAACACGAATCTTTGGGTCGCCGCAAAGGTTGAGATAGTACCGGGCAGCAAGGTCATTAAAGTCGCGCTCCACAGCACGCGAAAACTGTGCAATGTCATCCTTGGCAATACGTAGCCCGCGACGATCCTTCGCGAGATCGACAGGAGCCGGCGCATGCGAGGACGAATCACGCTCGCGCAGCAGACGCGCGGCCACACCGCGAACGGGCTTAATCTGCCCCGCCAAAATGCGATGGGCCGTGCGCTCGGACATCTCAAGGCCCAACCCCGAACAAATACGGATAAAATCTTCCGCATCCGAAGCAAGACCCAGGCGATCGACCACAGGAAGCTCGGCTTCGTCATCGATAAACAAAAGACGAGAAGCATCGAGACGGCTGGAGGCCTGCGCATGCAGCGTCGCGGCAATCTCGGACGGAGACCCCAGATAGACATCACAGGCGCGCAGCTCCTCGAGGGCAAACTCGCAGGCGGCGCGAATGATGTTGTGAGGGCCACGGGCGCAGACATAGTGACCGTCCTCGTCCTTCACGGCCTGAGGCCAGCTGGACTGATCGGCGCGCTCGCCAAGGCGGTCGGTAGCGACGCTCACCTTAAAGACCGAGCCAAGGTCAACATCCGACGCGACAACACGTGCCTCGTCGGTGTTCTGCTTAATCGAGAACAATGCCATGCCTCGACCGTGAACGCCCCAACGATCCATCTTCATGCTCTCGAGTTTGGAGGTAACGCGGGCATCGAAGATGCGCTCCTGCATATCCTGCGGCACGCCCGAGCCGTTATCCAAAAAGACAAGCGTACGGACGCCATCTTCCTTGGTCGTGGCGAGATAGACCTTGTCGGCGCCGGCATCACGAGCATTGCGCAGCATTTCGATGACAATATCCTCGACATGCTGAATGTCGTGCTTTGCCTGGCGCCGCTCGGCCTCCGAAACGCGGAGGCGGACATACCCCTCGCCAAGGTTCTCCTCGACGCGAAGGTTGCCTTCCCCCGACATCGACGCGATAAATGAGATAAGCTCGTTCGCGTCGTTCATGTTATTTAGCGATATCGACAGCGCGGCTCTCGCGAATCACGACGACGCGCACCTGACCGGGATACTCCATCTCTTCCTCGATCTGATGGGCGATATCGTGAGCCAGGACCGTGGACTGGGCATCGGAGATCTTGTCCGGCTGAACCATGACGTGGACCTCGCGACCAGCCTGCATGGCATAGGTACGCTCGACTCCGTCATGGGAGTTGGCGATCTCCTCGAGCTTCTCAAGACGCTTGATGTAGTTCTCGGCAGACTCGCGACGGGCGCCGGGGCGAGAAGCGGAGACGGCATCGGCGGCCTGTACCAGGACATCGAGTACCGTGTTGGGGTCGACATCGGCATGGTGAGCCTCGATAGCATGGACGATAACGGGCTTCTCACCATAACGGCGGGCAAGCTCGGCGCCGATGACGGCATGCGGGCCCTCGACGTCGTGGTCGATTGCCTTGCCCAGATCGTGCAGCAGGCCGGCGCGTTTGGCAGTCACAACGTCCAGGCCAAGCTCGGAAGCCATCACGCCGCACAGGTCGGAAACCTCGAGGGAATGCTGGAGCACGTTCTGACCAAACGAGGTGCGGTAGCGCAGGGCACCCAGGGTCTTAACGATCTCGGGGTGCAGATCGTGGATACCGGTATCGAAGGCAGCCTGTTCACCGGCCTCGCGCACGCGCTGCTGAACCAAGTCGGCGGCCTTGTGATACATCTCCTCGATGCGGGCAGGATGAATGCGGCCGTCAGCAATAAGGTTCTCGAGGGCGACGCGGGCGGTCTCGCGACGGACCGGGTCGAAGCTCGAAAGAACGACGGTCTCGGGCGTGTCGTCGATCACGAGGTTGACGCCGGAAACCTGCTCGAAGGTGCGGATGTTGCGACCCTCGCGGCCGATGATGCGACCCTTCAGGTCATCGGAAGGAATGTGCACAGAGGTAACGGTGACCTCGGCGGTGTGATCGGCGGCGCAGCGCTGAATCGCCAGGGACAAGATCTCCTGGGCGGTCTTATGGCACTCGGCGCGAACCTGCTGCTCGGACTCGCGGATGATCGTGGCGGCCTCGTGGGTAACCTCGCCGCGAACCTTGTCGAGGAGCTCCTTGTGAGCGTCCTCGCGGGTCAGGTCGGCGATGCGCTCGAGCTCCGAGGTCTGCTTGGCGCAGAGCTCCTCAAGCTCGCGGGAGCGCTTCTCGACCTGGCCAGCCTGGCTGGACAGCTGGTGCTCACGCTTGTCGAGGGCATCGTTACGGCGATCGAGGGACTCCTCGCGCTGCATCACGCGATTCTCGAGCGTACGAATCTCGCTCTTACGCTGCTTGTCCTCGGCCTCGGCGGCCTGCTTGTTCTTGATGATCTCTTCTTTAGCCTCGAGCAGAGCCTCTTTTTTGAGGGTCTCGGCCTGACGCTTTGCATCACCGATTAGGGACTCAGCCTGTGCGTGAGCCGACTGGATCTTTTCGTCGGCCTCGTGAAGACTACCCTGCTTGGCGGTGCGCATGTAGGCAATGGCGGCGATGGCACCCAAAACGATGCCAACGAGCGCTGCGATGATAGGCATGCTCACTCCTTTTTATGGATTCGTTACACAACAAAGCGAACCGTCCTTGCGAACGGCTCGCGACATTTGAGTAATATGGGCGCAGCTTATGCGGGTCGGATACAGATAAACATATAAACAAACTCATCAAAGATGAGCACATATCACAAAGCAAATGACAGTGTTTATCGTACGTTGAACCGCAACAACTGTCAAATAAATGCACCCAGCACGGCGTCTAAAACGCGGTGAACGGCAGGTACGCAAAACGCATGTATCTAAACTGCACATTCCTCACGTTCAGCATCGAGACGCGCCTTAACGGCATCGGCGGCGATGTGGTACGAAAAGCCCTTGCCCATCAAAAACCGGACGAGCTTTTCGAATCCACGCGTCTCGGGAATGCGACGCTTCATGAGCAAAGCCGATGCGCGAGCCAAGTCGTCCTCCACGGCAAAATAATCCTCGGGATAGCCGGGGATTTCATCGAGTACGACATGGCGGCGCTTGAGCTCGGTCTCAATCTTGCGCTGTCCCCAACCGCGTCGTTTGCGTTCCTCGATAAAGTACGAACAAAAGCGGTTCTCATCTAAAAAGTGATACTCAGTGGCACGCTGGACGGCGAAATCAATTGCGGGCTGGCGAAATCCGTAACGAGTCAGCTTGTCACGGACCTCACCTGTGGCATGGTCGCGGCGCGACAGCATCTCAGTCACCATGGTAAGCGCGCATTTACGCTCAATGAGCTGCACCGCATCGCGAAACTCATCCCAATCGCAGGGAAGATCGGGGCGATTTTTAAGGAACAGGCGCGCGACACGAACAGGAATCCAGACGGATCGTTCAAAACCGCCCTCGAGCTCACAGTCGATATGTGCACAAGGCTTTTTTGATGCATACCCACTCGAAAACGAGGAGGCCGCCTTTTTATCGGGAAAGACGACCGTTGCCTCGGTCACCGTATACGACATGAGGGCATCCGCTACTCGTCATCATCATCGAGCATCGCGGAGCCATCGATGGCGTAAAGCTCATCGAACTCCTCAGTTTCGGACTGATCGGTCAGCTCGACCTCGGACGGAGCATCGTCATCGAATTCAAGGCCGCAGGCGAGGCGAACCTTATGCTCGATCTCGTCAGCACAATCGGGGTGTTCGCGCAGGAACGCCTTGGCGGCCTCGCGACCGTTGCCGAGCTTGTCCTCGCCATAGGCAAACCAGGAGCCCATCTTCTTGCAAACGCCGCACTCGACAGCCATGTCCAGAATCGAGCCCTCCTTAGAGATGCCCGTACCGTACATGATGTCGAACTCAGCAGAACGGAACGGAGCTGCCACCTTGTTCTTAACGACCTTGGCACGCACACGATTGCCGATGACCTCGTCCTTGAGCTTGATGCTGTCGATGCGGCGAATATCGATACGCACCGACGAGAAGAACTTGAGGGCGCGGCCGCCCGTCGTGGTCTCGGGGTTGCCGAACATGACGCCGATCTTCTCGCGCAGCTGGTTAATGAAGATGCAGGTCGTTTTAGATTTGGCGAGCGAGCCGGCGAGCTTACGGAGCGCCTGGCTCATCAGACGGGCTTGAAGGCCGACCGTAGTATCGCCGATCTCGCCCTCGATCTCGGCACGCGGGGTCAAAGCGGCGACAGAGTCGACAACGATGGCGTCGATGGCGCCAGAGCGCACGAGCATGTCAACGATCTCGAGCGCCTGCTCGCCCGTATCGGGCTGGGAAATGAGGACCTCATCGATGTCCACGCCGATACGTGCGGCATACGTGGGATCGAGCGCGTGCTCGGCATCGATAAATGCCACGACGCCGCCCATAGCCTGGGCCTCTGCCAAAATCTCGAGCGAAAGCGTTGTCTTACCGGAGGACTCGGGACCGTAAATCTCGACGATACGGCCACGCGGCACGCCGCCGATGCCCAGCGCGGCATCGAGGGCCAGAGCGCCCGTGGGAATGGCCTCGACCTCGAGCTCGGGACCACCGTCGCCGTACCTCATGATGGAACCCTGGCCGAATTTCTTCTCGATCTCGGCCTTGGTGGTGGCGATCATCTCATCGCGCTCTTTACCCGTCGTGCGAGCATGAACGGTACGTACGGGACCTGAATTCTTGGCCATGAATAGCCCTCCTCTTAACAACCTGCATCGATAATAAACGAACGGCTGTTCGTGGTCAACCGTTCAGATAAATCATATGCAGCCGACCTTTCCAAAACCCAACCAAACGCCGACCAAACACTGACCAAAAACTTGACCACAGGCGAACCAAACAAGGCACGGCGAGAAAGAATACGCCAACTACCAGCACAAAGAGCAAATTCACCAGAGGTCCCTATCTCCACAATTAAGGGGCCCGGAGGCCCCTTAAAACACGTCTATTCCATAGAATGGAGCACGCAGACAATGCGACCCAGTGCCTCCACGACCGCAAGGGCACGAACACACGAACGATCGCCCTCATAGTGACAACGAATGGAGTCCACGACCGGCACTCCCCCGTCGGCCGAACGATACGCCCAGCCAATATAAAAAGTGCCAGCCGGATCGTCCTCGGTCCCTCCACCGGGGCCGGCATAGCCCGTCGCGCTCACAGCAATATCGCTCTGATACAGCTCCAGCGAACCGGCAGCCATCTCGCGCGCCGCCTGATACGACACCGCGGTATAGCGGTCAAGCGTCTCTTGCTCAACGCCGAGTACGCGATGCTTAATCTCGTCGCAGTACGTCACCGCACCGCCGCGCAGCACCGCTGAGGCACCCGGGATATCGGCGATCGTCGAGGCAATCATACCCGCTGTCAGAGATTCAGCCGTCGAAACCGTCACACCACGAACGGTTGCACGCTCGACAATATCGCGTGCGAGCTCTTCATTGTGCGTGGCAATCTGCTCAAATGATTCCGTCATGCCTACCAGGACCTAGACCGAAAAGACGATCTTGCGGCAGTTCCAGAAGTACTGAGCGCCCGAGATAACGGTCAAGATAACGGCCACGGCGTACAGGAAGCGCGACACCGAGTAGATGCCGAGCGTCAGCGCCACCGGGCCAAGATGCAAGCCGGCCATCGCAAAGACGCACAGATAACCGCAGATGGAAACCATCGTAGTCGCCGTCTTGTACTTTCCGAGCTTATCGGCCGCAACGACCACACCGGCCGCACTCGCGACCATGCGCAGGGCGCTCACCAGCAGCTCGCGGAACAGGATGATGAACACCGACCACACGGTTACGGCACCAAAGTCCAAGAACAGCAGCAGGGCCGAGAACACGAGCAACTTATCGGCGATGGGGTCCAAGAACTTGCCGAAATCGGTGATCTCGTTGCGCGAACGAGCCAGGTAGCCATCAACCTTATCTGTGCACGACAGGATGACGTACAGAATAAAGGCAGCGGCGGCGAGCGGGCCGTCGAAGGTGCTCCAATCCGTACCGGCAACGCTCGTGTGAGACAGCGCCGACACGATCATGAACACCGGAATAAAGACGATGCGCACGCACGTCACGATGTTGGCGGGCGTCCAAACACTCGTCAGTTCCTTATTGCTCTCGTTAGCCACGACGCTCTCCTACTCCACAACATGACCGATAAGCTCGTAGCAGAAGCTATCGGTAAACTCGACCGTCAGAATATCGCCCACGGATGCCTCGCTGGCATCCAGATGCACCGCACCATCAGAATCGGGAGCCTGGAACCAGGCATGTCCGATGAGCTCGGCACCGTCCTCGGTCTCCTCGATGCCGTCGACGATCACCTGGGCGCGTTCGCCCACATGGGCCGCCGTGGCGGCAAAGCCGAGCGACTCGGCCAGATCCATAGCCTCCTGGGCGCGCTCGAGCTTAACCTCTTCATCGACCTGACCTTCCATCTTGGCGGCCAGGCTGCCCTCCTCACGCGAGTAGGCAAAGACGCTCGTGTAGTCAAAGCCGACGGTGTCCATAAAGTCGATAAGATCGCGGAACTCGTCGTCAGTCTCGGTCGGGAAGCCGACCATAGCCGTGGAGCGGATCACGATACCGGGGATACGCTCGCGCAGGTCGCGGAACAGGTCCTCGAGCTCCTGACGCGAACCGGAGCGGCGCATGGCCTTGAGGATGCGCGCGTCGCAGTGCTGCACGGGAATATCGATATAGGGCAGCACCTCGGGCGTATCGCGAATGGTTTCGATAAGCTCATCGGTCATGCCCTCGGGCTGCAGGTAGAGTACGCGGACCCACACGTTATGAGGACGCACCGCCTCAGCAACGGCCTGCAGCAGCTGCGCCAGATTGCGCGGCGAACCCTCGGCGAGGTCCTCATCGGCAAAGTCGGTACCCCAGATACCCGTGTCCTGACCGATCAGAACGATCTCGCGCACACCACCGGCGACCAGGTCGCGCACCTCAGAGATAATGCTCTCGGCATTGCGCGAGTGATAACGACCGCGGATATAAGGGATCATGCAGAAGCTGCAGAAGCGGTTGCAGCCATCGGAGATCTTGACGTAGGCGACAGCGCCCTCGACGGTACGCTTGACCTGCGGAATATAGGCGGCAATCTCGCGCTCGACACCCAGAACGTCATCGATGACCGCCACGATGCCGTCTTCCTCGTCGGCTTTCACAAAGGCCGCGACCTCGGGCAGCTCGTCGGGCAGGTCATCGCCGTAGCGTGACGGCACGCAGCCGCACATGACGATCGGGCAGGAACGCACGCCGTCCTGCACCTCGTTGGCAAGCTCGAGCGTGATCTCGATGCTCTCGGACGTTGCAGAGGCAAGGAACGAGCACGTATTGACGATGGCGATATCGGCATCCTGCGGATCGAATGCCTCCTCGTAGCCCGCGGCGGTCAGCAGCGAACGCATACGGTCGGTATCGACCTCGTTCTTGGCGCACCCGAGGGTGATATAGAGCACGGAGCCCAACGGTGTATCCATGTTGGAGAGCGGTCCTTTCGAATGAATTAGCGGTAGTTGGTGAACTGCAGCGGCTGACCGTAGTCCTGGTCGCGCAGGAACTGGATCACGGTCTGCAGCGCATCCTTGGAAGCAGAGGAAACACGCAGTTTGTCGGCCTCAATCGTCACCTTGACCTTGAGCTTCTGATCCTTAATGTCCTTATTGATCTTCTTGGCAGTCGTCTGGTCGATACCCTCGACGATGTGACCGAGCACGCGCACGGTGCCGCCCGATGCAGCCTGAGGCGCATCCCAGGACACGGCCTTAAGATCGATGCCGCGCTTGATGAGCTTGGAGCTCAAGACATCGATGATCTGCTTGGAGACAAAGTCGGCCGGGGCGTTGACCGTAAAGAGTTTGTCGCCCTTCGAAAGCTCGATGGTGGCGCCGGAGTCCTTCAGGTCATAGCGCTGGGAAATCTCGCGCGTGGTCTGCTGGAAGGCGTTGTCGACCTCCTGCATATTAACCTCGGACACGACGTCGAAGCTGGAATCTTTAGCCATGGTTAATCCTTTCGCTTACGAGCGGCTTAGTAGCTGTCGTACGAATAATCGGTAGAATCGGTCGTCGTTTGACCGTCGGTAGCGGTATTGGTGCCCTCCGTGGACTGGGCCTCGGTTCCATCCGCGCTGTTGGCATCATCGGTGCCGTCAGTGCTCTCGCCGTCCTCGGAGTCGGTCGTCTCCTTCTTGGGAACGGTGATCGTCACGCGTGCCACGCCCGACGTCTTAGTGTCGTAGCGGACCTTTTCACCGTTCTTGGTAACGGTGACATCGGAAGGCTTGGACGTGGTGATCTCGATCGAGGACTCGGGCGTATATTCCTGCTCAAAGGGGCCGGTCGCCTGGGCGCCATAGACCGACTTGCCATCAACCTTGACCTCAATCCAAGCAGTCTTGCCCTTGGCAACGGAGATCTTGACCTTTGTGACCTCGTTCTCTTCCTTCTTGGCCGTCGTCTTGGCGGCGTCCGAATCGGTCGACTCGTCCGTCGTCTTATCGGTATCTTCATCCTCATCGACGGATTCGGTCTTGTTGGAAGACTTTTTAGTCGTTGTCTTGGTGGCAACGGGCGTCTCGGGCGTCGACTCGGGCGCCGAGGAGCCGCAGCCACGCAGGAGCACCACGATGAGCACGATCAGCAGCAGCGCCACGGCGCCGATACCGGCGTAAACGATACGAGGATCGAGACCGTTGTTCTGGAGAGCACGCCCACCGCCGCGCCCACGATTGGAGCCACCGCGACCAGTGCCTTGGGGCATACGACCGCGGTTATTGTCGGAACGTCCGCGATAGCTACCTTGGCGCTGCATATTGCGCTGACCCGAGCGGGGGGCGAGCTCGCCACGACCCTGGTAGTTGCGCTGGCCCGAACGAGCCGCTGAGGAACGCTGGCTATAGGGCTGCGACTGAGATCGAAGGCGAGGCGTCACCTGCGTAGTATCGGCGTCTGCATAGCCGCCGCGCGGACGACCGGAAGAAACGCCACGGTACCCGCGATCGGAATAACCGCCATCGCCGTAGCCGGCACGAGGGTCTCGTGCGACACCGCGGGCAGCGGGGAGTGCGCGCTCCTCGGGCGCCGGCGTGCTGCGAAAACGATCGCGCTGGGAACGAATCTCCTCGCTCGAGCCCGTCTCGGTAATATAGCCAGCCTGCTGAGGGCGCTGGCCATAACGCGTCGAACGCCCGCCCTGAACCATCAGGAAGCGGCCGCTGTCGACCGAGGAACGCGAATTGACGTAGCCGGCGGCGTCCTGAAAACGACCGCCCTGCTGCGACGTCTCGCGCTCATATGCCATCAGATCGTCAAAATATGCGTTGACGACCTCCCGCGGATTGAGGCCCAAAAAACGCGCATAGCTCGAAATCATGCCCTGCGCATAGCCGCGCGGAGGCATCGACGCAAAATTGCCATTCTCGAAAAACTCGATGATCTGCGGCCTGATTTTGATGGTGTTGGCGACCTGCTGAATGGAAAGGCCCATTCGGCGACGCTGCTCGAGCAGCATGTCACCAAAGCGTGCAGCCATCAGAATCCTCCAAACTCACGATCTTCACGTGCCATCTCGGCGTCGACGGATTCCAGCGCGGCAAGGCCTTCTTCATCCAGCAGGACCTCGCGCGGCTTGGAACCGTCGGGCGGTCCGACGACACCCTTTTCTTCCAGCATGTCCATAATACGCCCGGCGCGCGCATAGCCAACCTTCAGGCGGCGCTGCAGGCCAGATGTGGAGCCCAGCTGCGATTCCACCACAATATGAGCGGCTTCCCAAATAAGTGGATCGTCGTCCTGGGGCTCGGCAACGCCGGTGCGCACGATACCGCCGCCACCTGCCATGGACATGGAGGCAGGTGCCACAGCCGACAGAATCTCCTCATGGTAGTCGGGCTCGCTTTGCGACTTAACGAACTCGACAATCTCGTTGATCTCGTCATCCGAAACAAAGCAGCCCTGGATACGGCGGGGCTTGCCCCAGTCGACCTTTGAGAACAGCATGTCACCCAAGCCGGTGAGCTTTTCGGCACCCATCTGGTCGATGATGACGCGGGAGTCGATGCCAGTTGCGACGTTAAAGGCGATACGGTTGGTAATGTTTGCCTTGATGAGACCCGTCACCACGTTGGAACTCGGACGTTGAGTCGCCACGATAAGGTGGATACCGGCGGCACGGCCCAGCTGGGCGATACGCACAATCGACGCCTCGACGTCCTTGCCGGCAACCATCATCAGGTCCGAAAGCTCGTCGATGATGATGACCAGGTAGGGCATCTTTTGCGGCGGGTTATCGTAATGCTCAAACTCGCCGGCGGCCTGCTTTTCGTTATAGGTCGAGATCTTGCGCACGTTAAGGCGCTCGAAGACCTTCAGGCGGCGCTCCATCTCGGACACCGCCCACTGCAAGGCACTCGCGGCCTGCTTGGGCTCGGTCACCACGGGTACATATAGATGCGGCAGACCGTTATAGCCCGCAAGCTCGACGCGCTTGGGGTCGACCATGATCAAGCGAACGTCCTCGGGAAGGGCGCGCATGAGCAGGGTCGTGATGATGGAGTTGATCATGACCGACTTACCGGAACCCGTGGTACCGGCGATCAGCAGGTGGGGCATCTTGGCGAGGTCGGCGACGACCGGCGTGCCCTCTGCATCGCGGCCGATGGCAAGCTCAAGCGGACCGCCCTTAACATAGGGCAGCACGTCGCCCAAGTTGACGTTCTGACGCTTGCGATTTGGGATCTCGATGCCCACGAGCGAGGTGCCGGGAATCGGCGCAAAGATACGCACGGACTGAGCAGCAAGCGACAGCGCGATGTCGTCCTCAAGGCTCGAAATCTTGCTCACGCGCTCGCCCTCGCCGGGCTGCAGCTTAAAGGTCGTCACCGTGGGACCGGCAATCCAGCCGACGACGCGAGCGCTACGGCCAAACTCAAGCAGCGTGGACTGCAACGACTCTGCGGTCTGTTCCAGCTCCTTGTCCGAAGACGCGGCAGAAGCGGACTGAGGGTTTGCATGCAGGATTTCGAGCGGTGGAAGCTTAAGGCCGTCCTCTTCTTCGCCCTCGTTATCCACGGGGGCATTGTCCGCTCCCCCATCGCTAGAAGTAGGCGCCTCGGCAGCGCCCGCGACAGCCGTATCGGCAACCTTGGGATGCTTGAGGAAATCAGGAATTTGAGGGACGGCCGAGACGGGATTCACGGGAAACGGAGGCTCGGACTCGTCGATCTTGTCCGGATCGTCCTCCATCGAGAGCTGGCCGGTCACCTGACCGCGCTTTGCCTGACGTCGCGGCAGCAAGGTGGTTTTAGCAGTCTCGAGCGGGGACTCGTCGTCCTCGTCATCACCCTCGGTAAGCTCAATCTCGCTCTCGGACCAAGACGGGTCGGGCTCACTCGTATTGAGCTTGGGAGCCGTCTTACCTTTCTTGGCATGACGGCGCGGCAGCAGCGTGGTCTTAGCGCGTTCGGCCTCAACGGCATCGGACACGTCAACAAACGGATCCTCGTCTTCGTCGTCATCGTCCAATACCGGGTCCGCATCGTTGCCCATGACCGTGGTCACGGCAGCGCCGGAGCCCTTTTGACGAAGAATGCTCAGGTGCGGACGGGCAACGCCGGGCACCGACAGGGCTTCGTCGTCACCCCAAGGACTCGCGTTGACGTCGGCACGACGGCGCTCGGCAAAATCGGCCGCACGGTCGCGGGCAGAGCGCAAAACGCCGCCCACCGAAAAGCCGATGATAACGAAGCCGACGACGGCCAGACCCAACAGGACCACCATAGCGATAGGCTTTCCCAGGGCATTCTGCAGCGCGCTCGCAATAAACGCACCGATGTAGCCACCCGAGGCGGACAGGTTTTGCGGAGTGAACATAAGGTCGCAGGAGTCGCTCGTACCCGGCACCATCAGTGAAAGAAGGGAGACGACGGAGATAAAGACCACGGCGCCGCCCGCAACAGAGCGCACGTTGAGCGGCGAGTCCTCGCCTAAAAAGAGCGTGGCGGCAAACAGCAAAATGACGATCGGCAGCACGTAGGCGCCCAGGCCAAAGCCAAGGTGGTAGAAACCGGCAACCGCAGCCGTAACGGGTGCGGTCGCCGGCGAAATCACGGCAATGAAGGACGCAATCGCCAAAACGGCAATGACCACGCCGGCGATATCGCGGTTGGCCGAAGGCTCGACCAAGGGCTCAAAATCGTCGAACTCGGCCTCGTGGCCCTTATTGGCACGAAGATGGGAACCGGCACCCTTAGCAGATGCCGGTTGGTTGTTGGCTTTATTGCCTTTGGCGTTTTGTGCAGATCCGCGCGCCAAACTAAACCTCCATGACGACCGGGATGATCATCGGACGAGTGCGCGTACGGCTCCAGATAAAGTTAGAGAGCGAGTCGCGCACGGCCTTGCGAATGGCATCGGAACCGCTGCTCGTAAAGCTGAACTTGCCCTTCTCGATCGTCTTCATGATGGACGCCGAGGCGTCCTCGGAGAACTGGTCGTCGATGGCAAAGGAGACGCCGCGGCCCGAGAACTCGATGGCCTCGATCTTCTTGTGCTTGAGCGAAACGATAGCGACAGCCGTGACCATACCGTCGTTGGCAAGCTTCTGACGATCGCGCAGAACGATGGGGTCGGTATCGCCGATGCGCAGTCCGTCGACGTAGACGACACCAGACTCGACGGGCGTACCGCGCTTGACGATACCGCCACGCATCTCGAGCGTATCGCCGTTGTCGAGGATAAAGATATGATCGTCCTTGAGGCCCATCTTGCGTGCAAGTTGAGCATGGGCGCGCAGATGTACGGCCTCGCCGTGAACCGGCATAAAGTAGGTGGGCTTGGCCATGGCCATCAGGAGCTTGAGCTCCTCCTGGCTACCGTGACCAGAGACGTGAACGAGGGCGCGGTTCTTATCCCAGACGTCGCAGCCAAGCTTGGCGAGGCTGTTGACGACCTGCTGAACGGCCTTCTCGTTACCGGGAACCGGCGTTGCCGAGAGGATGACGGTATCGCCCTCGTGGATGGAGAGCGTCTTGTGCTCGCCGTTGGCCATGCGGGACAGGGCCGACAGGGGCTCGCCCTGCGAACCGGTGCACATGACGACGATCTTGTCGTCGGGCAGATTGTCAATATCGAAAGCATCAATGATATCGGCATCATCGATGTTGAGATAGCCGAGCTCACGCGCCACACGGGTGTTGGTGAGCATGGAACGACCGGTCACGACGACCTTGCGGCCGCACTTGCGGGCGGCGTCGCAGATCTGCTGCAGACGATGGATGTGGCTCGAGAACGACGCAACGAACACGCGGCCCGGAGCATTCTTGATGGCATGCAACAGATTGGGGCCAACCTCGGCCTCGGACTTGGTAAAGCCGGAGACCGTGGCGTTGGTTGAGTCGGACAGCAGCAGGTCGATGCCCTGCTTGGCAAAGCGGCTGATAGCGGCATAGTCGGGCGTGACGCCGTCGATGGGCGTCTGGTCGAGCTTAAAGTCGCCGGTGTGCATAACGGTGCCCTGGTTGGTGCGGATGAACACGCCTAGAGCGCCCGGGATGGAGTGCGTCATCGAGAAGAAGTCGAGCGAGATGCCACCCAAATTGACGTGGCTGCCGCCCTTGACCTCGCGGAACTTGGGTGCACGAATGCGGAACTCGGAGAGCTTGCCCTCGATAAAGCCGAGCGTCAGCTTGCTCGAAAAGATGGGCACCTTGTTGTTGAGGTCCTGCAGCAGGTACGGAAGCGAACCGGTGTGGTCCTCGTGGCCGTGGGTGACGACGATGCCGCGGAGCTTTTCCTCGTTCTCCAGAACGTAGGTGTAATCCGGAAGCACCAGATCGATACCGGGCTGCGAGTCATCGGGGAACATGAGGCCAGCATCGACGAGCACCATGTCGTCGCCGCACTCGAAGACCGTCATGTTCTTGCCGATGCCATCAAGGCCGCCGAGCGGGATGATCTTCAAGGGAGATGATTTTTTTGCTGCCATAGGTGAGTGTTGTTTCCTTTCTTCGAAACGGGTCTGAAACAACCGACGGGGCGCTTCTGGCAAACCGACCGTCGGGAACGTACAAACATGCATCACGGAGTCGACACATTAACCACAGTATGATACCCATTTGCACAACAACAGACCACCCATGCATCAAAGCCCCATCTGAACCTATGTATCCCGCTGAGACCAGACCTGACAAAAAGGGACAGGTTTATTTTGGTCGGTTTTATCTGGGGAAATGTCGCACATGCGATTATCTAAAGATCTGAATTCAGATAGCTGAATAGACTGTCTAACAAAATCGCAACCCGCACCAACCAGCCCTTTTGCTATTCCCGGCGGGGTCCGCGGGTAAAGTTTATCGCGAGTTCCGCACGAGCCGGAGAGCACTTAATGTGCTCTCCGTGCGAGCAGG
>CAJJZP010000024.1 GCA_905197665.1 uncultured Collinsella sp.
CTTCCTACACTTGAAAAGTGCGAACATAAAAACAGTTTCATCAATATTCTCCTTTATATATAAATTCTTATTTGTTGAACTAAGCCGTGTATACCATACTCTCCAATGATAGAACGCCCTGATATAGCGAAATTTTGCCGTTTTCCAGCGTACGTGCGTACACACTCCACAGGAATTCTAAGGGGCCTGCCCCCTTAGCACACGAACTTTGGAACAAAGTCTAGTGTTTTACGCCTTGCCAGAGGTGTACAGGCTCCCGGTATGCACGTACGAAGCAATTGCCATCAATGCCCCATATAAGTGGCGATCAAGTTCGCATAAAGCGACCTTGATCCCGCAAAACAAAAGGCAGGATACCATCACCACGATGATGCCCTGCCTCTGTTCGTTCCTGTTTACCGTTCCGAGTAGTCCTTCCGCAGAATTTCCGATAAACAAAAACGTACCCGAACCCTTTCTCGTAAAGAATCGGGTTCGAGTACGAACTGAATGCTGGAGCAATATAAAACCACCAGAAAGGTGCCTGTCCCCTTTGTGGTGGTTTTGGTAGGTTAGGCGAGGAGCGTGTGGCCGTAGGTGTTGGCAGCCTTGATGGCGGCGGCGAACTTTTCGTCGGTGAAGGGCTCGGGGTTTCCCTGCTTCCACTCGTTGGTGGTGTGCGCGTACTCGCACAGGGCGGGGATATCGGACTCGGAAAGCCCGACCTGCTCAAGCGTCACGGGCAGTCCCATCTGCTTGTTAAAGGCTGAGTAGCGCTCAAGGTTCTCGGTATCGCCCGTGTAGGCAAACAGCACCAGCACGCCCAGGCTCACGACCTCGCCATGCAGGTAGGTGCCCTCGCGCGGAATGCTGCAGGTGGCGTTGTAGAACGCATGCGCCACGCTCGAGTTGTAGTAGTAATCGTTTTGGTTGGTCAGGTTGGAGACGTAGCCCGTGTTGACCACGATATCAAGCGCGATCTGCTTGACGGCTTCGGTCGACAGGTTCTGGCGAACGTCCTCAAGACCCTGCACGCCATAGGTAAACAGCGGCTCGGAGCAGGTGTGTGCGAGCGCCAGGCCAAGACCTGCGGTGTGCTCCAGGTTGCCGGCGCTCGTGGCGTACTCGACCTCGGGCTGCTTGGACAGGGCATCGCCCACGCCCGCCCAGAAGTACTCCGCCGGAGCCTCGGCGATGATCTTGGGGTTGATGAAGATGTGCGCGGGGCGGTTGGGGTACGAATAGCCCTCCAGCGAGCCGTCGTCGTTGTAGACAACGGCAATGGCGGTCGCGGCCGAGCAGTTGGAGCAGATCGTCGGTACCGTAAAGACGATCTTCTTGAGCTCGATGGCCGCCGTCTTGACGGTGTCGAGCGCTTTGCCGCCGCCGCATGCGATGAGCACATCGGCCTCTCGGCAGGCGGGGGAGTTAACAAGCTTGGCGATATTGGCACGCGTGCTGTTGGTGCCGTAGACGCGTGTCTCCAGAATCTCGATGTCGGTGCCCTCCAGTGCCGCTTCGATACTGGGAAGCGCCGCGGCCAGTGCTCGTTTACCACCGATAATCGCGACCTTGGCCGCTCCGTACTCGTCCAGCGCGCCGGGCAGCTCGTCAAAGCAGTCCTCGCCGACGGTGTAGTCGCTCATTCCAATCGTGCGCATAGCAGCCTTCTTTCGTTAGATAAAGTGCTTTCAGGTATTTTGCTCCAAGTGAGTGCTTGCGACCGCGAGAAATTACTAAAGTATGAACCCGATGTTGAGGGTTTTTCGCCGGCGTTGACCGTGCTACCATACAGCGCATAAGCGTTGATGGGGACGAGTAGTCGGCCGTCCGTGTGCTACAGAGAACGGGGGGGCGCTGAGAACCCGTGCATGCGACCGATGAAAATCACCCCGGAGCTGCGGTCCCAACGGACGCGCCGTACAGGCACGTCTTAGTAGACATCGCCGAGATGGTCGTCGATACAGGCCAGCCGAGTAACGGATGCGAGCGCGCTGTAATGCGGGTGAGGGCATCTAAGCTGGGTGGTTAAGCGAAGAGCTTTTGCGGGCACACGGCCCGTTTTGTGGCGCTTCGTCCCAGCTTGCAGGGACGGGCGCTTTTTTTGGTGCCCAACGGGCGTGCGCGCCCACGACATGAAAGGGGTACCGTGGCAAACGAGTACAAGCAGACGATGAATCTGCCCAAAACCGGTTTTCCCATGCGTGCCGGTCTTTCCAAGTCCGAGCCCATGCGACTCAAGGACTGGCAGGACAACAAGGTCTACGAGCAAGTTCTGAAGAAGAACGAGGGTCACAAGAAGTTCGTGCTGCACGACGGTCCTCCGTACGCCAACGGCCCGATCCACATCGGCCATGCCATGAACAAGATCTCCAAGGACATGATCAATCGTTACTGGATGATGCAGGGCTATGAGGTTCCCTACGTCCCCGGTTGGGACTGCCACGGCCAGCCGATCGAGCACAAGGTCGAGGAGAAGCTCGGCACCGAGAAGTTCAACCAGACCCCCACGGCTAAGATCCGCGAGCTCTGCAATGAGTTCGCCGTCGAGAACATCGAGCTGCAGAAGGCCGGTTTCCGTCGTCTGGGCGTGCTCGGCGACTGGGATAACCCCTACCTGACGCTCTATCACCAGCATGATGCCGCCGACATCGAGGTCTTCAAGGCCATGTTCGATAAGGGCATGATCTATCGCGGCCACAAGCCGGTTCACTGGTGCAAGCACTGCCACACGGCGCTCGCCGAGGCCGAGATCGAGTACTCCGATGAGACGAGTCCCTCCATCTTTGTTCGCTTTGAGATGACCTCCAAGCCCGCCGGCCTCGAGAACTTCGACGGCCCGGTCGACTTCATCATCTGGACGACTACCCCGTGGACCATCCCCTCCGACCAGGCCGTTTCCCTCAAGCCCGGCGCCGCCTATGTCGCCGTTGAGCACGACGGCCGCGCCGAGGTCATGCTCGAGGACCTTGCTCCCAAGTGCTGCGAGGAGTTTGGCTGGGAGTACACCCCGGTCATGGTCGACGGCAAGCCCTACGTGGTTCCTGCCGAGACCTTCCACCACATCCACTACAAGCAGCCGATCTTTGACGGCGTTGAGGGCGTGGCGCTGCTGGCCGATTACGTCGGTGTCGATGACGGTACCGGTATCGTCCACAACTCGCCCGGCCACGGCGTCGACGACTACTTCGCCTGCCTCAAGGAGGGCATCACCGACATCTGCATGCCGGTCGATGACGACGGCAAGTTCTACACCGGCGAGGAGTTTGGCACCGGCGGCCCCTTCAGCGGCATGGATACCGATGAGGCCAACCCGCACATCATCGAGTTCCTGCGCGAGCGCGGCACCCTGGTCCTCGAGAAGAAGATCACGCACAGCTATCCGCACTGCTGGCGCTGCAAGCACCCGGTGCTCTTCCGTGCTACCGACCAGTGGTTTGTCTCGATGGACAAGACCGGTTTGCGCGAGCAGGCAGGCAAAGAGGTCCGCGAGAACGTCAAGTGGTATCCGGCTCACGCCGCCAACCGCATCGGCGCCATGGTCGAGCAGCGTCCCGACTGGTGCATCAGCCGTCAGCGCAACTGGGGCGTGCCTATCCCCAGCTATACCTGCGTCGACTGCGGCGAGAAGGTCATGAACGACGCCACGCTCGACGCCGTCATCAAGCTCTTCCACGAGAAGGGCTCCGACGCCTGGTTCACCGACGCTCCTGAGAGCTACCTGGGCGAGGCCTGCGTCTGCCCCAAGTGCGGCGGCCATCACCTCAAGGCCGATAAGGACATTCTTGACGTGTGGTGGGACTCCGGCGTCTCCTGGAAGGCCGTCTGCGAGTACCGTCCCGAGCTGGAGTACCCGGCGGACGTCTACCTCGAGGGCTCCGACCAGCACCGCGGTTGGTTCCAGAGCTCGCTGCTCACCTCGGTGGGCGCAAACGGCTACGCTCCGTACAAGGCGGTCGTCTCGCAGGGCTTCACCCTCGACGGCCAGGGTCGTAAGATGTCCAAGTCGCTCGGCAACGTCATCGACCCCAACAAGGTCTGCGACGAGATGGGCGCCGACATCATCCGTCTGTGGGTCGCCTCCGTCGATACCAGCTCCGACGTCTCCATCGACCACGAGATTCTCGCTCGTACGTCCGATGCCTACCGTCGTTTCCGCAACACGCTGCGCTTCCTGCTCTCCGAGCTCGAGGGTCAGTTTGTGCCCGAGACCGACGGCGTCGCCTTTGCCGACCTGCTGCCGCTCGACAAGCTCATGGTCGCCCGCCTGACCCAGGTCCAGGCCGAGGTCGACGATGCCTACGCCAGCTACGAGTTCCCGCGTGCCTACCGTGCGCTCTACGACTTTGTGGTTACCGAGCTCTCCAACGTGTACCTCGACGCCCTGAAAGATCGTCTGTACTGCGATAAGCCCGGCTCGCTTGAGCGCCGCAGCGCCCAGACCGTGCTGGCCGAGCTCTTCTCGATGCTCATGCGCGACCTGCAGCCGATCCTGTCTTACACCGTCGACGAGGCCATGGCCTATGCGCCCGCCGGCTGCGTCGACCACCAGAAGTACGCCGCGCTGCTCGATTGGTACAAGTCGCCCATCACGGTCGACGAGGCCAACGAGTTTGAGGGCGTGCTCGAGGCTTCGCTCGAGCTCCGTAGCGTCGTGACCAAGGCCCTTGAGGATGCCCGCTCCGCCGGCACCTTCACCAAGAGCCAGCAGGTCCGCGTCAAGGCGGTCGTTCCCGCCGAGATGTATGCGCTGCTGACCGGCGACAAGGCCGTCGACCTGGCCGAGTTCTACATCGTCTCCGCTGTTGAACTGACCCAGGGCGAGGAGCTCTCCGTTGCCATCGAGGCTGCCGAGGGCGAGTGCTGCGACCGTTGCTGGAACTACCGCACCACCGTCGGCGAGTACAACGGCCACGCTCACATCTGCGAGAGGTGTGCGAACGCACTCTAGTTACGCGGTTTTACCAAACCGCGTAACGGCTCGACGCTGCAAACCCGCCAGAGCGGCAATCTGCCTTTCAACTTCGGCGGCATGACCAAAAGGTCAATGCCGCCTTGTTTCAAGGCACCTTGCTCGCTCTGGCGGGTTTTCGCTGTTGGTAGCGAATCATCGGCTATTTCGTTGCTGGTCAATATAAGATATTGATTTGCGTTAAACGTAATTCGATGTTTTTGAGGGTAGGGGATTGATTTGGGTCGTTCTGCGGATATGACGCCGCCTTTGCGTTGGCGGTTGGGTGTTGCTGGTAGCGTGGCGTTGGCCGTGCTGCTTGTTGACCAGCTGACCAAGCTTGCGGTTCGTGCCGTCGGCGATGCTCTACATGTGACTGTTATCCCCGGTGTGATCGACTTCCTTTTCGTGCGTAACATCGGTGCTGCCTTTAGCATGGGCGAGGGACATGGCCTCGCGTTTGCCGTGCTGGCGTTTGTCGTTATCGTTGCGATCGCGGTGTACTTGCTTCGCGCGCCCCAGCTTGCTCGCTTTGAGGTTGTGGGCATGGCTATGGTCGTGGGCGGCGCCATTGGCAATGCGATCGACCGTCTGGCTTTTGGCTTTGTGACCGATTTTATTGCCACCACCTTCATCGACTTCCCCGTCTTCAATGTGGCCGATATCGGCATTACGGTCGGTGTGGTGCTGGCGCTCTTCGGTTACATGTTCTTGAGCCCCGCGGCTCGTGAGGTCGATGCGACCGCCGAGCTTAACGCCCGTGACGAGGCCCGCGCCAAGCGCAAGGCTAAACAACGTGGGGAGCGTGCCCGCAAGATTCGCGAAAGGACTGAGCGCTAATGGCCGACATCCATATCCTTGTTGCCGACGATGCCGCTGGTCAGCGTCTTGACGCCTATCTGGGCGCCAATGACGGCTGCCCTACACGCTCTGCCTGCGTACATCTGATTGAGGGTGGGGCCGTAGTGGTCAATGGCGAGACCTGCCTGTCCAAAAAGTATGCCGTACGAGCCGGTGACCGTATTTCGGTTGATTTGCCCGAGCCGCACGATCCCACCGACGTGATTCCCGAGGCCATCCCGCTCGACATTCGCTATGAGGACGACTACCTCATCGTGCTCTCCAAGCAGCGCGGCCTGGTGTGCCATCCTGCTCACGGCCACGAGAGCGGTACGCTTGCGAACGCCCTGGTCTACCACTGCGGCATCGACCATCTGGGCACCGTGCAGGGCGAGGACCGCCCCGGTATCGTACATCGTTTGGATCGCGATACCTCGGGTCTTATGCTTGCGGCAAAGGACGACGACACCCAGCGCGCGCTCCAAAATCTTATCCGTACGCGCACGCTCGACCGCCGCTACATTACGCTCGTTCACGGTCATATCGCCATGGATGAGGGCACCATTAACACCGGCATTGCCCGTTCTACACGTGACCGTGTCAAGATGGCGGTTTCCGATGATCCTTTTGCGCGCCAGGCCATCACGACCTTTAAGGTCCTTGAGCGCTTTGATTCCACGCGCTTTGATGACGGCTACACACTCGTTGAGTGTCACCTGTTTACCGGTCGCACGCATCAGATTCGCGTGCACATGCGCCATATCAACCACGCCTGCGTGGGCGATCCGCTCTACGGTAAGTGCGATGCGCGTGCCGATCAGGGTCTGACCAGGCAATTCCTCCATTCCTGGCGCGTGGCGTTCGATCATCCCGTGACGGGAGAGCGCATTGAGTGCCGCGACGAGCTGCCGTGGGATCTCGCCGCCGTCCTCGACGACTTAGCCCCGCGTTCGCTTGGTCGCACTGCTGCCGGCGACGAAATCGTACCGCAGCTCGGCCTGCTCGAAGCCTAGCCAGTATTAGGTGGTTTCTTGAACTCGGTAAGCCTGCGGTAAGATATACGGTTGTTTACGTAACACGTTCCTGGGAGCCTGCATGCTCGCCTTTTTACAAACCAACACACCCATCGTGATCTTCAACCAGATTGTCGTCACGCTGCTCACGGTCTGCTTCTTGTACCAGGTGGTCTTCTTTGTCATCGGTGCTCTCCGCGGCGAGGTCGCGCCTCCCAAGGCCAAAAAACTCCACCGGTATGCCTTCTTTATTGCAGCACACAACGAGGAGGCCGTTATCGCCAACCTCGTTCGCTCCATCAAGGACCAGGATTATCCGTCCGAGCTCATCGAGGTCTTCGTGGTCGCCGATGCTTGCACCGACAACACGGCGCAGCTCGCGCGCGAGGCCGGTGCCATTGTTTACGAGCGCAATGACCTGGCCCGCAAGGGCAAGAGCTGGGTCATGGACTTTGGTTTCGATCGCATTCTCAACGAGTATCCCGACACGTTTGAGGGCTACTTTATCTTCGATGCCGACAATGTTATCTCCCGCGATTACGTCTCCAAGATGAATGATGCCTTTGACCAGGGCTTTCATGTGGTCACGAGCTATCGTAACTCCAAGAACTTCGGCAGTTCGTGGATTTCCTCTGCCAACGCCACCTGGTATTTGCGTGAGGCCCGCTTCCTCAACAACGCGCGTAATATCTGCAAGACGTCCTGCGCCGTCTCGGGCTCGGGCTACCTTATCTCCGCCAGTGTTATCGAGGGCATGCACGGCTGGCAGTTCCATACACTGACCGAGGACATCCAGTTCACCACGTTCTGCGCCATTCACGGCATCCGCATCGGTTATGCGCCGGCGGAGTTCTTTGACGAGCAACCGGTGACGTTTAAGGCGTCCTGGAAACAGCGCATGCGCTGGACCAAGGGCTTCTACCAGGTCTTTTTTACCTACGGCAAGCATCTGGTCAAGTCGACGTTCCGCTATCATCGCTTTGCCGCATATGACATGTTTATGACCATCGCTCCGGGCATGCTGCTGTCCCTGATCTCCATGCTCGCCAATGCGACATTCCTGATCGTGGGTGGCCTTTCGCATGGTTTCTTGGCTACCGAGGTCGAGATGCAGGCTTGTGCCGCCTCGCTTATCATGACGTTCGTGATGATGTACCAGACCTTCTTTATCCTGGCGCTGCTCACGACCATCTTTGAGTACAAGCACATTCATTGCGCTCAAAAGTGGCGCCTGGTGACCAACCTGTTTACCTTCCCGATCTTTATGTTCAGTTATATCCCCATTACGGTGGCTGCGTTGTTCCTGAAGGTCGACTGGGTCCCGACGCAACACGCCGTCAACGTTACCCTCGACGAGGTCATGCAAGGCGCCAAGTAACCACGACCAGAACCACCGCAAAGGGGGTGCACCTTTGTGGTGGTTTTTGCTTTTGAGCAGCTGCTCATGGAGGTGCACGATGTTCTACATCCCATTTTGGATCTGCGCCTTTGCCGGTGCGGTGATTGATGTCCGTGAACGGCGGTTTCCCAACGCGCTTGCCGCCGCATGCGCCGTGGCGGCGTTTGCAGGCGTTTGGCTGGACAGGGGCTTGAACACGGCGCTTGACCACGCCGGTCCTGCCGTTATCGTGTACCTTTCCCTTGTGCTGACCGAGTCGCTTTGGCGGCGTTTCCGCCAGGCCCCCGGCATCGGCATGGGGGATGCCAAGGCGCTTTTCGCGCTTTGCACGCTCGACCCTCTGGGCGGCATCGTGGCATTTGCCGTCGCGCTCCTGGTCCTGGCCCTCTCCTGCCTCTTTACAAAATCGCGCTCCCTGCCTTTGCTCCCGTTTTTGGTGCCGATATTTGCCATAATCGAGGTCGTGGGCTGGACATTGTAACCGATTGCGCATCCTTTTTAAGGAGCATGCCATGGCAACTAATCAAGAAACGGCCGTCATTAAGGCGCGCATGGACCGCATTCCCGCGGCGTTGTTGCCCGAGCTGGTCGAGCGTATCGCCGCCGACCGCGCCTCGGGTGTCGTTAATCCTTATCGATGCTGCGACGACCAGGTCATTCGTCGTATAGATCGCGCTGCCGACAAAGGCACGCTTATGCGTCCGGCGTTTATGCGCGATACCGAAAAGATTCTTCATCTTCCTGCGTACACGCGTTATGCAGGCAAAACGCAGGTCTTTAGCTTTCGCAGCAACGACGACCTGTCGCGGCGCGGCCTTCATGTGCAGCTCGTCTCGCGCATTGCCCGCGATATCGGCCGTGCCCTGGGCCTCAACTGCGATTTGATCGAGGCGATTGGCCTGGGCCACGATTTGGGCCACACGCCCTTTGGCCATGCCGGCGAGCGTTTCCTCAACGATATCTATCACGAGCGTACGGGTCGTTATTTTTTCCATAACGTGCAGTCCGTCCGCGTGCTCGACGCGCTGTACGGCCGCAACGTGTCGCTCCAGACGCTCGACGGCGTGCTGTGCCATAACGGCGAGTACGAGCAGCGTGTCTTTGAACTCTCGGACATGGCGTCGTTTGACCAGTTCGACCGTACCGTCGAGGACTGCATTGCCACGGGCTATGGCGCGATCGAGCACCTGCGCCCCATGACCCTCGAGGGCTGTGTGGTGCGTATCTCGGATATCCTCGCCTACGTTGGGCGCGATCGCCAAGACGCCATCGCGGCGGGCCTGTTGTCACCCGACGCTTTTGACGATGGCCTGGGCGGGGCTTACAACAGCTGGATCCTCACGCACGCTTCTATCGATATCGTTGAGCATAGCTACGGCAAACCGCGTATCGAGATGAGCGAGGACCTGTTTGAGGAGATCCGCCGGGCGAAGCGCGAGAACTACGAGAAGATCTATAGCAAGGGCGGTATCGAAGGCGATTCTGAGGCAGAGTTGCGTGAGGCCTTCGAAAAGCTCTACGACCGTTGCCTGCAGGATCTAAATAAAGGCGACGAGTTCTCTTACATCTTTAAGCATCATGTTTCGCGCATTGAGCAGCAGCTTTCCTACTACGATCGCACCTATGCCTGGCAGGACGACAAGGATCAGGCCGTCGTCGATTACATCGCAAGCATGACGGACGGTTATTTCTGCGAGCTGACGAGCAAGCTGTTCCCGGGTCTAAAGTTTCCGCATCGTACCTATATTAACGAACGGTAGTTCGTATTTATTCGGTATACTGTTTGTGGAAAACGTTTTTGATTGATGCACGGGATGGCTATGGACGACCTTTTTTCTGCTTCGACGCGCGAGCGTTCCTTTCAGAATGCGCCGCTTGCGGTGCGCATGCGCCCCAATTCGCTCGACGAGTATGTGGGCCAGCAAAAGGCCGTCGGTAAGGGCTCGTGGCTGCGCGCCGCGATTGAGCATGACGTGCTGTCGAGCGTGATTCTGTACGGCCCGGCTGGCACGGGCAAGACGACGCTGGCCCACATTATCGCCAACCATACCAAGAGCGAGTTTGTCGAGGTCAGCGCCGTGACGGGCACTGTGAAGGACCTGCGCCGCGTAATCGATGAGGCTAAGACCCGTCTGAACACCTACGACCGCCGCACCATTCTATTCATCGATGAGATTCACCGCTTCTCTAAGTCGCAGCAGGATGCCCTGCTGCATGCAGTTGAGAACCGTACCGTCATTATGATTGGCGCTACGACGGAGAACCCGTACTTCGAGGTCAATTCGGCACTGTTGTCGCGCGGACGCGTGGTGGAGCTTGAACATCTGAAGGATGAGGATATCGCCACGCTTATTGAGCGTGCGCTCGAGGCGCCACAGGGCTTGAACGGAAAGTTTTCTGCCGATGATGATACGGTCAAGACCATCTGCACGCTGGCCGCGGGTGATGCGCGCTCTGCCCTGACGACGCTCGAGCTGGCGAGCGAGATTGCCGTCACGCGTCCCGATACCGAAGGGACGCCAGCGCCGGCGGCGGGGGAGCGTTATCCCATCACCGTCGATGACGTGAAGATTGCCAACCCGCGCCGCGGTTTTTCGTATGACAAAAACGGCGACATGCACTATGACATTATCAGTGCGTTCATCAAGTCCATGCGCGGCAGCGACCCCGATGCCACGATCTATTGGCTCGCGCGCATGATTGACGCGGGGGAGGATCCTAAGTTTATCGCCCGTCGCATTATGATTCAGGCTTCTGAGGATGTTGGCAATGCCGATCCGCAGGCACTTTTGGTGGCACATGCCGCGTTTAAGTCTGCCGAGGTCATTGGCTATCCCGAGTGCCGTATTAACCTGGCTCAGGCTGCACTCTATGTGTGCTTGGCGCCTAAATCCAACGCGTGTGAGGCTTCGATCGATGCGGCGCTTGCCGATATCCACTCTAGTGGGCTTCGCGAGGTGCCGAGTTATCTGCGCGATCGCCATCGCCCGGGCAGCGATGAATACGGTGTGTATAAGTATCCGCACGATTATCCCGAAGGCTGGGTCGACCAGCGCTATTTGCCCGAAGGCTTAGAACGCGGTGCATTTTGGCGGCCTGCCGGCCGTGGTTGGGAAGAATGGCGCGTAGAACAAAGCGAACGTGACCGTAGCGGGAATGAACCGAAGTAGCTGCTGATAATTTTGTCCCACGTTGCTGCTCTTGGCATGTTCGGTCCCCTTTGGGGTACCATGGAAAGCGTCTGTATTTCGATTCCTTTGGGAGGCTTGTATGAGTCCCATTCAAATCGCCTTGCTGCTGCTCGCCGTTGCCGGCGTGTGGGCTATCGTTGAGCTCGCGCTTACCCTGCGCAAGACCCGCACCGTCGTTGATTCGCTCGACAAGACGGTGAGTGACCTTAACAATACGCTCGCCGAGGCACAGCCTGTGGTGGCAAAGCTCGATGGCGCTGTCGATGAGCTCACCCCCGCGCTGGCACAGGTTGAGCCGCTCCTCAAGTCGAGCAAGACTGCCGTTGATGCTCTGACGTCCAACCTCGTTGAGGTTGAGGCGGTCGTTCGCGACATCTCCGAGGTCACGGGCAGCGTGGCCGAGGCCAGCAATGCCGTATCGAGCGTGACTGATTCTGCTGCTGGTGCCGTGCAGAAGCTCTTCAATAAGGTGAAGGCTCCTGCAGCCGACGCCGATCGCAAGCTCGCCGCTGCCGCCGCCGAGGCCGAGCAGCCTACCGAGCGCGTTCTGATTGGCGATGACGATGCCGCTGCTGACGACGATGATGTTCAGAAGCCCGCTGCTAAGCCTGCTCAGTATTACACTTATACGCCTGCCGAGACCTCCGAGGAGTCCTGCGATGAGTAGCGAAGCAACCTGCCCCATTACGCTGAGCGTTGCCGGTGATCCGCGTCTCGCGCGCTTGGTGCGCATGACGGCCGCCAACGTCGGCGCCCTGTGCTCTATGTCCGTTGATCGCATCGAGGACATTCGTATGGCTGCCGAAGAAGCCTTCATCTTTGGCTGCACGGCTGTTGATTCCGACGATATCTCGATCAAATTCGATGTCGACGAATCGCATGTGGGCATGACCTTTACCTTTGGCGACCAGGCGACTGTCGATGAGGATGACCAGGCTGCCGTGTATGCCGAGCTCATTTTGGCGAGTGTGTGTGACTCTTACGAAAAGACTACAGCGCCCCTAACGCTTTCCCTCGACCTCAAGGCGGATATCTAATATGACCGAACGCTCCCGGAGCGGCAAGACCGCTTGGGACAAGGAGAAAACCCGCGAGCTGTTTCGTCGTTATAAGGAGACCGGTGATCCGGATGCTCGCGAGCAGCTCGTCATGTCCCATATGAACCTGGTAAGGTTTCTTGCCAACAAATTCAAGAACCGCGGCGAGCCGCTCGATGACCTTTTGCAGGTCGGGTACTTGGGCTTGCTCAAGGCTATCGATCGCTTTGATCCCGAGCGCGGACTCGAGTTCACGACGTTTGCCACGCCCACCATCTTGGGCGAGATTAAGCGCCACTTCCGCGACAAGGGCTGGAGTGTGCGCGTGCCGCGTCGTCTGCAGGAGCTCTCTGCCAAGGTTAACCAGGCCACCGATAAGCTTACCAACGAGCTTCAGCGTTCGCCCAAGGTTGAGGAAATCGCCGATTACCTTGGCGTGACCGTCGACGAGGTGCTCGAAGCTATGGAATCGTCCTCGGCCTACACCTCGGTGCCCATCGAGGCCCCCGGCGCGTCCGACTCCGACGATGCTCCCTCGATTCTCGATCGCTATGCCGACGACGACAACGAGCTCGACTTTACCGATGACCGCCTGGTAATCGAGGAAGCCATCCGCGATTTCTCGCCGCGCGAGCGTGAGGTGATCGAGCTACGCTTTGTGAAGGGCATGACCCAGATCGAGATTGCCAAGAAGCTGGGCATCTCGCAGGTGCAGGTTTCGCGTCTGCTGCGCCGCACGCTTAAGAAGATTCAAGATAAGATTGACCCCGACGGAGTGATGGTTCGTTCATGAGTGAGCACCCCCAACAAATCGACCGCACGCTTCGCGATACCCGCATTCTGACGCTGCGCATTTGGGGCGTCGTCGGCTGCATTGTCATCGCTGCCGTCATCTTTAACCTTATGGGCATCCTGGCACCGGTCATCGAGTTTTTGGCAGTCGGTTCCATCATTGCTTTTGTGATGTCCCCGATCACCAACTGGCTCGAGCATCATGGCGTGAATCGCGGCATCGGTTCGCTTATAGCGCTTATTGTTGTTGTTGCCGTGCTCGTCGGTGTTGTTTGCATCTTGTCGCCGATTCTTTTTGGTCAGATCATGGAAGTCCTGAGCCGCCTGCCCGAGCAGCTTCGTGTTGCGGGTGGCGACCTCAACGAGATGGTCTCGCATGTCAAGACGCTCAACAACACGCCGCTCATGGAGTATTTGGACGATAATCTTTCGTCGCTGGTTACCGTGGCATCGAAGTATGTGTCTCAGATCGCTGCCGAGCTTGGCCGCGGTGTGTTCCCGCTCATCACCAATACGGCCTCGCAGTTGTTCGTGATCTTCCTTGGTCTGGTGCTTGCCTACTGGATGGCCTGCGATTATCCTCGCATGCACCACGAGATTTGCACCATCATCGGTCAGGAGAAGGAGACTTCGTACCGCTTTATGGTCGCCATCCTTTCTCGCTCTGTCGGCGGCTACATGCGCGGTATGGTCGTGACGTCCATCTGCGGTGGTTTCCTCGCCTTTATTGGTTTTATGATTATCGGCCATCCGTATGCGGCGCTCATGGCTATCTTTACCGGCATCATGCATTTGGTTCCGGTCGTCGGCCCCTGGGTGAGCGCGGCAATCGCCACAGTGCTCGGTTTCATGTTCAGCCCCATGTTGGCGTTGTGGACGCTCATCGTGACGATGGTCGCGCAAAACGTCACTGATAACGTGATTTCGCCTAAGGTCATGCAGAGCTCGGTGCAGGTGCATCCCATCATGAGCCTCACGGCGCTCGTTATTGGCTCGGCACTCATGGGCCCCATCGGCATGATTATTGCCATCCCGCTGTGTGCGGCCCTCAAGGGTATCTTCGTGTACTACTTCGAGAATGAGACCGGCCGACAGCTTGTGGCCTATGACGGCGCCGTGTTTAAGGGCACGCCGTACCGCGATGCCGATGGCAACCCGGTCGCCGCCTACGACGCGCTCGGCGACGACACCTTCATCTACGAGTCCGAACTCATCGGCAACGAGACTGCGCCCGAGGCCAAGGCCATGCCCAAGCCCGAGCTCGATAATCCCTGGATTAAGATCTCTGGTCTGCAGCCCGATGCCACGGGCTTCTTCAAGAACCCCTTCGCCAAGGATGATGATTCCAACACGGATGACGACACCAAAACCGGCATCGACGGCTCCATGGACGATGACGACAAGTAGCGGGGTAATTCGGGCTAACATTCATACGCGCTAACATGCAATTTCGCTGAAGGGCCGGCATTGTGCCGGCCCTCTTTTTTGCACAGGCGCGGTGGGATGGTAATATCGTTACGTTTGAACTGTTTCGATATGAAACCGAGGAGATTCCCTCTATGAGTGCTGACTACCCGTCAATGACTACGGCCGAGATTCGCTCCAAGTTCCTCAACTTCTTTGAGGAGCGCGGTCTTAAGCTCTATCCTTCTTCGTCCCTCGTCCCCGACGATCCTTCGCTGCTGCTCGCCAACGCCGGCATGAACCAGTTTAAGGAGTACTACCAGGGCAAGAAGACCATGAAGGAGATCGGCGCGATCTCCTGCCAGAAGTGTGTCCGCACCAACGACATCGACTGCATCGGCGAGGACGGCCGTCACCTGTCCTTCTTTGAGATGCTCGGCGACTTCTCCTTTGGCGGCGTCTCCAAGCAGCAGGCCTGCGCTTGGGCCTTTGAGCTCATCACCAAGGAGTTCAAGCTGCCGCTCGACCGCCTGTACTTCACCGTCTTTACCGAGGACGACGAGACTCACGACGTGTGGCGCTCTCTGGGCGTTGCCGAGGATCACATCTCCCGCCTGGGCGAGGACGACAACTTCTGGGCCGCTGGCCCCACCGGCCCCTGCGGTCCGTGCTCCGAGATCTACTTTGACATGGGCGAGGAGGTCGGTTGCGGCAGCCCCGACTGCAAGCCTGGCTGCGACTGCGACCGCTTCCTTGAGTTCTGGAACCTCGTGTTTACCCAGTACGACCGCCAGGAGGACGGCTCCATGCCGGAGCTGCCGCACCGCAACCTCGATACGGGCATGGGTCTGGAGCGCATGGCCGCCATCATGCAGCACAAGACCGCTAACTACGACGGCGATCTGATGCAGCACCTCATCAAACTCGGCGAGGAGATCAGCGGCAAGACCTATGACGCCGACGATTACTCCGGCGCCAGCCGCTCCCTGCGCATCATCGCCGACCACTCCCGTGCCGTCGACTTTATGATCTCGGACGGCATCCTGCCCGGTAACGAGGGCCGCGAGTACGTCCTGCGCCGCCTGCTCCGTCGTGCCGTGTTCCACGGTCGTCTGCTGGGCATCGAGGGCGCCTTCCTGACCAAGTTTATCGACGAGGTCAACGCTCAGATGGGCGAGGCCTATCCCGAGCTGCTCAAGAACGTCGCGCTCGTTAAGGGCATCGTCGCCTCCGAGGAGGAGCGTTTCTCAACGACGCTCGACAACGGCCGCGTTTACCTGGACGAGGCCCTGGCCGCGCTCGCCGACGGCGCTGTCCTTCCGGGCGATGTTGCCTTTAAGCTTCACGACACCTTTGGTTTCCCCATTGACCTGACCGTCGAGATCGCCGGCACCGCCGGTCACGACGTCGACATGGATGGCTTTACCGCTTGCATGGAGGACCAGAAGGCCCGCGCCCGCGCCAACGCCAAGGGCGATGCCTGGGGTAGCTTTAACGACGTGTGGGTCGAGCTTTCCGACAAGGTTGCCGCGACCGAGTTCGACGGCTATGACAACGACGTCATCGATGGCGCCAAGGTTGTCGCCATCGTGAGCAACGGCGAGTCCGTCGAGTCCGTTGCCGCCGGCGAGGACGTCGAGGTCGTGCTCGACCGCACCCCGTTCTATGCCGAGATGGGTGGCCAGCAGGGCGACGCCGGCGAGCTTTCCGCCGAGGGCGTTGCGCTGACCATTTCCGATACCAAGAACCACAACGGCCTGTATGCTCACGTCGCCCACGTCGCCGAGGGCACGCTGACCGTCGGTGCTACCGTGACCGCCGCGCTCGACGCCGAGCGCCGTGGCTTCCTGCGTCGCAACCACACCGCCACGCACCTGCTCGACGCCGCGCTTAAGCAGGTCCTGGGCGAGCATGTCTCCCAGGCTGGCTCGTTGGTGACGCCCGAGCACCTGCGCTTTGACTTCACCCACTTCGAGGCCCTGTCCTCCGAGCAGCTCAAGGCTGTCGAGGACCTGGTCAACCAGCAGATCTTCGCTTCCAAGCCGGTTGTGACCCGCGTCATGGGCATCGACGAGGCCAAGGCCGCCGGTGCTGTCGCCCTCTTTGGCGAGAAGTACGGCGACGTCGTCCGCGTTGTCTCCGTGGGCGCCGAGGACCAGCCGTTCTCCCGCGAGCTCTGCGGTGGCACGCATGCCGCCAACACCGCCGAGATCGGTCTGTTCAAGATCATCTCCGAGTCTTCCACGGGCTCGAACGTCCGCCGTATCGAGGCCGTGACCTCCAAGGGCGCTCTCGACTACATGGCCGACCGCCTGGCGCTCGTTGACGCCGCTGCCGCTGCGCTCAAGTGCCGCTTGGATGAGGTTCCCGCCCGCGTGGAGAACCTGCAGGCCGAGCTGCGCGAGACGTCCAATAAGCTTAAGAAGGCTCTGACCGGTGGCTCCTCCGATGCTATCTCCAGCGCCATCGAGGGCGCCGTCGAGCTCGACGGCTACAAGCTCGTCGTCGCTGAGCTCCAGGGCCTTGAGGCTGCTGACCTGCGAAACGTCTGGGATACCGTGCACCAGAAGGTTGCCGGCCCCGTCGCCTGCGTCGTTGCCAGCGTGACCGAGAAGGGCACCCCGGCTCTGCTCGCCGCTGGCTCCGATGACGCCGTGAATGCCGGTTTCCACGCCGGTAACGTGATCAAGCAGATCGCGGGCCTGGTCGATGGTCGCGGTGGCGGTCGTCCCAACATGGCCCAGGCCGGTGGCAAGAACGCCGCCGGTATCGCCGATGCCCTCGCGGCCGCCAAGACCGCGCTCGGCGCCTAAGAACATAAGTAGTCGCTGTGGTCGCGCTCGCACTGGACATAGGGGAGACCAGGATTGGCATTGCCGTCTCGAGCCGTGATGGCAAGATGGCAATGCCTGTCAAGGTGCTTCCGGCTGCCGAGGTCACTGGTATGGCAAAGACGTTTCGCTACCTGGTCGAGGACTATGAGCCCGATATCCTGGTGAGCGGACGTCCCTTGACCATGGCCGGTGAGCCCGGTCCCCAGGCCGAGCGCGTCGCCGCCGTGGCCCAAAAGATTGCCGACGAGCTCGAGCTTCCGCTGGAGTTTGAGGACGAGCGTCTGTCCTCGCAGGAGGCCAAGAGAATCCTGCGCGAGCAGGGACTCAACGAAAAGCAGATGAGGGGCAAGATTGACATGATCGCCGCCAGCCTGTTCTTGCAGACATGGCTCGATCGTAAAAACGAGGAGGTTTCGCATGCCTAGCGCTTCCGATCCGCGCCAGCAGAATCGTACACGGCAGCCCGTGCCGCGCCCTGCTCAGCCTGGCCAGCGCCCGGGGCAGCCGATGCAGCGTTCGGCTCAGCCTACTCAGCGTGCTGCTCAGCAGCCCGCAGCTCGTCCCGCGCAGCCTGCTGGCGGCGCTCGTTTTAAGCAGCAGACTCCTGCCCAGCGCACGCAGGGACAGGCCCCGCAATCACGCTCTCGCGCACATCATGCTCATGGCTCGCACGGCGTTGCTCCGGCCACGCGCTCGAGCTATAACACGCATGCCCGCCGTGGCGTCCAAAAGAAAAGCTCTCCGGTGCCTATGATTATCGGTGGCGTCATCGCCGTGCTTGCACTTGTCGCGATCGTTTTCTTTGTCGTGCCTGCCGTCAAGGGCTTCTTTACCGGTGAGGATACGAAGGTCACGGCTGGTCAGCAGGTTACGGTGACCATTCCCGACGGTGCTTCGGGCGATACGATCGCCTCGATTCTCTCCGAGAACCATATCGTCGAAAATCCTAAGGATTACTACGCGGCGGTGAAAAAGCTCAACGCCGATATGTCGCTTAAGCCTGGCACCTACTCGGTCTCCACGCTCATGGATGCGACCAAGGTCGTCCAGCAGCTCATGGAAGGCCCCAACGCGGGCTCCAATGCGCTGACTATCCCTGAGGGCCTGACGGTCGATCAAGTCGCGGACCGTGTGGCCCAGGCCTACGACAGCATCTCTAAGGAAGACTTCCTCAATCAGGCCAAGGCCTCTAACTACGTGGACGACTATAGCTTCCTTAAGGGCGCCGCCAACGATTCGCTCGAGGGTTTCTTGTTCCCCAAGACCTATTCGTTGGGTGATTCGCCGACGGCCGATGATGTGATTCGCGCCATGCTCGATCAGTTTAAGACCGAGTACAAGTCGCTTGACTTTGCGAGCTGCGAGGCCAAGATCAAGGAACGCTACGGTGTGGAGATGTCCGACTACGACATCGTCAACTTGGCCTCTATTGTTGAGCGCGAGGGCCTCAACGCCGACCAACGTGCGCACGTGGCCTCGGTTTTTTACAACCGCCTTGCCGGCAAGCTCGACGGTCTGCGTTATCTCAACAGCGATGCGACCATGATGTATGTCACCGGCGGCGAGGTTACCGCCGACGACCTGCAGAGCGATAGCCCGTATAACACCTATAAGCACGAGGGCCTGCCGCCCACGCCCATCTGCTCTCCGTCGCTCGAGGCGCTCAAGGCTACCCTTGAGCCGACCGACTCCGATGACCTGTATTTCTACATTACACAGGACGAGGAGTATTTCTCGCAAACCTACGAAGAGCATCAACAGTCTTGGAATTAGCATGAGGATTTTTAGCCCCAAACGATACGTTGCCTCGGTCGACCGCATCGACCTTGATACCCTGTGGGCCGACGGCAAGCGCGCCATCTTGCTCGATCGCGATAACACCCTGGTGCCGCGCGACACCGAGCAGGTTCCCGCCGCGGTTTCCGCTTGGCTCGACGCCGCCCGCGCCAAAGGCTTTAAGCTGTGCATGGTGTCCAACAACTGGCATCGCGATCAGGTCATGGCATCGGCGCGCGAGCTGGGACTCGAGGCCATCAGCCACGCCATGAAGCCCGCCCCGTTTGCCTTGAAGGCGGGTCTTAAGCGCCTCGGCGCCACGGCAGACGAGGCGGTGCTGATCGGCGATCAGCTGTACACAGACGTGTGGAGCGGTAATTTTGCCGGTGTTGACACTATTCTGGTCAAGCCGCAGGCGACCCAGGACCTGTGGTACACGCAGATCTTCCGTATCTTTGAGCGCCGGGCCCTGCGCGACCTTCCCTGCGAGGAATAGGTTTCGCCATGTCTCAGCACATCAAACACGGCTGCGACCATATCTTCTTTATCGGCTTTTTGGGCGCGGGCAAGTCGACGCTTGCGCGCAACGTGGGCACTATGTTCAAGCGTCGATTCATCGATACCGATCGTTTGGTTGTGCGTCGATGCGGCAAGTCGGTGACCGAGATATTTGAGACCGAGGGCGAGAATCGTTTTCGCGAACTCGAGACCTCGGCACTCCGTTCGCTTCAAAGCGAACGCAGCCTGCTGGTATCGTGCGGGGGCGGCATCGTCGAGACGCCGGTGAACATTGAGCTGATGCACGAGATGGGTACCTGTGTGTACCTCGAAGGCGACTTTGAGGACTCGTTGCGCCAGATTCGCCGCTCCGATACCCGGCCCGATTTCCGCTCGCCCGAGCATGCTGCGCGCCTGTTTGAGCATCGCCGTCCGCTGTATCGCCAGGCCGCCGATATTACCCTTGATATTCGCAACAAGTCCTTCGAGGACGTTTCCTACCTTTGTGCCGAGAAGCTTTTGGAGCGTGGACTGCTATGATTCGCCGTCAACTTATCAATTTCCAAAACCGCAGTGTCGATGTCCGCGTCGGATTGGGCGCGTTCGAGGAGCTGCCGCGCATGTTTGCCTCGGCTGTGGGCAAGCCTAAGCGCGCGATGGTGGTTTGGAACGACGCCACATCCGAGCGATTTGGCGAGGTCGTCGAGCATGCGCTGATCGACGCTGGTTTTGCCGTGTTGCTGCTCGTCCTCGAGGTTTCACCTGCCGGTGCTACGCTTGCCGATGCCGATATCGTCTTTGGCGCCCTGTCGGCTAACGGCATTACCTGTGACGATCTCGTCGTCGCTGTCGGCGACACGGCGACCTGCTCGGTTGTTTGCTGGTGTGCCAATCAGTGGTGCGGTCGTACCGAGTGCGCCTTGCTGCCGACGACGTTCGACGCCATGCTCACGGTCGCGACGACCATGAAGCCGCTCGTCGCATCGTCGGCGAATGCGCTTCCCGCTATCGCGTTCCGTCCCGAGCCGGGCTTGGTCGTGTGTGACCTCGACCTTGTTCGCGCGGCGGACCCCGAGGACCTTAAGCTCGGTTATGCGGTACTTGTTGGCACCATGCTTTCGAGCAGCAAGTCCCGCTGGAATCAGTTTACCGAGACCATTCCCGAGATTCTCGCGGGCGAGGAGGTCGCGCTCGTCAATGCCGTTCAGTGGTCTCAGACTGCCCGTAAGGACGTACTGATGGCCACGAACCCGAGCGCCCGCCATGCGCTCGATTTTGGCAAGACGGGGGAGCGTACCCTGCGCGCCTGCTTGGGCGATGCCGCTTCGCCGGTGCCTGCCTACCAGCTGTTGTCCGAGGGCATGCGCTTTGAGGCGCGCCTAGCACATGATGCCTGCGACTTCGATATCGATTACGTCTTTGAGGTCGATGACTGCCTGGAGGACTTTGGTATCGAGGAGCTTGCCTTCGATCTGGAGCCTGCCGCATATATCGAGGAGTTCCGCAGGCAGCAGTTTGTCCGCTCGAACCGCAGCATGTTGCCGCTGCCCGCGGCGCTCGGCGCCATTCGTCTAACGAGCGTTGAGGACGAGGTTCTCGACCGCCATGCTCACGCATACTTGGCTTCTCGCAACGAACTTCTCTAGGATTTATTGACATCCATCGTCTTTCGTATCATGTTGAGGGGCGGGTTTCCAATCGGTTGCGAATCGCAAGCGATTCCGTCGTTCGGTTGAGACCCGTCCCGCACTTTTAGAGACAACAAGAAAGGAATCTGCATGTCTGAGTTTGCTGCCGGTCCTGCCGGTCGTATCGAGCGTGTCCGTGCCCTGATGGTTGAGCGCGGCTACGACGCTATCGTGGTGCGCGACGAGGCCAACCTTCGTTGGCTTACGGGCGTCAAGGGCGTCTTCGATTACACCTTCGAGTTCCCGCACGCTGCGTTTATTACGGCTGACCAGTGCCTGTTCCATACCGACTCGCGCTATCTCAACAGCTTTGAGGAGAACACGCCCGGCGGCAGCCCCTGGGTCTACGACATGGACGAGGGCACCATCCCCGGCTGGGTCGCCGGCAAGATCGCGGCCAACAAGTGCCGCGTCTGCGCTGTCGAGGACGACATGCAGATCAATTTCTACCAGGGTATTCAGCGTGGCCTGGAGGACCGCTCCGTTGCCTGCATGCTGCCGCTGATGCATGACGACATCCGTAAGATGCGCGCCATCAAGGACGCCGAGGAGATCGAGCTCATGCGCCACGCGCAGTCGATCACCGACGCCGCCTTCCAGCACATGCTCGGCTATATTAAGCCCGGTATGACTGAGAAACAGGTCCGCAACGAGCTCGAGAACTTTATGTTCGCTAACGGTGCCGATAGCCTGGCCTTTGGCTCCATCGTCGCGAGCGGTCCCAACACCGCCAACCCGCATGCTGTCCCGAGCGACCGCGTGATCGAGAAGGGCGACTTCGTTCTCATGGATTATGGCGCGGGTTACTGCGACTATCGCTCCGACATGACTCGTACCGTCGTGATGGGCGAGCCCACGTCCGAACAGCTCGACCTGTACGCGCTCGTGCGCCGTACGCACGAGGAATGCGTCGCCGCAATCCATCCGGGCGTCGAGGGCAACGACATTTTCAAGCTTTCCAAGAAGATCATCGGCGATGCCGGCTATGGTGATTACTGCAACCATGGTCTGGGCCACGGCGTGGGCATTGACATCCACGAGCTGCCCAACTTCAACCGCAGCAAGAATATCATCGAGGTCGGCTCGGTTATCACCATGGAGCCCGGCGTCTACCTGCCCGGCGTGGGCGGCGTGCGTCTGGAGGACTACGGCGTGGTCACCGAGAACGGCTACGAGCCCTTCACCAAGACGCCGCATGACCTTCACGTCATCGATTGCTAGCTCATTTCGATAGATTTTTGGGGCGGGACGTCCGGATCGATTCGGACGTCCCGCGTTCTCTTTTTATGCGCTCGCTGCAGGCGCCGTCTGCAAGTGTATAATTTCGGTCGTATGTAATTTGGACGCCTGTGCGTTCTGCCCATAAGAAGAAAGGTCGCTATGCCTACCATTTCTACCGCCGACTTCAAGAACGGCCTCGGTCTCCGTATTAAGGACAAGGTTTATACCATCGTCGAGTTCCAGCACGTCAAGCCGGGCAAGGGTGGTGCTTTTGTGCGCTACAAGACTCGCGATATCAAGAGCGGTCGTGTCGTTGAGAACACCTGCAACGCCGGCACCAAGTTCGAGAGCGTCATGCTCACCACCCGTGAGTTCCAGTACCTCTACAACGACGGCACCGACTACATCTTCATGGACAACGAGTCCTACGAGCAGGTTCCCGTTCCCGAGGACATGGTGGGCGAGAACTCCAAGTGGCTGCGTGAGAACGACATCTGCCAGCTGCTCTTCGCCGACGACGAGCTCATGGGCGTGACCCCGCCGATGTTCATCGAGACCACCATCGTCCAGACCGACCCGGGCTTTAAGGGCGACACCGTCCAGGGTTCCACCAAGCCGGCCACGATCGACACCGGCGCTGTCATCCAGGTCCCCATGTACCTCAACGAGGGCGAGGTCATTAAGGTTGACACCCGCGACGGCAAGTTCGTCTCCCGCGTCTAGCAACCAACTCTTCTAGGAGGACTCATGCCCCAGGAAATCAAGATTGACGGCATCGGCATTTCACCCGATGTTCTGACCGCCATCGTCTCGCGCGCCGTGTCGGATGTCGAGGGCATCGCCTCCGTTGGCGTCAAGGACCTTGCCACCAACCTTGTCTCCATGATGCTCTCGTCCAAGGCCCCGGCTTCCGAGCCGGCGGTCGAGGCCGAGGTCGTCGGCGACAAGCTCGCACTCACCGTGCGTGTCGTGGTGTTCTTTGGCTATCCGTTCAAGAAACTCGCCGAGGCCGTTCGCGTCGCCGTGGTCACCGCCATCGATGCCCAGGTGGGCGTTGAGGTCGAGCGCGTTGACGTTTGCATCGACGGCCTCGTTTTCCCCAAGGAGTAACCTTTGAGCCTTAAGGTTTATCGCGGGCGTACGCTTGCCCGCAGTCAGGCGCTGCAGCTGCTGTTCCAGGCCGAGGCCACGGACAGCCCGCTCGAGCGCGTCCTCGAGGGCGATTTCCTGATCTCGAAGGGTCCCCTCGACCCCTATGCGCTGGAGCTGTGCCGCGGTGCTTACGAGCATATCGACCGCATCGACTGCGCTCTGCGCGCCGTCGCCAAGAACTGGGATCTTATGCGCATGCCCGGCGCCGACCGCAATCTGCTGCGTATCGCCGTCTATGAGATGCGTTTCCTCACCGACGAGGAGGTCTCGGACGCCATCGTGATTAACGAGGCCGTCGAGCTCGCCAAGGCCTATGGCACCGACCAGTCCGCGTCGTTCGTCAACGGCGTGCTGGGCAAGATCGCTCGCAGCGAGGAGTTGCCGGGCGAGGACCTGTACCAGGAACTGCTGGCCGAGGATCGCGCTCGCGAGGAGGCCCAGGCTGCTGAGGCTGCCGCCAAGGTCGCTGCCGCTCAGGCTACCGCCGGTGTACTTGCCGAGGATGTGGACGCTGCTGAGGCCGTCGAGGCCGACTCCGTCGAGGAGTAGCCATGCCAGAGGGTTCTGTCCGCAACTTTGACGAGATCTCGGACCGTCTGGACCAGATCATTGCTACCGTTCGCTCCAAGGATACGTCCTTGGAGCGTTCACTCGATCTGTTTGACGAAGCGATTGAGCTGGGCTCCCGCGCGGTCGATATGGTCGACAAGTTTGAGCTGACGCCGCGTGAGGCCGATAAGCTCGAGCAGGAATACGATGAGGATGCGGCAAACGAATCCCAGGATAGCTAGCCGCATCTCCGGATACGAATGGTTGATGGCATTCATGAAACGCGTGCGTCTTGATGACGAACTGATTTCACAGGGCATCTGCGCCGATCGCGCGGATGCCCTTCGCACTCTTATGGCCGGCTTGGTTTCGAGCGGCGGTGAGCGTTTGACCTCTCCGGGGCTCAAGGTGACGCCGGGCCTGCCGCTGCACGTTAAGGGGCGCATTCCGTACGTTGGGCGCGGCGGCCTTAAGCTTGAGGGTGCGCTCGATGCGTTTTGTATCGACCCCACGGGCCTTGCCTGCCTGGACGTAGGCTGCTCTACCGGCGGCTTTACCGATTGCCTGCTCAAGCGCGGAGCTGCGACCGTTGTCTCGGTGGACGTGGGTCGCGCACAGTTCGATTGGTCGTTGCGTCAGGACGATCGCGTGACGCTGCATGAGCGCACCAACGTGACGCAGCTGCCTGAGCTTGGCTATGCCGGCGCCATCGACCTGGCTGTTTGTGATGTCTCGTTTACCAGCATCGCGAACATTATCGATGCGGTGCTGGCGTGCCTGAAGCCTTCGGGTTCGTTCTGCACGCTCGTAAAGCCCCAGTTTGAGGCGCCGGCTGCGCTGGTGGGCGAGCGCGGTATCGTGACCGACCCCGCCGTCCGCCGCGATACGCTCGTGGCGGCGATTGAGCTTTTTGCCGCCAAGGGCCTGTTCCCGCTTGACGTGTGCGTGTCGCCCATCCATGGCGCTAAGGGCAACGTTGAGTTTTTCCTGTACGGCACAAGGTTTGCCCCTGGTGAACGCACCGACGATGAGCTGCAATCCCAGGTATCGGCTTTGAGCGAGAAAGCTGCAACGCTATGAAGGTCTTTCTGGTTCCCAATTACTACAAGCAAGAGGCGGTCGAGAGCGGTCTGATGCTTGAGCTTTGGCTTTCGCGCCAGGGCTACGAGGTCGCATGGGCTGCCGACCAGCGATCGAAGATTCAAAGCACGCCTGATATTGATGGCTCAGATCTGGTCATTACGCTCGGCGGCGACGGTACGTTGCTGCGCGCTGCCCGCATCCTCAACCATCGCGAGATTCCTATCCTTGGTCTTTCCTATGGTCACCTGGGCTTTTTAACTGCTGCGAGCCCCGAGGAGCGCGACATTCTGCAGGTCGTGAGCGATGCTCTGTCCGGTGAGCTGCACGTGAGCCGCCGCGCCACCATCGCCGCGGATATCGTGTCCGTGCGCGACGATGGCACGAAGGATGTCGTGCGCACGTTTGCCCTCAACGATATGGCACTTACGCGCGGCCCCCTGTCCGATATGGTTGAGTTTGACATCACGGTGTCCGGCCATCATATCGATCGCCTGCGCGGCGACGGTGTCGTCGTTTCGACGGCGACCGGCTCCACCGGCTATGCGCTTTCCGCCGGCGGTCCCATTGTCAGCCCCGATTACACGGGTATGGTCTGTGTGCCCATCGCCCCGCATACCATACAGGCTCGCGCTTTTTTGACCTCGCCGAGTGATGTCGTCGAGATCTTTATGTCTGATGACCGTCCGAGTGTTCCGGCGATCGCTATCGATGGACAGTTTATTACCTGCGATGGCACCGTTGAGAGCGTGGCGGTACGTCGCGGTCCCGGAGATGTGCTGCTTCTCGATTACGGTCCCGAGAGCTTCTATAACTCCGTGAGCCGCGTGTTCTACGGAGTGCGTCATGATCGATGAGCTGCAGGTTTCCAACATTGCACTCATTCGCGAGGCGACGCTGGTGCCGAGTGCGGGCCTAACGGTTTTGACTGGCGAGACCGGTGCCGGCAAGACCGCGCTGCTCTCGGCGCTCAAGCTCATTTTGGGCGAGCGTGCAGATTCGTCGACCGTGCGCGAGGGAGAGGCGCTGGCGAGCGTCGAGGCACGCTTGTTCGACGGCCCGCACGACACGGAGGGCTTTACCGTGCAGCGCAGCCTTTCTGCCGAGGGTCGCAGCCGCGTCAAGATTGACGGCCGCATCGCCAGCGTGCGCGAGCTTTCCGAGCGCGTCGGCGTGATGATGGATCTGTGCGGCCAGCATGAACATCAGCGTCTGCTCGATCCGGCGCATCATGTTGCCATGGTTGATGCCTGGGCTGGTCGCTCTGCGCTCGAGGCGCTCGACCGTTACCGTGCCTGCTTCAAGGCGTCGCGTGCGGTTGCCAAGGAGGTCCGTCGCGTAGAGGAGGCGTCGCGTGCGCAGGGGAGTCGCGTCGAGGAGGCGCGCTTCGCCCTGGAGCGTATCGCCGAGGTCGACCCCAAGCCGGGTGAGTATGAGGAACTCGAGGAACTGCTGCCGCGCTCCGAACATGCCGAGGTACTGGTTGCCACAGCTAACGATGCCCATGCATCGCTTGCCGCCGAAGGTGGAGCGCTCGATGCCGTGAACAGCGCCGTGGCAGAGCTTTCCCGTATGGCTACCGTCGATCGCAAACTGGGCGACATTGCCGATGCGCTTTCGGATGCCTGCATCTCCCTTGAGGATAGCGCGAACGAGCTTCGTGCCTATCGCGATGGCGTCGCCTTCGACCCGCGCGAGCTCGCTCGCATGCGTGAGCGGTATTCCGACCTCAAGGGCCTGTTGCGTCAGTGGGGTCCCACCATGGACGATGTTTTTGCCATGCGCGATCGCTCGCAAGAGCTGCTGTCCCTGGTCGATGATGGCGATGAACAGATCAAAAAGGCGCGTGAGGCACTCGGGAGCGCCGAGCGCGAGCTGTTCGCTGCCGCCAAGGCACTCAAGCGTGCGCGTAATACCGCTGCTCCGCGTTTTTGTCACGAGGTTGGCCGCCAAATGGCGCGCCTGGAGATGGGCGGCGCCGAGCTCGTTTGGGAGTCGCGTGATCTTCCGCGCGCCGAGTGGACGCCGGCGGGTCCTTCAAGCTACGAGCTTTTGTATCGCAGCGGTGTCGGCTTGACGCCGCGTCCCCTGCGCCGCATTGCCTCGGGCGGCGAGCTCAGCCGCGTCATGCTGGCGAGCAAGGTGGTCTTGGGTAATGCTGACGGCGTCGACACACTGGTATTTGACGAGGTCGATGCTGGTGTCGGTGGCTCCACGGCGCGTGCACTCGCGGGCGTGCTGGCAGATCTCGCCGCTACGCATCAGGTGATTGTCGTAACCCACTTGGCGCAAGTCGCCGTCATGGCTGACAAGCATTATGTCGTCAGCAAGGAACCGGGCGATGTTCCCCAGACGCATTTGGACGAGGTAACTGGCGAAGCGCGTACCGCCGAGATCGCCCGCATGCTCAGCGGCGATCAGTCCGAGGCAAGCTTGGCCCACGCAAAGCAGATGCTCGAAGAAGTTCGAGGCTAGGTCGTATCAGCGGTGTTGGTGGGACAAAATAGACTGAAATTTTTGTCCCACTACGCGTTTTACTCAACGACCTTGTCCGGCTGGATGAGCTCCTCGTAGTAGCTGATATGTTCGCGAGCGTCTTCAATCTCGGGCAGCAGGAAGTTGTAGATAACTTCGATGATCATCGTGGCGCTGATCTTGGAGAACGCAAAGTCGCCCGTCGTCAGCAACGCCTCGTGGTTGACGGTATTAAAAGTATAGTCTGCCAGGCGTGCGAGCGGGGATTTGCTGTCGCTGCTGATGACGACTACGGTTGCACCGCAGTCGCGAGCAGCTTTTGCCATGCGATTCAGTCGGCGCGATTTGCCGGAGTTTGAGATGAGCACGATGACGTCGCCGGGGCGCAGCGTGAGCGCAAACCCGATCGAGGTCTCGCTGATGGTGCTCGCCATGCAGCGAAGGCCCAGCTGCGAAAACTTAAATGTCGCATCGAGCGCGACCGCGTTCGTATTGCCCACAGCCGCAAACTCAATAACCCCTGCATGCTTAAGGGCATGCACAACAGCCGCCAACGTATCGTGGTCGATCCCGTCGATGGTCGCATTAAGCTCGCTCACCTTGGCAGCCAGGATGTTCTTAAGGCTCTGCTCCATATTGTCGAGCGAGACTTCGTCAGTCAGGCCCTCGTTGCGCTGGCTTTCCAAATCCCTCGCCAACGAAAACTGAAAGCTGCGGAAGCTGCCAAAGCCAAGCTTGCGGCAGAAGCGCGAAACGGTCGCCTCGGACGTGGCGGCGGCGCGCGAGAGCTGAGCCGCCGTGAGGCGTGGCGCCTCGGACTGGTGCTCCAATATATAGTCGACAATGCGCTGCTCGGACTCGCTGTATCCCTGATGGGTACTAATGAGGGAAAGTGCGCTCTTGCTACTATCGGTCATGGATGGCTCCTGGTTGGCATGAAAATCGGAATCGTTTTGTAATGTCATAGTATAGGGGGATTTTCAATAACAAGATACACCTTGCCGTTTCAAGTGTTGATGGTAAACTTTCACCTACCGTTTACGGTTATGAAAGAACCTTTCACCGGAGAATTGCGCCTTGTCTCTTCTCACGCGGACGGTAGGTTGGTATCTTTCAGTTGTGGAAAAGCGCGCAAGGACGCGCGTGTAGGGGAGCGCCTGCGGGCGCAAAACTTAAAAAGGAGGGACACATGGCTAAGTTTGACATCATCGCCGCCACCGGTTGCCCGACCGGTATCGCGCACACCTTCATGGCGAAGGAGGCGCTAGAGAAGGCAGCTGCCGAGCGCGGTCTGACCATTAAGGTCGAGACCCATGGCCAGGTCGGTGTCGAGAACGAGCTCACCAAGAGCGAGATCGCTGGCGCCAAGGCCGTTGTCGTCGCAGCCGATAAGGATGTCCAGGCTGAGCGTTTCGCCGGCAAGCCCATGGTTTCCGTTGGTGTTTCCAAGGCCCTGTCTGTTGAGGCCGCCGGTAAGCTGATTGACCGCGCGCTCGCCGCCAAGAGCGACAGCACGGTTGCAGTCGCTGCCGATGTCGAGGACGAGGTCGAGGAGAAGGAGTCTATCGGCCACGTCATCTATAAGCACCTTATGAACGGCGTCAGCCATATGCTGGTCTTCGTCGTTGCCGGTGGTGTTCTGACCGCCGTCTCGTTCCTGTGGGGCATTACGTCTTTCGATTCGACTGCGTCTGACTACAACAGCTTTGCTGCGATGCTCAAGATCATCGGCGGCATCGCCATGAACCTCATGGTTCCGGTGCTTTCCGCCTACATCGCCGAATCCATCGGCAAGCGTCCTGCGCTCGTCCCCGGTTTTGTTGCCGGTATGATCGCCATCCAGGGCCTGCCTGTTAACGCCGAGACCGGTATGATCGACGCCGGTGGCGCCGGCGTGGGTTTCGGCTTCCTGGGCGGCATCGTCGGCGGCTTCCTCGCCGGCTATGTCATCCTGCTGCTCGAGAAGGTCTTTGCCGGTCTGCCCAAGAACCTGGACGGCCTCAAGGCCATCTTCCTGTACCCGCTGTTCTCGACGGCTATCGTCGGCCTGGTCATGCTCGGTATTTCCGGCCCCATGGCTGCCATCAACACCGCCATGATGGACTTCCTCAAGGGCCTGTCCGCCTCTGGCGCCGTTGTCCTGGGTCTTGCCATCGGCTGCATGTGCGCCTTTGACATGGGTGGCCCGGTCAACAAGGCTGCTTACGTCACCGGTACCGCTATGCTCACCGAGGCACTGGCTGCTGGCGTTGGCACCGATACCTACAACTTCGGCACCAACTTCATGGCTGCCGTCTCCGCCGCTTGCATCGTTCCGCCGCTGATCACCACCTTCGCCGTCGTTGTCGGCAAGAAGTACTTCAGCCAGGAGGATCACGACGCCGGTATCGTCAACCTCATCCTTGGTTGCACCCACATCACCGAGGGCGCCATTCCGTTCATGACCAAGAACATCTGGCCCGTCATGCCCATCATGATGCTCGGTTCCTCTATCGCTTCGATCCTGACCATTATGTTCAACGTTCACGACCCGGCGCCTCACGGTGGCTTCCTGGTCCTGCCCGTTGTCGAGAACGGTCCGCTGTGGGTCCTCGCGATCCTCATCGGCGCTGTGGTCGGTGGCATCCTGTTCGTGGCCTTCAAGAAGTACGACTTCGAGAAGAACCAGAAGGCCGCTCCTGCAGCCAAGCCGGTTGAGGCTCCCAAGGCCGCTGCCGTCGAGGCCCCCAAGGCCGAGGCTGCCGACTTCGTGAAGGTCGAGAATGTCTTTGTCGCCGAGGACTTCGCTTCTCGTGACGAGGCTCTGAGCTTCGTTTCCAACCAGGCCGTCAAGGCCGGTATCGCCAGCGACGCCGACGCCGTCATGAACGCCTTCCTGGCCCGCGAGGCCGAGGGCACCACGGGCATGATGGAGGGCTTCGCCATCCCGCATGCCAAGTCCGACGCCATTACCGAGGCCGCCGTCATCGTCGTCAAGGACGAGTCCGGCGTGACCGGTTGGGACACCATGGACGGCGCTCCCGTCAACGTGGCCATCGCCCTGCTCATCCCGGGTGCTCAGGCTGGCACCACACACCTCAAGATCCTGTCCAAGGTCGCCGAGGCGCTTATGGACGAGGACTTCCGTGCCACCGTCAAGGGTTCTACCGACGCCGCCGAGATCGCCAAGACGATCAACGCCCGCCTGGTCTAATTCCGCAGTACGCGAATAACATCGCCCCCTGTAACAAAGGCGAGGACTCCCTACGGGTCCTCGCCTTTTTTCATACCACCCGGCACTCAGGGACGTTCCTTTTCTGCCGGCACCCCGGGACACTCCTTAGTACCCAACAGGGCATAAATAGCCCTCATCGAGTGAATCACCCACGCGAACAATAATTCAGCCAGAATTCCTTTTGCACGATATTTCTTGGACGGAAGCATGTTCCCGCAGCTCGCCTGCCGGGCGGGGCGGTTAAGTTTGTCGCGAGTTCCGCACGCAAAGGAAAGCACTTAATGTGCTTTCCGTCT
>CAJJZP010000025.1 GCA_905197665.1 uncultured Collinsella sp.
TTTGCATGTCCGAGGACGTTTTCAGAGCTTTGCCCTGCAGGGTCCCGAGGGGATATGTAAGCTATTCAGCCATCTGAGCCTGGACGGCGGTGATGGCTACGACACCCACGATGTCGTCGGCAGAGCAGCCGCGCGAAAGGTCGTTAACCGGCTTGGCGATGCCCTGCAGGATGGGGCCGTAAGCGTCGGCGCCGGCGAAGCGCTGGACCAGCTTGTAGCCGATGTTGCCGGCCTCGAGGTCGGGGAACACGAGCACGTTGGCCTTGCCGGCGACAGAGGAGCCGGGAGCCTTGAGCTGGGCGACGGTGGGGACGATAGCAGCATCGAGCTGCAGGTCGCCGTCGATGGCGAGCTCGGGTTCCTTCTCCTTGCAGAACTTCACGGCCTCCTGGACCTTCTTGGCGACCTCGCCACCGGCGGAGCCCATGGTGGAGTAGGAGAGCATGGCCACGTGCGGCTCAACATTGCCCATAAAGGTGGACCAGGAGTGGGCCGAGGCGATGGCGATCTCGGAGAGCTCGTCAGAGGACGGGTTGATGTTGAGGCCGCAGTCGGCGAAGATCAGCGTGCCGTCGGTGCCGAACTGCGGGGTGTCGGTGCACATCACGAAGAAGGCCGAGACCAGCTTGGTGCCCGGGGCGGTCTTGAGGATCTGAAGCGCGGGGCGCAGGGTGTCGGCGGTGGAGTGGCAGGCGCCGGAGACCAGGCCGTCGGCGTCGCCCATCTTGACCATCATGGTGCCAAAGTAGGTGGCGTCCATCACCTGGGCGCGAGCCTGCTCGATGGTAACGCCCTTCTTGGCGCGGAGCTCGGCAAACTTCTGTGCGTATTCCTCGTGCTTCTCGGCATTGCGCGGGTCGATGACGGTGGCGCCGGGAACGTTGATCTCGTTGGGATCGCCCAGGATGACGATGTTGGCCAGGCCTTCCTCGATGATCTTGTTGGCCGCGACGATGGTGCGCGGATCCTCGCCCTCGGGCAGGACGATGGTCTTAAGGTCGGCCTTGGCGGCAGACTTCATACGGTTTAGGAAATCGCTCATGTTACTCCTTACAAGCGTTTCGCTAAGCTCCAGGCGCCCGGCTGTTCACGAATAAACCCGCTGCTAGCGGGTCTACCTTTCAATTATGTTCGCCGCTGTGCTTGAGCTTTCCTTGTGTGGCAAGCTCATTATAGGACGCATTAGCGCTATAATCGCTCTGATAAATATGTCTCGAAGAATGTTCGAGAAAAGCCCAGCTAACGAGCCCGTGGCTTTTGACAAGGAGTATCGATGCAGATTACCTCAGGCCTGCCTGAAGGCTTTAACGCCGGCGCGTACGACATGATTGTCGTCGGTGCTGGATATGCCGGTGCCGTTTGCGCCCGCCGTCTTGCCGAGACCATCGGCTATCGTGTTGCCGTTTTGGAGCGCCGTAGCCACATTGCGGGCAATGCCTATGACTGCACTGACGAGGCCGGAATCCTGATCCACGAGTACGGTCCGCATATCTATCACACCTTTAACGAGCGCGTGCACAATTTCCTGTCGCGCTTTACCAAGTGGACGGATTATCAGCACAAGGTGCTCGCCAACATCAACGGCACCCTTATGCCCGTGCCTTTCAACCATGCGAGTCTCAAGCTCGCCTTTGGTGACGAGCGCGGCGAGGAGCTGTATCAGAAGCTCGTGGAGACCTTTGGCAAGGATGTCAAGGTGCCCATCATGGAGCTGCGTAAGAAGAACGACCCGGATCTTGCCGAGGTCGCCGATTACGTCTACGAGAACGTCTTTTTGCATTACACCATGAAGCAGTGGGGCCAGACGCCCGATCAGATCGACCCCTCGATCACCGGCCGCGTTCCCATCTTTGTGGGCGATGATGACCGCTACTTCCCGCAGGCTCCCTTCCAGGGTATGCCGCAGGACGGCTACACGGCGTTGTTCGAGCATATGCTCGACCACGACCTGATCGACGTGTTCTGCGACGTGGACGCCCGCGATCTCTTTGAGATCGACGAGACCACCGTCAAGATCGGTGGCAAGGTCTACGGCGGCGAGATCGTTTATACCGGTCCGCTCGATGAGCTGTTCAACCTCGACCTGGGCGCTCTTCCGTACCGTACGCTCGACATGAAGTTCGAGACGCTCGATATGGATCAGTTCCAGCCCGTGGGCACCGTCAACTACACCACGAGCGAGGACTACACGCGCATTACCGAGTTCAAGAACATGACTGGTCAGGTCCTGCCCGGCAAGACCACCATCATGAAGGAGTACTCCAAGGCCTATACGCCCGGCTCGGGCGAGACGCCGTATTACGCCATTCTTGAGCCCGAGAACCGTGAGCTCTATGAGCGCTATCTTGAGCGCGTCCAGAACCTGACAAACTTCCACCCGGTGGGTCGTCTGGCCGAGTATCGTTACTACGATATGGATGCCGTGACCAATTCCGCCCTCGATCTTTCGGATGAGATTATCGCCTGCCATGCATAAAGTCATAACATTCGGTATTCCCTCGTATAACGCCGCTAAGGACATGGACCATTGCATCACCTCCATCTTGGAGGGGAGCAATTATGCCACCGATATCGAGATTATCGTGGTGGACGACGGCTCCAAGGATGAGACGGCCGCCAAGGCCGACGAGTGGGAGGCCCGTTATCCTGGAATCATCCGCGCGGTGCACCAGGAGAATGGCGGCCACGGTATTGCCGTCCTTTCGGGTCTGCGCGAGGCGCAGGGCACCTACTACAAGGTCGTCGACTCGGACGACTGGCTCGATGGCGCAGCCCTATCGACTATGCTTTCGATTCTTCGCGGTTTTGAGGAGCGCGACCAGCGCGTCGACCTCATTATCTCGAACTATGTGTACGAGAAGGTTTACGAGGGTACTCATACTGCCATTGGTTACAAGTTTGCCCTGCCGCGCAAAAAGATTTTCTCTTGGGACCAGATCGGACACTTCCGTCCCGATCAGAACCTGCTCATGCACAGCCTGTGCTATCGCACCGACGTACTGCGCGAGTCCAATCTGCCTATGCCGGCACACACCTTCTACGTGGATAATATCTACGCATACGTGCCGCTGCCGCGCTGCAAGACCATGTACTACGCCGACATCGACCTCTATCGCTACTTTATCGGTCGCGAGGGCCAGAGCGTCAATGAGGCCACGATGGTCAAGCGCCTGGGCCAGCAGTTCCGCGTAACGCGCATCATGATGGAATCGTTCCACCTGTACCAGGACGTTGAGTCCTCGCGTCTGCGTTCGTACATGATGGGCTACTTCACCATGATGATGGCTATTTGCTCGGTGCTCACCAAGCTTTCCGAGGAAGATTGTGCCGATGAACGCCTGAAGACGCTATGGGGGGACCTGAAGGAGTACGACGAGCGCATGTATCGTCGCGCTCGCTACGGCGTGGTCGGATTCTTTACCAACCTGCATGGACGGGCCGGAGACAAAACCACACTCGGCCTATACCATCTTGCCTCAAAGATCTTCAAATTCAACTAGCACAGAAATGCTCGGGTAACGGGGACCCCTGGTCCTTAACTTGCTACTTCGAACAGTCCTGCGCAAGACGGAGGCGCCACTGGCGCCTCCTTTGCGTGCGGAACTCGTATCAAGTTAAGGACCAGGGGTCCTCTGCTATGTCTCGCTTTATGTCAGCAAGCTGAATTTGAAGATCTTCGACGCGTGGTACAAAGGGGCCTGGGCTGAAAAGAATTTGGTTGGTAGTCGGTCGGAGGCGGGCGGACGTTACGTTTGTCGCGAGTTCCGCATGCAAAGAAGGCCACTTAATGTGGCCTTCGTCTTGCATAGGACTGTAGAGCAACAAACATAACCAAGACCTGCCGGGCAACCGGACGAGTTAGTTTACTTCGCGGCACCCGGGATGCCGTGGGAGGTTTTGGCGGTTTTGGCTCCGTTTACGATGGCGGTCTGTAGGGCCCTTACGGCGAGCATGCCCAGCAGGTCTAGGGGTACGGCGGCGCTTGTCTGAGCGTCTAGTTTGCCGCTGGCGAGGGTGTAGATGGTGTCGCCGTCGTTGGTGGTGTGTGTGGGGCGGATGGCGTGCGCATAGGCGTCTGCCGCCATCTGGGAGACCTTGGTGGCCTGAGCTTTAGTGAGCTCAACGTTGGTGACGATGCAGCTGATGGTGGTGTTGGTGCGGTCGAGCGGCATTTGCATGGAGCCGGCGGCGGCAAAGGCTGCGAGCTCCATGTCGACGATCTGGTCGCTATCTGCTGCGGCGCGCATACCAGCGACCCATTCGCCGGTGAAGGGGTCGACGACATTGCCGCAGGCGTTGACCGAGACCACGGCACCCACCTTAACAGGGCCGAGTGCCACGGCGGCAGCGCCTAGGCCGGCCTTCATGCAGGTGGCGGGGCCCATGAGCTTGCCCACGGTGGCACCGGTGCCGGCACCTACATTGCCCTGCTCGAGCGTGGTGGGGGTGTTGTCGAGCGCCTCGCGCACGGCGGAGATGCCAGCCTCAATGTCGGGGCGTACGGCGGGGTCGCCAAAGGCGAGGTCGAAGATGCAGCTGGAGCACACGATAGGCACCTGCGTGGGGCCGACGGGAAGGCCGATGCCGCGGCTCTCAAGCTCGCGAGCGACGCCGCTTGCGGCCTCCAGGCCAAAGGCCGATCCGCCCGAAAGGCAGACGGCGTGGACCTTGTCGACGGTGTTCTCGGGACGCAGCAGGTCGGTTTCGCGCGATGCCGGGGCACCGCCGCGAACGTCAACGCCGCCGGTGGCGCCCTCGGGTGCCACGATTACGGTGCAACCGGTGCCGGCCTCCTCGTCCGTGTAGTTGCCAAAGCAAAAGCCATCGACATCGCAAACGTCAATGGCCTCAAGCAGTGTATCCATGTTTTACTCCTATCGGTTTTCCGCCGGGCCTTATGCCCGGTCGGGATCCGTACGGTACGCCGAAATTGTAGGCGCTGGGGGATACCCAGCGCCAGATGCAATTACGATAGTTTTTGAATCGCACGCGCGACGCGAGCGATGGGCAGGCCCACCACGTTGTAGAAGTCGCCCGAAATATCATGCACGAGCATGCGCCCGCCGACGCCCTGGATGCCGTAGGCGCCGGCTTTGTCCATGGGCTCGCCCGAGGCGACGTAGAGCTCAATCTGCTCGTCGGTGAGCTCATAGAACGTCACGTCGGTCACATCGACAAACGACAGGCTCTCGGCGGCGTGCGGGGCTGTGGCGTCTCCGGCTCTAACGATGCAGACGCCGGTTGCGACCTGATGCGTGCGCCCGGAGAGCTCGTGGAGCATGGTACGGGCTTCGTCCTCGTTTGCCGGCTTACCCAAAATCTTGCCATCGAAGGTGACGATGGTGTCGGCCGCGATGGTCAGCTCATTGGGTTCGGCGTGCTCGGCGGCAACGGCGGCAGCCTTAGCGCGAGCTAAGCGCTCGACAAGCGTAAGCGGGGCCTCGTCATCAAAAGGAGTCTCGTCGATGTCAGCGGGAATGACGCGGATGTCGTAGCCCGCTTCGCGCATCAGCTCGATGCGGCGCGGTGATTGCGAAGCCAAAATCATAGCTGAATGCCCTCGGCAACCTTCTCGACAGCCTTGTCGCCTGCGAGCGTACGCAGCAGCTCAAGCGCAAAGGGGAGCGACTGGGCCATGCCGCTGGCGGTGATGATGTTGCCGTCGTGCGTGACCTTGTCGCCGGTATAGGCACCTTCGGGGAAGCTTTTCTCAAAGCCAGGGAAGCACGTGGCGTGGCGCCCCTCGAGCAGGTCGAGCTCACCCAGGATAAACGGGGCGGCGCAGATGGCGGCGACGTGCTTGGTCGCGGCGAACTCGCAGACCACGTCGCAGACGCGCTGATCGGCGCGCAGGTTGGTGGCACCGGGCAGGCCGCCGGGCAGCACGACGCAGTCGTACTCGTCAAAATTGATCTCATCAAAGAGCGCATCGCAGGTCACGGGGATCTGCAGCGAGCTTACGACCTCGCGCGTGGGCATGATCGAGACAAGCGTGGCACGCACGCCGCCGCGACGCATGACATCGACCATGGTCAGGCATTCAATAGTTTCAAAGCCATCGGCGGCGAGAACGGCAACGCTGGGCATGAGGGTTCCTTTCATAGGCGGCATACAATTAGCCGTCTTATACCCCGAAGACCTCCGCTTGCCACGCTCGATTTTCCATTGTTTAAAAAGGGACGGGGCTATTTTAGCTACCCCACTTGCAGGGTAGCTAAAATAGCCCCGTCCGAATTAGCTACCCTCACCCATCCTCAACAATCTCAATCTGTAACATCTAGACCCACTTTTGACCCCTAACTGTTACAGATCAAGACAAACGGAAACCGCCCCGACAAAACGTCTAAATCTGTAACATCTACGGACCAAAACCGGGTCTTACTGTTACAGATCGAGACAGCCCCCAACAGCACCGCCCCGTTCGGGGAAACGACCGCTACAGGTACGGCGGGCAGAGGCTCACTTTTTTCTTCGGTTTTTCTTGACGGAATCTCACCTGTTGTAGTACTTTGTCCCAGTCTAAAAACGCGTGGACTTTTCTGGGCGCTAGCCACCTTTTTGCCACGCAACCGAGCAGTCGGTTGCGTGGCTTTTTTCGTCTTGGCAGCAGGTACCACATGCACCGCCAGAAGACCGCACGAGCCCACCTTCCGACTGCAGGGAACAGACGCACGAGACGTGCATCTGCAAGACAGCAGACGGAAGGGAGCCTAATGGCAGAAACAAACACAATCAAGCAACAGACCGCCGAGGCGGGAGCCGCGGGCGCGGGGCAGGTCAAGGCGGCGCTCCAGGTCTTTGCGGGCGGCGCCTGCTACGGCGCGATGGCCACGACCTACAAGCTCGCCTACGCCGCGGGCTTCACCTCAGCGCAGGTGGTGGCGAGCCAGGCGTGGTTCGGCTGCCTCTTCTTCGCCCTCGCCACGCTCGCAGGGCACGCACTCGGGCACCGCTGGCAGCGCGTGGGCTGGAAGCTCGCCCTCAAGCTCATGGGCCTGGGAGCCCTCACCTGCCTCACCTCAATCCTCTACTGCTACGCCATGAGCGTGCTGCCCGCCCCGGTGGCACTCACGCTCCTCTTCCAGTTCACGTGGCTGGGGCTCGTGTGGCAGACCGTCATGACGCGCCGGCCGCCGAGGCTCCTCCAAGTGGCCTCCGCCCTGGTCATCGTCTTCGGAACGGTGTTCGCCAGCGGCGTCTACAAGACCGGCATCACCGGGTACGACCCCGTGGCCCTGCTCTGCGCGCTGGGGGCGGCCGTGTCCTGCTCCCTCTTTGTCACCCTCTCCGGCAAGGTCGAGGCCCCCTGCTCGTCCGAGCAACGTGGCGTCATCGTATGCGCGGGCTCCGTGGTCATGTCGCTCACGGTGTGTCCGGACTACGTCGTCTCGGGCGTCCTCGCCCAGGGCATCCTGCCCTTTGCCGTCATCGCCGGCTTCTTTGGCATGCTCTGCCCGGTCCTGCTCTTCGGCATGGGCTCTCCGCACCTGCCCGCGGGCCTGTCCACCGTCATGGCCGCCGCGGAACTCCCCGCCGGCCTGCTCATCGCCATGATCGTCCTCGGCGAGCCGCTCGGCGTCGTCGAGTGGCTGGGCGTCGCCATCATCCTCGCCGGCGTGTGCCTGGCACAGGTCCCCTCCCTGCTTGGAGGCCGGGAGGCACGTCGCGCCGCCGCAGGACAAGCCGTCAGCTAGTCACCCCTTCACAGGCGGCCCGCGCGCATCAGGGAAAGGGCCACGGGCCAGGCGCGCGAGGCCGCAAGGACGTTATAAAGCGTCCCCCGCAGAGATGGGGGCGCCAGAGAGAAGGAGGCACCATGCCATTTCCAAAAGGGTTCCTTTGGGGAGGAGCCACCGCCGCCAACCAATGCGAGGGAGGTTATGACGAGGGCGGCCGCGGCCTTGCCAACGTCGACGTCATCCCACACGGGCCGGAGCGCAACGACGTAAGCCGCGGCCTGAGGCGCATGCTCGACTTCGAGCCCGGGTACTACTACCCGGCCCAGACGGGCATCGACTTCTACCACCACTACCGCGAGGACATAGCCCTCTTCGCGGAGATGGGCTTTAAGGTCTTTCGCCTCTCCATCGCCTGGAGCCGCATCTTCCCCAATGGCGACGAGGAGGAGCCCAACGAGGCCGGGCTCGCTTTCTACGAGGACGTGTTCCGCTGCTGCCGCGAGCACGGGATCGAGCCCCTCGTGACCATCACGCACTTCGACTGCCCCATCCACCTCGTCAAGAAGTACGGCGCCTGGCGAAACCGCACCCTTATCGAGCTCTACAAGCGGCTTGTGACGGTGCTCTTCAACCGCTACCGCGGCCTCGTGCGCTGGTGGATCACGTTCAACGAGATGAACATGATCTTGCACCGTCCCTTCATGGGTGCCGGCATCGTCCTCGAGCCCGGGGAGAATGCCCGCGAGGCCGAGTACCGCGCCGCGCACAACGAGCTCGTGGCGAGCGCCTGGGCCACCAAGATCGCCCACGAGGTCGATCCGGAGAACAAGGTGGGCTGCATGCTCGCCGCGGGAAGCTACTACCCCTACTCCTGTCGTCCCGAGGACGTTCGCGCGGCGCAGGTCAAGAACCAGGAGGACCTCTTCTTCGTGGACGTGCAGGCGCGCGGTCGCTACCCCGGCTACGCGCTCAAGATGCTCGAGCGCGAGGGCATCGACGTGGGCATGACCGCCGAGGACGAGCGCATCCTTGCGGAGAACACCGTCGACTTCATCTCGTTTAGCTACTACTCCTCGCGCTGCACCGCGGGCGACCCCGACTCCGTGGGCGGCGTCGCCGAGGGCAACGCCTTCGCCGGCGTGGAGAACCCCTACGTGCGCACGAGCGACTGGGGCTGGGTCATCGACCCGCTGGGATTCCGCATCACGATCAACGACCTCTGGGACCGCTACCAGAAGCCGCTCTTTGTGGTGGAGAACGGCCTCGGCGCCTATGACGAGGTGCTTCCCGACGGCACGATCGAGGACGACTACCGCATCGCCTACCTGCGCGAGCACATCGAGGCCATGCGTGACGCCATCGAGCAGGACGGCGTCGAGATGCTCGGCTACACCACCTGGGGGCCGATCGACCTCGTGAGCGCGGGCTCCGGCGAGATGGAGAAGCGCTACGGCTTCATCTACGTGGACCGCGACAACCTGGGCAACGGCACGCTCGAGCGCAGGCGCAAGAAGAGCTTCTACTGGTATCAACAGGCCATCGCCACCAACGGAGGCGACCTGGGCTAGCCGCCCGGGCAATATCACTAAGGAGAAAATAATGGCTGAAAAATACGACGATCTGGCCAGATCCATACTCGAGAACGTAGGCGGCACAGAGAACGTCGCCAGCGTCGCGCACTGCATCACGCGCGTGCGCTTCAAACTCAAGGACGAGTCCCGCGCCAACACTGCCAAGATCGAGGCCCTCAAGGGCGTCATCCAGGTCATCCAGGCCAACGGCCAGTACCAGGTGGTCGTGGGTAACATCGTCGAGGACGTCTACGACGCGGTCCTGGAGGCCGGCAACTTCTCGGGCGGCGCAAGCGCCGACGACGAGCCCCAGGGCGATAAGACCGTTGCCTCCGTCGTCATCGACCTCATCTCTGGCATCTTCCAGCCCATCCTGGGACCGCTTGCCGCCGCAGGCATCATGAAGGGACTGCTTGCCCTCATCACCTACTTCGTCCCGGACTTTGCAAACGACGGCCTCTACACGCTGCTCTACACCGTGGCTGACGGCTTCTTCTACTTCCTTCCCGTCGCCCTGGCGTTCAGTGCCGCGCGCAAGTTCCGCATGAACGAGTTCACCGGTGTGGCAATCGGCGTGGCGCTCCTCTACCCGACGATGGTCGCCCTGACCTCGGGCGAGGCGCTCGGCAGCATCGACCTCGGCGTGGTCGGCACGTTCTCGTGGTACGCCACCGCCCTCGGGATCCCCATCATCATGCCCGTGTCCGGCTACGTGAGCTCGGTGATCCCCGTCCTTCTCATGGTGTGGTTCGGCTCTATCCTTGAGCGCTGGCTCAAGAGCTGGATGCCGGCTGCGCTCAAGATGTTCCTTGTCCCGCTCGCCACAATGACGGTCTCCATCGTCTTGGGCTACCTCATCATCGGCCCGGTGGCCACCCTCATCACCAACCTGCTGAGCGCGGCGTTCTCGTTCATCTTCCAGCTCCCCGTGGTTGGTTCCGTCCTGGGCAGCGCCCTAGTCGGCGGACTGTGGATGTGCCTCGTCATCTTCGGCTTCCACTGGAGCCTCATCCCCATCTCCATCATGAACCTGAACACCCTCGGTCACGATAGCGTGCTCGCCGCCACCATCGGCCACGGGTTCGCACTCGGAGCGGTCATCTTTGCCATGTACCTCAGAAACAAGGACGAGCGCTTCCGCGGCATCGCCCTTCCCGCGATGATCTCCGCCTTCTTCTTCGGCGTCACCGAGCCGGGCATCTACGGCATCGCCCTCCCCAACAAGCGCGCGTTCGTCGTGGCATGCCTGGGCTCCGCCGTGGGCGGCGCCATCGTGGGAATGACTGGCGCTCTCATGTACATCTCGGGCGGCCTCGGCGTCTTCAACCTGCTCAACTTTATCGACGGGACCCCTGGTGGCGCCGGGATCTCCCACATGATCTTCGCGATCATCGCCTCGCTCGTCTCTGCCGTCCTGGCCTTTGTTATCGAGTTCATCACCTACCGGCCCAACGACGATGAGGAAGGCACCCGCTAGCCTGCGCCCTCCTCAATCAGCTCTATGTAATTGAGGGGCAGTTGAGGTGGGTGAGGGCCGAGGGCGATCAAGGTGGCCGCCCTCGGCCCGGGACAACCTGCCAGAAGGCGTTTAGCTTTCTCGGGCGGCGCTGAAATGAACTGCGCCCCGATACTTGGACGGGTCAATTAGCGGCCTATGCCGCACATGGGGACTGATTTCGGAACTCCTCCGGGGTCAGTCCCTTTTGCTTAACCCGCCTCCTCTTGTTCCAGTGAACGGTATAGGCTTCGAGGTCCCGCTTGAACTCCTCGAAGCTCCGCCACGTCCGGCTCCTGTAGAATTCGTCCTTCAGGCGCCCGGGCAGCAGCTCCGTCGCATGAGCTTGCCCTCGCACGCCGCCGGCCCCGGCCGGGTCCGGGCACCCTTCGGCCTCCCGCTGGCCTTCGGCGCGCCCGCACCCCCTGTCGCAAAGCTCTGCTGCAAGAGTCCTCAGCGTGGCGTCGTGCCTGACTCTCCCGTCCATAAAGAAGCCCCCATTTCTAATGTTCAAGAAATGAGGGGCGGTTCAATTTCGGGACGGGGATTAAATAATCATTCGGAGCAAATCTATTTTTATCCCCGTGCCAGAAAAATCATCGGGCGTGGTCTGGGGCAAACAGTCTAGTTGCGCTTGAGGTGGACGACGGTTTCGCAGTGGAAGGTTTGCGGGAACAGATCGACCGGCGTGATCTTGACGGGGGAGAAGGTACCTTCCTCGACAAAGCGCTTAAGGTCGCGTGCCAGGGTGGCGGGGTCGCAGCTCACGTAGGCGACATCGCGAGCGCTCGTGCTGGCGATAAGGTCGATCGCCTCGGGGGCGAGGCCTGCGCGCGGCGGGTCGACCACCAAGACGTCGGCATCCTGGTCGGGGAACTCGCGCACCGCGTCTCCGCCAATGACGTCGACGTTATCAAGCTTGTTGATTTCCAGGTTACGGCGCAGGTCGCGCACGGCCGGGCCGTAGGCCTCGACGGCGGCGACGAAGTCGCAGCGGCGGGCGAGCGGCAGGGTAAAGGTTCCGGCGCCGCAGTACAGGTCCACGGCAAGCTCGTCTTCTTGCGGGTCGAGCGCTTCCATGACAAGCTCGATCAAAATCTCAGCACCCTTGGTGTTGACTTGGAAAAAAGACGGGGCAGACAAGCGCATCTGACCCTCGGCGATATTCTCGGTCCATGAGCCCTCTCCGGCGAGCATCTCCACCTTAGAGACGCGGCGGGCCTTCTTTTCGCCCTTGCTCATCACACGCACGATGCTCGTGGGATGAGCGGCGACCGCCAGCACGCGGGAGACTTGCGAGCGCGGAAAAGAGCCCGTGGGCGTCCAGAGTGCAACCTCGAGCGCCTTGGTGCGGCGCGATGCGCGAATGCCCACGCGTTCGAGCCCTAAGTCGTGGCTGCCGCTTAGATAGTTGAGCGCGCCGACGACTGATTTGAGCGCCTTGGGAAAACGCTTATCGAACAGCGGGCACGCATCGACGGTCACTATTTTGCTGGGGTCGACACCGTGCATGCCAAGGCGCACGCGACCGTTGACGACGGTCGGTTCGAGCTCGATTTTATTGCGGTAGCCCCAGTCGTCCTTGGTATGGCGGATGGGCTGTACCAACTCATCGACCTGCTCAGGAGCGAACTTGCCGATGCGTTCGAGCGTGGAGCGCAGGTTTTGCTCCTTGGCGGCGAGCTGTGCCGTGCGTGAGAGATTGCCCCACGAGCAGCCGCCGCAGATGCCCACGAAGGGGCAGGGAGGCTGGATGCGACCGGGGCTTGGCTCCAGAATCTCGGTGGTACGGGCGCGCATGAACGACTTGCCGTCCTGTACGATCTCGGCCTCGACGGTGTCGCCTGCCACGGCGCCCTGCACAAAGACGGCCTTGCCGTTGTCGGCGTGCGCCAGCCCGTCGGCGCCGTAGGTCATCGATTCTATAGTGAGCTTCATATCCCTGCCTGTCATTCGCGTTGTTGTCCGCACCATGGTAGCAGGGAAAAGCGCCCCGCATCCGAGGCTTTCCTCAAATGCGGGGCGCTTCTACAAACTGCTTCTACAAACGACTATTTCGTCTTGCCGGTAATGAGTGTCTTAAGACCCAGGCCGATCAGGCCCAGGCCCATGCGCACGCGACCGGGGCGATGGCGCTCGATGGCCTTGGTCTTGCCGGCGGGCTTATCGCGACGGGCACTCGTCTCGGGTGCGGGCTTGGTGGCCTGCGGCTCGGGCTGAGGTGCGGGTGCAGGCTCGGGCTCAATGACGGTCGCCTGGACCTTCTGAACCTCGGGTGTTGCCGGCTGCGGCTCAGGAGCAGGGGTGGGCTTTGCCTCGGCGGCGGCCTCGGCGTTGTGATAGGCACGCTCCAGCAGGGCTTCCTGTGAGTTGAAGGGCTTCTCACCCTCTGCGCGCTCCACGGGGACCCAGGTGCCGTCGCTCGTGAGGCTGCGGGCCTTCACGTTGTCGCGCAGCTGCATACTCATGTATTCGTGCACCAGGGCGCGGCAGGTGGGGTCGAGCACGGGGAAGGCGATCTCCACGCGGTGCTCGGTGTTGCGCGTCATCATGTCGGCCGAGCTCAGATAGATCATGTCCGAGTCCACGCCAAAGGCGTAAACGCGCGCATGCTCCAAAAAGCGTCCGACGATAGAACGGACGTGCACGTTCTCGGTCTTGCCCGGAACGCCCGGCTTGAGGCACGAGATGCCGCGGATGATCATGTCAACGCGGACTCCTGCGCACGATGCCTCGGCGATCTTGTCGATGACCTCGCGGTCGGTGAGCGAATTGAGCTTAAAGAACACACGGGCTGGCTCGCCAGCGAGGGCGCGCTGGATCTCGCGGTCCAGGCCGCGCATGATGAGCGGCTTGAGGCCCACGGGCGCCACGCCCAGGAAGCGGTAGTCGCCGCGCAGGTTGCCCAGCGACAGGTTGCGGAAGAACAGGTTGGCGTCCTCACCGATGCCGGGATGGGCGGTCATGAGCATAAAGTCGCTGTAGAGTTTGGCCGTCTTCTCGTTAAAGTTGCCGGTGCCCAGCAGCGTCAGGCGCGTTAGCGCCATGCCCTCGCGATAGGTGAGCTGGCAGATCTTGGAGTGGCACTTAAAGCCCTCGGAGCCGTAGATGACGGTGCAGCCGGCCTCTTCCAGGCGCTCGGCCCACTCGATGTTGTTCTGCTCGTCAAAGCGCGCGCGGAGCTCCATGAGCACCGTGACCTCTTTGCCGTTCTCGGCGGCATCGATCAGCGACTCGCACAGGCGGCTCTGCTTGGCCACGCGGTAGAGCGTGATGCGCAGTGAGATGCACTCGGGGTCGTAGGCGGCCTCGTGCACCAGATCCAGGAAGGGGTTCATAGCCTCATAGGGATAAAAGAGCAGCTTGTCGTGCTGAAGTACCTGCTCGCGGATGGAGCGGGTCATATCGATGGTGGGGTTGGGCTGCGGCTTAAACGGCGTAAAGAGCAGCTCGTTGCGCAGGTGCTCGGGAATCTTGCCCTCGATGCCAAAGACATAGCCCAGGTTGAGCGGGATATCGCAGGTAAAGACCGAGCGACGCGGGAGCTCGAGCGCCTTGCGGATAGTCTTGAGCGTCGCTTTTTCGAGTGAGCCCGAGACGGCGAGCACTACCGGCTGCAGGCGCAGGCGCTTCTTGAGGATGCGCTTCATATGCTGGCGGTAGTCCTCTTCCTCCTCGACGCCCTCGCCGTCCGGATCGATGTCGGCGTTGCGGGTGACGCGGATGAGCGCGCGGTCGAGCGGCTTATAGGAGCCAAAGCAGCTGTCCAGGCAGGCGAGGATGACGTCCTCGAGCAGAATGTAGGAGTAGGTGCCGGTGGGCGAGGGGATCTCGACCACGCGGTTCATCGAGGCGGGAATCTCGATCAGGCCCAGCAGACTTTCCTCGTCGGTGACGCCGTCCAGGCCGCAGGCCAGGTAGAGTGCGCCGTTGCGCAGGTTGGGGAAGGGGTGGCGCGGGTCAATCACCAGCGGTGAGATGACCGGCGACACGTAGGCCTGGAAGTAGCGGGTGACAAAGGTGCGCTCCTCGGGCGTAAGCGAATCGACACGCGCGCGGTGAACGCCCAGGGTGTCGAGCTTGCCCTCGATGTTCTTAAAAATGGACTCCCAACGGGTAAGGAGCCCGGGCATTTCGGCCATGACAGCATCGACCTGTTCGGAGGCGGTCATATTGCTCTTGTTGTCGACAGGCTGTTTTTTGAGCTCTGCCAGATCGGACAGGCCGCCCACGCGCACCATGAGAAACTCATCGAGGTTAGACTCGAAAATCGACACGAACTTTAGCCGCTCGAACAGCGGAACGGTCTCGTCGAAGGCTTCGTCAAGCACACGGTTGTCAAAGCGCAGCCAGCTGAGCTCTCGGTTCTGCGTGTACGAGAAGTCGCGCGGCGGCTTACGCAGCTTTGCAGCGGCTTGCTTTTTTTCGATTTTGCTCGGCATATGCATCTGTCCGTTCAGTCCCCGTGGGGGACGGTTGCCTAACACTATTCACTATTGTCTCAATTTAGTCGGCCTATGGCACGGACGTATCGCGTGAACGGTATCTTTACCTACTTCTTACGCTGACAAGCCATAGAGCTGACGCCCTTCGCGTTGTGAAAAACGGTCTATATCCTCACTCAACTGGTGAGTATGTGTGAATAAGAATGATAGGTAGCTGAATATCATCGAATACAGACAGAAACACGAACAAGCGTCATTTATATACATAAAACCGTTTTAGATATGCAATTCTTAATCGAAAGATTGGAGTTGTAATTGCGAATGATTTTTAAGAAAAAAGAGCATTTACCTTAGAAAAGCTACTTTAGAACGCCGAAGTGCATTATGGGAGAATCATATTCGATATACCGTTCATCGAACTTTGTTGACCGTTCGGGGGCGAGGTGGAATTGCGGTTGGAATTTGGATATAACTAGAGCTGTCAGCAAGCAGCACCCGTTACGGAAGGGTGCTGAGAGATTCGGCCGAAAGGCCCGAAAGAAAGGTAGGAGGCCATGACGAAAGGTCTGCACGTGCCTTCCGAGATCGGCAAGCTCAGGAAGGTCTGCCTGCACCGTCCCGGCGACGAGCTCCTCAACCTGCCGCCCGACGAGCTCGAGCGACTCCTGTTCGACGACGTCCCGTTCCTGGAGGTCGCGCAGCAGGAGCACGACACCTTCGCCCAGATCCTTAAGGACCAGGGCGTGGAGGTGCTCTACCTGGAGAACCTCGTCGCAGAGGTGTTCGACCAGGTCCCCGGCGCCCGCGCCGAGTTCACCGACCAGTACATCGCCGAGGCAGGCATCCGCGGCCAGCACATGCCGCAGATCGTCCGCGAGAAGCTGGACTCCATCGAGGACAACCTCGAGTTCGTCAAGAAGACCATGGCCGGCATGACCAAGGCCGAGATCGACATGCCCCTCACGGCGTCCACGACCCTCGACTCCCTGGTCAACTCCGAGTCCGAGTCCGACCTGATCATCGACCCGATGCCCAACCTCTACTTCACCCGCGACCCGTTCGCGGTCGTCGGCGAGGGCGTCAACCTCAACCGCATGTACTCGGTCACCCGCAACCGCGAGACCCTGTACGGCAAGTACGTCTTCAAGTACCACCCCGACTACAAGGACGTCTCCCTGTACTTCCGCCGCGACTGCCAGTTCCACACCGAGGGCGGCGACGTGCTGAACATCAACGAGAAGACCCTCGCCGTCGGCATCTCCCAGCGCACCCAGGCCGCAGCCATCGACGTCATGGCCCAGAACATCTTCTGGAACTCCGACTCCAAGGTCGAGCGCATCCTGGCCTTCGACATCCCGGTCTCGCGCGCCTTCATGCACCTCGACACGGTCTTCACCCAGATCGACGTCGATAAGTTCACGATCCACCCCGCCATCATGGGCACCCTGCGCGTCTACGAGCTGACCGCCGGCAAGAACCCGGGCGAGGTCAACATCCGCCTGATCGAGGACACCCTCGAGCACGTCCTGGAGGACGCCACCGGCGTCGACCAGGTCAAGCTGATCCCCTGCGGCGGCGGCGACCCGATCGCGGCCTCCCGCGAGCAGTGGAACGACGGCTCCAACACCCTGTGCGTCGAGCCCGGCAAGATCTGCGTCTACGCCCGCAACACCGTCACCAACGACGTGCTGTACAAGGAGGGCCTGGACCTTCTCGTCGTGCCCTCCGCCGAGCTCTCCCGCGGCCGTGGCGGCCCGCGCTGCATGAGCATGCCCTTCTGGCGCGAGGACCTCTAAGGTTTTCAAAGACCCGTACAGGTCTTACTACAAACATCTAGCTGCCATTAGATGTCTCCCATTGGGGCGGTGCGGATCTTTCGCACCGCCCCATTCATGTTTAATGACGCTAAATGAAGATCAGATAAGGTGGCCATGGATATCAAGACAATCGGTGTTGAGGAATGGCTCAACGTTTGGGAGAAGAGTGCTACCTGGGATATAGCTCAGTCGACGATCTCGTCGCTGACCATGGGCGAGCTTCGCGCACTGGACGAGCAGGACGGCGCCACGTTCTACGAGCGCCTGGATCGCGAGAAGATGAACTACGGCTGGATCGAGGGATCGCCGGAATTTAAGGCCGAGGTCGCCAAGCTGTATCGTCGCGATGTCAATCACGATCACATTCTGCAGACCAATGGCTGCACGGGCGCCAACCTCAACGCCATCATGGCCGTTGTGGAGCCCGGCGATCACGTGATTGCCGAGTGGCCTACCTATGCGCCGCTCTACGAGATCCCGCGTACGCTGGGTGCCGAGGTCGAGTATTGGGAGCTCCGCGAGGAGCTCGGCTGGAAGCCCGATATCGAACAGCTCAAGCGCTCGGTGCGCCCCAACACCAAGCTCATCAGCATTAATAACGCATCGAACCCCATCGGTACGGTGCTCGATGCCGATACGCTCGGCCAGATTGCCGAGATTGCCCGTTCGGTGGGCGCCTACGTGCTGTGCGACGAGGTGTACCTGCCGCTCGAGAACACCGAGTCCTTTATGTCGATGGTCGACGTGTACGAGAAGGCCATTGTCACCAACTCGGTGTCCAAGACCTATTCGACGCCTGCGGCCCGCGTGGGCTGGGTCGTGGCCGACGAAGAGGTGTCCAACCGCATCCGCACCTATCGTGACTACACCATGATCTGCGGCGGCGTGTTCAACGACGCTCTGGCGACCTACGTGCTCGAGCACAGGGATAAGATCCTTGGGCGCAACCGTAAGATCGTGTTTGGCAACCGTGATATCGCTCAGGCATGGATCGATACGCAGCATCGTGTCTCCTGGACGGCCCCGCAGGGCGTGTCCACCTCGTTTATCCAACTGGATATTCCCGAGGACGACGAGGAGTTCTGCAAGCGCCTGTTGGCCGAGAGGGGAGTGCTGCTGGTTCCCGGTAGCCGCTTTGAGCTTCCCTGCGGCGCGCGCTTGGGCTACTGCGCGAGCGAAGGCGTTCTCCGCGAGGGCCTGAGGCTTCTGGGCGAGGCGCTGGCCGAGTTCGATCGCTAGCCCCTTGAGGCTTTCGAGGGCCTAAACCTTTCTGGGCCCTAGATATACCGAATGCAGACCCGCTCCCTTGGGGGCGGGTCTGTTTGTCTTTACCGCCGAAAAAATCAACTTGTTACAAATGGAGGCGCAAAGCAGACGGTGTATTCGATGGGCCTTATACTGAGCTTCCGGTGAACGGTATCCAACGTCTGGTAAACGGTAGCCTGTTTGCCAAAAATGAATAGGACGAACTTATTTCTGAATAAAAATCAAAATGGTTGAGACGTAGCAAGAATTGCGAATTCTATTCATACCTTTGCGTGAAATATGCAAATCGAGGGTGGTTTAAGAAAGATTAGTTCCAATTGATTTTTCGGTTAAAAAGGCATTTAAGCACGTAAATACACTTTATTAAGTCAAAGTGTACCATGCGTGAAGTATATGTGTATGCCGTTCACCCCTCATATAAAACCGTTCGGGGGCAAGGTGGAAGTATGGGCTGATTTTGGATATAAATATGTCGTCAGCAATAACGCCTCACACGGAGGGGCGCTAACGAATCGGCCCTGACAAGGGCCCGAAAGAAAGGTAGGAGGCCATGACGAAAGGTCTGCACGTGCCTTCCGAGATCGGCAAGCTCAGGAAGGTCTGCCTGCACCGTCCCGGCGACGAGCTCCTCAACCTGCCGCCCGACGAGCTCGAGCGACTCCTGTTCGACGACGTCCCGTTCCTGGAGGTCGCGCAGCAGGAGCACGACACCTTCGCCCAGATCCTTAAGGACCAGGGCGTGGAGGTGCTCTACCTGGAGAACCTCGTCGCAGAGGTGTTCGACCAGGTCCCCGGCGCCCGCGCCGAGTTCACCGACCAGTACATCGCCGAGGCAGGCATCCGCGGCCAGCACATGCCGCAGATCGTCCGCGAGAAGCTGGACTCCATCGAGGACAACCTCGAGTTCGTCAAGAAGACCATGGCCGGCATGACCAAGGCCGAGATCGACATGCCCCTCACGGCGTCCACGACCCTCGACTCCCTGGTCAACTCCGAGTCCGAGTCCGACCTGATCATCGACCCGATGCCCAACCTCTACTTCACCCGCGACCCGTTCGCGGTCGTCGGCGAGGGCGTCAACCTCAACCGCATGTACTCGGTCACCCGCAACCGCGAGACCCTGTACGGCAAGTACGTCTTCAAGTACCACCCCGACTACAAGGACGTCTCCCTGTACTTCCGCCGCGACTGCCAGTTCCACACCGAGGGCGGCGACGTGCTGAACATCAACGAGAAGACCCTCGCCGTCGGCATCTCCCAGCGCACCCAGGCCGCAGCCATCGACGTCATGGCCCAGAACATCTTCTGGAACTCCGACTCCAAGGTCGAGCGCATCCTGGCCTTCGACATCCCGGTCTCGCGCGCCTTCATGCACCTCGACACGGTCTTCACCCAGATCGACGTCGATAAGTTCACGATCCACCCCGCCATCATGGGCACCCTGCGCGTCTACGAGCTGACCGCCGGCAAGAACCCGGGCGAGGTCAACATCCGCCTGATCGAGGACACCCTCGAGCACGTCCTGGAGGACGCCACCGGCGTCGACCAGGTCAAGCTGATCCCCTGCGGCGGCGGCGACCCGATCGCGGCCTCCCGCGAGCAGTGGAACGACGGCTCCAACACCCTGTGCGTCGAGCCCGGCAAGATCTGCGTCTACGCCCGCAACACCGTCACCAACGACGTGCTGTACAAGGAGGGCCTGGACCTTCTCGTCGTGCCCTCCGCCGAGCTCTCCCGCGGCCGTGGCGGCCCGCGCTGCATGAGCATGCCCTTCTGGCGCGAGGACCTCTAAGTCTTTCAGTTTCCGGTGCGGTCTCCCTACAACCGCACCGGTTTCGCCCGTCAAACGGGCAACACTAATACTTACGTAATTCATTTCTTCGAAAGGAAACGAACCATGGGTGTCAACCTCTCCGGCCGTAGCTTCCTCAAGCTTCTCGACCTCACCACCGAGGAGATCGAGTACCTGCTCAAGCTCTCCAAGAACTTCAAGGACATGAAGCGCGCTGGCGTTCCGCACCGCTATCTCGAGGGCAAGAACATCGTCCTGCTCTTCCAGAAGACCTCCACTCGTACCCGCTGCGCCTTCGAGGTTGGCGGCATGGATCTGGGCATGGGCGTCACCTACCTCGATCCGGGTTCGTCGCAGATGGGCAAGAAGGAGTCCATCGAGGACACCGCCCGCGTTCTCGGCCGCATGTATGACGGCATCGAGTTCCGTGGCTTTGCCCAGGACGACGTCGAGGAGCTTGCCGCTAAGTCCGGCGTGCCCGTCTGGAACGGTCTGACCACCGAGTGGCACCCCACCCAGATGCTCGCCGACATCCTGACCGTCCAGGAGAACTTCAACTACGACATCAAGGGCAAGACCCTCGTCTTCATGGGCGACTGCAAGAACAACGTCGCTCGCTCCCTCATGGTCGTCTGCTCCAAGCTCGGCATGAACTTTGTGGCCTGCGGCCCCGAGGAGTGCATGCCCGCTGACGACGTCATCGAGGCCTGCAAGCCCATCGCCGAGGCCAACGGCTGCACCATCAAGCTGACCACCGACGTCAAGGACGGCGTCACCGGTGCCGACGTTCTCTACACCGACGTGTGGGTCTCCATGGGCGAGCCCGACGAGGTCTGGGCCGAGCGCATCGCTCAGCTCACTCCGTATCGCGTTACCTCCGAGGTCATGGCTATGGCCAACCCGGGTGCCATCTTCCTGCACTGCCTGCCCAGCTTCCACGACACCAACACCACGATTGGCGCCGAGAAGTGCGAGCAGTTCGGCATCACCGAGCAGGAGGTCACCGACGAGGTCTTCGAGAGCCCCGCTTCCAAGGTCTTCGACGAGGCCGAGAACCGCATGCACACCATCAAGGCTGTCATGTACGCTACGCTCAAGTAAGAGCATCTAGCATCTCGCTCGGGGTGCATTGCTGCGCACCCCGAGCGCTTTTGTCTGGTAAAAATCTCGCACTGAGCGACATGCACGGCACGGAAGAGCCGCTTAGGGCGAGATCAGTAAATGATTTATGAAGGGGGGATGAGAACTATGACTGAGACCGCTAAGAAAAAGCGCGGTATGCCTTCATCGTTCACCATTCTTCTTGCTCTGCTGGCAATCGTCGCGGTTGTTACCGTTATCGTCTCCGGTACGTCCGGTGGCGCGGTTACCGCTGCCCGCTTGAGCGATTTCTGCACCGCCCCGGTCAAGGGCTTCGCTGACGCTCTGCCCGTCTGCCTCTTCGTTATGATCCTCGGTGGCTTCCTCGGCATGATGACCGAGACCGGCGCCCTGGACAACGGCATTGCTGTTCTGGTGCAGAAGCTTAAGGGCAATGAGATCATGCTCATTCCCGTGCTGATGTTCATCTTCTCCCTCGGTGGTACCACCTATGGTATGTGCGAGGAGACCGTTCCCTTCTACGCCCTGCTCGCCGCCACCATGATGGCTGCTGGCTTCGACCCCATGGTCGGCGCTGCCACCGTCCTGCTCGGCGCTGGCTGCGGCTGCCTCGGCTCCACGGTTAACCCGTTTGCCGTCGGTGCTGCCGTTGACGCTCTGACTGGCGTTGGCATTGAGGTCAACCAGTCCATCATCATCGGCCTCGGTGCCGTCCTGTGGATTGTTACCACTGTTATGTCCATCCTCTTCGTCATGAGCTATGCCAAGAAGGTCAAGGCTGACAAGGGTTCCACCATCCTTTCGATGCAGGAGCTCAAGGACGCCGAAGAGGCTCACGGCAAGGCTGCTTCCGAGGTTCACAAGGAGGTCAAGCTCACCGGTCGTCAGAAGGGTGTTCTGATCGCCTTTGCCTTCACCTTCGTCGTCATGATCGTCGGCTTCATCCCGCTGGCCGACCTTAACGAGGGCGTCGCCAACTTCTTCGATGCTGGCGCTGTCTATGACGCCGACGGTAACGCCATCGTTCAGGGCTGGTCTGCCCTGATCACCGGCCTGCCCATTGGTCAGTGGTACTTCGACGAGGCTTCCACCTGGTTCTTCCTCATGGCTGTCCTGATCGGTATTATCGGCGGCCTGTCCGAGAAGCAGATCGTCAACACCTTCATCACCGGCGCTGCCGACATGATGTCCGTTGTCCTCGTCATCGCTCTTGCCCGTGGTATCTCCGTCCTCATGGCTAGCACCGGCCTCGACGTTTACGTCCTCGACGCTGCCGCCAATGCTCTGGCTGGCCTGTCCGGCGTGATCTTCGCTCCCATGAGCTTCCTGGTCTACTTCGGCCTGTCCTTCCTGATCCCCTCGACCTCCGGTATGGCTACTGTCTCCATGCCCATCATGGGACCGCTGGCTGTTAAGCTCGGCTTCTCGCCCGAGGTCATGGTCATGATCTTCTCCGCCGCCATCGGCGTCGTGAACCTGTTCACCCCGACCTCCGGCGCCATCATGGGCGGTCTTGCTCTGGCCAAGATCGAGTGGACGACCTGGCTCAAGTTTGCTCTTAAGCTCATCGTCGCTCTCTCCGTCGTCTGCGCCATCATCCTGACCGTCGCTTGCGTGATGCTCTAAGTACCCCTTGGGTACCCCACGGAAACCATGACGATCCTGTAAAGGATCACCTGGTCATCGTCTGTCCGGTGGGGTAACCCCACCGGTAGACTCCTACCTTTAGCCCCCTCCCGTTCCGTGCGCGGGAGGGGGCGCACTTATGTTCCGCGGTTTTACCAAACCGCGGAACCACTCGACGCTGCGCGCCGCCCAGAACTACAATTTGTCATTCAAAAGGCAAGGCATGACCAAAAGGTCTATGCCTTGCCTTTTTCATGCCAACTTGTACGTTCTGGACGGCGCTCGCTGACTTATGCTCAACCTGCGACGCTGTTATTGTTGGTGCAGGGGAACAGCTTGCCCGCTCTGGTGCCCGTTCGTTGACTTTGGCTCTGCCTGTGACGTTTCCATTGTTGGTGCGGAGTGACTTGGTTCCTGCTTCAAATTAGCTATCCCGGGTCCCCGGTGGTTGCGGTGGCGTGTTTGGTTGGTGCCTGTTGGTGGCCAGGCCCTTGCGAGGGGCAGGCTCCGTTATAATCGCCTAGAACATTAAATGGAAACGGGACGGGAGCCATACATGCGCCAGGGTTTCGACAACGCGAAGTATATCGAGCTGCAGGCCGCTCATATTAAGGAGCGCATCTCGCAGTTTGGCGGCAAGCTGTATTTGGAGTTTGGCGGCAAGCTGTTTGACGACTATCACGCGAGCCGCGTGCTGCCGGGTTTTGAGCCGGACAGCAAGTTTCGCATGCTCAAGAGCATAGCCGACGACGTCGAGGTCATCATCGCCATTAACGCGAACCACATCGAGAAGAACAAGGCTCGCGGTGACCTGGGCATTACCTATGACGAGGACGTTTTGCGCCTGGTCGACCTGTTCCGCGGCAACGGCTTTGCCGTCGCGGCTGTGGTCATCACCCAGTACGCCGGCCAGCCCGCTGCCGATGTGTTCCGCAACCGCCTGAACGCGCTCGGTATTCCCGCCAAGCTGCACTATCCCATCGAGGGGTATCCGCACGATGTCGATCTGATCGTGTCCGACGATGGCTATGGCAAGAACGAGTTTGTCGAGACCACCCGACCGCTCGTTGTGGTCACTGCCCCCGGTCCTGGCTCGGGCAAGCTTGCCACCTGCCTGTCTCAGCTCTATCACGAGCACAAGCATGGCACGGCCGCCGGCTATGCCAAGTTCGAGACCTTCCCGGTCTGGAATCTTCCTCTGACGCATCCGGTCAATATTGCCTACGAGGCCGCCACGGCTGACCTCGATGACGCCAATATCATCGACTCCTTCCACCTGGAGGCCTACAACAAGACCACGGTCAACTACAACCGCGACGTCGAGGCCTTCCCGGTAGTCCGTGCCCTGATGGAAAAGATCCTGGGCAAGAGCCCCTACCAGAGCCCTACGGACATGGGCGTCAATATGGTCGGCTTTGCCATCACCGATGACGATGCCTGCCGCGACGCTTCCAAGATGGAGATCGTTCGCCGCTACTTTACCGCGGTCGAAAATGTGCGCCGTACCGGCGTGGGCGATGAGCAAGTCGACCGTCTCAAGATTATTATGAAGAAAGCCGGCATCGATAAGAACTACTCACCGGCGCGCTCGGCGGCCCTCACCAGGGAGCAGCTGACGGGTGGTCCCGTGGGTGCCATGGTCATGCCCGATGGCTCCGTGGTGACCGGTAAGACCTCCACGCGCCTGGGCGCCGCAAGTTCGCTCATTATGAACGCCCTCAAGCATGTCTCGGGCGTCGACCTTGAGCTCGAGGTCATTAGCGATGAGGCGATCGAGCCCATCAGCAAGCTCAAGACGCATTTCCTGGGCAGCAAAAACCCGCGCCTCCACACCGACGAGACGCTTATGGCGCTGTCGATCACCTCGGCCACGAGTGAGACGGCCGCTCGCGTCCTTTCGGGCCTGGAGCAGCTGCGCGGTTGCGATGCCTTCTTTAGCGTGATTATCTCGCCGACGGACGAGACGGTACTGCGCAAACTGGGTATCAACGTGTGCTGCGAGCCCAAGTTTGAGCGCCGCGGTTTCTTCCATCGCTAAGTTTGAAGCACCGCGGTAATTGCATTGCATTTTGGCCGTATCGGGTTAGCGCCCGGTACGGCTTTTTGATCAATAAAGCGTCTATTTCGGCGAAAAATAGCTGTTTACCTGCCTAGAAACAATTTGAGCGGTATACAATAACCGTAACTGTTTCATCCTTAGCGGGATGCCGCATGATGGATATTACCTGCCATCGTGAGGTGTGTCGGTCGCGCACGGCGCGTTAGATGCTCGTGCTCGGTTTGAGGAGGCTGCTATGGCGGGCAAGGGTCGTGCGAGTGTTAACGATATGAAGCGTGTCGAGGTGCTGGTGTTGATGGAGATCGACCAGCAAACCGAAGACAATGGCGGGCCGTATGGTTTCTCGCGCAAAACGCTTGCCGAGCGCGTGGGGGTTTCGCCGTATCGTGCCCGCGCCGCAATCGATCGCTTGGATTCCGAAGGTATGATTGATGTCGTCTCGCGTTATAGCGACGACGGCGGTCAGCTTGCAAATGGCATTTGCCTCACCGAACGTGGTGAGTGGTATCTTGAGGGCGTCCGTACCGGCATGCTCGTTCAAGAAATGCTTGAGGACGAGGTTGCTGATCGATAGCAGCATGTAACCCTTGCCATAGCGACGCCGCCTGGGAAACCGGGCGGCGTTTTGTTTCAAGATGGAGAAATGCTATTGCGCGTAAGAAAAATTGCGTGCGGCGTGCGTCGCGAGTATTACAATGAAGACCCGTAAGATGTGTATGGACAACTTCTACGGGAAGCGCAGGTAACTCAATATGACCAAGCATGTGTTCGTGACCGGCGGCGTGGTTTCGTCTCTGGGCAAGGGTATTACCGCGGCCTCGCTGGGCCGTCTGCTCAAGTCGCGCGGGTACAAGGTAACGATGCAAAAGGCCGACCCGTATCTGAACGTCGACCCCGGCACCATGAGCCCGTTCCAGCATGGCGAGGTCTTTGTGACCGAGGACGGCTACGAGTCCGATCTGGACCTGGGTCACTACGAGCGCTTTATCGACGAGAACCTGACCCGCGATTCCAACTTTACGACTGGTGCCATCTATAAGAGCCTGATCGCCCGCGAGCGTCGCGGTGACTTTTTAGGCGGTACCGTGCAGGTGATTCCTCACGTCACCAATGCCATTAAGGATAAGTTCCGCCGCATCGAGGAGCAGACCGGCTCCGATGTAGTCATCACCGAGCTGGGCGGCACGATCGGCGACATCGAGTCCCAACCGTTTGTCGAGGCCATTCGTCAGTACCGCAAGGAGGCCGGCCCCGAGAACGTCTGCTACATCCACGTGTCGCTCGTTCCCTATATCGCCGCCGCCCACGAGGTCAAGACCAAGCCCACGCAGCACTCCGTCAAGGAGCTCCGCAGCTTTGGCATCCAGCCCGATATTATCGTGTTGCGCTCCGACCACCATATCGATGACGCTATCCGCGGGAAGATCGCAAGCTTCTGCGACGTCGACACCGATTGCGTCTTTACCAACGAGGACTGCGCGAGCATTTACGATGTTCCGCAGCTGCTTGCCGAGCAGGACTTTGACCTGCGCATTTGCGAGCGCCTGGGTCTGGACCCGCGTGAGCGCGACATGAGCGAGTGGAACGAGTTCCTGCGCAAACAGAATCACGCCAACCATCACGCCGACAAGGTGAAGATTGCCGTCGTTGGCAAGTACACGCAGCTGCCCGATGCGTACCTGTCGGTTATCGAGGCCCTGCACCATGCGGGTGTCTTCTACGATCGCCATGTGGACGTCCAGCTGGTCGACGGCGAGAGCCTCGACGAGCAGAATGTCTCCGAAGTTCTGGACGGCGCTTCGGGCATCCTGGTCCCCGGCGGCTTTGGCAAGCGCGCCCTGGAGGGCAAGATCCTCGCGGCCGAGTTTGCCCGCGAGCACAAGATTCCGTATCTGGGCATTTGCCTGGGTATGCAGGTGGCCGTGTGCGAGTTCGCCCGCAACGTCGTCGGCCTTGCCGGCGCCAGCTCCTCCGAGTTCGACCCGGACGGTCCGTTTAGCGTCATCGATCTGATGAGCTCGCAGGAGGATGTGACCGAGAAGGGCGGCACCATGCGTCTGGGCGCCTATCCGTGCAAGCTCGCCGCCGATACCCTCGCTCGCGAGGCATATGGCGAGGATCTCGTCTACGAGCGTCACCGTCACCGCTTTGAGTTTAACAACGCCTTCCGCGACCAGCTCGAGGACGCCGGCTTGGTTATCTCTGGCCTCTCACCCGACGAGCGCCTGGTCGAGATGGTCGAGCTGCCGCGCGACGTGCATCCGTGGTATGTGGCAACCCAGGCTCACCCCGAGTTCAAGAGCCGTCCGACCAACCCGCAGCCGCTGTTCCGAGAGTTCGTGCGTGCCTCGATCGGTCAGCACGAGGGTGTCGATCGCCTACAGGTGACGCCCATGAACCTCGCTACGGACTAAGGGTGCCGGCGAACAAAGAACATACCGAAGCTACTCCCTCGTCGCTCGCCGTGGCGGCGGGGGAGTATCTCGATTACCTCGCGGTCGAGCGGGGTTTGGCGCGCAACACGATTGCGGCCTACCGTCGTGACCTGACGACGTACTGCGCCTATCTGGAGCGGGCGGGCATCATGTCTTTTGATGAGGCGACTCGTCAGGTCGTGGAGGGCTTTGTCGCCGACCGTCGCGATGGGGGCTATTCCGATGCCTCGGTGGAGCGTGCGCTTGCGGCCGTGAAGGGCCTGCATGCCTTTTTGGTGCGCGATGGGATTGTGGCCCAAAATCCAACGGCGGCGTTGCGCCTGCCTAAAAAGGCTGAGCGTTTGCCGGAGTATCTATCGGTGGAGGATGTCTCGGCGCTGCTCGATCAAGACTTCCCCGAGGGCGAGATAGGCTTGCGCGACCATGCCATCTTGGAAGTGCTCTACGGATGCGGCTTGCGTGTGAGCGAGTTGGTGGGGCTCGATGTGGGCGATATCCATATCGACGATGGCTTTGTGCTCGTTCGCGGTAAGGGCTCAAAGGAGCGCCTGTCCCCGTTGGTGGGAAGCGCGGCGCGAGCTCTGACGCGCTATATAACTAAGGGGCGTTCTCGCTTGGCGGCCCATGCCCACGGAACCGAGACCTCGGCGGTCTTTTTAAATAAGAACGGCCGCCGTCTGTCGCGCCAGGGCATCCATGCCATCTGTGAGCGCTACGGGCGCCAGGTGGGGCTGGTGGGACTCCATCCCCATACGCTGCGTCACTCCTTTGCCACCCATATGCTTGCGGGCGGTGCAGACCTCCGTGTGCTACAGGAGATCTTGGGTCATGCCGATATATCGACCACGCAGGTCTACACGCATGTCGATCGTACGCAACTGACCGAGGTCTATCTGGCGGCGCACCCGCTGGCACATCGTTAACACATCGCTGGCCTGCATATCTATAGGTATTTGGGGACGGGCCCCAGATTGCCGCGGCGCGCTTTTGCGCGCGCATGGGCAATCTGG
>CAJJZP010000026.1 GCA_905197665.1 uncultured Collinsella sp.
GCTCTGGCGGGTTTGCAGCGTCGAGCCGTTACGCGGTTTGGTAAAACCGCGTAACCAAAGGCGCAGCGTCGACCGGTCCGCCGTTCGTTAGAACGGCGGAACCAACCCTACATGACCATAACGTAGCGCGATCCCACGTAGTACTGCTTACCCATCAGGACCGGCTCGCCATTGGGGCCGATAAAGCCGGCACGCAGATTGAGCAGTGGATCGTGCGGAGCAATGCCCAACTCGGCCGCTTGCTCGGCGTTAGCGCGAACGGCCTCGACCGTACGGTAGCCAACCGAGACAATCGGCGTTCCGCCAACACGCTCGACCTCGGCAAAAATCGACTTGTCCTCAAGATCGGCCGTCAACAGCTCACGGTATGTATCAAACGGCACAAAGATGTTTTCCTCAAAGATGGGCTCGCCGTCGGCCGTACGCACGCGCTTAATGTGCAGTAGCAGCGCGTCCTTCTGCAGGCCAAAGAACTCCATCTCGTTTTGACGTGCCGGCACAATCTGGCGATCGACCACGTGTGCACCCGCCTTCATGCCATTGTCGGCACACAGCGCGGTAAACGTCTGCAGCGTCGAGGCGTGGAACTGGCGGTTGATGTGCGGCGTGGAGACAAAGGTGCCGCGGCCCTGCTGCTTAACCAGGTAGCCATCGGAGCACAGCTCCTCAACGGCGCGACGCACCGTAATGCGGCTTACCTCGTACTGCTCGGCAAGCTCAAGCTCGGACGGGATACGCTCCTTGGGTGCATAAACACCTTTCTCGATCGCATCCTTGATTTCGTCGTAAATCTGCTGGTAAAGTGGTGCATTTTTGGGTGCGGGCATATCTGATCACTCTTATCAAAATAGCGAAATAACTAATACGTATATAACGTCTTTTTATATGTTATCTCAGTTTGATAAAACGATACACCACATACAGCAAATCCTTACTTGCCGTCGTCCTGCTGCAGACTGTCCTGCTCGCTGAGGCGCGCCTGCCTGCTGGCCATGCGCGCGGGCTTGTCGGGATCGGGTACGGCCGTGGGCATGGGCTCGTCGACATGACCGCCCCACCAGCCGCCCACGAAGTTGAGCGTGTGGAACACATTGATCACGGCGCCGGGATCAATATCGCACACCAGCTTGATAATGTCCTGGCTCTCGTAGGTCGAGACAACGGCGTGCAGCAGATACATCTTTTCGCGGCTGTATCCGCCAATGACCTCGGCGCAGCTAATGCCATGCTGAAAATGGTCAACATAGGCTGTCATGACCTCGTCTGCCTTGCGTGTCGTGATCTGCAGCGTCACACGGTCGTAGCGTCGGTAGAAACTGTCGATGGTCTTGGTCGAAATAAACTGGAACACGATGGAATACGCCGCATTGTCCCAGCCAAACATAAAGCCAAAGATCGCCAGGATAGCGCAGTTAAAGCCAAAGATGACGCCCCAGATGGTCTTGCCTGTATGGTTGGAAACCCACAGCGCGATAAAGTCGGTGCCGCCGGTGGATGCGCCGGACTTAAGCGCGATGGCGGCGCCCAGGCCCGAGACCACGCCGCCAAAGATGATGAGCATGATCTTGTCGCCCAAAAACGGGGCGAAGTGAAAGATGTTGAGGAACAGCGACGAGAGCATGACCTGCATCATCGAGAAGATGACGAAGCGCTTGCTGATGCCGCTCCAGCAAAGGAGCGCCACGGGGATGTTGAGCGCGAGCATGCCGAGCGAGATGTCGATATGAACGCCGCCGAGCGAGGTGACGCGATCGAGCAGGACCGCGACGCCGGTGAGGCCGCTCGGAAGCAGGTCGGCGGGGCGAATGAACGCCTGAATCAGAAATGTCTGGAGAACGGCGGAGATGGTGACCGCCACGGCAGTAATGGCGCGGCGGACGATGGTGAGACGGCCGAGCACGAGCACGCGGTCCGTGAGCTGATCGATGGCGTTCGCCACGTAGGCTCCTTTCGAAGGCAGATGTAATTGTGGGGCATGCCGGCGATTGTAGCATGGAGCGCGAAAGGGCGCTTCAATTCACCCTCTCTCGACAACCATCAGAAGGACCGCGTAAAACCGCTCAAAAGAAAAACGCCGTGAAGAGAGCGATCCCTTCACAGCGAATTCGGCATTTGCCCAGATAAAACCTGCCAAATTAAACCTGTCCCTAAATGGCAGGTAGGATGTCGGTCAGGTTGTCGATGACAACGTCGGCGGCGGACTGATCCAGGTTAACGCCCTCGTGCGGACGCAGTGCCAGGACGCGCGCGCCGGAGCGCTTGCCGGCCTCGATGCCCAAAGGCGAGTCCTCGATAACCAGGCACTCGGTAGGCTCCACACTCAGCGCCTCCATGGCACGCAGGTAGATCTCGGGGTCGGGCTTAAATGCACTGCACTCGTGACCGCTGATGGTGTAGTCCAGCACGTCGGTGATACCGGCAATCTCCACCAGCTCGTCAATGAGCTCGCGATAGGACGAGCTCGCGATGGCACACTTGACGCCGCGCTCGTGCAGCTCGCGCATCACCGGCTCCGTCTGCTCGTTGAGCAGCTCGGCATACGGAACAGGGTGAACCGGGCTGTAGACCTGCTTGTACTCAACGCGCAAGCGCTCGCGCAGCTCAACATCGTCGGGCACCAGCGACTTCCAGATGGCAGGCTCGTTAGACCCCGAAAGATCGGGGATCTCGTCAAAGTGGAACCCCTTCTCCTCCATAAACGCCACGCGGCGACGGTTGTAGAACCACTCGGTATCGACCAGCACGCCGTCCATATCAAACAGCACCGCCTTGATCATACGCATCTCCTCCCACCTGCCAAAAAGGGACAGATTTATTTTGGTAGGTTTTATCTGGTGTTTTGCGACGCGACAGACACGCCCCCAAAGCAAAAAGGGGACGGGGCGCAAACCCCATCCCCTCTCAATCAACCCGTAAGGTCTACTTACTTGTGATTAGTAGGAAAGCTTCCACATGTAGCGACGCATGGTCAGCGGGTGCTGACGGGCCTCGGCGATCTGGTTGCCGTACTCGCGCATAACGGCGAGGTGCAGCAGCGGGTTGAAGTAGGTGACGACGCTCGCGGGCACGGCGTCAGCCAGGCCGTAGTCCTTGGAGTCGATCAGAGCGACCTTGGCGCCCATGCGCTCAAGGAAGGTGAGGGCGCGAGCGTCCATCGGACGGGTAGCACCATCGGACATGAAGAAGACGTAGGGCTTACCCTCGGTGGAAACCTCGAACGGGCCGTGGAAGTACTCGCCGGTGTTGTAGGCGGCGGCGTCGATCCACTGCATCTCGGTGAACAGGAAGGCGGCGTGAGAATAAGCCATCTTCTCGGAGGCACCGGAGGCCATGAAGTAGATCATCTTGTCGTCCTTGAAGTCCTCGGCGAACTTCTTGGCGAGCTTCTTGCAGTGCTGAGCGGCGTTCTCGCAGAGATCGAAAACGTTGGTGAGGCCGGTGATCATGTCCTCGTAGTGGTCATAGCCCTCGGTCTGCTGAAGGATCTCGAGAGCAAGAGCGATGGCATAGCCGGGCTTCTCGCACTTGGCAGCGTAGTTGGCGTGGAAGCCGTGGACGATGACGTGGTCGGCGTCGACGGTCAGAGCGGAGCCAGCCTTGTTGGTGAGGGAGACGACCGGGCAGTTGTGCTTCTTGGCGGTCTTGTTGGCCTCGACGGTCTCGGGCGTGGAGCCACCGAGGGAGCAGGTGATCACGAAGGTGTGCTCGTTGACCCAGGAAGGCGTGTCGTAGTTGAACTCGTTAGCGGTGAAGATCTGAACGTTCAGCTTGTCCGTGTTGTTGGCCAGGAAGTACTTGGCGGGGTAAAGGTCGGACATGGAAGCACCGCAGCCGACGAAAGCGACGCTGTGAATCTCGTGGTTGGACAGGACGTCAGCGACGATCTGCTTAGGGAGGTTAAGGTCGATCTCGTACATCTGACACATTCCTTTCGATTTGTTGCGGCGCCACATTGCCGGACGCTCGCAGGGTTACCGTGGTTAGGACCGAGTCGCCGGCCCGTTGAGGATGTGACAAAGGAACTGTCCCTTTGTCACATGTTAGGGATGGAAGCCTGCCTGGGGTATGGGATGCCAGGCAGGCCCCCGGGGGAAGCATTGGGTCGCGACTAGGCCAGGATGCCGGCCGCGGAGAGGGCGATGCCGCCCACAATGGCGATCACGAGAAGCCAACCGGTGTTGACGTTCTTCTTGATGAGCCAGTACATAAGGCCGGTGAGGCCGAGGGAGATCATCTGGGGCATCATGCCGTCCAGGATGTCCTGGATAACGACGGTACCCTCAGCGAACTGCAGCGGGGTGGTGGCGCCGATCAGTGTAGCGATCATGCCGCCCACGGACATAAGGCCCACGATGCCGCAGACATACATGAGCTTCTCCATGAGGTCGCCGCCCTGGAGCTTGCTCAGGTACTCGTGGCCACCCTGGTAGCCGATCTTGGCGGCAAACCACGTGATCAGCACGGAAGGCACGATGGAGATGAGCATGGCCAGGATCGGGCCCATGATGGAGCCCTGCTGAGCCAGCTGGACGCCCAGACCAAAGGCGATGACGCGGATGGTGCCCTGGAAGAAGGAGTCACCAATACCGGAAAGCGGACCCATGAGGGAGGTCTTGACCGCGTTGATCGAATCGGGATCGAAGTTCTCGGGATCCTTGGCGTACTCCTCCTCCATGGAGGCGGCGAGGCCTAGGACAAAAGCGCTCGTCTGCGGGGTGCAGTTGTAGAACGCCATGTGACGGTGGTAAGCCTCTTTCTTAGCAGCGAGCTGCTTGGGATCGGACTCATCCGGATAGAGGCGATCGAGCGTGGGAACCATGCCGTAGAGGAAGCCCATGTTCATCTGACGCTCGTAGTTCCAAGAGGCCTGGATGGCCCAGGAGCGCCAGAAGAACTGGCTGACCTTCTTGTTCAGGGACACGTCCTTGGTTGCGGTTGCCATAGTGTGTTCCTCCTTAGTCTTCGTCGTCTTCGAGCGGATCGTAGTCGGAATCGACACCGGCGGCTGCATGGGAACCGTTGAACTTGAAGCCCATGAAGACGACAGCCAGGCACACACCGATCAAAGCGACCGCGATGACGGACAGGTTGAGGTAAGCGGCGAGCAGGAAACCGATGAACAGGAACGGAGTCATACCCTTCTTGATCATCATGGTGAGCAGCAGGGCCAAGCCGTAGGCGGTCATGATCTTGGTCGAAACGTTAAGACCAGTGGACAGCCACTCGGGAACCATGTTGACGATGGCCTGAACCAGGTCGGTGCCAACAAAGACGGCCAGGAAGATCGGCAGGAAGTACATGACGGCGTACAGACCGGAGCCGGCGCAGATGTGCATGCGGTAGGCGGTCTTGAACTTTCCGTTATCGATCGCGCTATCTGCCACATGGGTGAGGGCGGCGATGATGGAACGGAACACGATGCCGAGGAGCTGGCCCAGGACGGCGACCGGGATGGCGATCGTCATGGCGGTCTCGGCGGAAGCATCGGTCAGGCACGCAAAGGCAGCGGCCACGATGCCGCCCAGGACCATATCGGGCGGAACGGCAGCGCCGACCTGCACCAGGCCCATGGACACGAGCTCGACGGCGGCACCGACGGCAAGGCCGGTGGGCACATCGCCCAGCAGCAAACCGACGAGCGTAGCGCCAACGAGGGGCTGCTCGAAGTTAAGACGACCGAGCAGGCGGGAGTCCCACATGCAGAACACGCCGACGAGGCCGACGAGCACCGCACTGATGAACGTATTCATACCCTTCTCCTTTCAGTCAGGCAAACGCCTGGTTGATTACAGCTTGGCGTCGATGTCGACGCTCTGATACGTAGGGGTCTGCTGGACGTAGAGCTTAATGCCCATGTCGAGCAGCTGGTTGACGTCGGCCTTCTGGGTGGCGTCGAAGAAGACGGAGCTGTCCTTGCCGCCGACCTGCTCGGCACCGTCGTGGTTGGCGGTGGCGCCCAGGTTGATGGCGTCGAGCTTGTAGCCCTGGCAGAACTGCAGCATCTCGGCAGTGTTGCCAAAGACGAACATGACGCGCTCGCCGAGGGTGTTGAGCTTGTCCATCTTGGCAAGGGCACGCTCAACGGTGAAGACGTTCAGGCGCACGCCCTGGGGCTTGGCCAGCTTAAGAGCGCCCTTCTTGATGTCATCGTTGGCGGCAGCGTTGTCGACGACGATGATGCGCTCGGCCTGAACCTTGGTGGTCCAGGTAAAGACGACCTGGCCGTGCAGCAGACGGTAGTCAAGACGTGCGAGGACGATCTTGGCGGGACCGGAGCTGTGACGGGACGCCTTGGCCTTCTTGGCGGGAGCCGCGGCGACCTCGACCGGTGCGTTGGGGTTGGTCAGACCGGTGCGGGCCTCGTTGATGAGGGCCGCGAGCTCGGTGCCCTTGACGGGGGCGGGGCTCATAGCAAGCGTGAGCGCCAGCGGGATGTTGAAACCGCTGACAACCGTGAACTTCGTGCCGTTCTTGGAAAGCTCGACCATGTTGTTGTTGACCGAGCTACCGAGCATATCGGTTAGCACATACACGGTGTCGTCCGCGTTGAACGTGGCGATCATAGCCTCAACCTTATTGGTGATGGGCTCCTTGTCGTCACGAGCAAGCGACACGACGTGGACGTTCGACACGTCGCCGAGAACCATCTCGAGCGTGTCTTTGGCGCCTGCGGCCAGGCCGCCATGAGATGCGAGAATGATCTGATTCATCTTGCCTCCTCCTTTTCGTTATGGTCATTATAACGTCTTATACGTTGCTTATATTGATAATTAGTATATAAACCGTTCGCGGGTGAAAAATGACCGTTGGCGGGTTTAACGCAATCGAAACGATGGTCTTGGGTAGGTCGGCGCTGGCTAGGCGCCGCCCGATCAAACGCCGGGCGCTACCTGCTCAAACACACCGCCAATCCCCTATCGCACGAAGTACCAGGGGCTTTCCTGCACGGTGGGCTCCAGCGCAATGCCCGTGCGCTCGCGGAAGAGATCCATGTCCTGCGATTTCTCCGTCCACCACGCGTTGGGCTTAAAGGTCATGCTCTCAACGACATGGCCGACAAACACACTGTTGCGCAGCTTGGAAAAGTCGGTGTTCATAATCACGATGGACGCGAGCACCAAAACGATGCCCAGAACTTTGATCGCGCCGGCGGGCTCGGCGTAGACACCAATGCCCAGCAGTACGGTGACGACTGTCTCGAATGACATTACGACGGGAACTTTCGACGTCTCGAGCCCCATGGACAGACCCTGCATATATAAGATGTAAGCCACGGCTGTGGGGATGAGTCCAAAGCCAAGGAACAGCAGCAGCAGCTGTGGCGACATTGCCGCGGCGACATCCGGCCACGGAGCCGCGATAGCTGCCATAACCGCACCGCCAAAAACAAAGCCCCAAAACGTGACAGCCAGCGGGTGGACCGTCTTGGTTGCTATCCGGCTAAACACCGCGAGCGACGCACCACAAAGGCCTGCAATCACGCCCGACGTGACGCCCCAAACCGAAAAATGAAAACCGGAAAGGTCGCCATTGGTCACCGCAAGCACACAGCCAACGATGTTAAAGACAATGGCAACGAGCTTGTTGAGGGTCACGTCCTCGCGATAAAGGACGCGGCCGAGCGCGACGCCAAACACCGGCGACGTGTAGAGCAGCACCGATGCCGTGGACATGCCCACCTCGCGCATGCACTCGTAATAGCAGGTGTTGGCGGCAGCCAAACCGACGATACCGACAAGCGCGCAGGAAACAAGCTCTTTAGGGCTTGCCTTGAACAGGGTCAGCGGACCCTGAACCACGGTAGACCCCTCACCCGGACGGCAGCCCATAAACATCAGGACCGGCGCCAAGATAAGCGCTCCGACCAACAAGCGAAAGGCAGCCATGCTCTGGGACGAAACGCCCATGGCCGAGATGCCGTTTACAAAGATTCCGATGCTGCCCCACATAAGCGCGGCGATCAGCACCAGCACATAGCCCAGATTGCTCCTCTTCAACGCAGCCTCCTCAGTATTATTTCCAATATGTTTCATGCTACGTTATAGTCGTTATATACATTTTTCAAGGCACAAATCGGCGAACGGGAAATCTCTCGACACAAGGAGTGTCCCCAACTGCCGGCACAAAAGGAACATCCCTAACTGCCGGCAGAAAGGGAACGTCCCCAAGTGCCGCTCTAGCAGTTGCGGTGAAATAGTTCTCAAACAGAGGCTTCACACTCCCAAACAGGAACTATTCCACCGCAACTCATGAGGGGTATTGGGCTGTTAGGCCGCTCTATCCCTTAGTAATCCAGCTTCCACATGTAGCGGCGCGTCATGTAGTCCTTGTGGGTAACGGCAGAGAGAGCGCGCATGTACACGTTGTTGAGAATCGGGGCAAAGATCAGGTGGTTGAAGTACTCGCTCACGCTGTCCTTGATGTCGTTGAGGCCGAGCTCCTTGGCGTCGAGCTGATAGACGCGCTCGCCACCGTACTGGTTGACGAAGCGGATGCCGCGCTCGTCATTGCAGCGGCTGCGGCCGACACTGATGAGCTGGAACAGCGAGGTGCGCTTGTCCAGAATCTCGAAGGGGCCGTGGAAGAAGTCGCAGGTGTTGATGGTGCAGGAGTCGATCTGCAGCATCTCCTGCACGTTGCAGATGCTAAAGACGTAGGCGGCACCAAAGAGCGGGCCCTGGGCCATGACGTTGATGCAGGGCTTGTCGGCGTTCTGCTCGGCCCACTTAGCAGCGAGCGGACGGGTGTACTCGACGGCCTTGCGATAGATGGGGTCGACCAAGTCGAACGCGGCCATAGCGGTCTCGTACTCGGCATAGCCCTCGGTCTGCTGCGTGAGCTCCATGGCGATCATGGTCACGACGGCGGAGTTGGTGCGGCCCATGCAGGACTCGTCGATGGCAAGGCTGTCGTACTGGATCTTGTAGTCGCAGACCTCGGTGAGGCCGGACTCGTCAACATAGATGGCGATGGTGCTGGCGCCGTGATCCTTGGCGACCTGGGCGGCGACGATGGTCTCCTTGGTGCCGCGCATGGACACGACGACGGCCAGGGTGTTCTCGTTGACGTAGGCCGGGGTGGCGTGCACAAACTCGTTGCTGGTGTAGCTGGAGCTCACGACCTGCGTGGCCTCGTGCTCCATAAAGTACTGGGCAGGATAGTTACCACCGTTAGATCCGCCGGCGCCGATCCACACAACGCGCCTGATGCCGCCCTTGTCTGCCTTGTCAGCCAAAACCTGGGAGACGACATCCTTAACCTGTTCCTGAGTAGTCATTGTGCATCAGCCTTTCTTCTCGTTTGATGCTCTTGATGGCATACAAGTTACATACATGTTTTGGTTATGTCGACTAGTTGTATGCTATATTTGTCTTAGATAATTTGCTGGTAAAGTTTTCGGCAATCCATTATCAGCGGTTTTGTTGTCATGTTGGATACATGCTTGGTTCAGTAAGCATACAGGTTAGATACAGGTTGTTCGCATGAGCACTTCGTCGAAAAAGAACTTGGCCCAATACGAGCGTCTGGCGGGTACGCTGCGTGACCGCATCGCCGCCGGCATCTACGCGTGCGGAGACAAGCTGCCGTCCGAGATGGAGCTCATGGACGAATCGGGGCTGTCGCGCAGTACCGTGCGCCACGCGCTTAAGGTGTTAGTTGACGAGGGCCTGATTCGAACCGAGCGCGGGCGCGGCGCCTTTGTGGCTGACACGCCGGCGCTCCACGAGAACAACCTGGTGTTTTCGAGCTATACCAAGCAGGTCGAAGGCCAGGGTATGAAGCCCACCACGCGCACGGTGGACTCGGGCTTTGCCAAAGCAATGGGCAGCGTGGCCAAGTTCTTTGACGCTAGCGTGGGCAGCAAGCTTGTCAAACTTGTCCGCCTGCGTTACCTGGACGATGCGCCACTGTGCCTGGAGACCACCTATTTGCCGCCAAGCTTTGGGTCGCTCATCGATCGCGATATCAACGGTTCGCTCTACGCCACGCTGCGCCAGGAATTCCATCGCGCGCCGGCACAGGGGCACAAGACCTTTGAGGTGTGCTACGCCTCGCAAAACGAGGCATTTTTGCTCAACGTTGAGCGCGGGCAGGCGCTGATCCTGATCACCGACTACGTCTACGACACCGACGGTCGCCCGCTCCATGTCTCCAAGCGCATCCAACGTACCGACCGCGCCAAATACACCGAGCCCATCGGCTAACCTGCCAAAATAAACCTGTCCCTAAATGGTAGGTTTGGGGAGATCGGGGAACCAGGTTGGTTTGGGTTGGTTGGGCGTGCGCTCGGCCAGGACCAGCTCCATCCAACACATGTCGTACCAGCGGCCGAACTTTTGCGCGCAGCGGTCGAAGGCGCCCACCAGGCGGTATCCCATGTGGGCATGGAAATCCTGGCTGTTGTGCGTCAGATACTCGTCGTCCTTATCGTGCGGCACGGCGATGAGCGCGCACATGCTGGTGATGCCCATCGCGACCAAGCATTGCTTGAGCGCGTCGTGCAGCCTGCGGCCCAGCCCGCCGTGGCACACGTCGCGCGCCAGATAGATCGACGTCTCGACCGACCAGTCATAGGCCTCGCGGCTGTTAAGCGCGCTCACATAGGCATAGCCCACTGGGTGCCCGTCCAGCTCCATCACCAAATACGGGTAGCGCTTGAGCGTACGCTCGATGCGCCCGGCGAACTCCTCAACGCTCGGCACCTCGTATTCGCAGGTTATCGCCGTCTCGCGTACATACGGCTCATAAATGGCAAGCAACGCCGCCGCATCATCGGGCGTCGCCAGGCGAATCGTCGGCTCGGACATCTCGGGCATACAACCCCTCCCCCACAAAAGCAAAGGCCGCCCTGCGCCAAACCCAGGCGTAGGGCGGCCCCTCGTCATTACATCAAGCTACAGGACAGCCGCCAGCGCGTCGATGTCCTCCTGCGTCGTGGCCCAGCTGGTGCAAAAACGCACCACGGTGTGGGTCTCGTCGTACTTTTCCCAGTACTCGATCGAGGCGTGCTCGCGAATGCGGGCCATGTCCTCGTTGGGCAAAATCACAAACTGCTGGTTGGTGGGCGTCTCCAAGAAGAACTGGTAGCCGCGCTCGTGCAGCACGCGACGCAGCGCCTGCGCCGTCTCGATCGCCTGGCGACCAATCTCAAAATACAGGCCATCGGTAAAGAGCGCCTCAAACTGCACGCCCGTCAGGCGGCCCTTGGCCAGCAGCGCGCCGTGTTGCTTAATGCGCGGAATGGGATGTGCCGGAGCGTGCATGCCGCAGAACACCACAGCCTCGCCGCAGAGCGCGCCGCACTTGGTGCCGCCGATGTAGAACACGTCGCACAGCTGCGCCAACTCGGGCAGGGTAATGTCGCACTCATCGGCCGCCAGCGCATAGGCCAGGCGAGCACCGTCCACAAACAGCGGAATCTCGCGCTTCTGGCACACCGCGTAAATCGCCGTGAGCTCGGCCCTGGAGTACAGCGTGCCGTACTCAGTCGATAGGCTCACGTACACGGCGCCCGGGAACACTGTGTGCTCGTAGCTCTCGTTTTCGTAGAACACCTGGATATAGTTCTCGAGGTCCTCGGCGTGCATCTTGCCCTCGTAGCCGGGGATGGTGAGCACCTTGTGGCCGCCAAACTCAATGGCGCCCGCCTCGTGGCAGGCGACGTGGCCGGTCTCGGCAGCAACGACGCCCTCGTACGGCGCAAGCAGCATGTCGATCACCGTGGCGTTAGCCTGCGTGCCGCCCACCAGGAAAAACACGTCGGCGTCAGGCGCCTGACAGGCCTCGCGAATAAGTTGCTTGGCACGCTCGGTGTGCGCATCGGTACCGTAGCCGGGCTGCGGCTCCATGTTGGTATCGACGAGCGCCTGCAGCACTGCCGGATGTGCACCGTGGGAATAGTCGTTGTTAAACGCGAGCATGGCAATCCTCTCTTACCGGGTATCGGTCAGATGATTCAAACGGAGCTATTGTACGCCGCTGGGATAGGCAATGTGCGCGGCAAGGCACTCAAGTGCCAGTACCAGGGCAAAACCGCAGCTCACGTCACTCAAAAAGTGCGCTCCGATCACGATGCGGCCAAACGCGACGAGTGCCGCGACCACAGCCGCCGTCCAAAAGACCACGCGGCGGCGCGACGGTTTTTCCTTAAAGGCCGCCGCGGGAAGCCCGGCGAGCATAAGGCCGATCGCCGCGTGCGCCGTGTGCCCACTCGCAAACGACTTAAAGCCGTCCTTGATTACACCGGCGGCGATATAAGTCCACTTGTCGGGGTTGCCGATCACCCACCACGGCTGAAACTCGAGCCCCTGCGTCACCTCGATCACGCGCATGCGCGGACGCGACCACAGCGGTTTGACGATCACGTTGAGGATGATGGCCTGAACGACCCACACGGCAAGCACCATCAACGCCCAGCGCGTGAGCTCATCGGGCTCGGTCGTGCGCGTGAGGCGATAGACGATAAGGTTGGCGACGATGGCCAGCACAAACGTTAGCACCAACTGAGCCGCGATGAGTTTGCCGCCAACCCTCAGGGACGAAACGATCTCGTAGCCGGTCAGGCCAACGTTGACGAGGATGCCGAGCACGGCGAGCCATTTGCTCCCCCTGGAGTTGGGACGCACCGCGCGCACGAGCATAACGCCCGCGATGCTCGCCGTCAGCTCGAACGGCAGCTCGCCGGCGGCCTCGATAAAGCGACCGTACATGCTGCCGATATTGAACAGCGCGCTCGAGATCTGATAATCGAAGAAACTGCCCACGCCCAGACAAAGACACAGGACAACCGCGATAATGGCGGCATCTTTCTTATAGATGTATCCGAACATGCTTTCCTTTCGATGGAGCCAGAGTGCCCAAATGGGGTGTTTGCAGCGTCGACTCGCTAGTCATCATCACTAGCGCCCAGCTGTTGCAGCAGCATGAGCGCCGCAGCCACGGGGCCGGTGCCGTCGTTGGCATCGAGGCCGCGACCCAGGCCGCTGCCCGCGCCGGCGCCCGCCTTGTAGGGCACCGACAACTTGCGGCTCTTGGGGAAGTTCACCGCGCCATAGCGGGTCTTAAGCTCAAAGGCCACCTTCTTGGGCACGTCGACGCCCAAAAACGTGATGCGACCGCCGCTGAGCGTGACGCTCTCGAGCCCCAGGCGCTCGCCGCGAATGCGGATGCGCGCGCGATTGAACAGGTTGAGTCCCGCCAACGGCAGCTCACCATGCGCGGCCTCGGTCTCTTCCTGCACCTCGTCAATGCTCTCCAGGTCCTCGGCCGCTGCGAGCTTACGGTACACGAGCACGCGCTGGTCCACCGCCGGCAGGTACTCCTCGGACAAGAAGTAGTCGGCCGGCAGGTTAATACCCACGCTCGCCGCCTCCACGCCGGCGTCGTCATCGCCGCGCGCCTCGGCCACGGCCTGGCCCAGCATCTGCGTAAACAGATCAAAGCCCACGCTCGACAGGTTGCCGTGCTGCTCGGCTCCCATAAGCGAACCGGCGCCACGGATCTCTAGGTCGCGCATGGCGATGCGCATGCCGCTGCCCAGGTCCTGGAACTCGGAAAGTGCGGTCAGGCGCGCCGTTGCCTCCTCGGTGAGCGGCAGCTCGCCGGGGAACATAAAGTACGCGTAGGCCTGCGTGGCAGAGCGGCCCACACGGCCCTTGAGCTGGTAGAGCTGCGCCAGGCCAAGGCGCTGCGAGTCCTCGATGATCAGCGTGTTGGCCGTTGCGTTGTCGATGCCGCTCTCCACGATGGTCGTGGCGATGAGCACATCGATCTTTTTGGTCGCGAACTCGATCATCACGTCCTCGACCTCGCGCGGGCTCATCTTGCCGTGTGCCACGCCCACGCGCGCCTCGGGCGCGGCCTCGTGCACGCGCGCCACGGCATCGTCGATGGTCTTGACGCGGTTGGACACGTAGTACACCTGGCCGCCGCGACCCACCTCCAGGCGAATCGCCGCGCTCACCACGTCGGGGTCGTACTCCCCCACGTGCACGATCACGGGGCGGCGCCCGGTCGGCGGCGTGGTGATCAGGCTCATGTCACGCACACCGCTCGTGGCCATCTGCATGGTTCGCGGAATCGGCGTTGCCGAAAGCGTGAGCACGTCAATCTGCTCGCGCAGATTCTTGAGCTGCTCCTTGTGCTGCACGCCAAAGCGCTGCTCCTCGTCGATGATCACCAGGCCCAGGTTCTTGGGATTCACATCGGCCGAAAGTAGGCGGTGCGTACCAATAAGCACGTCGATCGTGCCCTCGGCAAACGCCTTGAGCGCGCGCTTCTGCTGCGCCGGCGTGCGGAAGCGGCTGAGCACCTCGACCTCGAGGCCAAACGGGGCAAAACGCTCAAAGAAGGTCTCGTAGTGCTGCTGGGCCAGAATGGTCGTGGGGCAGAGCACCATGACCTGACGGCCGGAGTCCACACACTTAAACGCCGCGCGCAGGGCGACCTCGGTCTTGCCGAAACCCACGTCACCGCACAGCAGGCGGTCCATGGGCTTGGGCGCCTCCATGTCAGCCTTGATGTCGGCGATAGCCTCCAGCTGGTCGCGCGTCTCGTCGTAGGGGAAGCTCTCCTCCATCTCGATCTGCTCGGGCGTATCGGGCGGACAGGCGATACCGGTAATCGACGAGCGGCGCGTATACAGGTCGACCAGGTCAAACGCCAGCTTTTTGGCGTTCTTGCGTGCCTTGTTGGTGGCACGCGTCCAGTCGGCGGTATTGAGCCTGGTCAGGCGCGGCTTGTCGCCGTCGGGGCCAACATAGCGCGTGATGCGGTCGACCTGCTCGAGCGGCACGTAGAGCTTGTCGCCGTCGGCATATTCCAGCAAAAAGTAGTCGCGTTCCTTGCCGCCCACTTCCTGGCGCGCGATCTCGCTAAAGAGCGCGATGCCGTGGGTGGCGTGCACCACGTAATCGCCCGGCTTAAACGGGAAGGTGATCTGCGTAATGTCAACCTTGCGGCGGCTGCGGGCGCGATTGGCGTCCATGCGGGCGTTGAGGTCGGCGATCGAGAACACGGCCAGATTGGCATCGGGCACCACCACGCCCTGCGGCAGAGCGGCATCCACAAAGGTCACGCGCCCGCGCGAGATGGTGGGCACGGCGGCACCGGCGGCAGCCTGGGCCGTGCCCGCCTCGAGCGAGCGGGCGTTGAGCGCGTCGGCCTTACGCTCGCGAATGGAAGCATGGGCCTCCTGGCGTGCGGCACGGTCGGCGGAATCCGCCGCTGCCACGCGCACGCGGTCGCCGATAGCGCCGACATTTTCGGGCGCCGCGGTCAGCGATTCCTCAAAGGTAATGCCCTCGTCGCCAAAGGTGAGCTCCATCGACTCGCGCGCACCGCGGTCGGGGATGGCAAACACGCAGGCATAGCGCTTGCCCACGACCTCCTGGATGCGTGTCATAAAACGGTTGTCCGAGCCTGCGATGGCCGGCTGCTCAATCTTGAGCTCGGCCGTCACCGCACCACCGGCACGGATGAGGCTCACATAGTTCAGGCGCTGCTGGGCACCAAAATCGAGCTGTTGGGCGCGCACGTACAGACCATCCAGACGGTCAATCCCTGCCTCGCCGGCACGCGCCTCGATATCCTCGTAGGCGCGCAGACAGTCGTCGAACAGCGAGCGCGGCTCGGACAGGACCACGAGCGCCTTGCCGCTCACGTGTGCCAGCGGGCTCACGGTCTGGCCGTACATCACCGGCAAAAAGCGGTCGAGCTCGGGCGTGACGATACGCGCATCCACCATCTCGAGCAGCGCCGTCAGTTTGCTGTCGTCCTGGCTGGCGCGATAGAGCGCCACATGCATGTTGTGGACGGCCTCGTCGGTAAGCGCCAGCTCACGACAGGGGAAGATCTCGATACTGTCCTCGTTGCCGATGGTCTGCCCCGTTGAGCTCACCATGCGGCGGATGCGGTCAATCTCGTCGCCAAAGAACTCAATGCGCACGGGCGCTTTCTCTTGTGCGGGGAACACCTCGACGGTGTCGCCGTGAATGCGGAACAGACCGGGCGCATCAGCGGCGCCGGCATTGGTGTAGCCCATGCCCACCAGGCGATGCGGCACCTCGTCAAAAGGAATCTCCTCGCCCACCGCAAAGATCGTGGACTCCCAGTAGCGGCTCTCGACTGGCGGCACGCAGCGCAGCAACGCGCGAGCCGAGGCAACCATGATGCAGTTGTCCCCGCGCACGATGCGTCCCAGGGCCTCGCATCGCTGCGCTACCACGGCGTCGTCGGGCGCCTGCTCGCGCCACGGATAATCCTTGCGCTCGGGGAAACGGCACACATGCGCCAGGCCCACGTAGGCGGCAAGGCTACGAGCGGCGCGATCGGCCGCATCCTCGCCGCTCACAATGTAGACCGTCGGGCGCGGGCGGCGCGCAAACTGAGCGGCCGCCATAAGCGTGCGACCCGACTGCGACACGGCCAGCGTCACGTCCTCGCCGGCATCGAGTCCGGCCTCGACGGTCTGCAGCGCCTCGGCAGTGTAGAGCTGCGCGGCTATACGGTGAATGAGCATGCTGTTCCTCCGGCATCGCAACGCCAAAAGCCCGCCGGGGCAGGCTCGGCGGGTCGTACATCAAAACTATTGTTTGTCATGGTAACGCATGGGGCGGACGCGCCGGCGCGCACCGGGCAGCTACCCCAAAACGCGCACGCTGGGGCACAAATCTGCCAGCGGACACTCGTCACACTTGGGTTTGCGGGCGTCGCAGATCTCGCGGCCAAAGGTGATCCACTGATGGTTGACCGACTCCCAATACTCGTGCGGCAAAATCTTGAGCAGATCCTGCTCGGTCTTGAGCGGTTCCTTGGCATGCGTCTTGGGACTCAGCATCAGGCGGTGCGCAATGCGGTTGACGTGCGTGTCCACCGCAATACCCTCCACGATGCCATACCCCACGTTGAGCACGATGTTCGCCGTCTTGCGTCCCACGCCCGGCAGCTTCACGAGTTCCTTCATGTCGGCCGGCACCTCGCCGCTATAGTCGGCGACGATCATCTGCGCGGCCTCGACGGCATGCTTGGCTTTGCTCTTGTAGAAGCCGAGTGACTTGATGGTGTCTGCCACGTCTGCCACGCTCGCCCCGGCCATGGCCTCAGGCGTGGGCCACTGGGCAAACAGCCGCGGTGTCACCTTGTTGACCTGCGCATCGGTCGTTTGCGCCGAGAGCAGCACCGCAATCAGCAGACGGAAGGGATTCTCGTGGTCCAAAAAGCACTCGACCGGGCCATAGCGACGGTTGAGGCGCTCACACACCTCGATGGCGCGCTCGCGCTTGGCGGCATTGGTCTCGCGTGGCATAACGACTCCTTGGCTCAACGGCACAATAAACTAATGGGCACAATTGTCCCACGTCCGAGACGCCTACGCCTCCAAAAATGCGCCGGTCTGGCGGCCCCACAGGCTTGCGTACTCGCCACCCGCCTCGACAAGCTGCGCGTGCGTACCGTCCTCGACAATCTCGCCGTCCGCCAGCACCACGATGCGGTCGAGCGCCGCCACGGTGGACAGGCGATGTGCCACCACAATGGAGGTGCGTCCACGCATCAGGTTTTCGAGCGCCTCCTGCACCAGCGCCTCGGACTCGCTGTCGAGGGCAGACGTCGCCTCGTCGAGCACTAGAATCGGCGCGTCGGTTAGGATGGCACGGGCGATAGCCACGCGCTGACGCTGGCCGCCCGAAAGCTTGACGCCGCGCTCGCCCACCATGGTGTCAAAGCCACGGGGCAAGCGGTCGATAAACTCCAGGGCATTGGCCAGGCGCGCGGCCTCGCGAATCTGCTCATCAGTGGCGTTGGGACGACCGTAGGCAATGTTTTCGCGAATGGAGCGGTGGAACAGCAGCGCCTCCTGCGGCACGTAGGCAACCTGGCGGCGCAGGCTCTGCTGCGTGCAGCGCGAGACATCCTGACCGTCCACGAGCACGCGGCCGCCCTGGACATCGTCCAGACGCAGCAGCAACTTGGTGAGCGTCGTCTTACCCGAGCCCGATTTGCCCACCAGGCCCACGCGCTGGCCCGCCGCCACATGAAGTGTCAGGTCATCGAACACGCTCTCGCCCGCCGCAGCGTCACGGTACGCAAAGCTCAGGTGCTCAAAATCAATCGCGCCCTCGGTCACTTTGAGCTCAGGGGCGTCCGGGTCGTCTGCCACCAAACATGGCTCGTCCAGCATGCGCGTCATCTCGGCCGCATCGCCCAAAGCGCGGTTGATGCGCTGCATCATGGAACTCACGTAGTTCAGGCGCATGGTGAGGTTATAGGTGTAGGTAAAGATCATGACGAGCGAGCCGGCCGAGATGCCAAACCACGCGTTGCCGCCCGCCACGAACACACTCACCACGGCCATGGTGATGACGATAAGACCCGAGGTCGTAAAGTTGCGCTGCATCATGGCGTGCATCGAGACCGTCTCGGCATCGCGCGCGGCACGATCGGCGGCGTCGAACAGATCGCGTTCAAAGTCCTCGCGCCCGCAAGTCTTGACGGCCAAGATGTTCGTGACCGCGTCGGAGAGTACGCCCGAGAGCTTGTTCTGCGCGGCGGACGTCGCGGCCGAAAGCGGCATGATGCGCTTGTACATAAGCCAGACAAACGCGATGTAGACGACCATGATGCACACTAGGATCACGGTAAACGTCGGCACCACCGGGGCGAGTGCGGCCACGGTGCAGATGACCGAGGTGATGGTGGGGATGAGCGAATACACCGTCACGTCGACCAGACCCGTGTAGCCGCTCATAAAACGGCTTGTCTGGCTCACAAGCGATCCGCCAAAGCGGCTGGTATGGAATGTCATGGATTGGTTGGAGAGCGTGTCGAAGCTTAGACGCGCCAGGTGATAGTTGCCTGCGATCTCGAGCTTGTAGACGGTGTAGTCCTGTAGCTTGGAGAGGATTTGACCCACCAGGTTAACGAGTACGAGTGCCAGGATATAGGGGCCGAAGACCTCAAACACCTGGTCACCCGCCACGGGACCGGCTTGAACGCGGTCGACAATGAGGGCCATCACATAGGTATTGGCAAACGTCAGCAAAAAGATGTAGCCCGCCGACGAGAACACCGAGAGAAAGACAATCAGCGGCTGCGTGCGCGTGACACCCCAAAACCGCTGCAGCGTGCGGCGCACGGTGGAGCGGCTGAGCGGGCTGGTGCTTCTCTGAGACATGGGCTTCCTTTCGCGTCTGATAGGGCGAAACGCCATTGTTGCACATTGGAGCACGCTTCAGACAAGTGCGATACGAAAAGCGGTGGGGCACCCGCGTTTGCGCCGATGCCCCACCGTCTTGTTGCAATTAGTCCTCGTCTTCTTGGTCTGTGGGAAGGCCCGCGGGCGTGAGTCCCAAGATCTCATCGGCTTGGTCGGCGTCTTCCAGCGCGTCGATGTCCTTGAGCTTGCGCTCCATAACGTTGGTGCGCGTGGTGATGATGCCCTCGACCGTTTTGCCCGCGGTCTCGATTTGCTGCTGGGCGCGGCGCAGCGCCTTTTGATAGCGCGGCAGCTCGGCCTTGACAGCGGAGAGCACGCGCAGTACATCGTCGGTGCGTTTTTGCAGCTTAAACGTCTGGTAGCTCATCTGCAGGCTGTTGAGAATGGCGGCCATGGTGCTGGGACCGGCTACGTTGACGTGATAGTCGCGGCCCAGGGTCTCGATAAGCCCGGGGCGGCTGACGACCTCGGCGTACAGTCCTTCAAACGGCACGAACATGATGCCAAAGTTGGTCGTTGCCGGCACACTCAGGTACTTTTCGCAGATGTCCTTGGCCTCGCGCTTGACCATGGTGTCGAGCGTCTTGCGCGCAGCCGCCACGGTCTCCGCATCGCCCGACTCCTGCGCGTCGAGCAAGTGCTCGTACGCATCGCCCGGAAACTTGGAGTCAATCGGCAGCAGCACGGGGTCGCCCTCGTCCACCGGCAGCTTGACGGCAAACTCAACGCGCTCCGAGGCGCCGGGCTTGGTGGCGACGTTTTCCAGATACTGGTCGGGTGTAAGGATGTCCGCCAGAATTGCACCCAGCTGTACCTCGCCCAAAATGCCACGCGCCTTCACGTTGCCCAGCACGCGCTTAAGGTCGCCCACGCCGGTGGCGATGGACTGCATGTCGCCCAGGCCCTTGTACACGGCCTCGAGCTGGTCGCTCACCTGCTTAAACGATGCCGACAGGCGGTCGTTGAGCGTGCGGGAGAGCTTCTCGTCCACCGTCGCGCGCATCTGATCGAGTTGCACGTTGTTGTCTTTGCGGATAGCACCCAGCTGGGCATCGACCGTCTCGCGCACCTTGTCCAGGCGGTGCTCGATGCCCTCGCGGTTGGCACCGAGCTGTTGGGCCGTCTCGCGGCGCAGGTCATCCATCCGGTCACCAGCTTGCGAGAACTCGCGTGCGATGGTCAGGTAACGTTGCTGCTCCACGGCTGCATCTGTCGTCTGCTGCTGCGCGATGGCATTGGCCGTGCGGCGAGTTTCGGCCAGCGCGACGTTCAGGGCATCGAGCGCGTTGTTGGCCTGCTCGAGTGCTGCCAGCGTTTCCGCGCTACTGTCGCCACGCTCCCGCAACTCGGCACGCAGGCTCTTGAGCTGGAGGGCGCAAGCCACAGCAACCCCCACCGCCACCAAGGCGATCACAACAAGCACAATATCAATAGCAGACATAAACTCCGCCCAACAAACCCAATCGAGCACCAATCAAAACCGCGATCAATCTTACCCCGTCACACACACCGGGCGCCCGGCCCCTTCTTGGGCGCCCCTCTCCTCCGCATATTCCATAATGCGGCGCGCCGTTTTCCTGCTCACCTTTGAGTCATCGCCGGCCAAGTATGCGTATACGTTTCCTTTATTCAGGCGCAGAGCACGGCAGAGGCCATAGCGCGTTACACCCGATTCCTCCAATGCTTCCAGCGTTTTCTTTCTCATCAGGGCGTTCACCCTTCTATCGGCCGCCGGCTTTTCCTTCACCGCTCTATACGCACGCCAAACGTTGGCATAACGATTAGGGAGCTCACTTTTGGCGCATAGAGACGCCATGCTACCCGCTTGACCGTACAAGGATAAAACGTCTCGGTAATCCTGTTCCATCCACGAGCCCTCGGATAAGCCCAGAACGTATTCGGCTTTTCCTTGCGCCAAAGCGAGCAAAAACAGAGGCTCCGCCACGCGCGGCGCATCCGTCGTCGCCTGCTCAACCAATTTTCTAAAACTCAGCGACTGCTGTCCGGATAGCTCTCGGCAATAGCCTTTTAAGAATCCCTCAAAGGTCAGATTCAACCGAGCACCTCCTTTTTGTATTGCCTGTATGCACAGACCATCTCTTGATAGCTTCGCTCCGAAGGCGACGACGCCAGTGTTTCTCCCTCGTCGAATATAAGCCGTTCGAGCAGCCCCCAATCAAGTCGGTCGACGAATGCCTGACTATGAAGATCGATGATGTCGTTCGGACGGTAGGCATAGAGCTTCATTACCGCCAGGTCCTCCAAGGATGACGTAAAGTACCTGATAAAACGCGCCCCAATATCCAAGGGAATCAAACGATCTTCGTAATTGAACGGCATCTGATTACAATATGCCACCGCCATACCATTCACCTCGGGGTATCGAGCTATGATCTCGCGGAGGCACCTATCTGCCTCAAACACATCAATGTCATGTGTAACCGAACGATTCGTCACATCGTTTAGCATGAAGGCGCTTCCTCCCACCAATACAACGTTCGGCCTGTCATCTCTTGGACCTATTTCCAGCTCCGCCTCTTCGTCAATGCCCAAAAGAGTCTGTTCTAAATCCTGCTTATACATAACAAATCCTATTATTATTCATCTTCAATAATACTATTCAGTCGCACGACAGGACCAACAGGATGCAAGAATTCCGCTCGTGGCGATAATCCCTACACCCTAGAAGTCCTAATGTGACAAACGCTAACTCTCCCAGCCGGCGCGGATTGTTGTTATGACATCGCCTAGGCGCTGGCCGAGGGCTGACAGATGTTGGAGCACTTCGCCGGGCGAAGCACCGTTGAGGATGCAGGTGAGCGCATACGAGACCAAGAAAATCGCCGCAAGTCCTAGCGGAATGAGCACGATCATCGCCAATGTGCGCAGGCGCTGGCCCACGCGGCGACGACGCGCACGACGCTTGTCGAACGCGAGCTCCTGCGCATATGAATCTTGCTGTACGGAATAGGCCTCTGGTGCCGATTCGCACCCGGGCACAGCTGCAGGTACAGCAGCGGGCACGACATTTTGCGCAAAGGGCTGGACTGCCGCCCCTTGCATTTGCATCTCCATGAGTCGTTGCTGCTGGCGCAACATGCGCTCGGCTTGTTGCTGCGGAGTCTCAAGAAACAGATCCATGCTGGCCTCCAAAATCGGAGCATTCGACGCTTACGACCAGCATCCCGCACCGCCATGACCGCGACAACGCAATCGCCGGCAATAGCCACAAAGTTTCTTTTGCTCAAAAGCTGTCGAAAAGCTCAACAACTCCCCTACCAGCACTTTCTCTGAGCTTTTTTCGCCATCAATCTTTTGGACTTCCGCCTTTACGCCAACTGACCAAAATCTAACCAAAAGCTTGACGAAAAATGTGGAAACAGGGACCCATACAAAAACGTGCCGCCCCCAAAAGGGGGGCACGCAATCTTTAATATCAGCTTTTCTGTAGCGAGCACGCAGCGACCCGAAGCCGGAGCGTGGGGCGGCGGCGGGGGGATTACATGCCTGCGAGACCTCGAGCTGCGGTGGCGCACATAAACGCCAGGACCAGAATCACGAGCGAGCCCGCGATGTCTGCCAGCACGCCCATTGCACGGCGTTCAAACAACCAGCTCTCAAAGTGCGGGGCGACGTTGCGCCAAACACGCCACAGCAAGATGCCCATACCGATGACGCCCGGGATATTGAGCAGTAGGATCTCGGAGCACAAAAGACCGATCAGGTTGCCGGCGGCAAAGCCCGCATCGCCCTCGCAGTATTTGCGATAAATCATGTACAGCATGTACGCCACAAACGGCTGCAAGCACGCAGAAATAAACGTGATCACCATCGAGGGCTCCTGCGAAAAGACCTTGGTGAGTTTATCGACACTCGTGGCGTCCTTCGAAGCTAAGAATAAACCGATAACCACAAGGGGCACCACGCCCAAAATTACCTCGACCAGAGTAAACAACTTGGCAGTCAAATCCTCACTAGCCGAATTCAAATGAGGCGCCCACTCAGGATGAGCATGCGCGCCGACTTTCTTGTCCTTCTCAGCACGATCGGCCTTTTTACCCTCGGCAACCCGACGACCTGGATCCTTGCGAGTTCCCGCCGCAGCAACCCGAGCCCGAGACTTCTTACCCATACAAAAACACCCCATCAGGTAGTAGATAAACTAAAAGTCGCCACCCAGTGTACCCCACCCATGAACGCTGCCGTCCCAACCAGCCCCCACACAAAACGTGCCGCCCCAAAAGGGGCGGCACACAAACTTCTTATCAGCTTTTCAGTAACGAGCACGCGACGACCCAAAGCGGGCCGGGAGGGCCGGACTACCTTCCCTCAAC
>CAJJZP010000027.1 GCA_905197665.1 uncultured Collinsella sp.
TCGGGAAATCCCTCCCGGCCCGGCGCTTCTTCGTTCTACTTGTCCCCGTCCCCCGCGGGCGAGTTCTTTTGGTTGCGACGGTTACTCCAGGTCACGTTGTGTTCCTTGTAGTAATCGGGCGCCTCGTTGCCGCTCGCGCTAATGGGGTCGTTGCCGGTCAGGGTGTCGGCAATATCCTGCACGAATTTAATGAACAGGCTCGAGTCGTCGGTCTCGGACGAATCAAAGTCAAAGCCAAACTCCACCGCACCGCCGATGATCTTGTCCACGCACTCCGGGTCGTCGCCGTCCAGCCAAATGACCACGGTGTACTTGTCCACATCGCCCACGCGAAAGTTCTTGTGGCTAATGGTTGTCACCACGTCCTTGGACGCAAACGGCTCGGTGTTGGGCTCGGGGCTGCCGTCGGCCGTTGCCGCCGCATAGGTGGTGGGCTCGCCGTTGCGGTACACCCGCACGCGCGCCGCCTTCTCCACGCCCTTGCTGGCGCTGACCACCTTGAGCTTGGCGCTGTAGCCCAGATCGGTCTTGCCGGCGTTGCGGATATAGAAGGTGTACGCCACATAGTTCTTGCCGTTGTGGCTGCCGTCGATGTTATCCAGGTTGTCGGGCAGGTCGTCGGCAGCGATATTGGTGCCGTTGTCCACGGCGTCGGCCGCCAGGCGCGCGGTGGCGTTGTTAAAGTCGCCATTGTCGGCAATGGCCACGCCGCGGCGGAACAGCTCCAGGCGGTTGAGGTTGATGGTGAAGTTACCCATGTTTTCCTGCATAAACGACAGGGCAAACAGCACGCCAAAGGCAAGCGCCAGCACCACGAGGGCTTTTTGTAGCTTGTCCATGCGCAGCAGCGCCGTGCCGATGCGCTCCATGCGGCGCTTGGGCATGTACATGGACACGACCGCGTCGGGGTCGATGTCGTCGAGGTCCTGGTCGGCCAGCGCCTGCTCCAGCTCCTCGATGCGCACCACGCCGCGCAAGTCGCGCTTGGGCTTGCGCTTGGGTTTGGGTTTGGGCTTGGACTTGGGCTTGCCGAAGCGCTTGCGGGAGGCGGGGGGCTGGTCGGGCGCGGAGTCCTCGCCGGGCGCGTCCTCGGCGTTGGCGGCGGGCGCGTCTGCCGACGTGTCCACGGTCTGGCGCTCGGCCTGGCGCTCGGCCAAATTATCGGCCACGCCCTCGGCTTGGTCCTGCGCCAAATCCTCGGCCAAATCCTCGGCAGCTTGATCTTTGTTGTTACGCTTGAACAGTGCCATGGCGATCAGATCTTATATTTGGTGCGAATGTAGCCGACATATTCTTTGACGAGCTCGCGCTCCATGTCGTCGGCGTAGCGGAACTGCAGGCCGCAGACGTTGCGGTACAGGCTGCCCTTGGGCGCGCGGCGCACCCAGCACACGATGCCCAGCTGCTCGGGCAGCTCGTGACGCTCGCCCTGCAGGCGGATCGTGGGCATTTGCACGGCCAGGGCCTCGCCCACATCGGGATAATCGTTGAGGTAGACGGCCAGGCCGCCGGCCGAGACGTCGATGGTCATGGCGTCCTCGGGCTCGGGGGTCGGCGCGTTGTCGCGCTGGTAGGTCAGGCGCATGGCGACCTTAAAACGCTCGTCGCGGCGCTTGACAAAGGTGCGCTGCTCGGCGACTTTGCGCATTTTCCAGTAAGTGCGGATGCCCTTTTTCTCGACCGACTCGGGGTAGCCGGCGAGCACGAACGTTTCCTCGCCCACTTTGTATTGCAGCAGCAGCTTTTGGTTTTCGTCCATGAGCAGCGGCTTGCCGGCGAGCATGGGTGCGCTCATGAGGAAGTACGCGTCGTCCAGGTTCTCTTTGTACGTGGCGAGCATGTTGAAGTCGGTTTTTTGGCCCATGGGCACGTCGAATGCCACCTGAAGCTTGGTCCCCGGCGTTATCTGTTGCTCTGCCATGTCGTCTCCCCCAGTCGCGGGCGCCGATATCATCGTCGTGCGCGATGCACATTGGGCTATTGTACCTGCTTTGCCGCAGGTTTCGATGTGCGGTGCGTGAAATGGCGGGATGCGAGGCGCGGGTGAACGCGCAGCTGCTCCGCGCGCGGCATTAATCTAACAGCGATGCATGTCCCCGACAGGCCGTCTGTCTATCTCTCAGCCATCTCTCATTTATCTCTCAGCTTAGAGATGAGTGAGAGATGAGAGACAAAAATGCCGTTATCGGTTCAAGCAAATCACGTTCGCGCAGGTAAACTCATGTATACGGGAACTTTGACTCGATCCCTAGCCACCTTGCAGCATTGTTATCTCTCATATTTATCTCTCGTCTTTCAGCTATCTCTCGTGTTAGTGACGAATGAGAGATGAGAGATGCGTGAGTGATGGACGAGTGTGATTTTTTGGACGGTCGGAAAATCCCTCAAATAAAAAACGGGGCCGGCCTTACGCCGAGCCCCGTTTTCAAACGGTCAGTTAGTTATCCAACGCGCGAGCATAGCAGTCAACATTACGCCGCCGCGAACACTCCCAAGCCCGTTCCGATGATGCAGATTGCGAAGATGCCCAAGATGATCCAAATGGTCTTGACGCCCTTTTTATAGAGGGCGACGCAGGCAAAGGTTGCCAGCAAGGGCAGCAGACCGGGGAAGATCGAATCGAACAGATCCTGCAGGACAATCTCCGAACCACCCACGTCAAAGGTCAAAGCAGTGGACAGTGAGACCTGCGCCGCAATCATGGCGCCGATAACGGTCATTCCGAGGACACCGGCAGCATGCGTCATGCGAGACATAAGGTTGCTCTCTTCGGACTGCTGCAAAAACTTGGTTCCCAAGTCGTAACCCAGATGGGCGGCGACGATACGCGTTGCAAAGTTAATCACGGAGTAGATGAGCGCGTACACGATGGGGCCGAGCGGGTTGCCCGTCGAAGCGATGCCAATACCAATGCCGGCGGCAACCACGCGGAACGTACCCCAGTAGAACGAATCGCCGATGCCGGAAAGCGGTCCCATAAGGCCGACCTTCATGGCGTTAATCGAGGACGTGTCGAAGTTCTTATCGGCAGCCGCCTGCTCTTCCATCGAAACCGTTAGGCCGGCTACAAACGGAAGCACATGAGGCGTGATGTTAAAGAACTCGGTATGGCGATCGAGCGCCGCATAGTAATCGTCGTCGTTGGGATAGATCTTTCGCAGGGGCTTCTGAATGGTGTACATGAAGCCCATTGCCATCATCTTGTCGTACGACTGCGAGCACTGGCTCGTAAACTGGCGAAGGAACATGCTCCGATACATATCGGGAGTCATAATCGCGTCCTTCTTGGCCTCTTTGAGGTCGGCGTTCTGGATAGCCATTAGAAGTCCTCCTCTTCATCTGCAGCAACCGTCTGCGGACCGGACGAGCCCTCGCGGAAGGCCAGGAGCAGCGCGACGCAAATGGCAGCTGCGGCGACGCCGACCACGTCCATCTTGAGGTAGATGACCATAATGAAGCCCAGGAACAGCCAGGGAAGGAGCTTGTTATCGCCCATGGTCCTGATAAGAAGAGCGAAGCCGATGCAGACCATGACGCCGGACGCAACGTTGAGGCCGTCCATCACAAACTGCGGAATCGCGTTGAGCGCATTGTTGATAAGGTCGGCACCAAAGAACAGCGAGCCAAACACCAGCAGTGCAGACGGAATGCCAATCGACAGCGGCACGATGGTCAGATGGTACAGATTCGCCTTGGCAAGATCGCGATTTGCCAGAGCGGTCTCAATCTTCTTGCAGGCAAAGGCACCCGGAACGGCGTAGCAGAAGTTGCGCCACACCTGAAGGAAGACGGAGACGGGAAGGGCGAGCGCGACGGCAGTTGCCGTGCCCGTACCCGTAATGACGGCAAACGCGCAGCCAAGCACGCCGGAGGCATAGACCTCGGGAGGGACCGCCGCGCCGACCATGATGGCGCCCATGAACATGGACTCCAAAGCAGCGCCGACGATAACGCCCTGCTGGACATCGCCAAGAATCAAGCCGACAAACAGGCTCGTAAACAGCGGACGACCAAGCATCGTAATGCCAAATAATTGCTCGTCCATGGACGCAATAAATGCGACCAGTGCAACTAGAAGATACTGGACAACCATTTCGATCAACCCCAGAAACAGGTCTGCAGGCGAGGCATTCTGCGCAGCTCGCCTGCAGACAACCGCAGCAATTTGAGAGGATTAGTAGTTCATCTGGTGATAGTAACGACGCGTGGTGAGCGGGTGGTTACGGACGTGCTCGAGATGGCAGCTCAGACGCTCGGTGATGGTGTAGGTGACCATCGGGGAGACGATCTTGCGGAACTCGGGGTCGCTGAACGGCAGCTCGACCTCGGCGGTGTCAAACTTGTTCACGCGGACGTTGACGCCCTTCTCGTCGGCGAGCATGTGAGTGAAGTTGTCCACGCGGTCCATGAGCTTACGGGTGTCGTCCTCGCCGTAGAGCATGATGAGGCTCGTGCCTTCCTCGCACAGCTCGATGGTGCCGTGGAAGAACTCGGCGGCGTGGATGGACTTGGTCTTGATCCACTGCATCTCCTCGAGGATGCACATGGCGTAGTCGTAGGCCTCACCCCAGAGCATGCCGGAGCCAATCACCATGTGGTAATCGGTGTCCTTGAAGTCCTCGGCCATGGCGGCGCAGCGCTCGTCCTGAGCGTCCTTGGCCTTGATGAGGTACGGAGCGATGTTGCCGAACTCTTCCATGAAGGTGTCGTACTTGGGGAAGGCGCCGGCGTTCTTGAGGAAGCGGGCGACCAGCGTGATCTGGTAGGTGTAGATGGCCTCGCACAGAACGTCGTCCTCGGCGAAGCTGAAGAACTTGTAATCGGCGTACTCGGTGGCCGGGGTGTTGTCGTTGGAGACATACATCAGCGTGCGGGCGCCCTGCTCCTGGCAGAACTTGGCAGCCTCAATGATCTCGGGGGTGGTGCCGGTACGGGTGGAGAAGACGCAGACCGAGTCCTTGTTGAAGGCCTTGGGCGGGCACGCGAGGAACTCAGCGGCGATCTCGCAGTGGACGTCGACGTCGGCCGTGGTGGTCTCGACCCAATACTTCATCGGGAGCGTGTGGGCCCAGGTGCCGCCGCAGCCGATGAAGAAGATGTTGGAATAACCCTGCTCGCAGACCTCGTCCACGGCAGCCTCAATCTGAGGACGGAGAGCGAGGGCATCGCTCACAACCTTCTCGTAACGAGGCTCATCGAAATTGAACATCCCTTACTCCTAACTCACTTGGATGAACCCTTCATTCATCCCATGACGTTATAATACTTTATATAACTAACTATGCAAGAACTATTTCAGATTTTTTTGATTTTTCTTTAATAAAAAGCCCGCCGATCAAATGATCGACGGGCATAGGCATAGAGCATTGGTTCAATAAATGCCGAGCATCAACGTGTTTCCGGCTAGAAAACGTCCTTGGCAAACACCTTAGCGTCATTGGGAACCTGACGGATTTCGATGGCCACGCCATCGCCCAGGAGCTCTTGGATATGCTCGGCATCTTTCTCGGTCGCAAAGATCGCAGGGGTCGGATGAAGCGTGGTCTCAGGGGTCTTTCGGGTTCCGCCCAGATTGATCTCTTTGATGTCTTTGCAACCCTTAGCGAGACGATAGACATCTTCAATCGTCTCAGTGATGATAAACAGCGAATACTTGTCGGTAACGCCGCTGTTGAGCGCCTCGATAGCAGCGTCAACATCCTTGATGACGAGTTTAACGCCGTTGGGGCGGGCGAGCCTCAAGGCCGCCTTCCTCATGTCGTCTTTTGCCACAGCATCGCTGGCAAGCAAGATGCAATCTACATCCAAAGCGTGAGTCCAGGACATGGCAACTTGGCCGTGAATCAGTCGGTAATCAACTCTCGTAAGCTTAATCATCGTTATCATCTCCGCACGTGATAAAGGGAATGACAGGTGTGGCCCCTAGCTAGGGCTCGAACCAGAACTAACTAGAACTCTTCTTCCTCGGCGCCGGCAAGCATGTCCGCCGCCTCGCAAAGCTGAATAAACGAACGCGATCCCTCGACCGCGGTTTTGGCCTTGTCCGCATCCAGGGAGTCCAGCTGTGTAACCATTTCCACCAGCAGCGGCAAGTTCATTCCAGCGATTAACGTAAACGATCCGTCGGTCGCCCTCTGAATGAATTCGTTGTTTACAGAGCCGCCAAAGATGTCAGTCACGACAAACCAAGAGTCGGCAGGGTCCCTCGTCTCCATCCATGCATCAATCAACGCCGCGACGTCCCTTGAATCGTCATCGACATAGGCGCACAGGCACTCGATTCGGTCGTTGGTGCCCATCAGAATCTCCAGAGAGCTTTTCATGCCTTGGGCGAGATAACCATGACTCGCTAGCAATATCTTATTCATAGTTCTCCAGTACCAATAGGACGTACTATATTGTCATAACAAAGTATATTAGCAATCTACCCTACGTGGTGTGTCTATTTTCCAAATCCGCGAACGGTAACAATTGGTCGGTAAATCGACCAATCTATCGCTAATTTACAAATAGAACTTCAGTCGCTCGGTGCAGTACACCTGACGGGAGATGAAAAGCGGCTCGCCACTTGGGGCATAACGTCTATCGACAAACAGAAGCAGCGAAGAGTCCAGCTCCACGTTAAGGTATGCCGCCTCGAGCTCGCTCGCATAGCAGACCTCGAGCGTACGCGTGTTGGGACCCATCTTGATCCCCTGGCGATCGAGTACCGCCATCAGCGAATCATCGAGGGACTCATGCTCCAAAAAAGAAAGCGCAGCGGAATAGCTATTGGTTTCCAGCATCGTGGGCTTGCCATCCACAAGGCGCAGACGACGGCTACGCAATACCTTTTGGGTATCGTCTACGCCCAGGAACTTCGCGTCTCGCAGACTTGGGAAGTCCCAGCCCATTTCGAGAACCCTGGTAGACGCCTGTTTGCCCGCAAGCTGGCACGAATGGGTAAAGCTCTCACGGTCGTCCGCGGCATACATCTGCGTGTCCGACGAAACGAACGTGCCCTTGCCGCGGGCCCTCTCAACAAGCCCAGCATCTTCCATTTCTTTAATTGCGGAGCGAACCGTTATTCGGCTCACGCCAAATTGCTCGATAAGCTCCGCCTCGGTCGGAAGCTTATCTCCCGGGCGGTACGTGCCGTTGGCGATTGAATCAGAAAGCGCACGAACAATCTGTTTGTACAGGGGGATAACGCTATTTGCCTCAACCATATCAACCATACCTTTACAAGGAATCAGCAGCCTATAGATAAATGACTTATATTGTATTAGAACTTTTTAGCACTCCACGCCATTTCCTATAATGTTTTAGCAAACGAGGGGTTATTTTGCGTAAGCGGTGTAGAGTCCATCCATTTCCACATACAGCTTCAATCTGATGGCGGTATATGCATCCGATAAGCCGATTGATTTTTATCTTCTACCTGTCTCACATTCATCCCTCGTCGTAGAGATGAATGTGAGGTGAGAGATACGTACTTGACGCGCGAGCGTGGATATTTGGACGGTTTTTGGGCTTTTGGCGGCCGATTTCGTCCGAAAATCCACGCTCATGCGGCAGACGTCCGAATTTCCACGCTCGTGTGCCAGAAAATCCACGCTCATCCGGCAGATTGGTCGAAGGCCCCATATGGGTATACTCTCGGGGATTCGACTCGATTCGCCCCCGTTGGGGCGCCAAAGGAGACTGCATATGCCCACTACCTCAACCGACCCGCGCGCCGCTGCCGCCGCGCTGCTGGTGCCCGGCACCACCTGCCATGGCTTTGCCGTCGAGCGCTGCGAGACCGTGCCCGAGCTCGACTCGGACGCCTACGTGCTGCGCCACACCGCTTCGGGCGCTCGCCTGCTGTACCTGGCGTGCGACGACGAGAACAAGGCCTTTGCCATTGGCTTTAAGACGCCGCCGGCCGATTCCACCGGCGTGTTCCATATTCTTGAGCACTCGGTGCTGTGCGGATCGGCCAGGTTCCCCGTCAAGGAGCCGTTTGTCGACCTGATCAAGAGCTCCATGCAGACGTTCCTCAACGCCATGACCTACCCCGACAAGACTATCTACCCCGTTGCCACCACCAACGAGCAGGACCTGTACAACCTGATGGACGTGTACCTGGACGCGGTGTTCAACCCGGCGATCTACACCAAGCCCACCATTTTTGAGCAGGAGGGATGGCACTACGAGCTTGACCTGCCGGAAGGCGCCGAGGGCGAGAGCGACGGCAGCTCCGCGAGCCTGCGCGAAGGCACGCTGCGCTATAACGGCGTGGTGTTCAACGAGATGAAGGGCGCGCTGTCCGACCCCATGAGCGTGCTGGACGACGCCGTCAACGCCGCGCTCTATCCCGACACCGCCTATGCGCACGAGAGCGGCGGCGACCCGCGCGCAATCCCTGCGCTCACCTACGAGCAGTTCCTGGATACGCACGCGCGCCACTACAATCCTTCCAACTCCTACATCACGCTCTATGGCGACCTAGATGTGGACCGCGCGCTGGCCTTTTTGGACGAGCGCTATCTGTCGCAGCCGAGTGCCGCGAGCCGGCGCATGGACGCAGCCGTTGCCGCCGGCGAGGACCCGTCCACGCTGGCGCCCAATCCGCTGGACGTGCAGGCGCCCGTGACCTGCGAGTATAAGCGCGTCGAGATGGCCACCACGCCCGAAAACGCCCTGGTGGGCCTGGGCCTTGTGCTGGGCAGCGCGCTCGACCGCAAGCGCACGATCGCCGCGGACATCCTGTTCGAGGCGCTGCTGGGCTCCAACGAAGCACCGGTTAAGAAGGCCATTCTGGCGGCGGGTCTGGGCGGCAACGTGGTGAGCTACACCGCGGCCGAGAGCCTGCAGCCCTACGAGCTCATCATGCTGCAAAACGCGCAGCCCGGCGTGGCGCGCGAGCTGCGTCGCGTGTTCCAGGACGCCTGCCGCGACCTGTGCGAGCACGGCGTTCCGCGCGAGCGCCTGGAAGCCATCATCAGCAGCAACGAATACGACCTGCGCCAGCGCGACTACGGTATCGCCGACGGCGTGGCCATTGCGTGCGACGCGCTGAGCACATGGCTCTACGATGACGACGCTGCGACGCTGGCGCTCAAGTATGGCCCGGTGTACGAGGAGCTACGCGGCGAGCTGGACGGCAGCTATTTTGAGGACCTGCTGCGCGAGCTGGTGCTGGAAAACGACCACATGGCGTTGGTCGAGCTGGTGCCGGTGGACGCCGCCGAGGGTTCGGAGGGCGCCGAAGCTGCCGAGCTGACTGCCAAGCGCGACGCCATGACCGATGCCGAGCTGGCCGATGTGGTCGAGCGCACGACCGCGCTGCGCGCCGCGCAGGAGGCGGATGACACGCCCGAGGCCAAGGCCACGCTGCCGCGCCTGCGTGTATCCGACATTGGCGAGGCGCGCCCCGAGCCGCCGCTCGTTGTGGACACGACCGCGCCCATCCCCTGCCTGCGCCACGGCATCCCCACCAACCGCCTGGCCTACGCCATGCAGTATTTCGACCTGAGCTGCGTCGCGTTTGAGGACCTGCCCTATGTGACGCTGCTCTGCCGCCTGCTTAAGCAGCTGCCCACGCGCGAGCACTCGGCCGAGGAACTCGACAACTTGCTCGCTGGCAAGCTGGGCTTTTTGAGCTTTACGACCGAAGTCATGACCCAGCCCGACGTGGACGGCGTGCGCCCCTACCTGCTGGTGAGCGCCGGCGCCCTGTCCGAGAAGATTGATGCACTGGCGAGTCTGCCGCGCGAGGTGTGGTCGAGCACGCTTTTACTCGATGCCGATGCCGACCGCGTGCGCGACGTGCTTACGCAGATTCGCATTGGGCTTGAGCAGGGCTTTATCAACAACGGACACTCGGCGGCGCTCGGTCGCGCTATGAGCTACAGTTCGCCTTCGGCCGTGGTGCGCGAGCAGCTTTCGGGCGTGGACTTCTATCTGTTCCTGCGCGATCTGCTCGACCACTTTGACGAGCGCCTGGATGACCTGCGCGCCAAGCTTGCCGAGCTGGCAGGCCGCATCTTTGTGGCCGACGGCTGCCTGGCGAGCTTTACCGGCAGCGACGAGGACTTTGACGCGTACTGGGATGCCGCGGGTAACCTGGGGCTTGGCGCGGGCGACGGCGCCGATGCCGGCCGCGATGCGCTCGTAGTGCCGACGCCGTGCGACCGCCACGAGGCTTTTGTTATCCCCAGTGACATCTGCTTTGCGGCAAGCGCGTACGATCCGCGTCGCCTGGACATCGACGTGACGGGCGCCTGGGCGGTTGCCGCCAACGCGCTCTCCTACGACTACCTGTGGAACGAGATCCGCGTGAAGGGCGGTGCGTACGGCTGCGGATTCCGCGCTGCCGGCGAGCGTCAGGCGGCGTTCTACACCTACCGCGACCCAGCAATCGACCCCTCGATTGAGCGCGTGGCGCGCGCAGGCGAATGGCTCGGCAGCTTTGAACCTGACGAGGCCGCCTTTGAGGGCTTTATCGTGAGCTGCGTGAGCGGCATGGACGCGCCCGTGAAGCCGTACGCGCTCACCAAACGCCGCAACACGACCTACCTGGCTGGACTCGATCCGCACGCCCGCGAGGAGCGCCGCGCCCAGATGCTTGCGGCCACACCCGGTGAGCTGCGCTCGCTCGGCGCCGATGTGACGCGCATCGCAGCCGCGTCGCCCACCTGCGTCTTTGGCGGCCGAGACGTCATCGCCAAGAGCAACGCCGGCTTTAACGTCATCGACCTGCTGGGCTAACGCACAGCAAAGGTAGATTTTTGGGACATGCCTGAAAATCTACCTTTTTTCTGCGGCTTGGGCGGGGCGGCGCAGCCCACCGCGGCGGTTTGTCTCAATCTGTAACATCTAGACGGCAATATCGGCTCCAGATGTTACAGATCGAGACGTTTCCGAATGTCGCCGGCTCTTTGTCTCGATCTGTAACAGCTAGGCCCATTTTTGCCGAGTTACTGTTACAGATCGAGACGAACTGCCGCAGACGCCCACTCCACAGCACAGACCACCACAAAGGTGCCTGTCCCCTTTCTCAGTGGTGATTCGAACACTTGTTCTATACGTACACATGTTCTATATTATGAGTGTTTGCATCGGACTTAAATTGCAACTAGAATATAGTTGCAGAATGTGAGGCGGGATGACTCGAGCCGATAAACTCATCGCCCAGCTGTTTAGCTGCCCTTCGACGTATCGGTATGCCGATTTTTTAAAAGTCATGGTCTCATATGGCTTTGAAATGGACAGCAAAGGCAAGACTTCCGGATCGCGCGTTCGCTTCTACAGGCCCTCAGATGGCAGGATGTTCGTGATGCACGCGCCTCATCCATCTGACGAATTGACAGCGGGGACAATTCGAAACATCGTTCGATTTCTGCAGGATGTCGGAGGCAGTCATGAGTAACGTTTTGGCATACAAGGGCTATTTCGCCCCAGTCGAGTTCGATGCCGAGCAGCGTGTACTAACAGGTATGGTCGCCGGCATTAGAGACGCAATCGTATTTGAAGGCTCCACGGCTGAAGAAGTGGAACAATGCTTCCACGACGCCGTCGACGATTACCTTGAGTTTTGCGCCGAGAAGGGCAAAGAGCCCGAGCGGGCTTTTAAGGGCTCGTTCAACGTAAGAACGGGCTCTGAGCTCCACAAACAGGCGGCGCTGGCAGCGGCAAAGAAGGGCGAGTCACTCAATAAGTTTGTGACTGAAGCGATCGCTGCGGCGCTATAGCGTTAACGCATGGGCCAAAACCACCACAAAGGGGACAGTGAACTGCCTCCCATTTCTTGGACATCGGGAAATGGGAGGTTTTCCATGAGTATAGACCTCAGGGTGAAGCACGACCTGGAGTCCAGGAGGCGGGCCGTCGAGCTCTTCGACGCCGGCGTCGGCTGCAAGCCGGCGGCCGAGGCCCTGTCCGTCCCCCGCGAGACCGTGAGAGAATGGCAGTGGGTATACCGGGCGTTCGGAAGCGAGGCGCTGCTGTCCATGGGCGGGAAACAATCCAGTTACACATTCGAGCAGAGGGTCGCCGCGGCGTCGGCCGTGGTCGACGGCGGGATGGCGAAGGCCGACGCCATGGCCGAGTTCGGGATCAGGTCGAAGTCCCCGCTGGAGCGCTGGTGCAGGCTCTACCGCGAGGGCGGCGCCGAGGCGCTGCGGCCCCGCCCGAAGGGCAGGCCGAGGGGGTCGAGGTCGAAACCCCGGGCCCGCACCCGCGAGCAGGAGCTCGAGGAGCGCTGCCGCAGGCTCGAGGCCGAGGTCGCCTACCTAAAAAATTGCGCGCCCTGGTCGAGCGGGACGGGCTCTGACCAGGGCGGCGGCCGAGGCGGTGAGGGCGCTGAGAGCGGAGGGGCACTCCCTGCGCCACCTGCTGGAGTGCTCGGGGCTCAGGAGGTCGACCTACTACTACGCGCTGGCGCACCCGCGGAGGCCGACCAGGCCCGAGCTGCGCGACGCCGCGGCCGAGATATTCTCGCGCACCGCCAACGGCTGCGGGCACCGGCAGATAGCCATGTGCCTGCGCGCCGAGCTGGGCGCGGTCGTGGCCGACAAGACCGTGCTCAAGATGATGCGCGAGATGGGCATCCGGTGCGGGATACGCCGCCGGGGCTCCCGCCGCCGGTACAGCTCCTACAGGGGGCTCGTGGGGAGCACGTTCGAGAACGTCATCGCGAGGGACTTCGGCGCCGAGGGGCCGTGGCAGAAGCTCGGCACCGACGTCACCGAGTTCAAGGTCGCCGGCGCCAAGGCCTACTGGGCCCCGGTGCTCGACTTCTGCACGAAGGAGATCGTGGCGAGCGACATATCGACCTCGCCGGACCTCGCCCAGCAGCACAGGATGCTCGACCGGCTCCTCGAGGCCCTGCCCGACGGGGCGGCACCGACCATGCACTCGGACATGGGCTGGCAGTACCAGCACGAGTCCTACACCTCCAGGCTGGAGGGGGCGGGCATCACCCAGAGCATGTCGCGCAAGGGGAACTGCATCGACAACGCCGCCACCGAGCAGCTCTTCGGCCACGTGAAGGACGAGTTCTACCGCGGCAGGGAGTGGGGCAGCTTCGAGGACTTCAAGCGCGACCTGGAAGGGTACATAGTCCATTGGAACACGCGGCGCAGGCAGGTAAGATTGAAGGGCCTGACGCCGGAGGAGTTCCGGAGCCGGGCCCTTGCGGCGTAGTCGCTATTTATTCAGTCCAAGTTTCGGGGCGCAGTTCACAGGCACCTTTGTGGTGGTTTCGACATTTGCCCAGATAAAACCTGCCAAAATAAACCTGTCCCTTTTTGGCAGGTTTGCTAGAGGAGGTTGGGATGGGCAAGGCTGAAGTGCGGCGGGCGATGATTGCTCGGCGCGATGCTCTTGATATGGATGTTCGGGCGGCGAAGTCTGCTGTCATTTGCGCGCGGCTTGTTGAGTTGCTGGGCAGCTCGGGTGCCGCGGCACCGCACACCGTTGCCGTCTATGCCGCGATGGGTTCCGAAGTCGACCCAGCCGCGTTTGCCGCAGCTGCCGCCAAACGCGGCTGGCGCGTGGCCTATCCGTGCATGCTCTCGGCAACAGACGCCGCAGCTTGTGGCCAGCGCATGTGCATGCGGGCAGTTGCCGTCGGCGATGCGTCCGCGGCCCCGTTTATCGCCCACCCCACGCGGGCCTTCGCGGCCATGGACATCGACAGCGACCACTTCCCTATCGTGTCTGCAGAGGCCCTCGACATGGCCATCGTGCCACTCGTAGCCTTCGACCGCGCCGGCGAGCGCCTGGGCTACGGCGGCGGCTGCTACGACCGCTACCTGCCCATGCTCTCGCCCGCATGTCAAATCATCGGCATCGCCTTTGACGAACAGCGTGTCGACCACGTTCCCACCGACGCCCACGACCTGCCGCTACCCCACATCATCAGCGCCTAATCGCCGCCACGTCAGCCACGGCTACAGCAGTACCACCGCAGTCTAGTGCTCCTCGCCGGCGCGGGCCAGGTCGTAGGGCGTGGTCTGGTAGACGTAGTAGTTGAGCCAGTTGGTGTAGAACAGCTGAGCCTGGCTGCGCCAGACGTTGCGCGGCTCGGCGGTGGGGTCGTCACCCGGAAAGTAGTGCGCCGGCACCTGAGGGTTGAGGCCGCGCTTCACGTCGCGCTCGTACTCCAGGCGCAGCGTGTCGGTATCGTACTCGGGGTGACCAAATACAAAGAAGCGACGGCTGTCGGTCGACTTGACGATGTACAGGCCCACCTCGTCGGACACGGCCACGACCTCAAGCTGCGGCTCGGCCTCCACGTCCTCGCGGCGCACATCGGTGTTGCGCGAATGCACGGCATAGAAGCGGTCGTCGAAGCCGCGGACCAGCGGGCTTTGCGGCTTCACCAGATAATGCTCGAACACGCCACTTGCCTTTGCCGGCAGGTCGTACTTCTGAATACCGTAATGATGGTACAGCCCGGCCTGTGCGCCCCAACAAATGTGCAGCGTAGAGTGTACGTGCGTGGTAGACCAATCCATGATCTGGCAGAGCTCGGGCCAGTAGTCGACCTCCTCGAACGGCATCTGCTCCACCGGCGCGCCCGTGATGATCAGGCCGTCGTAGTGGATGTCGCGGATGTCGTCGAACGTGCGGTAAAACGTCTCCAGGTGGCCGGCGCTCACGTGCGTGGCCTCGTGCGTCTTGGTGCGCAGCAGGTCCACCTCCACCTGCAGCGGCGTGTTGGAGAGCTTGCGCATGATTTGCGTCTCGGTGGCGATTTTGGTGGGCATGAGGTTGAGGATGAGCACGCGCAGCGGACGGATGTCCTGGTGCAGCGCGCGATACTCGGTCATGACAAAGATGTTCTCGCTCTCGAGCTGCGCGGCTGCAGGGAGGGCGTCGGGAATACGAATGGGCATGGATGCTCCTTACGAGTCAGTTGCAGTTATGGTACAACGAGCGGCCCTATCCGCGCGAGCACATCGCCCAGCGATGCCGTCAGCGGCCCAAATCACTCCAAAAGTAGAGATTAAGGCATGTCCCAAAAATCTACGGCGCTTTAGTCTAGCAAAGTGGCAGCAGGACGCTACAATAGTTCGACGCGAAAAACTCGGCCGAAAGGATACATATATGTACCAGACGCGTAAGATCGGTGTGGTCGGCCAGGGCCACGTAGGAGCACATGTCGCTAACAGCCTGCTCATGCAGGGCATTGCCGATGAGCTGTACCTGTGCGATATCAACGAAGCCAAGGTGACGTCCGAGGTCCAGGACCTGCGCGACTCCCTTTCGTTTGTCCCGTACAACACCAAGATCGTCAACTGCTACGACCACTACGAGGAGCTGGCCTGCTGCGACGTCATCGTCAACGCCGCCGGCAAGGTCGCGCTGGCCGCTGGCAACCGCGACGGCGAGCTGTTCTTTACCACCGACGCCGCCCGCACCTTTGCCAAGCGCATCGTCGACGCCGGCTTTGACGGCATCTTCGTGAGCATCTCCAACCCCTGCGACGTCGTGTGCACCGAGCTGTGGCACCTGACCGGCTACGATCCCAAGAAGATTATCGGCTCGGGCTGCGGTCTGGACTCCGCCCGCCTGCGCACCGAGATCTCCAAGAAGGTCGGCGTGAGCCCCAAGTCCATCGATGCCTACATGATCGGCGAGCACGGCTTTAGCCAGCTTGCCGCCTTTAAGGCCGCAACCATCGCCGGCAAAAACCTCAACGAGCTTCAGGCCGAGAACCCCGACAAGTACGCCTTTGACCACATGGAGGTCGAGGAGCTCGCGCGTAAGGGCGGCTATGTGACCTACCAGGGCAAGCAGTGCACCGAATACGCCGTCGCCAACTCCGCCGCGCGCGTCTGCGCCGCCGTGCTGCACAACGAGCACGCCGTGCTTTCCGCTTCCACGCTCATGACCGGCCAGTATGGCGAGGAGGGCATCTTTACCTCCCTGCCGTGCGTGATCGGTGCCGAGGGCGTCGAGGAGGTCTACACGCTCGACCTGTCCGAGTACGAGCTCGAGGGCTTTCACAAGAGCTGCCAGCACATCCGCGACAACATCGCCCAGCTCGACTGGTGGGACACCGAGGCCTACGACGCAAAGTAGGCCGCTGGCTGCCGCAACCTTGCGAATCTAAGCGCGATACTAAGTGGGCCGCGCCGGAAATCCCCGGCGCGGCCCACTTTTTTGACTCACGCAGTGCCCTTGCGAATCGAAGGTGAATGGTTTTCCCGTTACCTAGTACTGCTCGATGCCCATGTAGCGACGAACCTCGGGGCTGTGGTCGAACACCTTGCCGCGGGCGGCGCGCAGCTCGCAGCTCATGTTGTAGAAGAAGATCGGCTCCAGGTACGAACGCACGCTGGCAGGCACGTCGCCCACGCCGTACTCGAGTGCGTCGAGCACCATGACCGTATCGGTGTGCGTGTTGAGGAACGCCAGCGCGCGCTCCTCCATGGGGCGGCACTCGCCCGATCCGAGCTGTACAAAGTAGAACACGCCGGGCTCGGTGGCTTCGAACGGGCCGTGGAAGTACTCGCCGGAGTGGATGTAGCAGCAGTGCTGCCACTGCATCTCCATGAGCGAGCAGATGGCCATGGCGTAGGTCTGGCTAAAGTTGGGGCCGGATCCCAGGATGTAGAAGAACTCGTGCTGCTGGCAGAGCTCGGCAAAGCGATCGCCCAGCTCGGCATTGACCTTCTCGCGGGCAGCGGGCAACAGCGCATCCATCTGCTTAAGGCCGGCGTACATATCGGCGAGCGCCTCGTAACCCTCCTGCTGGTCGAGCAGCTCGGCAGCCATCAGGACGCCGATGCCTTGCGGAACCTCGGCCTGCGGCACGCCTTCGCCCCACGGATAGACCCAGGTGGTCCACTTGCCGTTATCAATCTTGGAGCCCTCGCAGTCGGTCATGGCCACGACCTCGGCGCCGGCTGCCAGCGCCATCTCGCAACCGTCGACGACCTCCTGCGTATTGCCGCTGTGGCTGCAGGCGACGACGAGCGACTTCGGCCCTAGGCTCTTGGGGGCCATCAGGCAAAACTCGCGCGCTGTGTAGACCGTCGAGGTAAACGTGGTGGCCTCGCGCTTGAGCAGTTCGTTAGCCGGCATGAGGTCGATCATCGAACCGCCGCAGGCGATCCAAAAGACATTCTCGACCTTGCCCTTGCGCTCGATGATTTCCTGAATCAGATCGTGTGCGTTCACGGTGACGCTCCTCCTTGTGTGGCGGCTTTGAACGACAGCAGCTCGTACCTGCGGTCGTTCTATGTTGTCCTATTTATACCACGCAAAGCTTCACCGGTGAAGTCATTTCGGCAAATTTGTTCTATGTTGTTCTATCTATGAACGTTAGATGTCGAACACGTAACGCGAGCCCACGATCTTTTGGCGCCCGAGCAGAAGGGGGCGCTCGTCTGCATCGGTAAAATACGCCTCCATATAAAAGAGAGGCTCGCCGACCGGCACCTCCAGCAGCGGGGCCGCCTGAGCATCGGCAAGCGCAATCTCCACAGTGCAAGGGTCGGACTTGAGCGGTGCGCGGCCCGAATGCTCGGCAACGAGCGCAAAGATCGAGTTATCGGCGAGGTCCTTATCGGCCAGCGTCTGCAGATAGGGATGGTCAGCCAGCACAAAGGCGTTGTTCTCGAGCATGACGGGCACGCCGTCGGCTGTGCGCACGCGCTCGACCACGATGAGCTCACTGCCGGGCTCCACGTCAAAAAACGCCGCGTCCTCGCGCGTCGCCGCAACCACCGTGCGCGACACCAGGCGCGCTCCGGCCACCATATCGTTGGCAGCACAACCCTCAGTAAAACTCTGGACGTCACCCTTCTGGCGAATCTTGCGCTTGAGCTTGGGCGCGCACACAAACGTGCCCCTCCCCTGCTGGCGGCTGAGATACCCCGCGCGCGACAGCTCCTCGATGGCGCGGCGCACGGTGATGCGTCCCACGCCGTAGGACTTCGCGAGCTCCATCTCGGAAGGAATACGCGAGCCGGCCGCGTACACGCCGCGCGCGATCTCGCCCTTTAGGTCGTCCATAACCTGCTGGTACAGCGGCACGGCGGACACCTCGGCGCGCTCGGAACGTTCGGTCTTGCTATCGGCTGCCATCATTACGCTCCATCCCGCGCATGCTCGGACTCAAATTCTTCAATCGCCGCCATAAACTGCTCGCCAAAGGCGTCGGCCTTTTTCTCGCCAATGCCGTTGACCTGGATCAGCTCCTCGCGCGTTTGAGGGCGCAGGCGGCACAGGCCGCGCAGAGCCTTGTCGGAAAAGACCATATACGGCGCCATCTCCAGCTCGGTCGAGATCTCCTTGCGCAAGGCACGCAGGCGCTCGAACAGCTCGGCATCGTCGCCCACGCGCGGGCGCTGATCCAGCTCAGCCTCCTCGCGCAGCAGATCCACCGCGCGGCGGGCGCGGGCCGAGGCCTTGCGCTTGGACGCGCGACGCTTAACGGTAAAGGCGAACGCCTCATCCTCGACCTCGCCGGCACGCGGGCCCAGCCCAACGACCGGGTACTGCCCCTGCGAGGTGGCCAGATAACCGCGGCCGCACAGCTGGCCGATGATGTCCTTGATGCGCCCGACCGATTCGCTCGACAGCTCACCGTAGCCGCGGTCCTCGTCCAGATGCATCTGGCGAATGCGCTCGGTGTTGCCGCCGTGGAGCACGTCGGCGATCAGCGACTTGCCAAAACGCATGGGACGCGTGGCCACATAGTGCACGGCAGCGCGGGCCATATCGGTGACGTCCTCGACCTCGAACTGCATGAGGCAGTTGCTGCAGTTGCCGCAGCCCTCGGCTTCGTCCGTGGCGGTGCCGCCCGCGGCGGCTGCCGCATGCTCGGCCGCGGCCTCGTCGCCAAAGTAGCGCAACATGTATTCGCGCAGGCAGCCGGTGGTATTGCAGTAGCCCTCCATCTGGCTGAGCAGACGATATCGATTCTGGAGCGCCCACGCGCGTTGCTCGTCGTCAAGTGCCTCGTCGGCAGCATCTCCGCGGTCGATCAAAAAGCGGCGCATGCGAAAATCGTTGCCGTTCCACAGCAGGTGGCAGCTGGCCGGGTCGCCATCGCGGCCGGCGCGGCCCGCCTCCTGGTAGTAAGCCTCGATGCTCTCGGGCACGTTGTTGTGAATCACGTAGCGCACGTTGGGCTTGTCGATGCCCATACCAAAGGCGTTGGTGGCAACCATCACCTGGATGTCGTCGTCGATAAAGGCACGCTGACTCTGGCGGCGGGCGTCATTGCCCATGCCGGCATGGTAGCGGCCCACGCGAATGCCGCTGGGGCCCAGCGCCTCGGCAAGCTCACCTGCCAGCTCATCGACGGTCTTGCGGGTCGAGCAGTACACGATGCCGCTCTCGCTCGAATGCGCGATTACGTAGTCGCGCACCCACGCGGATTTGGCCTTGTCGCCCATCTCCTCGCAGCCAAAGTAGAGGTTCTTGCGGTCGAAACCCGTCACGACGGTAGCCGGGTCGCGCAGGCCGAGCATCTGCTGAATGTCCGCACGCACGCGCTCGGTCGCCGTGGCGGTAAAGGCCGCCACGATGGGGCGCTGCGGCAGAGAATCGATGAACTCGCGAATCTGCAGGTAGGCGGGTCGAAAATCCTGGCCCCATTGACTCACGCAGTGAGCCTCGTCAATGGCCACGAGCGGCACGCCAATGCCGCCGTCCGCCGCGGCCTCCTGCGCAAAGGCTAAAAAGCGCGGCTCGAGCAGGCGCTCGGGCGCCACGTACATAAGCTGGTAGCGGCCCTCGCGCGCCCGCTTGAGCACGGTATTTTGCTGGGCCGGAGTAAGGCTGGAGTTGAGATAGCTGGGTCGCGCGCCCGCCGCGAGCAGCGCACGGGTCTGGTCCTCCATAAGGGAGAGCAACGGACTCACCACAAAGGTGATGCCGGGCAGCATGAGCGCGGGCACCTGGTAGCAAATGGACTTGCCGGCGCCTGTGGGCATAACGCCCAGCGCATCGCGACCGGCAAGAATCGCATCGACCATACGGTCCTGCCCCGGGCGAAACGAGGTGTAGCCAAAATAGGCGCCGAGCGTGTCGATCGCCATCTGCTGCATGCTATCGGTCATGGTTTCCTAACGTCAGAATCATCTGCCGCCGATTATACGCCGCCACGCGGACCAGTGCCGCACGGCTACCGGCCACGCTCATTCTGCGGTAGTCATTGGGGACGTTCTTGAATGACTAGTCATTCAAGAACGTCCATTACAGTCGAAATTGTCAGCCCGGGACCGTCTCGGGCTACGATTGAGGCGCGCCCAGAACGGGCCGCCGACCGGGCGCCCG
>CAJJZP010000028.1 GCA_905197665.1 uncultured Collinsella sp.
GAGTTCCGCACGCAAAGAAGGCCACTTAATGTGGCCTTCGTCTTGCGCAGGACTGCCCGAGCAGGCAATCAAGTATATTGCGGGCGGGCACGCGGCCCAACTTGCGTTACGACAGCGCAATACCGCCGAGCCAGCCCCAGCGCACGCCAGAGCCAGTACCGTAGAACCGAATAAACGCATCAAGTGACTTAGACGTAATGGAGCCCTCGTTGCTCATAACGATGCCGCCACCAACATAGATGCCCACGTGTCCGTACAGCAGGCCCGGCGTACCGGTACCACTGTGCGACGAGTCGGCCACGATCATGCCCACCTGCAGCGCCGAACGATCGGAGCTGTAGCACCAGGCGTTAAACATGTCGCACGCGTTGCCGCCAAAGTAGCCCACGCCGGCGTTGCGGAATACGTTGGTAACCCAAGCGGCGCACCAGTTCAGGCCAGGCGAAGGGGTGGAGTAGCATGCGTTGACGACGGCCTGCTGCTTGCCCGAGCCGGCATTCTGTTGCGGAGTTCCGGGCGCATACGATCCGCCACCCGAGCTTGAACCACCCGAGTAGGAATTGTTCTTGTTTGCGGCAGCCGCGGCAGTAGCAGCCTTCCTGGCAGCCTCCTCTGCCTGGGCGGCAGCGAGAATCTCGGAATCACGCTGGGCCATGAGTTCCTTGACATCGTCGGAGAGGCCGTCCAGAACTGTCTGGACCTCCTGCTGCTTGGCCTGCATGTCCTGCATCTGAGCAGTCTGCTGGTCCTTGAGCTTCTCCAGGTCGGCCTTTTGTGATTCGAGCTCGGTCTTCTGTGCGTCGAGCTCAGCCTGAATCGTCTGGATATCCTCGATGGCATCGCGGTCGCTCTTGTTGATCTTCTCAACGTAATGCGCGTTGGCGACGAGTTCCTCAAACGAGCCAGAGGCCAGCAGCAGCGACAGGATGTTCGTACCGCCGGACTTGTAGCTGGCGGCCACGCGATCGGAAAGGTCGTTGCGCTTCTTCTTGAGCTCGGCCTTCTTTTCATCGATCTGGGCCTGCGTGTCGTCAATCTTGCCCTGGACATTCTCGATGTCGTTGAGGGTCTGGGCATTCTTGTTGGCCAGCGCCGCATACTCATTTGCGATGCTGTCGAGCTGGGCCTGAACCTCGTCGAGTTGGGCCTGGGCGGCATTCAATTTATCGGTGGTTTCTTTGGAAGCCTCCGCCGCATGGGCGCGAGTGGGCAGGCCAAAAAGAACTGCCGCAGAAGCGGCGCCGAACAGGGCCTTAAGGGCAGTGCGGCGCGAGAGCTCCTGGGAAAGGATGGAATCGCTGTTTGGTGACATATGTACTCCGTTACATGCTTATTTATATGTCGCTCAACTCATACATATTAGCGTACATATGGCGCGTCCCAACGATTTCCACGAACGGCAGGAAACTACAAGGTCGGCGGCTCGTAAGCAATTGTCAAATTTGAGGTAACAATTGAGCAAGCTCTTATATGAGTACGTTAACATAATCCTCTGCTTTTCCTACAGTGCACCATTTGGGCGTCCCCGCCTGCGCTATACTCCCCTCTAGAAGTGTTCCTGATTCGATAGGAGACTACATGTCCAAAGCACTCGACCCCAAAGACACCTGCGTCCTCGTTACCGGTGGCGCCGGCTTTATCGGCTCGCACACCGTCGTTCAGCTGCTCGAGGGTGGCTACCAGGTCGTCATCGTCGATGATCTCTCCAACTCCAGCGCCGTCGCCGTCGACCGCGTCAAGACCATCGTGGGCGACGAAGCCGCCAAGAACCTCACCTTCTACAAGGCCAACGTGCTCGACCGCGATGCGATGAACAAGATCTTCGATACCCATCAGATCGACCGTGTCATCCACTTTGCCGGCTTTAAGGCCGTCGGCGAGTCGGTGAGCAAGCCCGTCGAGTACTACCACAACAACATCGAGAACACCCTGGTGCTCATCGACGTCATGCGCAACCATGGCTGCAAGTCCATCATCTTCTCGAGCTCCTCGACCGTCTACGGCGACCCGGACAACCCGCCCGTCACCGAGGAAGACCCCAAGAAGCCCGCAACCAACCCCTATGGCTGGACCAAGTGGATGATCGAGCAGATCCTTATGGACGTCCACACCGCCGACCCCGAGTGGGACGTCGTGCTGCTCCGTTACTTCAACCCCATCGGCGCTCATCCGTCGGGCCTGATCGGCGAGGACCCCAAGGGCATCCCCAACAACCTGGTGCCCTATGTCGCCCAGGTCGCCGTGGGCAAGCTCGAGGCCGTTCAGGTCTTTGGCAACGACTACCCCACCCCCGACGGCACCGGCGTGCGCGACTACATCCACGTGTGCGATCTGGCCTCTGGTCACGTTGCCGCCCTTAACTGGATGAACGGCAAGACCGGCGTCGAGATCTTTAACCTGGGCACCGGTACCGGCACCTCGGTACTCGAGGTCGTCGCCGCCTTCTCCAAGGCTTGTGGCAAGGAGCTGCCCTACGTGATCCGCGAGCGCCGCGCCGGCGACATCGCTGCCAACTGGTGCGATGCCTCCAAGGCCGAGCGCATGATGGGCTGGAAGGCCCAGTACGACATCGCGGACATGTGCCGCGATAGCTGGAACTGGCAGAGCCACAACCCCAACGGCTTCGCCGACGCCGAGTAGCAAAAACCTACATACCGTTCTTGCCCCGATCTCACGTTGTGAGGTCGGGGCTTTTTCATGGCATGTAGCCATTCGCCGAAAATCGACCAACTTTTTTATCTTGCCTGTACATGTTTAAACAACATGTTTTACAATAGGCGTATCGAATCAGAACATCGGAGGCGGACTGCACACCCATCGGCAGGCCGACCCCACAACAAGAAGGTTGGTGAGCGCATTCATGGAGCGTGCAAGCGGCGTCCTCATGCCCGTCTCATCTCTGCCCGGACCATACGGAATCGGCGGCTTTGGCTGGAATGCCTACGACTTCGTCGATTTTCTCGCCTCGTGCAAACAACATTACTGGCAGATTCTGCCCCTTACGACGACCAGCTATGGCGATTCGCCTTATCAGTCGTTCTCGGCCCGCGCAGGCAACCCCAACTTTATCGACTTTGCCGAGCTTATCGAGGCAGGGTATCTGGAGCAGCGCGATATCGATGGCGTGTATCTGGGATCCGACCCCAGCAATGTCGACTACGGTGCTATTTTTGGCGGCCGCCGTCAGATTCTCGACCGCGCCGCCGAGCGCTTTGCTGCCGACAAGCCGGCCGATTTCGATGACTTTATCCAGGCCAACGAGGACTGGCTCATCCCCTACTGTGAGTTCATGACCGTCAAAGAGGAGTGCGGTCTCAAGGCGTTTTGGGAGTGGCCCGCGGAGCTCCGCACCCGCGGCGAGGCTTCCGCCAAGGTCTGCGCCGACCATCCGGCGCGTATGCTCTACCACCAGATGACGCAGTACTTCTTCGATCGCCAGTGGAGCCGCCTCAAGGCCTATGCCAACGAGCGCGACATTCTCATCATCGGCGACCTGCCCATCTATGTCTCGCGTGACTCCGTCGAGATGTGGGCGACACCTGAGCTCTTTAAGATCGACGCCGCCGGCAATCCCGTGAGCGTCGCCGGCACGCCGCCCGACCAGTTCTCGGCCACCGGCCAGTACTGGGGCAACCCCATCTACGACTGGGACGCCATGGAGGCCGACGGCTTCTCCTGGTGGGAGGGCCGCATTCGCGCCGCCCTCGACATGTACGACGTCATCCGCCTGGATCACTTCCGCGGCTTCGAGGCCTATTGGGAGGTGCCGTTCTCCTCGCCTGATTCGTCCTACGGTTCGTGGACGCAGGGTCCCGGCCTCAAGCTCTTCAAGACACTCGAGGAAAAGCTCGGCACGCTGCCCATCATCGCCGAGGACCTGGGCTTCCTCACCCCCGGCGTCATCGATATGCGCGACAACTCGGGCTTCCCCGGCATGAAGATCCTGCAGTTTGCCTTTGAGGGCACCAACTCGTACTACCTGCCGCACAACTACATTGCCAACACCGTCGCCTACGTGGGCACACACGACAACGAGACGGCACGCGGCTGGTTTGAAGGAACGGCTACCCCGCGTCAGCGCGAGCAGACAGCCCTGTACACCCATCAGCAGGCCGGCGAACCCATCGCCGACGCGCTCAACCGAGCCATCGCAGCCAGCGTGAGCGACACGTGCATCTACACCATGCAGGACCTGCTCAACTTGGGCAACGAGGCGCGCATCAACACCCCTGCCACGCTGGGCGGCAACTGGACCTGGCGCATGCTCGACGGCGCCATCACCCGCGAGCTCGAGCACAAACTCACCGACTGGACCGAGACCTACTTCCGCATCCCGTCGGAAGCCGAAATCGAGCTTCCCCAATAGGAGCCACCGCGCCCGACCCCACCCCACCGTGCGGACGCGACCGCTTTTCCCGCGCGAGGCCATCCCCATCCCTCGCGCGGGCTTCTTTTGAATTTCTGACATGTAGTCGACTCACCACAGGAGGAAACATGCCCCGTATCAATCTTGCGGATCTTGCCGAGCAGTCCTTTGGAACCTCGCTCGAGCAACTCGATGACCGCCGCATTTACAAACTGCTGGTCAAGCTCGTGCAGGAGCACTCTGCCGCCTGTCCGCTCAACAACGGCAAGAAAAAGCTCTATTACATTTCCGCCGAATTTTTGATCGGCAAGCTGCTCATCAACAACATGATCGACCTCGGCATCTACGACGAGGTTAAGGACCAGCTCACCGCCGCAGGCCACGACCTCAACAAGATCGAGGAGTTCGAGGTCGAGCCGTCGCTCGGCAACGGCGGCCTGGGCCGCCTGGCCGCATGCTTCCTGGATTCCATCGCCACGCTGGGCTTGACCGGCGATGGCGTGGGCCTCAACTATCACTACGGCCTGTTCCGTCAGCGCTTTGTCGACAACCAGCAGAAGGCCGTCCCCGACGAGTGGCTCGGTGAGCAGGACATCCTAGTCGACGACGACCGCTCCTACACCGTCGAGTTCGGCGATTTTGCCGTTACCTCCAAGCTCGTCAACATCGACGTGCCCGGTTACGGCCAGCCCACCAAGAACCGTCTGCGCCTGTTCGACCTGGCGAGCGTCGACGACGGCCTGGTCCCCGGCAGCTCCATCGACTTCGACAAGACCGAGATCGCCAAGAACCTCACCTTGTTCCTCTACCCCGACGATTCCGACGAGCAGGGCCGCCTGCTTCGCATCTACCAGGAATACTTCATGGTGAGCAACGCCGCCCAGCTCCTGATCGACGAGGCCATCGAGCGCGGCAGCAACCTGCACGATCTGGCCGACTACGCCGTGGTCCAAATTAACGACACGCACCCCACCATGGTCATCCCCGAGCTCATTCGCTTGCTCACCACCGAGCATGGCATCGAGTTTGACGAGGCCGTGACCATCGTACGCTCCATGGTCGCCTACACTAACCACACGATTCTTGCCGAGGCGCTCGAGAAGTGGCCGCTCGTCAGCCTGCAGAAGGTCTCCCCTGCCATCGCCGACATTATCGTCAAGCTCGATGAGATCGCGAAGGCCGAGCACGATGACCCGCGCGTCGCCGTCATCGACGAATACGACACCGTCCACATGGCCCACATGGACATCCACTTTGGCTTCTCCATCAATGGCGTAGCCGCCCTCCATACCAAGATCCTGGAGGACACCGAGCTTCATCCGTTCTACGAGATCTATCCCGAGAAGTTCTCCAACAAGACCAACGGCATCACCTTCCGCCGCTGGATCCATGGAGCCAACCCCGCGCTCGCCAGCCTGCTCGACGATGTAATCGGCACCGACTGGCGCAGCACCGGCGATCTGAGCAAACTCGCCAAGTTCGCCGACGACAAGGACGTTCTTGAGCGCCTGGCCGCCACCAAGGTCGAGGCCAAGGCCATCATGCGCCAGTTCATGGCGCTCGAGCAGGGCGTGACCATTCCCTCCAACGCCATCATCGACGTCCAGGTCAAGCGCATCCACGAGTACAAGCGTCAGCAGATGCTCGCGCTCTACATCATCTGGAAGTACTTCGATATCAAGAACGGCAACAGGCCTAAGCACCCCGTCACCATCATCTTTGGCGGCAAGGCGGCGCCTGCCTACACTATCGCGCAGGACATCATCCATCTGATCCTGACGCTGTCGCAGTGGATTGCAAACGACCCCGACGTGGCTCCCTACCTGCAGGTTGTCATGATTGAGAACTACAACGTCACCGCCGCCGAGCGCGTGATCCCCGCTGCCGACATCTCCGAGCAGATCAGCCTGGCCTCCAAGGAGGCGAGCGGCACCTCCAACATGAAGTTCATGCTCAACGGCGCCCTAACCCTGTGCACGCTCGACGGTGCCAACGTGGAGATTGCCGAGCTCGTGGGCGACGAGAACATCTATACCTTTGGTGCCTCGTCCAAACAGGTCGAGCAGCTCTACGCCGATGGCACCTACAACGCCGGTGCGCTCTACCGCAAGCCCGGCATTAAACTGCTGGTGGACTTCATCACCAACCCGGCCTTTATGGCAACCGGCAACGCCGAGCGCCTGCAGCGCCTGCACGACGACATTAAGGGCAAGGACTGGTTTATGGCCCTGCTCGACATTGAGGAGTACATCCAGACCAAGGAGCGCGTGCTGGCCGACTACGAGGACCAGGACGCCTGGATGCGCAAGGCGCTCATCAATATCGCCAACGCCGGCACCTTCTCGTCCGACCGTACGATCTCCCAGTACAACGACGAGATCTGGCACCTGAGCTAGCTCATTCCCCTTACCCATCCTCTTGAGAAACGGAGTCGTGGCAACACGGCTCCGTTTTTTGTGCCCGCGTATTGCCCGTGGCCCGCCTCGACCAAACAATCTCGATCTATAACAACTACTCAACCAAAACGGTCCCAGCTGTTACAGATTGAGACATACCGGCCCTCCCCTTGGGTTCATCTCAATCTGTAACATCTGGCACCAAAAATTGGTTCTTCCTGTTACAGATCGAGACAAGCGACCGGTCAGAAAACCCCAGCACAAAGAAAGGCTCCCCTCTCGCCCAGTGGACGGGAAGGGAGCCTTATATGTGACCGCGGCAAAAGGATGGCAATACCGCAGTCGCCCAAAGGGAGGGCCTGGATGCACCGGGCCTAGATAAGGTTCTTGCCAGAGACTTTATCGAAGAGGTGGGTCGCGTTCTTCTCGAACTTGAACCAGATGGTGTCGCCAGCCTTGAGCGCGCCCTTGGCCTCGAGGTCGACGACGGGGATAATCAGGACAAACTGGCCGTCGGGAGCGGTCACGTGGACATGCTCGGTCGAGCCCATGAGCTCGGTCACCTCGACGGTACCCTGAAGCGCATCCTCCTCGCCCTTATCGGCAAGCAGGATCTGCTCGGGACGCACGCCGGCCGTAATCTCCTTCACGTCGCCGCCGTCCCAGTTGAGGGCAAGCTGAGCGCAAGTCTCGGGGGCAAGCGCCACGTTCATATCCTCGGTCTTGACGGTAAAGCCGTTGCCCGAGCGCACCAGCTGGGCATCGAAGAAGTTCATCTGCGGCACGCCGATGAAGCCCGCGACGAAGATGTTCGCGGGATGGTTGAAGACCTCCTGCGGCGTGGCGATCTGCTGGACAACGCCGTCCTTCATGACCACGATGCGATCGCCGAGGGTCATGGCCTCGGTCTGGTCGTGGGTAACGTAGATGAACGTGCCCTTGATCTCGTGGCGCAGCTTGATGAGCTCGGCACGCATCTGGTTACGCAGCTTGGCGTCCAGGTTGGACAGCGGCTCGTCCATCAGGAAGACCTTGGGATCACGCACGATGGCGCGGCCGATAGCGACACGCTGGCGCTGGCCGCCCGAAAGCGCCTTGGGCTTACGGTCGAGGTACTGGGTAATGCCCAGAATCTCGGCCGCAGAGCGAACCTTACGGTCGATTTCGTCTTTGGGGACCTTCTTGAGCTCAAGCGTAAACGCCATGTTCTCGTACACCGTCATATTGGGGTACAGAGCATAGCTCTGGAACACCATGGCAATGTCGCGGTCCTTGGGTGCCACGTCGTTGACGCGCTTGCCGTCGATGAGCACGTCGCCCGAGGTGATGTCCTCCAGGCCGGCGATCATGCGCATCGTCGTGGACTTACCGCAGCCAGACGGGCCAACGAGGACGATGAACTCCTGGTCGTGAACGGTGAGGTTGAAGTCCTCTACAGCGAGCACACCGTCCTCGGTAACCTTGAGGTTGTGCTTCTTCTCCTCGGTCTTCTTCTTTTTGCCAAAGAAGCCCTTCTTTTTTGACTCGTTGTTGGGATACACCTTCTGAACATGTTTGAGAACGATCTCGGCCATGTCTCTACCTTTCGATACGCGGCGCCGCGCTGAGGGGCGCCGCAGAAACTTGCAAAACAGTTACGGCATCAGCCCTTGACGGCACCTGCCACCACACCGTCGATGATGTACTTCTGGCAGAAGATGTACATGATGACGATGGGGACAACGACCATCATGATGCAGGCCATCATGGGGCCGAGCTCGACGTGGCCGTAGCCACCGCGGAAGTACTGGATCAAAATAGGAATGGTCTTGTACTTGGTGGAGTCGAGCGTAAGGTAGGGCAGCAGATAGTCGTTCCAGACCCACATGGTCTCGAGAATGCCGACCGAAAGATAGGTGGGCTTCATGATGGGAAGGACGATCTTGAAGAACACCTGGACCGGGTTGCAGCCATCAATCATGGCCGCCTCTTCGATCTCGAGCGGGATGTTCTTTACAAAGCCGGCGAACATAAAGACCGCCAGGCCCGCGCCAAAGCCAAGGTAGATAAAGCAGATGTTAAACGGCGTGTTGAAGCCGATGCGGTCCGCCAAATTGGACAGCGTGAACATGAGCATCTGGAAGGGCACGACCATCGAAAAGACGAACAGGTAATAGAAGAAGTTCGAGATCTTGCTGTTGACGCGCACTACGTACCAAGCGCACATGGAACAGCACACCAAAATCAGAACGACCGACGTGACCGTGATGATGAGCGAGTACATAAACGCCGAGGCAAAGCCCTGCTCGTTAAGAGCGTGCACGTAGTTTGCGAGACCGTTGAACGTCTCGGGCGTGAGCAGATCGAACGCCGTGGTGGTGCTGATTGCGGTCGCTTTCTTAAAGGAATTGAGCGCAATCATAAACACGGGGTAGATCCATGCGAGCGACAGAATCGTAAAGAAGATCGAGAGCGCGCGGTTGATAACCTTATCGCGTTTCATTACTGCTGCACCTCCTTGGACCTCGTGGCCTTAAGCTGGATCATAGAGATGGCTACGACCAGGATGCAGAAGATAACCGCCTTGGCCTGACCGATGCCCTGCCATGCGATGCCAGCACGCGAATAGAACGTGTTGTAGATGTTCAGGGCGAGCATCTCGGTGGAGTGCGCCGGGGCGCCACCGGTAAGGGCGAGGTTCTGGTCGAACAGCTTAAAGCCGTTGGTGATGGACAGGAACAGGCAGATGGTGATGGTCGGCATCAGGTTGGGGATCTTAACCTTCCAAAACGTCTGCCATGCCGTAGCGCCATCGACCTTGGCGGCCTCGATGTAGTCAGACGGGATGGACTGCAGACCGGCGATGTAGATGATCATCATGTAGCCGACCTGCTGCCACAGGGTCAGGATGATAAGGCCCCAGAAGCCAGCGGCGGAGTTGAGGGCGATAAGCTGGGCGCCCACGTTGGAGAGCAGGCAGTTGATCAGAATCTGCCAAATGTAGCCCAGCACGATACCGCCGATCAGGTTAGGCATAAAGAAGATCGTACGGAAGATGTTGGTGCCCTTGAGCGCCTTGCGGGTGAGCGCCTGCGCGATGGCCAGCGCGATCACGTTGATAAGCACCGTCGACAGGAAGGCAAACGCCACGGTAAAGAAGAACGACGTGGAGAACTGCGGGTCGGTCAGTGCGCGCACGTAGTTCTCGATACCGACAAAGTGCGCGTTATTGATGGTAATAAACTGGCAGAACGAGAGATAGAAACCCTGGATAAAGGGAATCACGAACCCGATCATAAACGCCAGGCACGTGGGCAGCATAAAGAGCGGCCACCAGCGTTTGAGTGCTTTGCCCATAGAAGGGTCCTTTCAATATGCAGGGGGCGGGCAAACCTACGTCTGCCCGCCCCCTGTCGCTAATCAGATAGCTTGGGCAGCAACTGCTTACTCGGAAGCAGCCTTCTCGGTCTTCCAGCCATCGACGAAGGCGTTCTTGACGCCGTCCCACTTGGTGTTGTCGGCAGCATAAGCGATGAGGGCCTGCTTGAGATTCTTCTTCCACTCCTCGGAGGGGATGTAAACGAAGTCCCAAGCGACGGTCTTCTTGCCGTCCTTGGCCATGGCAACGGCCTGCTGAGAGAAGACGTTGGTGGTCTCCTTAGCGCTCTTGAACGGGGCGGTCAGGCCCATCTTGTCAGCGATGATGCTGGTGGCGGTGTCAGAAGTGACGCACCAATACATGAAGTCCTCGGTGGCCTTCTGGGCATCCTCGGAAGCCTGGGAGCTCACGCACCAGTAGTTCTCGCCGCCGGAGCACAGGCCCTGGTTCTCCTCGCCGTCGACGCCGATGTAGATCGGCAGCATGCCGAGCTGGTCATCGGTCATACCGGCCTTGGTGAGGTCGGCATAGGCCCAAGAGCCGTTCTGATAGAAGACGGCCTTACCGGTTGCGAACTCGTTGGTGGCGTCGTCGCCGGTCTTAGAGGCGAGCTGCGAAGGATCGCAGGTGGAGTCGGTGATGTACAGGTCGAAGATCTGCTTAAAGTTGTCGAGATACTCGCCCTTGATCTCGTCGTCCTCCTGGTTGTGCTCCTTCTCGAACTCGTAGTAGAGCGGGAGGTTGGCGAGGTGGGTGGTGTAGCGCCAGCTGGAAGAGTCATCCATACCGGCGGAAGTGAAGGCACCGTCAACGCCGAGCTCGTCCTTGCGGGCCTGGATGTCATCGGCGCAAGCCTTCAGCTTGTCGAAGGAGTTGATGTCCTCGGCCTTGTAGCCGGCCTTCTCGAGGAGCTCCTTGTTGTAAATGATGCCGTAGCTCTCCTGAACCCAGTCGATACCCAGATCCTTGCCGTCGGACTGCAGCGCCAGGGAGTCGTCGATGAGCTCGCCGCGGAGCTTGGTGTCGGAAAGATCGGCGCAGTAGTCCTTCCAGTTCTTAAGGCCGGTGGGGCCGTTGACCTGGAACAGCGTCGGAGCGGAGCTCTTGGACATCTCGGACTTGAGCTTCTCCTCGTAGGTGTTGGAGGCGGCGGTCACGATCTTGACCTCGACGCCCTTCTCCTTCTTGTACGCCTTGGCGATCTCCTTCCACTCCTTGTCGACCTCGGGCTTGAACTGGAGGAAGTAAACCTCGGCAGCGTCACCAGAAGCAGAGGAGCCAGAGCCGGCAGAACCACCGCAGCCCACGAGGCCCAGACCAAGAACCGCAGCCGCGGAACCAGCAAAGCCCAGGAACTGCCTTCTGCTCATTTCGTTCTTCATTACAATCCACCCTTTCACACCGTGGCGGCACCCTTTGCCGCCGCCTTCGGAGATTGGCTCGGGGACTTTGCCCCTTTTGCTGACTTGTACAATACGCTATTTGGCTAGTTGTTTGAACAAGTATTACTAGAGCGGTAGAAAAACTTCGGTGAACGGTAATTTCAACTTGATACTTGACAAGTTTTGTATAAACAATTATTTGTTATCGAATGCAGAGAAAACGCCCGGTCAAGCCGATGCATCGTCGGTTTGACCGGGCGTTTTCTCTTTGAGGGCATGAGTCTCGTCAGGCTGCGAGCTAGCCGGCTATCGCTTGGAGTTGACGCGGTAGTGGAAGATCTCGGGATGCGTGCGGGCATGCGTGACCTCGAACAAGATGCCGTCCGAAGTGTACGACTGGCTCTCCATGACGGCGACACAGTTGTACTTGCCAAGGTCCAGATAGCTGCAGTCCTCATCGTTGGCGAGCTCGACACTCACCGTACGGCGGCTCGCCATCACTTTGATGCCGCGCTTGTGCTCCAGATAGCCGTAGATAGAATCCGCCGCGATCTCGGGGGTCAGGCCCTTGGCGATCGACGCCAAAAAGTAGCCGTGGTCCACCTGGCGCGCGCTGCCGTTGAGGCTTCGGACACGCACGACGCGAATCAGCTCCTCGCCCACCTTAAAGCCCAGGCGACGAGAGAGTTGCTCAGTGCAAATCAAATGTTCAAAAGACTTGACCTCGGTCGATGCGACGGCATTGTTGCGTTTTGCGAACTCGCCAAACGACTCAACCTCTTCGAGTGCGCCCAGCATGTCGGTTTCGCCCTTAAGCCAAATAACGCGCACGCCCTTACCGTGTATAGGCTGCACAAACATCTGGTCGGCCAGCATGCTCAAGGCGCGTCGAACGGTATTGCGCGTGCAGCCAAACTCCGCGGTCAGCTCGGCTTCGGTTGGCAGCATCTCCTGAAACGCATAGGTCCCGTCGATGATGCGCGAACGGATCTCGCGGTAGATTCCTTCGTAAATCGCTTTTGGCATGATTTCACCTCTAATGAATATGTATGGCTAGGCACGATAGCATTTCTTAAAGTTGTTTAAACCGATTATCGGTAAAGCACGGATTATTTACCGTCGACGGTTCCCCCGAAACCCAAATCGGACCGAATCAAAACCGTCAATGCGGCAAGCAGCCAGTCCTCTACAATGAGTTCATTGTTTAAACGTTCTTGCTCGCACAGCATGTTGCATCCGGAAGGCATATTATGCTGCAGAAAATCCAACGTTTTGGCGGAGCCATGTTCGCGCCCGCCATGCTGTTTTCTATATCAGGCCTCATGGTCGGCATCTCCGCCCTCGCCACGACCGTAGACATCGTCGGCGATCTCGCCGTATACGGAACCCCTTGGTACGTTTTCTGGACCATCATCCAGCGCGGCTCGTGGACGGTCTTTAAACGTCTCCCGCTCCTTTTTGCCGTAGCGCTGCCTATCGGTCTTGCCCAAAAGCAACCGGCACGCTGCTGCCTCGAGGCACTCGTGGCCTATTTTGCCTATTGCTTCTTTTTGAGCGAGATCATTAAGCTGAGCGGAGACAACCTTGGACTTAAGTACCCATCATCTTTGACCCCCGCCAGCGGCATCACCGTCATCGACGGCATCAAGACGCTCGACACCGGCATTATCGGCCCGCTGGCGGTGTCGGCAACCGTCGTTGCCATCCATGACCGCTTCTACGATGCCAAGGTTCCCGATTGGCTCGGCACCTTCTCGGGTTCCTCGCTGGTCTACCTCATCAGCTTTTTTGCCGTGTTTGCCCTTGCCGCCATCTCGGCCGCCATCGTGCCCTTCGCATACGCTGTGACCGAAACGCTGCGCCACGCACTTGCGGGCGTCGGCCCCTTCGGCGTGGGCATCTTTGTGTTTTTGGAGCGAGCGCTCGAGCCCATGGGGCTGCACCATCTGCTCTATATGCCCATCTATTACGACAATCTGGTCATTCACGACGGTATTTACGCCACGTGGACCAACCTGCTCCCCATTCTCTCCCATAGCACGCGCCCTTTAAATGAACTTGCGCCCTGGGCAGGTTTTACCGCCACCGGCTGGGGCAAGCTCTTTGGCCTTCCCGCCATCGCGGCAGCATTCTATTTCACCGCCAAACCCGAACGCCGCGCCGGCCTTAAAGTCATCCTTTTGCCCGCCATCGTCGCCTCGGTGGTCTGCGGCGTCACCGAGCCGCTCGAGTTTCTCTTTATGTTCACCTATCCCGGACTCTTTTTGCTCTACGCCGTCCTATCCTCCTGCCTTGCCATGACCATGAACTTCTTTGGCATCGTCGGCATCTTCTCGGGCGGTCTCATGGAAATGACGGCCTTCAACTTCATCCCACTCATGCGAATGCATGCCGGCTCCTACCTTTTGGCGCTCGGTATCGGTCTTGCCTTTAGCCTCATCTTTTTTGTTAGTTTTCGAGCACTCATCTTGGTCTATGACCTTAAGACGCCGGGCCGCGAGGATCATGTCTCCAATCGCGCGGCAATCGATCGTTTAACGGGAAGCGGCTTTGCCAAAGAGCAATCTCCCAATGGCGAGGTCAGTATTCAATCCGATCAAGATCACGTCCTCGCTGAGCGGGTAATTCAGCTTTTAGGTGGCGTTGGCAATATCGTGGGCGCAACCAACTGCGCCACGCGCCTGCGCGTCGAGGTCGCAGACCCTTCCATCGTTGCAGATAATGCGTCGTTTGTCGCGGTGGGCGCCAAGGGCCTCATCATTACGGGCAAGACCGCCCAGGTGATTATTGGCATCTCCGTTCCCCGCGTTAAAGAGCATTTTGACCAGATCATGGGCCTCGAGCCGGGATTTGTGCCCACCACCTCGGCCTCCCCTGCCGCCAGCGCAGCCCATAGGCGCGGCGATATCTGCTTCTTCGATATCGACGGAACACTCGCCTGGCAAGACCCTCGAGTGGCACAAGAGCTTCCCGAGAGCGAGCGAGACCTCTCCCCCTATCCCAATGAAGCGGTCTCGCAAGCCATCCGTGATTTTGTCGCCAAGGGCAATATGGCGTTTATCTGCACAGGGCGCACGCTGAGCTGCATCCATCCAAAGCTGCTCGAGCTGCCCTGGACCGGCATCGTCTGCCTCGCGGGTGGCTATGTCGAACTTGAGGGACACGTGATTCGCGATTTGGCGATGACGCCCGGCATGCTGCAGCGCCTTGCTCCCATTCTTGAGCAATCGGACGAAGTGATTCGTTTTGAGGGACTCAATGGCGTCGTTCGCATGAGTGCCGATGCGCCCGACGCCCCCGGATACGCCCGCACCGTGGGCGATGCAATTACGCAGCTGCAACATTACAGCGCCTACAAGATCTTAATGTCCACGTCGCTTGCCAACCGCATCGCTCAGGATCAAGCGTTTGAGCCGCTGCTCTGCTTTAACGAGCTCGAGCTCGAAGTGACCGAGATTTCGCCTCGCGAATGCACCAAGCGCGAGGGTATCCAGTCCGTACTCGACGCCCTCGATCCCCACCACGGAACCGTATACGGCATCGGCGACGCCAGCAATGACGTCTCGCTGATGAACGCCGTCGACGTTGGCATCGCCATGGGCAACGCACCGGACTTCCTCAAGGAAAAGGCCGACTATGTCACCGACAGCATCGACCACGACGGCGTCGTCACCGCGCTCGAACACTTTGGGCTTATCTAGCCAAGCCCCTACCGCACTTGCGGCCGCATGGACCAATCGTCTTCAACCGCCGCGCTCGACGCCCTAATGTGGCAATATGTTGTCTGCATAATGCAACGATGCAACCTATCAAAGAATGCGAGAACCCGTGTCCAGTCCGTTTACCAGCTTTTTAGCCCAGCACTTTGACCAGATTAACGACTATCTGGCCACGTTCTTTGACGGACAGGCGACTTCCGCCGATATCGAGCGCTACCTGTATACCCCGCTCTCGGCATTTACGGCAAACGCTGGCAAGCGCCACCGCCCGCTCATCTGCATGCTCGCCGCCACTGCGGTAGGCGGCAGCTTTGAGAGCGCCCGCAGCGCAGCGGCGGCCATCGAGCACTTTCAGTCGGGCGCACTCATCCACGACGACATCGCCGACAACGGGCAGATTCGTCGCGGCAAGCCCTGCATGCACCTTACCGAGGGCACCGGTCTTGCCATCAACTGCGGTGACCTGGCGCTCACCATGGTCACCAAGACGGTTCTCGACGACCCCACACTCAACGCAGACGTGAAGCTTCACGTGCTCCACGAGCTTACCGAGATGATCGTCCGTACCATCGAGGGCCAAGCGCTCGACCTGGGCTGGGTCCGCGACGAGCGCTTTGACATTTCGGTCGACGATTATCTGGACATGGCGACGCACAAGACCGCGTACTACAGCGGAGCGACGCCGCTTGCCGCCGGAGCCATTATCGGCGGCGGCAGCGAAGAGCAGATTGAGGCACTGCGCGCCTTTGGGCTGCACACGGGCCTTGCCTTCCAGATTCAAGACGACCTGCTCAACTTGATCGGCACCAAGGAGGCCGCCAACAAGGACTTCCGCACCGATATCACCGAGGGCAAGCGCACCCTCGTTGCCGTGCATGCCCTGTCAGACGAGCGCTATCACGACGAGATCGAGGCAATCCTTTCCTCGGGCACCGAGGACCCTGCGCAGCTCGCACGCGCCGTGGAGATCTTCCAGGAGACCGGCTCCATCGATTACGCCCACACCTATGCGCTCGACCTGACCGCTAAGGCCAAGGCCGCTATCGAAGGCGTCGAGCTCGACCCGCATGCGCGCGAGCTCTTCCTCTCAATGGCAGATTTCTTTGTGGAGCGCCTTAGCTAGCGGGGGTCATAAAACCTGTGGGCAGCGCGTTTGGGTACAAGTTGCTACACTGTTGAGTGCATGTTTATGCATTGTCTCGCGTTGTCTATCCGACACGCGCTCAAAATAGTACGAATCGTACGCCGAAAGGGGTTCGTTCATGGAACCTATTACCACGGGCATGCAGGGAGCAGCCGTCGAGGATGTTCAGTCCCGCCTTCTGCAGCTCGGTTACACCATCGATGCCGACGAGGTCGCCGACAAGCGCTTTGGCACCACCACCGAGCAGGCCGTTGGCACGTTTAGGCTCGATAGCGGCCTTGCGGCCGGTTATGCTGTCGATATCCCCTGCTGGAGCGCCCTTGTAGACGCTTCATACAAGTTGGGCGACCGCACGCTCTACCTTCGCATGCCCAATTTTCACGGCGCCGACGTCAAGGCCCTGCAGCGCGCTCTCAACGTTTTGGGCTTTGCCTGTGGCGAAGACGACGGCTACTTTGGTCCGCATACCGAGGCCGCCCTGCAGCAGTTCCAGGAAAATGTCGGCCTGTTTGCCGACGGCATGGCCTTCCAGGACACCTACGCCTACATCAACCGCCTGCACCATGTGTGGGAGGGCAAGCCCTCGGTCACCGAAGCCGAGTCTCGCATCGGTTTTGCGCGCGCCGCCAACGTGCTCGAGCGTTTCCAGATCGCCGTTATCGGTGAGGACCCCATCGCACGCAGCGTTGCTTCGCGCATGTGGAACATCGCCACGGCAACGACCGACAACAGCGGCATGATGCTCTGCGACTCCGAGGTCCCAACCGACGTTGACCTGGTGCTCGAGATCGCAAGCGACGAGCTGCCCGCCGACGCCGCGCCACGCGCCACGATTGCCCTCGCCGAGTGCCACAACCTGGCCCAGCGCATCCGCACCGCCAATGTCGCCGCGCAGCAGAAGCCGGCTCGCATTCGCATTGAGCTCACGGGCATGACGCGCTACAACGGCACCTTCACGGCCAGCGACGCGCAGACGCTCGCCGTACGCCTACTCGACGGCGTTTGCGATGCCCTCGCAGATTAGGTAAACTAGACGAGTTGCTTTTGGGCAACACCACACATTGGGACGTAGTTCAACGGTAGAACTCCGGTTTTTGGTGCCGGCTGTTGGGGGTTCGAATCCCTCCGTCCCAGCCATTAAAACTGAGCGCCCTAAGCCCATAACGGCCCAGGGCGCTTTCTTGTGGGCAAGCGGAGGAATTCGAACCCGCAAGGGTGCGGAGCTGAGGAAACGCGAAGCGTTTTCCAGCGCAACACGCAAGGAGCGAAGCGACGCAGCGGGGCGCGGCCGCCGACCAGGCGGACGCGGAATCCCTCCGTCCCACACCAGCCAAGAGCCCCTCACGTCGAGCAAATCGAGCCAACGCCGCCAAGCGGAGGGATTCGAACCCGCAAGGGTGCGGAGCGATGCAGCGGGGCGCGGCCGCCGCAGGCAGACGCGGTGTCGGCACTTGGGGACGCTCCTAAGTGCCGGCATTATAGGAACGTCCCCAAGTGCCGGCTCGGGACTATTTTCGAGGACCCTCCGAAGGACTGTGGCCAAAAAACGGCAAATATGAGTACTGTCACCGTTGTAGCTACATTATTTTCGTTAATAAAAGAAGATCTTAATGAGATTTATTCGCATCAAGGTCTTCCTTTAATGAACACTTGAGGAGATACGGCAGCTTATCTGCTCGATCGACACGTCAAATCACCTTAAATGTGGTCAAAATTACTGCTACTAAAAGAGTATCAGTACTCATATTTGATGTTTTTTGGCCACGGCTCTTTATAGACACCCTGCACAGCGACGGTGGTAGATTTCGGAACGTGTCCGTCAGCCCCGTTCCGAAAAGCGAGCCGCATGCAACGGCCAAGCCACGACAGGCCCCGGGAGAGCGGGGACACCGGCTTAGGTTTATCGCGAGTTCCGCACGAACAGGAGGCCACTTAATGTGGCCTCCGTCGTGAGCAGG
>CAJJZP010000029.1 GCA_905197665.1 uncultured Collinsella sp.
CATGACCAGAAGGTCTATGCCGTCCTCTTTTCATGCCAATTTGTTCGCTCTGGTGCCCGCTCGCTGTCCGTCCTCTGCTTGCGGCGCTGCTTTGGTTCTGGCATTTGGGGTAGTTGCTGGGGACGTTCTTGAAAGACTAGTCGTTTAAGAACGTCCCCAGCGACTAGGTCAAAAGGCTTCGAGGGCGGCGTGCTTACGCCCGTCGTGGTGCGCCCGAAGGGGGATGGCTGCTACGAGTTCGATCATTTGCGAGGAGAAGACGAACCAGCCGTTGCAGATCCAATATGGATCTCGCCAACCTCGGCAAGCTGCTCGATGAGTGGAAGCCCTGTCGGGTCGTCTATTTCAACACCACCCAGAATGATGGTGTCATCGCGCAGGTCGATCTGTGTGTTGAACACAGCGAGGTTAAAGCCGGAGGCCACAAATCCGATAGCAGCCAGGACGAGCCCCGTGGCAACAAGCCCACCCGCTACGGCAAGGTAAATCTTTTTTACGCTGGACATGTTTGCACTCCTTCCTATGCCGTAAGCGGCGCCGCTTCAGCGCCCCTGCGGCTCTTACTGCCTCGATCTTTCCAGAAGGGCGAAACGGCTTTCTTCGCCCAAAGGGCAGAGAGGCGCGCGATCTGCTTGGACGCCGTCCAGGCACCGGCTCCCGCGAGGAGCGCCACACCGATGGAAGCGAATCCCATTCCCATCGAGGTTAAAACGTACGGAACATGCCCGATAATGATGCCGTCCACGGTGAACAGGAGCCCCACCACGCCCGCGCCCCCGAATGCCGCGGCCACGATCCACACGCAGAGCGCAAGAACCCAAATGCAGATGTAGACTGTAGCGGCAACGGCGACGAACGCGAACAGCAGCGGAATCCATACCGGAGAGCCCACGATGGCGAGCGCCCATAGAAGCGCCGTGCTCTTGCGCTTGGTCCTCGCAATTGCGCGCGGCACGGCGGGCAGTTCGTCGAGCGTTGCCTCGGCGACCTCACCGAGCGTGCCCATGGCGGCCACAGCCTCGGCCTCCGTCATGCCGTCCTCCATACGGTCGGCGATGGCCTCCGCGTAGAACTCCTGCGTTTCCTTTACCTGATCTGCCGGCAGACAGGCCAGAAGCTCGCCCAGCCGGTTCAAGAACTCATCGCGCGTCATGGTGCGCTCCCTTCACGTAACTGTAGATTTCCTGCACGGATGGCCATTCGGCGAGGAACTCGGCGATACGCTCATGCCCGGTGTCCGTGATGCGGTAGTACCTTCGCAGCCGCCCGTTGTGCTCGGCGGAGCGCGCCGTGATGCACCCTGCCTTCTCCAGGCGCTTGAGCAACGGATAGAGCGTGGACTCCGTGAGCCCCATGCTCGCGGGCACGTCCTTCACGATCTGATAGCCGTAGGATTCCTCGCCCGAGACGGCCGCGAGCACGCAGGCCTCGAGGAAGCCGCGCTTCATCTGTGCCTCCATCCGCACACCTCCTTTCGTAGTATACTGTGTAACACCTACTATATGACACATAGTATATGATGTCAACAGTTGTCGTATAGGGAGCCCGGTCTGTCTGTCCCCTGCGGGTACTCATTGGGGACGTACTTAAATGAGTACCCATCGCTCAAGGTGGCACCTGGGGACGTTCCTTATGTGCCGGCACTTTGGGACACTCCTTGTCAAGGTTTTGTTCCATCGTGCGGGTTGCTATTTAACGTGCGACAATGCCGTGTGGAAATCGAAATGTCTTCTGGGGGCTATCTATGCTATACGAATTTTGCGCCGAGAACTTTGAGCGGGTGCCGGCGGCCATCGAGGCCGGTGCAAGGCGTATCGAACTGTGCGACAACCTTGCCGTCGGTGGTACCACGCCCTCGGCCGGCGTTATCAGCACTACGGTCAGCTATGCTCACGAGCATGACGCGCGAGTGATGTGCATGATTCGCCCGCGTGGCGGTGACTTTCACTACAACCAGGACGAGCTGCGCATGATGGAGATGGACTTGGGTCTTGCCGTGAGCGCCGGCGTTGACGGCCTGGTCTTTGGCTGCTGCAGGCCCTGTGCCGGCGGCTGGGCGCTCGACGAGCTCACCCTCGGCGCCCTCGTGATGGCTACGGGCTGCGCGACCGAGGAGTGCAAGCGCGGGGCCATCGATATCACCTTCCACATGGCCTTTGACCAGCTCTCGCTCGAGGCTCAGCTCGATGCCATTGACACACTCGCCGACTGCGGCATCACGCGCATCCTGACGCATGGTGGTGCTGCTGGAACGCCGATCGAGGACAACCTGGAGTACCTGTCGCGTCTTGTCGAGTATGCGGGCGACCGCCTGACCATCCTTCCCGGCGGCGGCATTTCTACGGCCAACCGCGATACCGTGGCGGCGGCATTGAGCGTCTCCGAGCTCCATGGCACCAAGATCGTGCCGTTGGAGGTATAACCCGTGGCGCTGGTATTTGACGTTCAGCAGGCGAACGGTAAGCCCGACGATAATCGTCGCCCTGGCACCGCGTGCCCCTTTTGCGACACGGAGGGGCTCGCCAACATCATCGAGCGCGATGGTGACTGCATCTGGCTCGAGAATAAGTTCAAGACCTTGCGGGCCACCCGTCAGACCGTATTGATCGAGTCGGCCAATCACGACGCCGACCTGGCGACCTATGAACCGGATGAGCTGCATCATGTGATGCGGTTTGCCCTGGGCTGTTGGCAGCAGATGATCGATTCCCAACAGTACCTCAGCGTGCTCATGTACAAGAACAAAGGCCCGCTTTCGGGCGGCAGCCTCGTCCATCCTCACATGCAGATTGTGGGTTTGGAGCAGGAAGACGGCTATGCTTCGCTGACTTCCGCCAATTTCGAAGGCATCAATGTCTGGCGGCAGGGGAGAATCTCGGTCAACATCTCAACCGAGCCGATCATGGGATTCTTTGAGGTCAACGTCTCGGCTCCACAGGGAATCGCCGCCAGCGACGACGCCTGCGACCAAGCCGAAGCGGACCTGTTTGCCGATGCGATTCAGGTGGCCCTGCGCTATATCCTGCACGAACACCACGGCGGTCGCGCAGAGTCGTACAACTTGTTCTTCTACCACATGGACGGCCGGACCATTGCCAAGGCGTTGCCACGTTGGGTGGTATCGCCCTACTTCGTGGGCTATCGTCTGGCCCAGGTTAATGCCGAGACCACGCTCTATATCGATGCTGAGCGCCTACGCGCGCATCTGGAAACGCTCGTATAGCAAGGCGAGCGCCTGCGAAAAGTGTGCTGCCTAGCGTGCCATCGCGTCGCGCCCAGCCTTGACCCGCTTGCGCTGTTTGGCGCGCTCCTCGCCGGTCAGTCGCTCAAAGAGATGTCCGATAACCGAGGCGAGCACCTGCTGAAACAGCGTTCCGCACATGACGGGAAACACGACCTCGCCGGGAAAATACTGCGTGGCGATGACGGCGCCCGAAGAGATATTGCGCATGCCGCAGGTAAAGCACATGGTGGTCGTCTCGCTATACGGCAGGTGCAACGCGCGGGCGACCAGAATGCCGACGACAAAGCCGCTGATGGCGAAGGTCAAAATAAAGAGGGCAACTTCCAGGCGCACCGCATTCATGTGTAGCACGTACTCGCTCATGGCGGTGGAGTTGGAGGCGATGACACCCATCATCATAAACTTGCAGGCGGGCGAAAGCGCGGGGGAGAGTTTCTCGTGTCCCCATCCGCGCGTGAACTCGTTGATCACGATGCCGAGCACGGCGGGGATGGCGATCATAAAGGCCATGTTCTGCATCATGCCCGTAACATCGATTGCAACGGTGGCACCCAGCAGGAGCTTAAGCGTGAGCGGAATCGTGACGGGCGAGATGACCGAGGACGTCAGGATGATGGTGAGCGCGAGCGGGCCGTTGCCGCCGAACATACTGATCCACATAAAGGCGGTGACTGCCACGGGTACGCTGTACTCGAGCACGATGCCGCAGACAAGGTTGGGGTTGGAGCCAAAGAATAACGATCCCATGGCATAGGCTGCGATAGGGATAAGCACCGCCGAGACGAGTAACGCCAAGACCAGGTGCAGCGGACGGCGGAACACCTCGGTTACCTGGTGAAAGGTGTTGCTGAGCGCACCCTGAAACGTCATAAAGGCAAACAGGGTGGGAACGATGGGCTTGAGTACGCCAATCTGTTGGGGAAAGAGCACGCCGAGCGCCACGCAAATCGGAACGATGACCTGCATGTGCCCCGCGAGAAACTTGCCCAGTCCAACCCATTGCTTCATATGCGCTTGTGACTCCCTTTGCCCGTGAATCCGTTTTGAATAGATATGCTAGACGCTCGCATGCGTCCGTGCGTCAGAAACGCTCGAATATTTCGAGGCTATTACCGGCATCGTTTACCGAAACCGCGGCGTGCTGCGGCGATTTGCGTCTGCTCTGCACGGTATAATAAATCCGTTCAACAGATCTGCCTGCCGAAGCGGGCATACACAGAGGACTCATCGCTATGAACCGTGAGAGGTATCGCGGCGACCTGCCCCTATCGGGGGTGGGCGCCTATGTCATCGCTTAAGACGACGCATCGCTGGGCGGTCGCTCGGCAAAACCCCGAGCTCGAAAAGGAGCTTTCGGCTGGCTTGGGCATACCCGGGCTGGTGGCGCGCATTATGGTCGCGCACGGCATTACATCCATCGAAGAAGGCCAGCTGTTTTTGACGCCTTCGCTCGATCGCGACTGGGCGGACCCGCTCGTTATTCCGGGCATGGCGGTCGTCGCCGACCGCGTTGAGCGTGCTATTCACAGCCACGAGCGCATCGCCGTCTTTGGCGATTTTGACGTCGACGGCATTACGTCGACTTGTCTGTTGACCGAGGCGCTACGTTCGTTTGGCGCCAACGTCACGCCGTTTATCCCGCATCGCTTTGACGAGGGCTACGGCCTGTCGCGTGCGGCGCTCGACCGCGTCAACGAGCTCGCCCAACCCAGCCTGATTGTGACCGTCGATAACGGTATTGCCGCCAAGGAAGAGGTTTCCTATCTGGAGAGCCTGGGGATCGATTTGGTGGTCACGGACCATCACGAGCCCTCCGACCAGGTGCCGCAGGGCGTGCCCTTGACCGACCCCAAGCTCGAGGACGAGGGTCCCTCGCGTGAGCTTGCCGGTGCCGGCGTGGCACTCAAGCTGGTGCAGGTTCTGGGCGAGCGTTTGGGCAAGCCGTCGTATTGGCGTTCGCTGATAGAGGTCGCGGCGCTGGGCACCGTGTCCGACATGATGCCGCTCACGCCCGAGAACCGCGCGTTGGTCGCCGAGGGCATCCAGCAGATGCGCGTGACGGCTCGTCCCGGCTACATCGCGCTGGCAGCGCTCGCCAAGGCCGACCTCTCTAGCATTACGGCCGATGGCCTGTCGTTTTCGCTCATTCCCCGCTTGAACGCCGCCGGTCGCATGGCCGATCCCAAGCTGGCGCTCGACCTGCTGCTTGCCCGCGATCCTATCGAGGCAAGCGCGCTGGCGGCCGAGCTCGAGGAGATCAACCGTCAGCGCCGCGAGATCGAAGCGGAGCTCACACGCGACGCCATGGCAAAGGTCGAGGAGACTTATGATGGCGGTCGCGCAATCGTCGTGGGTGGCGAGGGCTGGCACGAGGGCGTCAAGGGTATCGTAGCGAGCCGTCTGACCAACCGTTATCACGTGCCGGCGCTGCTCTTTTCGATCGAGGACGGCGTTGCACGCGGATCGGGCCGCTCGGTGGGCAAGGTCAACCTGTTCGATGCCGTAGAGCGCTGCTCGGATCTGCTGATTCGCCGCGGCGGGCATGCGGGTGCGGTGGGCGTGACCATCGAGGCGTCCAAGCTCGACGAGTTCCGTCGTCGCCTTTCGGCCGTGCTATCGGAGCTTCCCGCCGATGACTTTGAGGACACTGACGAGGTTGCCGCCACCGTTGACCTCTCCGAGCTAAATATCGAGACTATCGAGCAGATTTCTCGTCTTGAGCCGTTTGGCCAGGGCAATAAGGTGCCGCTGTTGGCGGCCGAGGGCGTGACGATGTGCGATCGCGCCGTGGTGGGCAAAACCGGCGAGCACATGCGCTTTGTGGCGACTGATGGCGCCGCGAGTGTGCCGGCCATCATGTTCCGCGTGCCGCAGATCGATAGGCTCATCAATTGCGACAGCGCCGTCGACTTGGTATTCGAGGCCGTGGCCGAGCATTGGCAGGGACGCGTGAAGCCCAAGCTCATGATCAAGGATGTCTTGGTGCGTGATACCACGGCGCCCAATATCGACGATCCGGCGTGCGAGCTTCGTCGCGGCGTGCAACCGGCGGACTTAGGCCCGCGCCTGGAGTCGCGTAAACGCGAGACGCTCGCCCAGCTTTCTTATACCGAGCTCACGCGCTCGCTTATCCATAGCTTTATCGGCTCGAACCAGCCACATCGCGCGCAGGTCGAGGCACTCGACGCGCTCGCCGACCACCAGAGCGTTTTGGCCGTTATGGGGACGGGACGTGGTAAGTCTCTGATTTTCCACGTGCACGCCGCACGCGAGGCGGTCCTTCGCGGTCGCGCGAGCATCTTTGTCTATCCGCTGCGCGCGCTCGTTGCCGACCAGGCCTATCATCTTTCATCGACGATGGCTGCGCTCGGCATTGGCGTGGGTGTGTTGACCGGCGAGACCGTGGAGGCAGCGCGCGATGACGTGTTTGCCGGCCTGGCTTCGGGCCGCACCGGCATCGTGCTCACGACGCCGGAGTTCCTGTCTATTCACCGAGACCGCTTTGCTCGCTCGGGTCGTATCGGGTTTGTCGTTATCGACGAGGCGCATCATGCCGGTCTTGCCAAGGGCGGCGACCGTAGCGCATACCTCGACATGCCCGACATCCTCAAGGCCCTGGGCGATCCGGTCGTTATGGCGGCGACGGCCACCGCGACGGCTCCGGTCGTGGCGGAGCTTGCCCGCGTGTTGCCGATTACCCGTACGGTGGTCGACGAGACCGTGCGCGAGAACTTGCGGCTCGAGGACGACCGCGATCTTGCGAGCCGCGAAAACCGCCTGGTGTCCATCGTCGCGACGGGGGAGAAGACCGTCATCTACGTTAACTCGCGTGATCAGTCCGTGGCGCTTGCCAAGACGCTACGCAAACGCGTTCCCGACTACGCGTCGCATATCGCCTTTTACAACGCGGGCCTTACGCGCACCGACCGCCATCGCGTAGAGGAGGCGTTTCGTGACGGATGCCTCAGCTGCATCGTCTCGACCTCTGCCTTTGGCGAGGGCGTCAACCTTCCCGATATTCGCCATGTCGTGCTCTACCACATGCCGTTTGGCGCGATTGAGTTTAACCAGATGAGCGGCCGCGCCGGTCGCGATGGCCAGCCCGCCGTGATCCACCTGCTCTATTCGTCGCGCGACGCCCGCATTAACGAGCGCCTACTCGACTGCTATGCGCCCGAGCGCGACGAGCTCGTCACGCTCTATCGCGCGCTGCAAACCATGTGGCGCTCCAACCGCGGCAAGACCGGGGACGATTCCTTTAGCGCGAGCGATATCGACATCGCGCAGATGTGCCTTGCCATCGATGCTCGCACGCCGGTCGACGAGCGCTCGGTGGAGAGTGGCCTGGGAATCTTCGAAGAGCTTGGTTTCTGTCGCGTTTCGGGGTTTGACGACACCCGTCGCATCGCGATGGCCGAAAACCCCGGCCGTGTGCAATTGAGCAGGTCAATTCGCTATTTGGAGGGGTTGCGTTCGCGCATGGAGTTCTCGGCTTTCCGGAGTTGGGCGCTCGATTCGTGCGCTTCTGATATGCTAGCCAAAGTTAACCGCCCGATCGTACCGCGGGCCTAGGGGAAGGGGACCTCGATGGATGCCGCAGCCCGTACCGCCCATGATTCCACCCTCCAGCCGTTCTCGGAGATGGAGCACTATAAGCATGCCGATGAGCTGCCGCCCGAGATTATGGCGGACAGCTACGACAAGCTGGAGCGCCTGTGCCTCAAATATATGAATGAGGACGACTTTTCTAAGGTGGAGCAGGCCTATTGCTTTGCTGCCGAGAAGCACTGCAACCAAAAGCGCCGCTCGGGTGAGATGTACATCAACCATCCCGTCGAGGTGGCCATCATTTTGGCCGATCTCAAGATGGACTGCGATGTGGTGTGCGCCGCGCTGCTGCACGATACCGTCGAGGATACCGAGACCTCGCTTGCTGATGTTTCCGGCCTGTTTGGCGATACGGTGGCCGAGCTCGTCGATGGCGTGACCAAGCTCACCAACATCGAAGTCGACAGCATGGACGAGAAACAGGCGCTCACGCTGCGCAAGATGTTCCTCGCCATGTCCAAGGACATCCGCGTTATCATCGTCAAACTCGCCGACCGCCTGCATAATATGCGCACGCTCGCCGCCCTGCGCGAGGACCGTCGCCTGTTTAAGGCACGCGAGACTATGGACGTGTACGCGCCCCTGGCCGACCGTCTGGGCATGAGCTCCATTAAATGGGAACTCGAGGACCTGTCCTTCTTCTACCTTGAACCCGACGCCTACCAGCGCATCGCACGCATGGTGGCGGAGTCGCGCGAGGTCCGTGAGCGCTATCTGGCCGAGACCATCAAGACGCTCACCGACGAGCTCAACCGCATTGGCCTGGAGGACTTCCAGATCAACGGCCGTTCCAAGCACTATTGGTCCATCTACCAAAAGATGAAGCGCAAGGGCAAGGAATTCTCCGAGATCTACGACCTGGTGGCACTGCGCGTCATCACGCATTCGGTGCGCGATTGCTACTCCACGCTCGGCGCGGTGCATACGCTGTGGCACCCCATGCCCGGGCGCTTTAAAGACTATATTGCCATGCCCAAGGTCAATAACTACCAGTCGCTCCATACGACGGTTATCGGCCCCACGGCTCGTCCGCTCGAGATTCAGATTCGTACCTACGAGATGCACGAGCAGGCCGAGTACGGTATTGCCGCCCACTGGCTCTATAAGAAGTCGGGCGGATCGTCTGCGTCTAAGACCAATGATGCCCAGCGTCTGGACGACCAGATTAACTGGCTCAAGCATTCGCTCGATTGGGCGGCGTCTGACGAAATCACCGATGCCAAGGAATACCTGCACTCGCTGAAGGTCGACTTGTTTGACCAGGAGATTTTTGTCTTTACGCCCAAGGGCGAGGTCATGGCGCTTCGTGCCGGCTCTACACCGCTCGACTTTGCCTACGCCGTCCATACCGAGGTCGGCAACCACTGCGTCGGTGCCAAGATCAACGGTGCGGTGGCGCCGCTTACGCACGAGATCAAGACGGGTGACCGTGTCGAGATTTTGACCAACAAGAGCTCTAAGCCGTCGCGCGATTGGCTCAAGATCGTCAAGACACCTTCGGCCAAGTCAAAGATTCGCCGTTACTTCGCCGCCGCGACCAAAGACGATGACGCTGCTGCCGGCCGCGATATACTGGCCAAGGACCTGCGCAAGCGCGGGTATGGCATCTCTACGCCGCGCTCGACGCGTGCGCTCAACGCCGTGGCGGAGCAGTTTAACTACAAGCAGCTCGAGGACCTGTTTGCCGCCGTTGGTGCGGGTAAAGTCGCCCCGCGTGCCGTGGGCAACAAAGTCGAGCAGATTTTGGACCCCAAGCCTGAGGAGCAGCTCACCAAGGCCGAGGCCATTGCCGAGGTCGTGAAGCAGCCTGCGCGCGGATCAAACCGCAAGCCGCAAAAGCGCGGCAAGAGCGCCAGCAACGGTATCATCGTCAAAGGCGAGAGCAACAGCGGCCTGCTGGTCCGTCTGGCGCATTGCTGCAATCCGGTGACGGGCGACGACATCGTCGGTTTCATCACGCGCGGTCGCGGCGTTTCGGTTCATCGCGCCAACTGCCCCAACGTCAAGGGTCTTATGGAGCATCCCGAGCGCATGATCGAAGTGGAGTGGGACGGCGCTGCCGACACCCTCTTCCAGGTCGAGATCGTGGTCGAGTGCCTGGATCGTATGGGCTTGCTCAAGGACGTCACCATCGCCATTGGCGATGCGGGCGGCAATATCCTTTCTGCCGCCACGTCGACCAACCGCGAGGGTATTGCAACCCTGCGCTTTATGGTCGAGATTTCGGACGCGAGTGGTCTGGATCCGCTGCTGGCCTCCATCAGCAGCGTTGACTCGGTCTACGACGCGCGCCGCCTGATGCCCGGCGAGGGTGGAGCCCAGCTTAAGCGCCGCGTTTAGTCGCGACGAACGTGCCACATTATCGATATTCGCTACACTCGAGGCATCGTTTGATGCCTCGAGTTCTATAGAGAGGAGGGGGACATGAGTGCTGTGTCCTTGGATGTAACTCCCAAGGGATCGGTCGAGATTGAGACGCTCGTAAACGGTCCCATTCAGACCAATAGCTATGCTGTTATTTCGGACGATGAGTGCGTGATTATCGACCCTGCGTGGGAAGGCGAGCGCCTGGTGGAGCATATTCGAGCCGAGCATCCCGGCGTACGCGTGCTTGGCGCCGTATGCACTCATGGCCATGCCGATCATGTTGGTGGTGTTGCCGGCGTGCGAACCACCGTTGGCGAGGGCTGCCGGTATGAGCTGTGCGCTAAGGATGTGGCGGTGCCGCATGCGAACATCGAGGAACAGCGAGCTATGTGGGGCATTGAGACGCCCGACCCCGGGGAGCCGACGCGCCTGCTCGCCGAGGGCGATGCTATCGAGGTGGGCGATATCTGCCTGCAGGTGATCGAGACACCAGGGCATACGCCGGGCGGGATCGTCTTGTTCGCCGCCACCGAGCAGGGGAACATTGCCTTTGTGGGCGACACGCTATTCCCGGGCAGCCACGGCCGCACCGATCTTGCCGGTGGCGACGAGGCGGCGATTCTGCGCTCGCTCTCCAAGCTCGCCCGGCTTCTCCCGCCCGATACCGTTTGCCTAACCGGCCATGGCGATTCGACCACCATGGCGCGCGAACTCATGCAGAACCCGTTCATGCAGGTATAGCTTGATAGTCGGCTTTTAAAGCACGAGAAGCGTCCAAACGTCAAGCTATTTTTCCCCAACGGGTCGATTCCGTAGGGCAAACGGTCAAAAAAAGTCTGTTTGGACGATATTCGTGAACAAACGAACGTTTATGCTCGGGTGCGCCGTGGTAAAATCTCAGGCGTTATCGGAGCAACCTTACAGGAGGTTTCTTTTATGCTCGTCAACGCAGCAGACATGCTCAAGAAGGCCGAGGCCGGCAAGTACGGTCTCGGTGCCTTCAACACTAACAACCTCGAGTGGACCCTGGCTATTCTCCAGGCCGCCGAGGAGGCCAAGTCTCCGCTGATCCTTCAGTGCACCGCTGGTGCCGCTAAGTGGATGGGCGGTTTCAAGGTCTGCGCCGACATGGTCAAGGCTGCCGTCGAGGCCACGGGCGTTACCGTTCCCGTCGCCCTTCACCTCGATCACGGTTCTTACGAGGACTGCTTCAAGTGCATCGAGGCCGGCTTCACGTCCATCATGTATGACGGCTCTCACGAGGAGACCTTCCAGCTTAACCTCGACCGCACCAAGGAGCTCGTTGAGCTTGCCCACTCCAAGGGCATGTCCATCGAGGCCGAGGTCGGCGGCATCGGCGGCACCGAGGACGGCGTGACCTCCAGCGGCGAGCTCGCTGATCCTGCTGAGTGCAAGCAGATCGCTGACCTGGGCGTCGACTTCCTCGCCTGCGGCATCGGCAACATCCACGGCGTGTATCCCGCCGACTGGGCTGGCCTTTCCTTCGAGCGCCTGGGCGAGATCAAGGCCCAGACCGGCGACCTGCCCCTCGTCCTGCACGGTGGCACCGGCATCCCCGAGGATCAGATCAAGAAGGCCATTTCCCTGGGCATCTCCAAGATCAACGTCAACACCGACCTGCAGCTCGTCTTCGCCAAGGGCGTCCGCGAGTACATCGAGGCTGGCAAGGATCAGCAGGGCAAGGGCTTTGATCCCCGCAAGCTCCTCAAGCCTGGTCGCGACAACATCGTTGCCCGCACCAAGGAGCTCATGGAGGAGTTTGGCTCCGTCAACAAGGCGTAAGCGTCGCTAAACTTCCCGCCGGAAGCCCCGTCCCCCTACACTGTTTCCTTTGCGCTCACCTGGCTTTGCCAGAAGTCGCGCCAAGAAAACAGCTCCGGGGGACGGGGCTTCCTTCGTTTAACGCCGCAGGGTTACGAGGCTGAATTATTTATTTGACTACCGTTCAGCAGTGTTGATGGCTCCCTTGTTGGGGCTTTCTTTTTATCTCGCTACAATGTGCTTCAAGGGTTCTAATGACTTGGAGTTTGGTATGGCTGTTATTAATGTGCTGCCTTCGGATGGGAAGGTTATTGACGAGGGGCCTGTTGGTTGCTCTGTTGATGTTTGCTGTGATGACTTTCGTCATCTCGATGTTGGACTGCCGCCCGAGATTCTTCGTCTTAAGGATGCCGGGTATTTGACGCAGGCTGTTGCTGCCTGCGATCGCCTTTTGGAGCAGAACCCTGAGCCTTCGCTGGCTGCTTGTGTTCGTGCAGAGCGGTATCGCATGCTCGAGACGCCGCTTCATTTTTCGGTGTCGCGTGATCGGGCCATTGCGATGATTTGCGAGGAGTGGCCTGAGTTTACCGAGGAGCAGTTTGACGATCTGATTGACCGTAAGCGTATTGACTGGCGCTTTATCGATGGCGAGCTGTTCGTTCTCGACAACTTCCTCGATTCGCTTCGCGTATATCCCAAAGAGGTCCCCGGCATGCGTCCCGATCCTACGGACGGAATTGCACTGCGCAACGAGATGCTCAAGGAGATGGAGTCGCAAAACGGATTGGCTCGCGTCATTACGCTTAAAGCGTCTGTGTCTGTCCCCGGCGCTCTAGAGGGGGAGACCGTTCGCGCTTGGCTTCCCGTTGCCGCCACCTGCCGCCAGCAGTCTCGGGTCGAGATTCTCGACATGACGCCGGAGGGTGCTGTTGCTCCCGCGAACGCTTCGGCACGTACCGCCTCGTGGTCTTCTTCGAGTGAACGCTCATTCTCGGTGACCTATCGTTATCACATCGATGCTGCTTATTGTGATGTCTACGGTGGCACACTTCCGGTTCATCCGCGTATGGACGCGCCTCTGCCCGAGGATATTTCCGAGGACCGTCCGCACATTGCATTCACGCCGTATCTGCTGCAGCTGACGGCCGGTGTTGTTGACGGACTCGAGGATCCGCTCGATCGCGCCCGTGCTATCTATGATTACCTGACGCAGCATATCGACTATCGCTATCAGCCGCCGTACTTGCTTTTGGGATCTATTGCCGATGACTGCGCGCATTCGCTCCGCGGCGATTGCGGCGTTATGGCGCTCACGTTTATCACCATGTGCCGTATCGCGGGCGTGCCCGCCCGTTGGCAGAGCGGCCTGTACGTTGCGCCCGATTCGGTGGGGTCGCACGACTGGGCAGAGTTCTATACGCCGCAGACCGGTTGGCTCAACGCCGATGTGTCATTTGGATCTTCTGCTCGCAGGATGGGGGAGGAGTGGCGCCGCCGTCACTACTTTGGCAATCTCGACCCGTGGCGTATGGTGGCCAACAATCGATTCCAGGCAGAGTTTGAGCCCTCTTTCGACGGCATGCGCGAGGACCCTTACGATAACCAGATGGGTGAGGCTTCGGTCGGCGGTCGCGGATGCCGTCAGCGTGAGATGCTCCGCACGGTCGAACTCATCGAAATGCTCGAAGTTCCATTTTCGGACTAATCGGTAGAAAGCTGTGATAAACTAACTCACGCATTACGTGCCCGAGTGGCGGAATTGGCAGACGCAGTGGACTCAAAATCCACCGTTGGCAACAACGTGCGAGTTCGAGTCTCGCCTCGGGCACCATACATGCAAGTGAGCGTTCAAGGGGGTTGCGGCCCCCTTTTTCGTGTACGTAATGTGATAACGCGCTGCGCGTGTTATTATTCGCAAGGCGTTGTTCCCGCAATGCCCTAAAGAGGAACCCGAGGGTTCCCACCTTTTGGCGCCAATGAGCAGCTGACTGGTCATACAACTTAGATTCCCTTCCTCAAATCGAGGAAGTCTATGTGTACGACCTGGTTGCAAAGAAGCGCCGGGTTATTTTTTTATGAATGGAGGTAGGGAAAATAGCTAAGTCTGATGACACCCGCATCAACGACGAGATCACTGCATCTTCGTGCCGTTTGATTGGCGTCGATGGCTCACAGCTCGGCCTGTTCGCCATCCGCGATGCCCAGCGCGTCGCTGACGATCAGGGTCTCGACCTGGTCGAGATCGCTCCCAACGCGGAGCCGCCGGTCTGCAAGGTCATGGACTACGGTAAGTTCAAGTACCAGCAGGCCATGAAGGCCAAGGCCGCTCGTAAGAACCAGTCCAAGGTCGAGGTCAAGGAAATGAAGTTCCGACCCAAGATCGACGTTGGCGATTACGAGACCAAGAAGGGCCACGTTCTGCGTTTCCTCAAGAAGGGCGCACGCGTTAAGATCACCATCATGTTCCGCGGCCGTGAGATGGCTCATCCGGAGCAGGGTCTTAACGTTCTCGAGCGTCTCGCCGAGGATCTCAAGCCTTACGCTACGGTCGAGTCCAAGCCTAAGATGGAAGGCCGTAACATGCTTATGCTGCTCGCCCCGATTAAGGGCGCCTTCGATGAGGATAAAGCGGCAAGCGATACCAAGTAACTAGTGTTCTGTAACCGATTAAGGAGTATTTCATGCCTAAGATGAAGTCCCACAGCGGCACCAAGAAGCGTTTCCGCAAGACTGGTACCGGCAAGCTTATGCGCGCCAAGGCTTTCAAGAGCCACATCCTGAGCAAGAAGTCCACCAAGCGTAAGCGTGGCTTCCGTCAGGAGACCGAGATCGCCGCTGCCGACCGCAAGGTCATCAAGTCGCGTCTCGCCTAAGTTCGCGTTCCCGTTTTTCGTTTTACCGTCTAGGAGTTGATAGAACATGGCACGTATTAAGCGCGCTGTTGCCGCCAAGAAGAAGCGCCGTACCGTTATGCACCGTGCGAAGGGTTACTACGGTGCCGCTTCGCGTACTTACAAGCATGCTAAAGAGCAGGTCCAGCACTCCCTGCAGTATCAGTATCGTGATCGCCGCAACAAGAAGCGCGAGATCCGTTCTCTCTGGATCACTCGTATCAACGCTGCTGCTCGCCTGAACGACATCTCTTACTCTCAGTTCATGCACGGCTTGAAGGTTGCCGGCATCGAGCTCGACCGCAAGGTCCTGGCTCAGATGGCTTACGAGGACATCGAGTCCTTCAACGAGCTGGCTACCATCGCCAAGAAGGCTCTCGAGGCTTAATTGCTTCTTGCATCTTAAAGGGGCGCTTCCAATCCGGAAGCGCCCCTTTTTGATTGATTAGGGATGTGATCGATTTGGGACGTAGCCAAACCGATCAATTCGATAGCGTCCGAGTTGCAAGAAAGAGCAGGTAGCGTATGTGTCAAAGATTTTTGACACTCTAATCTGCGCTCAGCCATCCGTATGGGTTTGATTTTGGGATTACGCTTTGCTTGCCGGCTTCTGTTGTGTAGCCGCCCAATAAGAGTTGAAATGCATTCGAAGGGAACGCCATGCAGCTGCCAAAACGCCTTAAACAGTATCGACTCGATGCTGGTTTGTCCCAGGAGGATCTTGCAAGGCGCATTTTTGTAACACGTCAGACCATCAGTAATTGGGAGCGCGGTAAAACGTACCCCGACATCCAGAGTCTCCTACTGCTGTCTGAACAACTGGATGTAACGATTGACGAGCTTGTTAAAGGCGACATTTCAATAATTAGAGAAAGGGTTGAACGCGATAGGGGCACGCTCTATCGCTTGGGTGCGGGGATGTTGGCTGGGCTTCTTGCGTTTACCGTCTCTATGGCCTGGCTCATGTGGCAACAAAACCACGGGTGGGGGATGGTCCAGTGCGTTCCGACGATGGTGTTGGCAGGCGTCTTTGGTGCTGGCGCAATGTGCTGCGCGCTTGCAGCGGAACATATCAAGAAGAAGAATGATTTGGTGACGTATCAAGAGATATCCGACTTCTTGGACGGAAAGAAGGCGGACAGCGAAGAGACGAGGACGGGCTGGGCTTATGAGCATCCACAGCTTGCGAATGCCATCAAGTTTGCCGCAGCGGCTCTTATTGGACTAATCGTTTTTGAACTCATTAACGCTGCTATGTCCCATTTCTAATGGGTATACAGCCATTAATGCGGCCGAAGCTTAACCGTTGGAAAACCGAAGGGCCGCTCTAATAGGGGAGCCGCGGCCCTGTTCTTTCTAGGCTCTCACAGAGAGGGCCCCATCCTCATTTGTGTAGGAAATGTGTGCACCCAGATTCCCGCCCACGGCGCCCCTCCGGTCTGGCAATATATCTCCTTGCCGCGCGGC
>CAJJZP010000030.1 GCA_905197665.1 uncultured Collinsella sp.
GAGCGTCCGGCTGATAACCGGGAGGTCACAAGTTCGAATCTTGTCAGGTCCACCACTTTCTTTCGCAATAAACACCCCAGCGAGAGCCGAGTCGCCGCTGGGGTGTTTATTACTGTCTCCGTGGGGGTTTAGCTCAGCTGGGAGAGCGCGGGCTTTGCAAGCCTGAGGTCAGGGGTTCGATCCCCCTAACCTCCACCATGATGGACCTGTAGCTCAGTTGGTTAGAGCGTCCGGCTGATAACCGGGAGGTCACAAGTTCGAATCTTGTCAGGTCCACCATCAAAACTGTGAAGAGCCTCGGGGCAATTGCCCCGAGGCTTTTTTCTTGCCTACTGAAAGTAGTCAAAAAAGCCCCGTCCCAAAAAGACTGCTTTAATTTTGTGTGCTGTGCGAAAGATTGGGTAGTATAGCTATTCAATGCGGCGAAGCTGCCGCGTGTTAACCGCTACGTACCGGAGGTGTTCCATGGTTCGTGTCGACATAGAGACCATCGTCATGGCCGCCGGTCCCGTGCCATCGCTTATCGTGCTTCGCGAGCGCTGCGGCAAGTCGGATTCGACGGCACCGCTGCGTTCGCTTTCCATTCAGACCGGCTCGTTTGAGGCCGCGGCAATTAGCCGTGGCATCGATAGCGGTCGCGCCGAGCGCCCGATAACGCATGACCTGCTGCTTGACACCGTCGATGCCCTGGGCGCCAAGCTCGAGCGCATCGAGATCGTTCGTGCCGAGCCGCCGGTGTTCTATGCGACGATTGTCGTGCTGGTCGATGGTGACGAGCGCAAGGTTGACGCCCGCCCCAGTGACGCCATCGCCCTTGCCGTGCGCAGTAATGCCCCCATGTTTGTGGAGGACGACATCATGAATCGCCTGGGTACCGTTTCTGCCCATGCCGAGGAAGTTGACGACGAGCAGGAGTTCGAGAAGTTCGACGAGTTCGTCCATACGCTCTCCCCCGATGATTTCTAAATGTCTGGCACGCGAGCGGAGAGGTCGCTGATGGGTACCCGCGTATCGGCTGAAGCGGCCGCCATCGCGCGTGAAGCCCAGATGCGCTCGGAGGCATCCGAGGCGGCTCGCATCGCCTATGTGACGCAGGCCCGCACGCTTCGCGAGCGCCGCGGCTCCTATATCAAGATGGTTATCATCTCCGCCCTTGTCGCGGTAATCTGTTCTCGTCTTCGTGGTACAGTTGGTGCGCTTGGGTTTTCGATTTCAACAGGCTTGGTAATCTGGGGTGTGGTCGATGCGGTAATGCTGACCAACCAGATCAAGGTACTCGACAAGCGCGCGATGGATATGGTGCGCGCCCGCGACGCTGCCGCCAAGATCGCTGCCGAGGCACAAGAACTGTAACGACGCCGGATTCGATGGGAAGGTCTAGAGATGGCACAGGATATGCAGGACGCCGGTAACGTCTCCGCCGAGCTCGACGCCATGGTGTGTGACCTGATTGGTGCGTTCTTGGACGACCTTGCCGCCGGTGAGAATCCGGGCGTAGTTGTGGCGATCGAGGACGCTGCTTCCAACCGCTATCTGGCCGCGCTCGACGAGGATGGCGAGGAGGCATGCCTGGAGGCCGCCACCAACTTTATCTCCGAGCACAAGATGGGTCTTAAGGACGAGGGCCTGGGCCGTATCGCCCGCTATGCCATCGCCTATACCGGCTGTGTCGAGATTGACGGCGGCTACCACGACGCTCTGCTCGTGAGTTTCTTTGAGACGACGCTCGAGAGCGGTTTTTCGGCATATGTGCTGTATGAGGGCATGGGTGCCGGCGATGGTTTTATGTGGAGCGACCCTGAACCTGCAGGTGAGGAAACCCCTCTCATCTAAAATCGCTAAAATAAACGAGTTTTCGGTAAAAGGCTCAATATTCCCGCCGAGCGTTGCATTGCTGGGTGGGTCGCATACGCGTGCCGTTTGTATATGGATAGAAGATAGGGGAACTACATGCGCGTAGACAATCTGAGGAACATCGCCATCATCGCCCACGTCGACCACGGCAAGACGACGATGGTTGACAAGCTCCTGCGTGCCACGGACGCCTTCCGTGCCAACCAGCAGGTCGAGGACCGCGTCCTGGACTCTAACGACCAGGAGCGCGAGCGCGGCATCACGATTCTCGCCAAGAACATCTCTATCGAGTACAAGGACGTCAAGATCAACGTCATCGACACCCCGGGCCACGCCGACTTTGGCGGCGAGGTCGAGCGCGTGCTGCGTATGGCCGATGGCGCCCTGCTGCTGGTCGACGCTTTTGAGGGCCCCATGCCCCAGACCCGCTTCGTGCTGCGTCACGCTATCGACACCGGCCTTAAGATCATGATCGTTATCAACAAGATCGATCGTCCGGGCGCCAACCCCGAGAAGGCCTACAACGACTGCCTGGACCTCATGGCCGACTTGGGTGCCACCGACGACCAGCTCGAGTTTGCCATGGAGCACGTGGTCTACGCCAGCGCCATGAATGGCTTTGCCCGCCTTGACCCCAACGACGGCAACATGGACATGTATCCGCTGCTCGATATGATCATCGACGACATGCCCGCGCCCGAGGTTGACGAGAACGCCCCGCTGGCCATGCAGTGCGTGACCATCGACCACTCCAACTTTGTCGGCCGTATCGGTATCGGTCGCGTGTACTCCGGCACCATCCACCAGGGCGACCAGATCCTGGTCGTTAAGAACGACGGTTCCAGCGCCACCGCTACCGTCAAGCAGCTCTTTACCTTCGACTACCTGGGCCGTACCGAGTGCCAGGAAGTCGGCGCCGGCGACATCGCCGCCGTCGTGGGCATCGACCGCACCGATATCGGCGATGTCTACACCGATCCCGAGAACCCCGTCGAGCTCGAACCCATCGAGATCGACCCGCCGACCCTGTCTATCGTCTTTGAGGCCTCGACCTCCCCGCTCGTCGGTCGCGACGGCGACATCGTGGGCGCCCGTCAGCTTAAGGAGCGCCTGTTCAACGAGGCCGAGAACAACGTGACCATGAAGATCGAGGAGCTCGAGGACAAGAGCGGCGTCGAGGTCTCGGGCCGCGGCATCCTGCACCTGTCCGTTCTGATGGAGTCCATGCGCCGCGAGGGCTTTGAGTTCCAGGTCGGTCGTCCCCGCGTTCTGTTTAAGAAGGACGAGAACGGCAACAAGCTGGAGCCCGTCGAGCAGGCCGTCGTCGAATGCCCGGACGAGTACTCGGGCAAGGTCGTTGAGGTCTTCGGCACCTCCGGCGGCATCATGACGAGCATGGATACCTCGGGCATCGTGACGCACCTTGAGTTCAAGATCCCGACGCGTGGCATCATGGGCCTTAAGAACCGCATCATGAACGTCACCCACGGCGAGGGCGTGTTCTACCACACCTTCCTGGAGTACGGTCCCTACGCCGGCGAGATCGGCAACCGTCAGAACGGTGCCATGATCTCCATGACCACCGAGAAGGCCGTTGCCTATGCCCTGGGCACGCTGCAGGAGCGCGGCCAGCTGTTTGTTGAGCCGGGCACCGAGTGCTACGAGGGCATGATCGTGGGCGAGCGCAGCAAGGCCGGCGACATGGTCGTCAACATCGCCCGTACCAAGAACCTGGGCAACCAGCGTTCCTCGACCTCCGATATTTCCGTGCAGCTGGTGCCGCCCCGCACCTTCTCGCTGGAGGAGGCGCTGGAGTACATCGCCGATGACGAGCTGGTGGAGATCACTCCCAAGAATATTCGCCTGCGCAAGCGTCTGCTCAATGCCACCGACCGCAAGAAGGCTGCCGTCCGCGCCGGCCAGGTCAACAAATAAGCGCTGGGGCTTATAACCGCCAATAAGAAAGGGCGTCGACCGCGATGGTCGGCGCCCTTTTTGGTGCAAGGGGGACAGGTTCGCTTGCACCACCACAAAGGTGCCTGTCCCCTTTGTGGTGGTTGGCGGCTAGGCGGTGGGGAGTTCCGGCGTATTAGCCGGCTGTTGCGACTTGAGGTGAGCGTTGCGCCAGATGATCTGGATAACATAGCCGAGCGTGAAGACAAAGGCCACGCCGCTGATGAAATCGCCTACGAGGGGGATTGCCGTAAGCGCGCCCGCGGCCACGCCGCCCGCGGCTGCCATGGCGTAGCGGTTCTGGTTGTGTCCGACCATGCGGGCGATCGCGCACCCCGCAAAGGCGCTCGACACCAACGCGATGCCAATAACACCGCACATGAGGGCTCCGGCAAGCGACAGACCAGCGATAGAGATAATTAGCAGTAGGACGGCGGGGACGATAGCAATCGTGCCCAGAAGACCGCTCACCCACAGGGGCATGGGGCGCTGGTGGAGCATGCCGGCGGCGCTGGCGGTTGCGCGCGGAAAGACGAGTTCGAGCAGTAGGGCGACAAAGCAGGTGGAAAGCGCCGCGGCGACGATACCGCCGATGACATCGTTAACGGTGGAAGTATCTTCGTTCTCGGTGCGGTCGATCTTGAGCGCACCGACCTCGGCTCCCGCGGCGCGCTCGGGGTCCTCGGAGACGTGCGCGTTCACGGTGCCGGTGATGTGGGCGTTCTTGCCCAGGATGAGCTTATCGGCCCAAACCTCGACATCGCCCTCGACGGTGCCATCGATAGTCACCGTATCGCCCGCAAGCGCTGCCGACTTGGTAGAGCCGCGCAGGGCAACCGTCTCGCCTATCGCATAGAAACAGTTGGCGGTGCTGTCGGAATTGAGCACGACATGCTGGCCGGCAACGGTCACGCTGCCATCAACCGTAGTCTTGGCAATGTCGATGGTGCGCGCCGCCAAGCGGACGGCGCCGCCCACCGTGCAGTCGCGGATGGAGAGGCTCTCGCCTGCTGCAATTATGTCGCGGCCGATGGACGCATCGTCCAAGTTGAGGGCCTGACCTGCCCAGTACAGGTCACCTTCGACGCCGGACGAATTGGCGTCATTGTCGGTCGCAAGTACGTTGCCTGCGGTGTCTGTGCCGGCGAACGACGCCGTGGGAAGCGCGGTGATCGCCAGCGCGATGAGTGCGAATAGGATGGTGATGCGGCCCCACGCTTTACAGCGCTGGGTCGACGGGAATTGATTGCGGGGCATAGTGAATCCTTCGTTAGATGCTCGATATGCATCTAACAGGGTACCCAACGCGTGGGCGCTCTAAAAGAACCTCTCGGTTGTATTTCGAAGGATGAGCCCGCGCAATCTACTTTTTGCGGTGCAAAAAGCGCGCGATGTCCTCTTCGGTGGGGCTTTTGATGTCAAAGCGCAGCGAGAGCCAGCGCAGACCCATGGTCACGACAACGCATACGACCAGCGCGGCGACATTGCTCATGATGCCGCTCATAACGAGACACACATAGCTTGTCGATCCGGCGATGGCGGCGATGGCATAAAAGTTAGTACGTTGGAAAATGCCCGGAACCACGCCCATAAAGCCGTCGCGCAACATGCCACCGCCCACCGCGGTGAAAAAGCCCATCATGATGCACACCGCCGGCGCAAAGCCGTAGACCAGCGCCTTGTCTGCTCCAGTGGCGGCGTAGATGCCGACCGAGATGATGTCGAGCAGGGGAATGAGTTTTTCGGGCTTGTCGACGATTGCCGGGAAAATATAGATGATGGCTGCCGTGGCAATGGAAAGCGGCAGCGCCATTGGTTGGTTGAGGATGTAGACGTTGCCCACCTGCAGCGTCATGTCGCGTAAAAGACCGCCGCCCAAGCCACAGACCACGGCGAGCGCAACTGCACCCACCAGGTCGAGTTTGTGCTCGCGCGCGACCAACACGCCCGAGATTGAAGCCGCGACGACGGCGAACATTTCGAGCCAAAACGGGATGGCGACCATGGCATCCGTGGCGTGTGAGGTAACGGTCATAGCGGCGACGACGGGCAAGATGGAATCCTTTGAGTTGCAGGTTTGGACAATGCCCGTACATAGTACATGGTTGGCGGCGATTGCGACCCTATTGCTCGGCAAACGGTAGGGGTTGGGTGCGGTCATAGGTTCCAAACATGTATACCAGCCTCCAAAGATGTCGAAAAATGTCGTTTTTGGCGGATGATGTACATGTTTTGGCGCGCGCCGAGCGGGCGACGTTACTCGGAGGGCGTCTTTATGTCCTTCGTGCCCTTCCAGTTGCGGATAAGTGCCTTTCGCAGTTCGTTTTGCTTTCGCTGATACTCGGCATCCGTGCAGCGGGGCATACCGAGTGCTTCGCGGATATTGTTCATGGCACGGTGAAAAGCGAGTTGACTGGCAAATTGCGCTGAGGTGAGTGTGACAATGCGATAACCCATTTGGGCGAGCACAGCTTCGCGTTCCGCATCTGCTCCCTTACGGCCAGTCTCGTCGTGAAAGCCACCCTTATATTCGATGCCGAGCTCTCTGCGCTTATAGGTAATGAGGGCATCGATTTTGAGTGTTCGGGCTTTGGTGCAATGCCAAAGACGTTGAGGGATCTCGAGCGGTCGGTTGAGCTCGATGCCTCGAATGCCAACGCCGCCTTCGCTTGTTGGAAGTGAAAGTGCGATTGCCGATGCAGCCTCCATAGGCGAGACCGAGTGGTCGTAGACATGTCTGAGCGCGAGTCGCGCGCGTGTGGCACCGGGTTTGCCAGGGTGTTGATCGAGCAGTTCGACAATTTCGTCCTTGGAGGTGGTTGCTGGTTGCTCGGTATAAGGGTCAGAGGGATTAAGGCCCATGCGATAGTCGCCGCAAACTTCGTAGCCATACTCGAGGTATTCGATTCTATCCATCCACTCGGCGGCGAGCACGAAGGTGAAGGCTTCGTCGGTGATAAAGATGCCGGGCGTAAGCTCGTCAATATGGCCATAGGGTAGGCTTTGGCCGAGAACATGGCAAGTGACGCCGTTGGTGCGAATTCGCTCGAAAGCAAACACTACGGAGATATCGATAGTCTTGAACATATCGGGCGGAATGCCGCAGTCGGTGAGGGCCTGTCGTATGCGCGCGATGCGTTGCTGGGTGGAGAGACCTCTTGCGCCTATCTGGTAGTCGTGTTGCGCGACCGCTTGAACCCGGCCTTGCGGCGCGTGATGGACGAGCCATGCAGTTTTATGCGAAATGAGAACAGGGGTATCCATTGGGGACCTCTCGCTCTGAGTCGATACCCAACTCTTATGTCCGTTGAGGTGGGGAAATATACCGAATGCGAGTAAGCCGACTCATGCACGGCGTGTGTCATATACAAACGTGTACACCACCCTCCAAAAACGACATTTTTTGACATCTTTGGAGGGTGATGTACATGTTTGGGATGTTGGGTTGGGATTGAACGTGATGGGGGTGTGGGTTGAAGAGGAGGGATGTCTAAATTTTGAGCAGCGCTCAAAATTTATCCGGTCGGCTTACGCCGACCGCGCTGCGCTAAAAACGCGCCACTGGTGCGTTTTCTTTACGCTCCGCGCCCTGGCGGGTTCGAATCCCTCCTCCTCCGCCGTATTTGCTTGTAAGGGACTCTAAACAAAAAAGCCCCCGTTTTCGGGAGCTTTCTCAACCAAAATGGCGGAGGAGGAGGGATTCGAACCCTCGTGACCTTATACAGGCCAAACGGTTTTCGAGACCGCCGCATTCAACCACTCTGCCACCCCTCCGCGTGGGGTAAAAACAAAGCAGGCTCGAAGGCCTGCTTTGGAATTAACTGGCGGAGAGTCAGGGATTTGAACCCTGGAGACGCTTTTGACGCCTACACGATTTCCAATCGTGCTCCTTCGGCCACTCGGACAACTCTCCGTTAAATGCGAAAGTCAGTATACACGAGGAATCGCAAAGTGCAAACAGAAAAGTTGGCATTTTTTAAAACGCTTGGCCGTGCTTGGCGCTGCAGTGGGGCTTGAGGTGCCAAAAAACGGCTTCCGACCAGCGTGGTTGATCAACTCAATTGTTCAAAAAAAGGGTATTCATAAGCGACTTGGCAATGAATTTAAAAATCTTTGGGTGGTGCTGTGGGCCACTGGTATGCATTTTGCGACCACAGCCTTGTGCCCGTTGACCTGCGGCTTGGCTCAGCTTGTCCCCACGGCACCGTATCTTGTCAACAGATCCGTCAAGCTTTTGGTCAGCATTTGGTTGGAATGCGCATGAAACGTCGTGTGAGTATGGGCATATGTGGAGGTCATGAGGTTGTAGCTGCATATTCTTGCAGCCTAGGAGGTTGAAAGATATTATTACCAAGTCTTTTCCTGCTTCAGGCGCACCTTCACGACCTGAAGCCACATTTGCCCAGAGGAGGTGACAATATGAAGGCTTATGAACTGCTGTTCTTTGTTGACCCGTCGCTCGACCCCGAGACTCGTCTCGCTGTTATGAAGCGTATCGATACCACGATCGCTGAGGGCGCTGGCAAGGTCGACTCCGTTGACGAGTGGGGCAAGCGCAAGCTCGCCTACGAGATCAACGACCTCACCGATGGTGACTACACCCTCATCAACTTCCACGCAGATCCTACCCAGATCGCCGAGCTTGATCGCGTCCTGCGCATCACCGACGCTGTGGTCCGCCACATGATCGTCCGTCGCGACGACCAGGAGTAAGACTGTCGTTTTGGACTGGGCTTGTGCCCCAAGAGGAAGTAGTGAGTTATGAGCATCAATCGAGTGAACATCACCGGTAACCTCACCCGCGATCCCGAGCTGCGCGCCACTGCCGGCGGAACCCAGGTTCTGTCCTTTGGCGTCGCCGTAAACGATCGCCGCCGCAATGCGCAGACTGGCGAGTGGGAGGACTATCCCAACTTTGTCGACTGCACTATGTTCGGCACCCGCGCCGAGGCCGTGAGCCGTTTCCTGGCAAAGGGAAACAAGGTCGCGATCGAGGGCAAGCTGCGCTACAGCTCTTGGGAGCGCGACGGTCAGCGCAGGAGCAAGCTTGAGGTCATCGTCGATGAGATCGAGTTTATGAGCTCCCGTGGTGGCCAGGGTGGCTACGATCAGGGCGGTTACGCCCCCGCAGCTCCCGCGCCCGCAGCACGTCCTGCCGCACCGGTGGCTACGCCGCCCGCGGTCGACGTCTACGATGAGGACATCCCGTTTTAAGGGTTGTTCACCTATTTTTGAGTGAGAGGCGGCTTCGGTTCGCCGAAGTTGCCAAATGAAAGGTATTTTGACATGGCTAATGATTTTTCTGCACGTCAGCCGCGTCGTAAGTACTGCCAGTTCTGCAAGGAGAACACTGAGTTCATCGACTATAAGGACACTCAGCTTCTCCGTAAGTACATGACCGACCGTGGCAAGATCAAGCCCCGTCGCGTCACTGGCGCTTGCACGCAGCATCAGCATGACATCGCCAACGCCATCAAGCGTGCCCGCGAGATGGCTCTCCTGCCGTACACCGTCCCCGTGGTTTCCTCTCGTGGCAACCGCGACCGCGGCTAAGAAGGGAGACGCATCATGAAGGTTATTCTTCTCGATGAGATCAAGGGCAAGGGCGGCGAGGGTGACGTCGTAGAGGTCGCTCAGGGTTACGCTGAGAATTTCCTGTTCCCCAAGAAGCTCGCTGTTGCCGCCACCAAGGGCAACCTCAAGCAGCTTGACGAGCGTCGCAACAACATCGCCAAGCGCGAGGCCGTCCGTCTGGCTACCGCCAACGAGACCAAGGCTGCCCTCGAGGGCAAGCAGGTCATCGTCGACGTCAAGGTCGGCGACGAGGGCATCCTCTTTGGCTCCGTCACCGCCGCTATGATCGCTGACGCCATCAAGGATCAGCTCGGTATGGACATCGACCGCAAGCGCGTCGAGCTCGGCAAGCCCATCAAGGTTGCCGGTGCCCACACCGTTGCCATCTCGCTGTACCGCGAGATCAAGGCCGAGGTTGTCGTTCTCGTCGGCGTTACCGCCGAGGAGCTCGCTGCCGATGCTGAGGTCGAGGAGGCCGCTGAGGTCGCCGAGGCCGAGACCGCCGAGGTCGAGACCGAGGCTGCTGCCGAGTAGCATTTGCTGCAACGCAACAATCTTGTTCTAAGAAGGGCGCTCTGGGAGACCGGGGCGCCCTTTTATTTTTTGCGCTGAGTGGGTGTCACGTCATACATTGAGATGCAGTCCCACATAAGCGTTGTGTTAGACCACTTTGGATAAGTGTCCTGCACGCAGTACACGCGACGGGGCCCCGGTTGCGACAATTCCATCATCAGGAGAGATGGAGGTTGCAATGGAAGACGTGCTCACCCAGCTGACGAGGCAGTTCCTCCCGCAGATGACGGCTACCGAGAAGAGCAGGGCCCTGAGATCGCTCAAGGCGCTGATAGACGCGGAGCTTTTCGAACTCGCGGCAAGCGAGGGGGCGGAAGACGATCCCGACAGAGCCTGCCCCTGGTGCGGCTCCCCGCATTACGTGAAGAGGGGGCGAGACGGGTGCGGCCGTCAGCGGTTCCTCTGCCGAGGGTGCGCCAGGACCTTCATCGACGCCACCATGCGCATCTTCTCCACCACCAAGCTCGACAGGTCGGCCTGGATGAGGTTCGCGGAGTGCCACGTGGACATGCTCCCGCTGCGCGAGTCGGCGGAAAAGTGCGGCGTGTGCCTCAAGACGGCGTTCTTCATGCGCCACAGGCTGCTCGAGGCCATGGCCAAGCGCATGCCCGCCTTCCGCGTGGAGGCCGGCGGCGGGGCCGAGCTCGACGAGTGCTTCTTCAGGGAGAGCTTCAAGGGAAACCGCTCCAGGTCGGAGTCCGGCATGCCCAGGAAGCCCCGCACAAGGTCGCAGGGAACCGACGGGCACGAGAAGATATGCGTGCTCACCGGCATCAACGACGCCGGCGACATCTTCTACGAGATCGCGGGGAGGGGCGGCCTCGACGAGCGGCAGCCAGGGAGCTGCTCGCCGACAAGCTCGCGGTCGGCGCGATAATCTCGACGGACCGTGCGCACGTGTACCGCCGCGTCCTGCCCGCCCTCGGCGTCGGCGCGCACATCGCCAGCAAGAGGGAGGAGCACGCCATCAACAGGGTGAACAGCCTCCACTCCCAGATGAGGCACTTCATCGGCAGGTTCCGGGGTGTCTCCACGAGACGCCTCGAGAACTACCTCGCCTGGTTCAAGTGGACATGGTGCTTCAAGGTCCGCAGGAGCGCGGACGAGCTCGCCGAGCTCATAGTGAGGCAGGCAGCCCGCGGCACGTACGAGAAGACCTGGCGCCAGTACAAGGTGACCCCCTATCCGTTCTACGAGTACTGGATCAAGCAGGCGAAATGGGACTCGCGTGCGCGGAGGGCCATATACGGCGTGGCGTGATGTCCAGGGCGGTCTGGCGCAGCGCATCTGCGGCAAGCGCTGAAGTCGTGCCCCGATGCAAATAGCAACAGCTAGCGATATTCTTCGGGAACGTCGAAACCGTACTCACGGCATAGGAGCATGACATCGTGGGCGTCGTGCTCGTCATGCTGATAGCCCAAGTGAAACAACAGCTGGCTTTCGGGGTCGATGCACGACACCTCCACCTCGCCGATGCGCCCCCTCCCCGAAAAGACCTCCCCGGGAAAACGATCTCCCTGATACAGAATATCGCCATTCTCGGCGAAATCGAAGCAATGCAGGTCGACGATGCGCCCCGCCTCGTCTTGCCACACCGTGTGATCTTCGGTGGTGAAAGATGCAGCCACCTCGGAAAACCCCTCATCAGCAATTAGATCCACGAACCTTTGGTAATCCCCGCGCTGAACGAACAGGTCGATGTCGTTATGAGCCCTGGTCTCACGCCCGACAAGCGCATCGATGCCCCAGCCGCCATCAAGGTATACGCCAATGCCCGCACCTGCGGAAAGGCCGATTATCCAACACGCATCATCCTTGGTGACCATAGGAGCTCCTTCGCTTTCGCCTGCTATCTAAGCAAGAAAGATTATAGGAAAAGTCCCAGTATCCAAAGCGGTCGGGACTGCGGACAAAATAGTTGGACCGTTGAGGTCCGGAACGGAGTCCGCATGGCATACAGTAGGAGAATGG
>CAJJZP010000031.1 GCA_905197665.1 uncultured Collinsella sp.
GGCCAGCCCGTGGGAGGCCAGGGCGCCGCTGACCGGTGGACGGCACCGAGCCGTCTGATGACTTGAAGAAGGGGGAGGCCTCGCGGCCTCCCCCTTTTTTTGCGTTTACGGGGTGTAAATGACTCAATTACACCAGACGATCTTGTTGTTTTCGGTATTGAGCCTTTATTTAAAGAAAATAAATCGTATAACAAGGGCAACTGCTATGGCCGCAATGATCATAAGCAGGATTGTCAGCTGATGCTGCTTGCGTCGTTTACTTGATGAAACAAAGATTGATTTTCCCTGTTTTGGCGTTTCGAGATAGCGAGCCGAATGCGTCAAGGTTTGCTTTGGTCGAGGACCTCTTTGTTGATGAGCGGCAGATGCTTTCATCGGCTCATCACTAACTGCGCTGTTTTTAGATAATGGTGCGTCTTTCAGATATACAGGGTCTCCCGAGGCGACGCCCATATGTTTACGTCCCGTTTGGGCATCCGCGAGTGTTTGATATCGATTTCTCGTCACATACTCGGGCTCCGGATCATTAATGGGCTCTTGCGAGATGTGGGGGCGATGGAACCGTGGCGGCTGCGTGGAAGTATCTTCCCCCTGCGTCGGCATAAATATTTTGTTCTGGTTTTGGTCGTCCATGATGCCCTTTAGCTCGTTACCAACAACGTGTACGCGCTCATTGTAAGCCCCTTGTTATTTGTAGCTGCGAACATACTCGTTATTTAAGCTCTGGTTCAAAGAACCTTAACCTTACTAAAACCTGAGTCATTCACACTTAGATATGCTTATAGTACTGGACTCAAAAAACTTTATAGTCGATGTATATATAAGCACTGGGTGGGCATATATAAGAGCGTCAAAAGAAGTCCCAGTCACCTAGAAGATGGCTCGGCAGTCCTAAAAGGAGTGGTAAACATGGCAAGCATGGTTCCTTATCGTTCGGTTTTTGGCGTTCGTCCTTCTGCTAGCTCGCTGTTCGATCTGTTTGATGATATGACCGACTTTGCAAACAACTCGATTGCTTCCAAGGCGTTTCCCGTTGACGTTGAGGATAAGGGCGACGGCTATGAGGTCAAGGCCTATCTGACCGGTGTCGCCAAGGATGACATCGATGTCGAGCTCAATGAGGGCCGTCTGTCCATTAGCGTGAACGTTGTGGAGGACGAGGAGAACGAGGGCAAGAACTACCTGCAGAAGGAGTTTAGCTCGTACAGCGCGACGCGTGGCGTATATCTAAAGGACGCTTCGAGCGAGGGTCTCTCTGCTAAGTATGCTGACGGCATCCTCACCGTTACGGTTCCTAAGATCGTCGAGAAGAAGAACGTTACGAAGATCTCCATTGACTAGCTTCGTTGGTGTTCTGCGCTATTAAAAGGCAGCAAAAGGGGCTGGGAAGCGATTCCCGGCCCCTTTTGCTGCCTAGGACAGTCTATTGAATGGTTACTGGCCGGTGCTGGCTGGCGGGGCGTATCGAGAGTATTCGCGATCCGTGGAGAAGGGTGGCGGAGCTGCCGACCTCGTCATCCAGAGTTGCGGCTAGAGCTTTGGCATAGCTTTTGACGGTTAGGCTTGGACGATTATTGTCCTGGCTGATGTGCATGGCGATGAGCTGCTCGGTTCGATCGGTGACGAGCCCACGCGCTGCGTCGGCGGCCTGGTCGTTAGAGAGATGGCCTTTTGCAGATAAAATTCGCTCTTGGAGGAAGCGGGGGTAATCCCCTTGGCGCAGCATGGCCACATCGTGGTTGCTCTCGAGTGCAAGAACTCGGCAGTCTTCGAGGGTGTCTATAGCTTGTTTGGTTAGCTCTCCGGTGTCGGTAGCAAAGCCAATGGAGTCATCGAGAGTGTCGAATCGATAACCGACAGGATTGATGACATCATGCGATGTTGGGTAGGTTCGCACGCGGATGCCGGCAATGGAAAGCGTGTCGCCGGGGTCAAATTCCTCTACGGGTAGATGTGCGAGGGTTTCTTTGCACGAAAGCGTGCCCCTGCTGGCAAAGAGGGGGCCGTGCCAGTGCTTGCACCAGACATCGAGGCCCTTGATGTGATCGCTATGCTCATGAGTAATGAGAAGAGCCGAGACGTTGTCTGTCGAGAGCCCCAGTTCTGCCATGCGCTTTAATGTCTCGCGGCGAGACAGTCCGTCATCGACCATAATGAGCCCCTGCGGGCCCTCAATGAGTGCGCAGTTGCCTTTAGAGCCACTGCCGAGGATATGAAGGTGCAGACGAGACATAAGATTCCAAAGGATACAATGGGTGCGGACGAATAGAGGAGGAAGCGAATGCCAACGGTATCACAGCATTACGGACACCATGCCGTGCCCGGGGCAGTCGATGAGACCCGAACGAGGCAGCAGGCTGCTCCTGTCGTGCTCATGGTATCAGGCGGCGCGGACTCGACGGCACTGCTTCTTATGGCGTGCACATCAAAGCTGGATATCCAAGACGGACGCGGTGTTGCCCCCATTGCTCGCGAGCGCCTGCATGTGCTGCATGTAAACCATCATCTGCGCGGCAAGGCGTCCGATGGCGACGAGGCCTTTGTGCGTGAGCTCTGCGTGAAATATGGTTTACCGCTGTGCGTGGAGCACGCTTATTTTGATGGGGAGTCGGGCAATATTGAGGCCGCGGCCCGCGAGGTGCGCTATGCCGCGGCGCGGAGGTATGTTCGCGAGCTCTGCGCCCAGACGGGGGCACCGCGAACGGCGGCTCGTATCTGCACCGCGCACACGTCTTCGGATCGCGCGGAAACGTTTTTGATGAACGCGATTAAGGGTTCGGGGCCCGCTGGCCTATCGAGCATTCCTCGCCGGAGGAATATCGTGGTGCGTCCCTTGCTCGACCTAACTCATGGCGAGCTCGTGGGCTATCTACAGGTACATGGTCAGCCGTGGCGTGAAGACGAGAGCAATGAGGATATCTCGTATCTGCGAAACTACGTGCGTCATCGAGTGATGCCGGTGGTGGCGCAGCGCAACGCGAGCGTCTGCAAGACGATTGGCGCCGCCTGCGAGATCTTAGGCGATGAGGATGCGTTTTTGTCTCAGCTTTCGGCACAGGCGTTTCGAAGCTGCCTGCGTAAGGAGGCGGCGGGCGCGCTGGTGCTCGATGCCAGGCGCCTTGCTGCGGCCGAGGTGGTAATCGCGCGGCGCATCGTGCGACTGGCGATTAAGCGCATCGATCCGGACGCTCGTCCAGAGATGCGACATGTGGAGCGAGTCCTTTCCTGCGTTGCCGAGGGCGCCGGCTCGGTCACGCTTCCGGCGGGGATTGACGCACGCATTGAGTTTGGCATGCTGGCGTTCAAGGCCCCGGCGGCGCGCGAGGGTTTAGTGGCCGATTGGATCTCCGTTCCCGGTCGTCTGCCACTGGGGGCGGGGCATATGCTGACAGCGGAGCCGATGGCTGTGGAGCCGGGGTGCGATATCGTGCACCGTGCCCGCGAGCTTGCTGCTGCCGGAAAGGTTGCGGCCTTGGTGGATGCGGCGGCCCTGGGGTTTGCCGACCGCGATAGCGAGCGGATGTTAGCCGGCTCGCGCGGGGAGATTCCCACCGAGGCACGATTGGCGCGCCTGTGGGTGGACGGTCCCGCACCGGGAGACGTGATGTGCCCGTTAGGGATGAGTGGTCGAAGCAAGAAAGTATCCGACTTGCTAGGTGAGGCTCGCATTCCCGTTTCCGAGCGCGCCGGCGTGCCCATGGTGAGGACGGCGCCGGGGGGTGCCGTGGTGTGGGTCGCCGGAGTTCGCGCGGACGAGCGTTTTAAGTGCACGGCCGCAACGCGCGTGGCATATCTGCTCCGCGTGGTCGATGCGGAATAGCGTCCCACGCCTGCTATTCTGTGCGACGTTGACGGTATTCCCGCGCTGATGGCGCACGGGCTGGTAAATTTACCCCGTGCGCTGCTAGAATGTGAAGTTCGCGTCCATACGGCGGTGTGTGGGCGATAAGCACAAGAAAGGGTTGTCATGGCTTCTCAACATCCGGATATCGAGAAGGTTCTGTTCACGCAGGAGGATATCGACGGTATCGTCTCTCGCCTAGGCGAGCAGATTACTCGCGACTACGCGGGTAAGGATCTGGTGCTGATTGCGGTCCTGCGCGGCGCCGTGGTCTTTATGGGCGACCTGATGCGTAAGATCGAGCTGCCGACCAACATCGATTTCATGGCTGTTTCGAGCTACGGCGACGGTGTGAAGTCCTCGGGTATCGTGCGTATCATTAAGGACCTGGATATCGACATCCGCGGTCGCGACGTGCTGATCGTCGAGGACATTCTGGACTCGGGCCTGACGCTCAAGTATCTGATGAAGAACCTCGAGAGCCGCAAGCCCGCTTCTCTGGAGGTCGCTGCCTTCCTGTGGAAGGACGTTGAGGGCCGCGTCTCGGCCATCACGCCCAAGTATGTTGGAACCCATTGCCCCGATGCCTTTGTGGTGGGCTACGGCCTCGACTATGCCGAGCGCTATCGCAACCTTCCGTATCTGGGCATTTTGAAACCGGAGGTTTATTCGTAAGATGCCCGACGACCGTAACGACAACAATTCCCAGACTCCCCGGGACCCAAAGATCCCGGGGATGCCCGGAGGCAAGAAGCCCACGCGTACGGGCTGGCTGTATTTTCTTTTGGCTTGCGCGCTTCTGGGCTATGCCTTCTTTAATATGGGCTCCGGCTTTGCCAGCTCCAGCAATACCGTTAAGCTCGCGACGAGCGAGATGGTCAGCGCCATCAAGCAGGATCGCGTCGAGGATCTGACCTATACGGTTCAAGACGGAAGCGTGACGGGTCATTACTGGAAGACGAAGAAGGACAAGGGCGATACGAGCGAGCTCAAGAGCTTCTCCTCGACCTATGTCGGCTCCGATTCGCTTGCCGAGCTCATGGCGGAGCACCCCGATACCAAGTACATCGTCAACACCAACGATCCCGATTTTTGGGGCGACTTGGCGATGAGTGTGCTTCCGACGATCGCCCTTATCGCCATCATGTTCTACTTTATGCGCCAGATGATGGGCGCCAACAACAGGAACATGCAGTTTGGCAAGACCAACGCCAAGACCAACGAGGCCACACGCCCCAAGGTCAAGTTTGAAGACGTTGCCGGCGTGGACGAGGCAGTCGAGGAGCTCGAGGAGATCCGTGACTTTTTGAGCGATCCGGATCGCTATCGCAAGCTGGGCGCCAAGATCCCGCGTGGCGTGTTGCTGGTTGGCCCTCCGGGCACCGGTAAAACGCTGCTGGCCAAGGCCGTTGCCGGCGAGGCGGGCGTGCCGTTCTTTAGCATCTCGGGTTCCGACTTTGTCGAGATGTTCGTGGGTGTCGGCGCCAGCCGTGTGCGTGACCTCTTTAAGGAGGCCAAGTTCCAGGCCCCGTCGATCATCTTCATCGATGAGATCGATGCCGTGGGACGTCAGCGCGGAGCTGGTCTGGGCGGCGGTCACGACGAGCGCGAGCAGACGCTCAACCAGCTGCTGGTCGAGATGGACGGTTTTGAGGAGAGCGAGTCGGTCATCCTGATCGCCGCAACTAACCGCCCCGATATTCTGGACCCGGCATTGCTGCGTCCCGGCCGTTTTGACCGTCAAGTTACGGTCGACCGTCCGGACGTGAAGGGCCGCGAGCAGATCTTGCGCGTGCATGCCGAGAACAAGCCGATGGACGAGGACGTTAAGTTTGAGAAGCTCGCCCAGATGACCGTTGGCTTTACCGGCGCCGATCTGGCAAATCTGCTCAACGAGTCTGCACTGTTGGCTGCCCGCCGTCATCGTTCTGTGATCTCGATGGACGAGGTCGAGGAATCGATGGAGCGCGTGATTGCTGGTCCGCAACGCAAGGGTCGCGTGATGACCGAAGCCGAGCGCACCACGATTGCCTACCATGAGAGCGGCCACGCCCTGGTGGGCCACATCTTGGAGCATTCCGATCCGGTTCATAAGATCTCGATCGTCAGCCGCGGTCAGGCCCTGGGCTACACACTGCAGCTTCCGCAGGAGGATCACTTCCTCAAGACCAAGAACGAGATGCTCGACGAGCTCGCCGTGTTCTTGGGCGGTCGCGTTGCCGAGGAGCTCATGTGCGACGACATCACGTCGGGCGCGAGCAACGATCTGGAGCGCGCGACTAAGATGGCGCGCGAGATGGTCACGCGCTTGGGCATGAGCGAGGAGCTGGGCACGCAGGTCTTTGGCGAGGCGCAACATCAGGTGTTCCTGGGTCGCGACTACGCCGATCACCAGGATTACTCCGAGGAGACGGCGCGCCGCATCGATATCGAGGTTCAGCGCATCATGCGCGAAGCCCATCGCCGTGCGGTCGAGATTTTGGATGCCCGTCGCGATCAGCTCGATCTGATGGCGAAGGTGCTGCTTGAGCGCGAGACCGTCGAAGGCGACGCCGTGAACGCCCTGCTCGACAACGAGTGGGATGCTTACCTTGAGCGCGAGGGCGATATCCTGGCGGCCAAGGAGGAGCGCAACGCCAAGGCGGCCGGCATGCCGACCAAGAAGCGCTCGCCTCGCATGAGCGAGGAGGAGCTGGCGGCTGATGCTGCGGCCTTTGCGCAGGCGGCCATGCAGGAGGATGCCGAAGCCGCATCCGATGATGCCGGCGATGACCATGCCGTCGTCGATGTCGATGCCGATGCCGACACCGACAAATAGTCTTTGTGGCGAAAGCCTCCGCGGGGAAACCTGCGGAGGCTTTTTGCATCTGTTGATTGGGGACAGACTTAAATGAGCGTTTTCACGCATTTAAGTCTGTCCCCAATTAACATTACTGCGGCACTTTGCCCGACTAAAGCGTACAATAGCGCCTATGCGAAAGGGGAACAGATGATCAACGAAACTATGTATGCTCGCGGTGCGGAAAGCTCCATCATCCGCGAGATCTTTAGCTATGGTCTTGAGCGCAAGGCGCAGATCGGTGCGGAGAACGTATTCGATTTTTCGCTGGGCAACCCGAGTGTTCCGGCGCCAGCTGCCGTGGCGGAGTCCATTAAGAAGGCCTTGGGGCTGCCGAGCGACCAGTTGCACGGCTACACCCCCGCTCCGGGCCTGCCGCAATGTCGAGCAGCCGTCGCCGAATCGCTTAACCGCCGCTTTGGAACGAACTATGAGGGTAAGGACGTCTTTATGACGGTGGGTGCCGCGGCTTCGCTCACCTGCACGCTCAACGCCGTTACGAACCCGGGCGACGAGGTTATTGTTATCGCCCCATACTTTCCGGAGTATCGCGTTTGGATTGAGAAGGCCGGCTGTACGTGTGTTGAGGCGCTCGCCGATGAAGATACGTTCCAGCTGAGCGTGAGTAACGTGCTCAAGGCGATTACTGATAAGACGGCTGCCGTCATCATCGACTCGCCCAACAATCCGACCGGTGCCGTATATACACGCGACACGCTGACGCGACTGGCCAATGTTCTGCGCGAGGCCAACGCTCAGCGCGATCCCGAGAATCCGATTATGCTCATCTCTGATGAGCCGTATCGCGAGATTGTCTATGGCGCCGAGGTGCCTTGGGTGCCTTCGATCTACGAGCACACCATCGTGTGCTACTCGTATTCCAAGTCGCTTTCGCTACCGGGCGAGCGCGTCGGGTGGATCCTGGTTCCCAATACGAATCCTCAGGCAGCTCGTCTAATGCCCGCCGTTGCCGGTGCCGCCCGTACGCTGGGCTTCGTGTGTGCACCGGCGCTCTTCCAGCGCGTGATCATCGATTGCATCGATGAGCCGAGTGATGTCGAGGCCTATGCTCGCAACCGCACCGCGCTTACCGATGCGCTGGCGGAGTACGGCTACACCTATGTTGAGCCGGATGGCGCGTTCTACCTGTGGGTGAAGGCGCTGGAGCCCGATGCAAACGCTTTTTGCGAGCGCGCGAAGAAGTATGAGCTGCTCGCGGTGCCTTCGGATAGCTTTGGCATGTCGGGCTGGTTCCGCCTTGGCTATTGCGTGAGTTACGAGACGATTATCAATTCGCTACCTGCCTGGAAGCAGCTGGCAGACGAGTATCGTTAAAAGCAAAGCGCTCTGCCTGTAATGTTTTACGTGAAACGGGGTTTGGTGTTAAGCCGGACCCCGTTGTCATGTACGTTGTGTCGTTGGGATGGAGCGGTTTTACGACTATCGAAGGCTATGCGTACAATGAATATACGCGACGGCCATGCCGGATAAGGAGATCCGATGCCCTACCTGCTTTCCTGTGATATCCATACTCATACGATGTTCTCTGCGCATGCATATTCGACCATTGAGGAGAATGTGTACTGGGCGGCAGAGCGTGGCCTGCAGGTGCTCGGATCTGCCGACCATCTGAGCTCTATGGTTTCACCTTGCCCCAATGACCTGCGCAGTTACCAGTTCTTTATTAACCAGGATATCTGGCCGCGCATTTGGAGCGGCGTACTGGTGCTTCGCGGCGCCGAGGCCGATATCGTTTCGCTGGACGGCAGCTTGTTTGGCGAGGACATTCCCGTTTCGCTCGATATCGCCGGCGATTCGTATAGTCGTGAGCATTCACTGTTCGATTTGGTTGCGCGCAATTTGGATTATTTGGTTGCGAGTGTGCATAATCCGCAGCTCGCTGAAGACGCGACGCTCGCCCAGACGACCGAGATGTATATCAATGCTCTGGAGCACCCCAAAGTGTTTATGCTGGGTCACACGGGTCGCTCGGGTGTTTCCTTTGATATCGATGAGGTGTTGTTGGCGGCAAAGGCCAAGCACAAGATTATCGAGATTAACAACCATAGTCTTGAGCATGGTACCGATGCCGAGCATTGGGGCGCTTGTCGCAAGATTGCCGAGCGCTGCGCCGAACTGGGCGTGGGGATTGGCGTCTCGACCGACGCGCACATTGGTATGGCAATTGGCAAGCTCGACCAGGCGCGCAAGATGCTCGATGAGATTCACTTCCCGCTGGATCTGATCGTGACGCGCGACCGCGAGACGCTGCTGCGCGAGATGGCGGCAGCCGGCGTGTGTGACCTGCGCAAGAGCATGTAACGGGCTCATATATCCAACGAAAGGGGGCGGTCCAGACGGGCCGCCCCCTTTCTTGTGCCGGTAGATTTTAAGGCATGTCCCAAAAATCTACTGGGGTGGGTTAGCGGCGCTCGAGGACCGCGACGGTCTCGGTGTGGTCGGTATGGGGGAACATGTCGACTGGCGTGATCTTGAGCAGGCGATAGCCTCCGTCGAGGAGCTGGTGCAGGTCGCGCTCTTGGGTCACGGGGTTGCAGCTGATATAGGTGATGCGGCGCGGTTTGAGCGCGCAGGCGGCCTCGAGGAACTCGGGGGTGGAGCCGGCGCGCGGCGGGTCGATGGAGAGAACGTCAACGCGCTCGTTGTTATCGGCGGCGTCCAGGATGTAATCGGTGGCGTCGTCGGCCATAAACCAAGCGCTGCGGGTGAGGCCGTTGAGCTCGGCATTGCGACGTGCGTCGGCAATGCCCGCCGGGTTGCGCTCCACGCCGAGCAGCATAATGCCGACATCTCTGTCCTGGGCATCCTTCGCGGCGCACAGACCGATGGTGCCGCTGCCGCAGTAAGCGTCCATAAGAATGTTGCCCTGCTGCAGGTCCATGCCGTCAATCGCGAGCTGATAGAGCAGCTCGGTCTGCTGCGGATTGGTCTGATAGAACGCGGTAGGGGAGATATCGAATTCGCAACCGAGCAGCTGGTCGCGCATGCACTCGGCGCCATAGACGATACGAGTCTCCTCACCCAAGATGGCGTTACCGGGACGGCCATTGATATTTTGGGCAACGGTGACGATATGCGGATCGAGTGCCGCGACGGCCTCAAAGAACTCCTGTGCATGCGGTAAGTCACGCTGGGCGGTCACGAGCGTAACCATGACCTGGTCGGTACGCCAACCGCAGCGGACGACGGCATAGCGAAGCAAACCAAGATGCTTGTCCTCATTAAAGGCGGGAATATGCAGCCGCTCAGCTTCGCGCGCGATGCCATTGAGAATCTGACGGGCACCTGGCGCCTCGACAGGACACTCGGGTACGGCAACGATCTTGTGCGTGCCACGCTCAAAGAAACCGCAACGGACAGCGCCCTCCTTACCGGGAGCAAAGGGAGTGGCAGCCTTATGACGAAAGCCACGCGGTGCAGGATATTTACCCGGGTCGCCCAGGGTGACACCCATGCCACGAATAGGATCTACAGCAATGCCCTCACGCTCACAAAGCGAAGCAAAAAGCTCCTCCATGGCAGCCTGCTTGGCGGCGAGCTGCTTCTTATAAGGACGATTGAGCGCCGTGCACCCACCGCAAGCTTTCATGATCGAACAGGGAGACTTGGGGTCCACAGCCTTACGCGCAGACGGAACCGAATCGTTACGCGGACGCTTGGAGCGAGTCTGAGGTGCCTTATTCTCGTCCCGGCGAGAGTCAGAACGCTTGGACTTAGCTTTGCCCTTGGACGACTTACCCTTTGCATCCTGAGACGTCTTGGATTTCTTAAAAGATTTTTTCTCCCCCGACCCCTCAGCCGCCTCGATCAAAGCACGACGAGCCTTACGCTCCGCACGAGATTCTGCCATGAATTAACCCCACTATTAAATAAAAGAAAAGTCCGAAGCAATTGTACCGTGCATTCAACGTGCCCGTTTGGAGAGGAGGCTATTTAAGGTTCCGAGCACGTTGTCTCCCGGCTGGGTGGCGCCCGGCGCGGAGTTTAATTTGTCGCGAGTTCCGCACGAACAGGAGGCCACTTAATGTGGCCTCCGTCGTGAGCAGG
>CAJJZP010000032.1 GCA_905197665.1 uncultured Collinsella sp.
TCGCGGATGGTGGACAGGCGGTGGGCCACGATGAAGCTCGTGCGGCCCTGCATCAGCGCATCCATGGCGCGCTGAATGAGCTCCTCGGTGCGGGTGTCCACGTTGGAAGTCGCCTCGTCTAGAATCAGCGCCGGGCGGTCGGCCAAAATGGCGCGGGCGATGGTCACGAGTTGGCGCTGGCCCTGTGAGAGGTTGGTGCCCTCCTCATTGATCATAAAGTCGTAGCCGCCGGCGAGCGTATGGATAAAGTGGTCGCAGCGTGCGGCGCGTGCGGCGGCCTCGACCTCGGCGTCGGTCGCATCGGGGCGTCCGTAGCGGATGTTCTCGCGGATGGTGCCGTTAAACAGCCAGGTGTCCTGCAGCACCATGGCAAACTCGCCGCGCAGCGCCGCGCGGTCCCAGTCGCGCACGTCGACGCCTTCGACGCGCAGCGAACCGCCGTCCACGTCGTAAAAGCGCTGCAGCAGCTTAATGAGCGTGGTCTTGCCGGCGCCGGTGGGGCCGACGATGGCAATGGTTTGGCCGGGCTGCGCCTCGCAGCTAAAGTCGTGGATGATGGTCTTGTCGGGCGTGTAGCCAAACTTGACATGGTCGAACTCCACGTGGCCGGGACGCTTCTCGGGGATCTGCGCGTCGGCCTTCTGCTCCTCCTCGGGCGCGGCCAAGAACTCAAAGACACGCTCGGTGGCGGCGGCCATCGACTGCATCGTGTTGCTCACGTTGCCCAGCTGCTGCACGGGCTGCGTAAAGTTGCGAACGTACTGGATAAAGCTCTGAATATCGCCAGGCGTGGCATTGCCGGTCAGCGCGAGCTGCGCGCCCACCACGACGACGCCCACGTAGCCCATGTTGCCCACCAAGCTCATAAGCGGCATCATCAGGCCCGACAGGAACTGCGAGCGCCAGCCACTAATAAAGAGGCGGTCGTTTTGACGGTCGAACTCCTCGATCGAGGCCTCGGCGCGGTCGAACACCTGAATGACGTTCTGGCCGGCAAAGTCCTCCTCGATAATGCCGTTGACGGTGCCCAGGACCTGCTGCTGCTCGCGGAAGTACGGCTGCGAGAAGTGAATCATTACGGTTAGGATAATCGCGGCTGCCGGCAGCGTGAGCACGGTGACGCCGGTAAGTGGCAGGCTGATCGATAGCATCATGACGAGCACGCCGATAATCTGCGTCACTGACGTGATGAGCTGCGTCACGGACTGGTTGAGGCTCTGACCCAGCGTATCGACGTCGTTGGTGATGCGGCTGAGCACGTCGCCCTTGCTGTGGCCGTTGAAGTAGCTCATCGGCACGACGGCGATCTTGGCGGCGATTTCCTTGCGCATACGGTAACAAATCTTTTGCGTGACGCCGGTCATAAGCCAGCCTTGGATGAGGCTGCAGACAGAGCTTGCCAGATACAGGCAGAGCAAAAAGCCGAGCGTCTTGGCGATCCAGGCAAAGTCGACATCGCCGGTACCGTTGACCTTGGAGACCAGGCCTTCGAACAGTTTGGTCGTAACCTGGCCGAGCACCTTGGGTCCCACAATGTTAAAGATGACCGAGCACACGGCAAAGGCGACGGCGGCAAACACGGCAACCTTGTGTTGACCGATATAGCCGAGCAACTGCCTCATGGTACCCTTAAAGTCCTTGGCCTTTTCGCCGCGGCCCATGCCACCCATGCGGCCCATGGGACCGCGCCGGCGGGTGGGCTTGGGAATCTGAGTCTTGGTCTTGTCTGCCATTAGCGCTCGCCTCCTTCCATGACGGCTTCAATTTCTTCTTGGGTGAGCCCCAGCTCCTCGGCGGAAAGCTGCGACTGTGCGATCTCCAGGTACGCTGGGCAGCTGTGCAGCAGCTCCTCGTGCGTACCGGTGCCCACCACGTGGCCGTCGTCGAGCACGATGATCTGGTCGGCGTGCATGATGGTCGCGATGCGCTGGGCCACGACCACGAGCGCGGCGTCGGTAACGTTTTTGGCAAGCTCCTCGCGCAGGCGCGCGTCTGTTTTGTAGTCGAGGGCGCTAAACGAGTCATCGAACACCACGACCTCGGGCTTTTTGGCCAGGGCGCGGGCGATGGCCAGACGCTGGCGCTGGCCGCCCGAGACATTGGATCCGCCCTGGCTGATGGGGGAGTCGTAGCCGCCCTCGCGCTCGGCGATAAAGTCCTCGGCTTGGGCGATGCGCGCGGCCCGGTGCATGTCCTCGTCGCTCACCATGTTGCCGGCAAACTTGAGGTTGCTCTCAACGGTGCCCGAGAACAGACGACCCTGCTGCGGGATGTAACCAATGCGGCGGCGCAGCTCGGAAAGGGTCATGTCGCGCACGTCGATGCCGTCGAGCGAAATGCTGCCGCCCGTGACGTCGTACAGGCGCGGAATCAGCTGCACGAGCGTGGACTTGCCCGAGCCCGTGGAGCCAATGATGCCGAGCATCTGACCGGCGTGCGTGGTGAAGTTCACGCCGCTGATGACATCGGCGCGGGCGTCGGGGTATTGGAAGCTCACGTCGCGGAAGCACAGCTCGCCGTGCGGCGCGCTGGCCGCGGGCAGTTTGGGCGAGGCAGGGTCGTTGATGCTCGTAGGGCAAGTGATGACCTCTTCCACGCGCTCAGCTGCGACCTCGGCACGGGGCAGGATAACCGAAACCATGGTGAGGATCATAAACGCCATGACGATCTGCATGGTATAGGAGATAAACGCCATCATGTTGCCGACCTGCATCACGCCGTCGGACACACCCTGCGCGCCAAACCAGACGATAAGCACGGTGATGCAGTTCATGACGAGCATCATGAGCGGCATCATAAAGCTCATAGCTCGGTTGGTGTAGAGCTGTGTGGTCATCAGGTCGAGCGATGCCTTGTCAAAACGCTCGAGCTCATGCTCCTCGCGGTTGAACGAGCGGATGGGCATAAGGCCGTCGAGCAGCTCGCGGGCGGTGAGGTTCACGCGGTCCACAAAGCTCTGCATCTTTTTGAACTTGGGCATGGTAAGGCCCATGAGCACGCCGACGACGGCCGAGACCGCGATGATGGCCACGGCGATGGTCCACTCCAGGCCGGTGTGGTTGGCCAGGACGCGCATGACCGCGACGATACCCATGACAGGCGCCATGAGGCACATGCGAATGAACAGAGTCGCTGCCATCTGGATCTGCTGAATGTCGTTGGTGCAGCGGGTGATGAGCGAGGCCTGGCTAAACTTGCCCACCTCGGCCGGCGAGAAGTGCATGACCTTGTTGAAGGTCTCGCGGCGCAGGTCGCGGGCGATGGAGCAGGCGGTGCGCGACGCCACAGCGCCGGTCAGGATGGTGGCGACCAGCGAGATCAGGCACAGGCCAAACATCGTGGTCGCCATGCGGCTCAGGTAGGCGTTCTGCACGTCGGCGGGGTCGATGCCCTGCGCCTTGTACTCGTCCTGCACGTAGGTCACGGCGCGCTGCGTGACGATAGAGCCCGACATGGAGCCCATTTTGTCCGCCATTTCGTTGGCGCCTTCGACGAGCTTGCCCTGGTCGATCAAGCCACCTTCAACGCCCAGACGCAGGCTCTTCATGGTGATCTTGCCGCCGTCGGCATCAATCTGCTTTTGCATGTTCTGTGCCGCTGCGGCCTTCTGCTGCATCTCGGCGAGCTGCTCGGGCGTCATCGCCGCCATCTGCTCGGGGGTGGGCATGTCCTGGGCGGCGCTGTTGTCTTTTTCGCTGGACGTGCCCATCATGTCGCCCATGGAGCTGGCGTCGATGCCCTGGTTGAGCGAAAGGACGACGGTCTCGGGCAGGCTCATGATGTCGGCAATCTTGCCGCCGTCGGCGCGCTCCTCCTCGGTGCCCTTGTACGTTCGAATGCCGTTGTTGTCCGCCTTGCTAAACACGGCATCCACAGCTTTGGCGTCCTTGGCGCCCATAAAGAGCTTGAGGTCATCGAGCGATTCGGCGCGAATGGTGTCGGGCACGGGTGAGGCGATGCCGCCTTGCTGCACGCCCACATCGACGATGTCACTCATATACGTAGGCAGCGCTAGGTCGGCATTGCAACTGATTACGATAAGTACGATAGCCGTGAGCAGCGCCAGGACATGTTTTTTAAAGAGCTTGAGAATCCTCACTCGGCATCTCTCCTTTCTTGGTTGCGGTCGATAATTTCGTTGGCACGCCTTAGAAGGCGCACCATCTCTTGGGTATCCGTTTCGCCGAGCTGCTCGAGGAAGGCCGCGGTGCGCTCCTCGAATTCCCGACGTTTGATTTCAAGAGTCTGGAATCCCTTATCGGTCATCGTGACGTGTACACGACGACGGTCGGTCTTTGAGTGCTCGCGCTCGACCCAGCCCTTGGCTTCGAGAGTGCGTAAGATATTGGCGATGCGGGCACTCGAGACCCAGGCGCGATTTGCGAGTTCGCTCGGCGTGAGCGAACCGCCAGCGAGCATGAGGGCGCGCATGACAGCCATCTCGCCGCCGAGAGCTTTGTCCGCAGAGCGTGAAATGCGATGATGCATGCTGCCAAACTCAGTTAAGAGCTGACGCCCAAGCTCATGGAAATCGGTATCTTCCACCGAAAACCCCTAACACTAGAAACCATTTTCGGTGAAAGATGATACCCGCATATTCGGGCCTCATGCAGTGGGCAATATAAAGAGCGCATAAAGAGTTAAAAAATTCAATTGCTGAAGCGTTTCAAAGAACTATTATGCCCGCGGTTAGGCGAGGGGTTGTCACCACCATGACGACTGGGACTCATTTATCGCCACGTGCGATGCTCCAACTTCCCGCAAGGAGACACCTTATATAAAGGGGGATGGAGTCATGGCATTTGACTTCACGGGCAAGACCGCGATTGTCACGGGTGGCACTCAGGGCATTGGCCTCGAGATCGCCAAGGGCATCGTCGCGGGCGGCGGACACGTCGCGCTCATCGCAAGGAACGCTGCCAAGGGCGAGGCCGCTGTGGCCGAGCTTGGCGAGGGCAACAAGTTCTATCAGCTCGATGTTGCCGATGCGCCTAAGGCGCGTGAGACCGTCGAGCAGATTTTTACGGACCTGCCGCAAACCGACATCCTGATCAACTGCGCTGGCGTCATCAGCACCAAGAAGTTCGACGAGATCGATGACACCGAGTGGCGTCGCACCATCGACATCAACCTCAACGGTACCTTCACTATGATGAACGCCGTGTATCCGCACTTTAAGGCGGCCCATGCCGGCACTATCGTCAACGTGAGTTCCGTTGCGGGCAAGATCGGTGGCGGCCTGCTCGGCACCGCTGCCTACGCCAGCTCCAAGGCCGGTGTTAACGGTCTAACCAAGGCAGTCGCCAAGGAAGGCGGCAAGTTTGGCATCCGCTGCAACGCCGTGTGCCCGTCGCTCACCCTTACCGATATGACCTCGATTCTCTCTGACGAGAACTCTCAGCGCATCATCAACGGTATTCCTCTGGGCCGCGCCGCCCAGGCCAGCGAGCCTGCGCAGATGGTGCTCTTCTTCGCTTCCGACCTCGCTAGCTTCGTGAACGGCGAGATCGGTGACTGCGACGGTGGCATCGTTCTGGACGGGTAATACCCCGCGACGTTAATTCGGCGACGGCTCCTGCGACTCGGGACCGTCGCCTTCTTTCTGACAAAGGCGCGTGCGGCTACGATTCGCATGCATCCAAAGGAGATATATATGAGTGAATCGACTGCGGTGGAGGCGCCGGCGGCAAAGGAGCCGTTCTTTAAGATGTCCTCCATCCCGGGTGCCAATATTTTGGTGCCGCTTTTGTTGGGCTGCCTGCTCAACACGCTGTTCCCCGATCTGTTCAAAACGCTCGGCAGCTTTACGCTCGGCATGACCCAGCAGGGCGCAGGGCCGCTTGTTGGCGCTTTTTTGCTCATCGTCGGTACGACGATTTCGTTTAAGAGCGCTCCTGCCGCCGCTGCCCGCGGCGCCATCATCATCGCCGTCAAGCAGATCGTGGTCGTTGCCGTGTCGCTGCTCATCCTTTATGTATTCAACGACAACCTGTTTGGCATCTCTGCCATGGTGATGCTGGCCGCTTGCACCGGCGCCAACAACGCTATGTACGCTGGTCTGATGGGCACCATGGGCAATGAGGCCGAGCGTGGCGCCGTCGCCATCACCACGCTGGTTGTCGGCCCTCCGGTCACGATGATCGTGCTCGGCGCTGCCGGTCAGGCTCCGATCGGCTGGTCGCTCGTGGGCGCCATCCTGCCGATCGTCGTCGGCATTATTCTGGGTAACCTCTTCCCCAGCTTTAAGAAGATGATGGCACCGGCACTTTCCGCCATCATCGTGCTCGTCTTCTTTGCCATGGGCTCGACCATGACCTTTGGCCAGCTCATTAATGGTGGTCTTCCCGGTATTCTGCTCGGCGTGATCTGCTCGGTGGTCTTTGCAATTCCCGTTATCGCGGTCGATAAGCTCACAGGCGGTACGGGTGTCGCAGGTGCGGCCATTTCGAGCTGCGCCGGAGCCAATGTGGCCACGCCTGCTGCCATGGCAAGCGTCAACGAGGCCTTGTACGGCGGTGTGGTGCTCGCGACGGCCACGGCACAGGTTGCTGCCTGTGCAATCGTGACTGCTATTTTGACCCCGCTGGTCACCAGCTGGTGCTACAAGCATTTTGAGGGCCAGCAGAGCAACAGCAAGGCAACGACCGACAAGGCCGCCTCAGCCGCCTAATGCCAAGCGGCAATCAAAGCTAAAAACTAGTCACGCCACAGGGCGGCCACGGGGGATCCCGTGGCCGCCCTGCAGTTTCTGTAGGGTCTCTGGAACACTTTACCCTGCTAAAGCTGGCATAACAGCTAGAGTGAACGTCGTACAAAGGCAAGGAAAAATACCAAACAAATCGGTGAACGGTAGTTGTTCGCGCTCGCATTTCCTGCGGGTTTGTAAAAAACGCCTTTATGATATAAAAAAAGAAACATATAACAGCCCAGATGGAGAGGGTCGCTATGTTATCCTTCTCAAACGGGTGAAATCTTGGGTTTTGGGTTGTAGTTCCAAGGTGGACAAACGTTTTCCCTGCACCAACGTGTGGTGAAGAACGGAAGAAGCCGGTAGTGCAAGCCGAACATTCAAGAATTCAATAAGCAGCGGTGTGAGAGAGCGCCGCATTACACGTAACTAGGAGCGTGGTTACACAATGCAGGAGGCATGGGAAGGCTTCAAGGAAGGCATCTGGACGGGAGAAGTTGACGTCCGAGACTTCATCCAGAAGAACTACACCCCCTACGAGGGCGACGAGTCGTTCCTCGCCGGCCCAACCGAGCGTACCAAGGAGCTGTGGGGCGAGGTTCTCGACCTGCTGCTTAAGGAGCGCGAGCAGGGCGGTGTCCTCGATATGGACACCAAGACCGTTACGGGTATCGTGAGCCACCCCGCTGGCTACATCGATAACGCCCACCGCGAGAAGGAGACCATCGTCGGTCTCCAGACTGACAAGCCGCTCAAGCGCGCGCTGCACGTCAACGGCGGTATCCGCATCGCTTGCCAGGCTGCCAGCCAGCACGGCTACAAGATCGACGAGAACGTTGTCGAGCGCTACACCTTCGAGCGCAAGACCCACAACGCCGGCGTCTTCGATGTCTACACCCCCGAGATGCGCGCCTGCCGTTCGGCCCACATCATCACCGGTCTGCCCGATGGCTATGGCCGCGGCCGCATCATCGGCGACTACCGTCGTGTCGCCCTGTACGGTGTCGACTACCTGATCAAGGACAAGGAGGCCCAGAAGGCTTCCACCCCGACGGTCATGACCGCCGACAACATCCGCGATCGTGAGGAGCTGCAGGAGCAGATCCGCGCCCTCGGCGAGCTCAAGATGATGGCCGAGACCTATGGTTTCGACATTTCCAACCCTGCTACCAACACGCAGGAGGCCATCCAGTGGATGTACTTCGCCTACCTCGCTTCCGTCAAGGAGCAGAACGGCGCCGCTATGTCCATCGGCCGTACCTCCACGTTCATCGACATCTACGCTGAGCGCGACCTTGCCAACGGTACCTTCACCGAGGAGCAGATCCAGGAGTTCGTGGATCACTTCATCATGAAGCTCCGCATGGTCAAGTTTGCCCGTACCCCCGAGTACCAGGCCCTGTTTACCGGCGATCCGCAGTGGGTCACCGAGTCCATCGGCGGCATGGGTGTTGACGGCCGTACGCTCGTTACCAAGATGAGCTACCGCTACCTGCACACGCTCGAGAACATGGGCACCAGCCCCGAGCCCAACATGACCGTTCTGTGGTCGACCCGTCTGCCCGAGAACTTCAAGAAGTTCTGCGCCAAGACTTCTGTCGCCAGCTCCTCGATTCAGTACGAGAACGACGACCTCATGCGCGTCTACCACGGCGACGACTACGGCATTGCCTGCTGCGTGTCCTCCATGCGCATCGGCAAGGAGATGCAGTTCTTCGGCGCCCGCGCCAACCTGGCCAAGTGCCTGCTGTACGCACTCAACGGCGGTGTTGACGAGGTCTCCAAGAAGCAGGTCGGCCCCAAGTATCGCGCCGTCGAGGGCGATACGCTCGATTACGACGACGTTGTGGCCAAGTACAACGACATGATGAAGTGGCTCGCTGGCGTGTACGTCAACTCGCTGAACATCATCCACTACATGCACGACAAGTATTGCTACGAGCGCATCCAGATGGCTCTGCACGACAAGCACGTGCACCGCTGGTTCGCTACGGGCATTGCTGGCCTTTCCGTCGTGGCTGACTCCCTGTCCGCCATCAAGTACGCCAAGGTCCACCCCGTCCGCGACGAGAACGGCATCATCGTCGACTTCGAGACCGAGGGCGAGTTCCCCAAGTACGGTAACGACGACGACCGCGTCGACCAGATCGCTCACGACGTTGTGCACCAGTTCATGGAGTACATCCGCATGAACGACACCTACCGCAACTCCGTGCCCACGACCTCGGTTCTGACCATCACCTCCAACGTCGTGTACGGCAAGAAGACCGGTTCTACGCCTGATGGCCGCAAGGCTGGCCAGCCCTTCGCCCCGGGTGCTAACCCCATGCACAAGCGCGATAGCCACGGCGCCATCGCTTCGCTGTCTTCGGTTTCCAAGCTCCCGTTCCGCGATGCTCAGGACGGCATCTCCAACACCTTCTCCATCATCCCGGGCGCGCTCGGCAAGGAGGACCAGGTGTTCTTTGGCGATATCGACCTTGATCAGCTGGGCGAGTAACTATTGTTAGTGCTATACTAACAATAACGATTACTGATTAGTGCGCCGGTTTCGGCCGGCGCCTATCGATCGAAGGAGACACATTATGAAGGTTTCTGAAGTTTCCGAGACTCAGGCCGATAACCTGGTCCACATGCTCGACGCTTACGCCGAGAAGGGTGGCCACCACCTGAACATCAACGTCTTCAACCGTGAGACGCTGCTCGACGCTCAGGCTCACCCCGAGAAGTACCCGCAGCTGACCATTCGCGTTTCCGGCTACGCCGTGAACTTCCACACGCTCACCAAGGAGCAGCAGGACGAGGTCATTTCACGTACCTTCCACAACAAGTTCTAAAGGGGTTTAACTCCCGCAGGATCGCCGGGGCTGTTTGGGCTACCTCCCAAAACGTCCTCGGACATGCAAGAAGCCCTCGCTGCGCACTTCGTGCGGCGAGGGCTTCT
>CAJJZP010000033.1 GCA_905197665.1 uncultured Collinsella sp.
AGCTCGTTCACCCGCTCGACGATGCGGCGCTGCTCGGCGAGAGGCGGGAGGGGGATAAGCAGGCCCGCTGCCTTGGTAGCACTTAGCCCCTCCTTGGTCGCCCCAACTTGGCCAACCATTATTTCCGACTGTACTAGAGGTGAAATGATTGCCGTGTGCAGGTATCCGCTGACGATTTGAAGCACAGGTCTCATAACTAGCACATGCTGATTTACATCGGCATCTCCGAATGCGTTGGGGACGATTGCGCAACGGCCGATCGATGCCCCCGTGATGTTGAGTAGCATGTCATTTGGCAGCACGTGGCTTCCGCGCCTACTAAACAACGAGCGCGAGAAATGTGCAACGTCGTCAAGCCTGAGCCCCTCGTTATGAACATTCTGGGATCTGATTAGCATTGGGCCTTCGTCTTGGTAAACCTTTCGGCCGCCCACAGGTGTGCTTCCGGAGCCCATCTTGGTGAAAAAGGGTGAAAGTCTCGTCCAGCACCACCCCTCGGGCAGCTCCTCAAACGGCACCTCATCCGCGATACACCTATCGCTGATCACGTGCCCCTTAGCGTCCACCCTCTTCTCATAGGGGGAGCCATCGGAACCGATCAGACGTTCAATTGTGTTTGCAACAAGCGTTGTAAAATCTAGTGACATGAGCATCCCGGTTGCTTCTGTGCTTCGATGCTCTTGTCTTTAGCGCCCTCCGTTCAGTGGAGGACTGACGGTAGGTGACGTAAAACAAGAAAAAGGGAGCAAACGCAAATGAAAGCAACCGAAGCGAATCTGCTCGACCTTATGGGCGTGGCGAAGATGCAGTTCGTCATTCCTGTGTACCAGCGAGTTTACTCGTGGAGCGTAAAAGAGTGCGAAGTGCTTTGGGAGGACGTTATGCGAGCGGGTCGTGATGGCGTGTCGCACTTCGTGGGGTCGATGCTTTATATCCCCGAGTCCGAGAGCTCTGCCACGAGTATTTCGCGCGTGCTTCTGATTGACGGGCAGCAGCGCATGACGACGTTTTCGTTGATGATTGCAGCTTTGGCTGACTATTTGGAGAGCAACCCCGACAAGGCCGGCTTCCTTGGCGATCTCAAGATTTCAGCGCTGCGGAAGAACTACCTCTTTAACGATGATGACTACAACGGTCTGGCGCGCTACAAGCTGGTGCTCTCGCAGGACGATAAAGAGACACTGTTCTCCATCGTGTCTGAGTCTCCCGTGCCAGATGAAAAATCGGATCGGATCGTCGAGAACCATGCGTTCTTCCGCGAGAAGATGCACGGGAAATCATTCGACCCTGCAAGGCTTTGGGCGGGGCTAAACCGCGTGCAAGTCATCGACACTAAGCTCACCGCTGGCGTTGATAATGCCCAGCTCATATTTGAGTCCATGAACTCCAAGGGTAAGCCGCTCACGCCTATTGACCTCATTCGTAACTACGTTCTTATGTCGCTTCCCAACGACGAGCAGACCAAGCTCTACGAGGGTTACTGGCATCCGCTCGAGCGCTTGTTCGGAAAAGGCGGCGAGGAAGAGTTCAATGCATTTATCTGGTACTGGCCGTGGCTCAAGGTTCCCAATAGGATGCCGAAGGAAAACGAGGCCTACCACGAGTTCAAACGCTATTTCGCTGATGACTACGATGGAGATACCGAGGGCCTGCTGAAGGAGCTCCGCGAATATGCGCAGAGATATGCCAGGCTGTTCCTTGGCGAGGAAAAAGACGAGGGGCTGCGCCGAGTGTTCGGCAGGATTACCTGTCTTTATGTGAAACCGGTCAGACCTTTGCTGATGCTGCTTTACTCGGTTTATGAAGGAGGCAGGATTGACCGCAATGCGTTTCTTCGTATCTGCGAGACTATCGAGTCGTTTCTGTTCAGGCGGGCGGTTTGCGGCAGGCTTACCACGGGCCTAAATAATTTCTTTGCCGGCATGTATCGCAATCTCGAGCAGCAGGACGATATAGAGGAGTACGTTACGGCGATGCTCCTTATCCATAGCAGTGGTATGACCGCGTACTTCCCGACGGACGAACATTTTGTCGAGGAGTTTAAGACGCGTGACTGCTACAACCGCTTCTCTAAAAAGCGCTATTACCTGGAACGCATGGAGAACTGGCACCATCCGAAGGAGTCCATCTCGGCTGACGATTACCAGATCGAGCACGTCATGCCCCAGACGATTGATGATGAGCACGGTTGGAAGAAATCGCTTGGCGAGAACTGGGAAGACATCCACGACAGGCTGTGCAACAACTTGGGAAATCTAACGCTGACGGGCTACAACCAGGAGTACTCAAACCGGTCGTTCTCGGACAAGCTCAATCTTCCGAACGTGGGACTTATGTGCAGCCCACTCTACCTAAACAAGTCGATCGCCTCGCATGAAAAATGGGGCGAGGAGGAGATTAGGCAGCGTGCGGACGAGCTGGCGAAAGAGGCGTGCAAGATATGGAAGTACCCCGATCTTCCGGCAGATGTCGTCGACAAGTATCGCCCCTCTCGCGGGGAGTCTGACGAGGCTCCTGTCTGGACTCTGCAGGAGAATCACCCCACTTTTGCTGAAGGCGGACTCAACCAGAAGCTTTTCGATGAGGTGCGCGAGTCTGTTCTGAGTGGTAACCCTTCGTGGGAGTTCTATATAGCCAAGTACTATGTAGGCTTCAGGTCGGGCAAGCGAAAACTGCATGCCGTTCTAGATGGCAGGACCAGCAACGGTGGTTGGATTGCCGTCGGCCTGGCAAAGAGTGTGGACGAGCTGATTGACCCGGAGGCCATGTGCCAGGACAAGCGCACACAGGGCGGATTTGGGCCGGGTATGCCGACCTATGTTGCACTCCGTGGCGCTGACGATATCCCTGCGGTGCTCGATCTCATAAAGCAGTGCTAGGTTAAGGGCCGGGAATCTAATTCCCGGCCCTTGCCAGCTCAAAATCGTCGATGGCTCGTCCGCCCGTCTACACCCTTACGATCCCGCGGGCCGCACTTAGTAGCTCGTACACCCTCTGGCTCCACTGGTGCAGCTCGGCGCCCTCGCAGAAACATTTGCGGGCAAAGGCTCCGGACCCGCTTGCGACACACGCGCTGTCGGCAAAGAGCTTCCAGTTAGACGGCTCGCGCGAGTCGTCTCCGAGCAGCTTGATCTGCAGCACATGCTGATTGCCGGCAGCACAGAGCTCTTCCTCGAGCTTCTGTACCGTAAAGCGCATCTGGTGGGAGAGGCTGCTCTTGACCATGGCCGAGGCGTAGCCATTTGGCTTATCCAGAAGATGTATGTGATTCGGTTTGACGACCAGGTTGTGGAAGTTGCGCTCGCTGCGCACGGAGAAATTGTCCATACGGACTCCTTTCATCGATGTTGGCAGGGCCACCGTGCCTCTTGGCCGGTTGGCGTCGGGATCGTGGAGCCAACTCTCTACCCCGACTCTGGATAAAACGTGCCCGCTCCTTGCAGGCACGATGGAGTCTATCAACGTGTACGGACAGAAATCAAGCGCCGCCTGCGAAATGACGCGCGGGCGGCGTTTGTTTTCGCCGCCTGCTGTTAAGCTTAAAATCGAAAAAGTGTCGAAATATCCCGTGTAAAAGTACGAAAAAGTGTCGTAATACACACTTTAAAACAACGAAAAAGTGTCGAAATAAGCACCTAACAACTACGGAAAAGTGTATCCTAGTGCTAAAACAGCACGTAATAAGGGGTATGCTTATGCTGCAGAGAAAAGCGAAAGCACAGTTTGAATCTTGGCTTGCCTCGTCGCCCAACAAGGCTCTTTTGGTCAAGGGCGCCCGACAGGTAGGAAAGTCATATTTGGTCAACGTCTTTGCAAGCGAATCGTTCGAAAATGTCGTGACGTTCGACCTTATCGCCGACGCGTCCGTGCGCGATTCGTTTTTGGCGGCGAAAAGTGCGGACGACCTGCTTATGCGCATGTCTATTGCTGCGACGCAGCCGATGGTTGCGAACAAGACCGTCGTGGTTATCGACGAGGTACAGCGATGCCCCAATGTGGTGACGTTTATCAAATACCTGGTCCAGCGCGGCGACTTTCGATACATCCTTACCGGATCGCTCCTTGGTGTTGAGCTCGAGGGCATAGATTCCCTGCCGGTGGGGTATGTCGAGCAGGTCCAGATGTACCCGCTCGACTTTGAGGAGTTTTGCTGGGCAAATGGCGTTGGTGCCAGCGTGTTTGACATGCTCAGGGGCTGCCTAAAGGATGAAGGGGAGCTCCCCGGCTACCTGTATGACCGCTTGCTCGATCTGTTCCATCAGTATGTGGTGGTGGGAGGCATGCCCGACGCGGTCAATTCCTTCTCGGCGACGCGCAATGTCGACGAGGTTCGAAACATTCACCGCGATCTTCACGCCCTGTATCGCGATGACATCGCAAAGTACGCTCCGCCCGAGCTACGCTTGGTTATTCGAGATATCTATGATTTGATTCCCAGCGAGGCCGGCTCCAAAAACAAGCGATTCAAGCTGTCGTCGATTAACGGTGTCAAACGTTTTTCGCAAGTGACAGATCATTTTCTCTGGTTATCGGAGGCGGGTGTCGCGCTTCCCGTGTATAACGTAACGGCGCCCGTGGCACCCCTTTTATTGGGGGAGCAGCGAAATCTATTTAAGCTGTTTTACCTGGACACCGGAATGCTCATGTCGTCGTATTCCAAAAAGGTCGCCCAAGGCGTTTTTGATGGGGAGGCGGAAGACGCCTTTGGCATGAATATGGGGGCGGCGTTTGAGGGCTTCGTCGCCCAAGAGCTCAAAGCTCATGGATTCAGATTGCGCTACTTTACGTCGAAAAAGGTCGGCGAGCTCGATTTTGTGGAAGAGACGTTCGATGGGGAAGTGCTCGCCATCGAGGTCAAGTCGGGCAAGAGCTTTAAGGCCCACGCGGCGCTCGATAACGCACTGGCAACGAAGGGCTACGGAATCGATCGCGCCCTGGTACTTGCGGAATGTAATCTTCACCGCGATGGTGACGTGCTGTATCTGCCCATCTTTATGGCAGGGTTTTTGGAGCCGTAACGTGCCGCCGGCTCTTCCGGCCTTCCCTTAACCCTCGCTACTCGTCGTCCCCGTCGTTGGGGTCGCCCTTGAGGGTGTTGATGTCCAGGTACTCGTCATCGTTCTCTTTTTGCTGGGTCTCCGACTCCGCTTGGGTGGGGCCGGAGAACAGCCGGAATCCCTCAAACGCAATGACACCGAGCAGGGCAATGACAATGGCGATAAAGGCAACCTTGACTGCCTGCGGAAATTCCGAAAAACGCAGCGCCTTTTCCTCGGCGTAATAATCGGCGAAGCGCTCTTCGCCCGTGCTTTTGGTATACGCCGGTGCGGACGCGGCCTCCGGGTCATATTCCGGTGCAGGCGTGGCGGCGTACGGATCGTTGAGATAATCGCTCGATGTGGTGCCATAATCCTCGGTCTCGATGCGACCGGCGTCAGCATAGCCATCGGAATAATCGGAATATGCCGCACCGCCCTCATAGCCCGCGGCGCTCGTGTTGGCGGCAAAAAGCGGGTTAACTGGAACGTCGAGCGCCGGCATGCCGGTAGAGGTCTCATCCAGATCGGCTGCAGCCCAGGAATCGTAGGCAACCTGATGGGCAACGGGCTCATCGAGCCTTGTGACCGGAGGCTTGCGTGCCGCAGGAACAGGCAACTGCTGGGCGCTGTACATAACGGTGCTGTCGGGCGATTTGCTCTGCGTCGCTGCAGCGAGAAACGCCGCCGTCTCGGACGGGTCGCTTGCGGGGCGGGGAGTGGGCGTGGGCGCCGAAGTGGGTGTGGGCGCAGACGCGGGCGTCGAAACAGGCGACTGCGCAGGAGCCGGCGCAGATGCGGGCTTAGGCGCAAGTGCGGGATTGGGGCTTGACGGGCGAGCCCCGCCGCCCATGAGTTCGTCGGCGGTCCACGGGCGATCATCCATCACGTCGTCAAGGCTCAGCGAAAACAAGTCGTCTTCACCCTCATCGAACATGCGGTGCACATGTCCACCAATTGCCGGAATCAATCCGCGACCGGTGCACGATGCCTTGCTCAACGCCATTCTGTTCCACCCTTTCGAAATACTAATGACATCGATTATATGGAACTTCCCAAGCGGCTCGGTCTTGGATTCGAGCTTTCCAGAACTCGCGCCCAAAAGGGGAGGGGCAATCTAGGCGAGTGCCTACTTGTCGCCGGCCGCCGCCTTGGCCTCATTGAGGTAGCTATAGAAGCTGTACTTGGAGATGCCAAAGAACTCGCAGGCGCGTTCGCTCGACTTGGAAATGAGGAAGGCGCCGCGACGGTCGAGGTAGCCAATGGCACGAATGCGCTCGTCTTTGGTCATGAGTGCCGCGGGCTTGCCCACAAACTGTTCGCACTCGTGCAGCAGGTCCTCGAGCAGGTCGCCGATGTTCTTGGTAATGGGCTCGGGCTCGGTGTAGCCCGTGCCGCCGGTGCCGGTAAAGGCGTCGAGCGAACGCTCAAAAGCCTTCATAAGCGTAATGTCAAAGTTGATGCCCAAAATGCCGACGGGCTTGCCCTCATCGTTGCGGATAAAGATGGTCGAGGACTTGAGCAGCTTGCCATCGGCGGTTTTGGTGAGGTACGGCTCGCGGTCGTGCACGTCGGCGGTGCCCTCGTGCATGGATTCAAGCACAATATGGCTGGGGCCGTCACCCAGTTTGCGCCCGCTGACGTGGCCGTTTTCGATCACTACGATGGAGCGGTCCACGTCCTCGGTCTCCAGGTCGTGGACGACGACTTCGCAGTTGGGGCCAAATTGGAGCGCCAGGCCGTGTGCAAGGCGCTTGTAGAACTCAATCTGTGCGGGGGTCATGGGTGCCTTCCTAAAAATTAGTTTGGGCTCACTGTGCCATAAACCCCACTTGTTCGCAAATAACGAAAGCGTCGCTGTGTTATGTGACCGTTCGGCGGCGAAAAGGTACCGATTACGGCAACAAACAATTTGTTAGGTTTTCCAATCAAAAAGTGTGATAGAACAGTGCTAACAAACTTTTTGTTTGGCATCCACATAAAAGTTCAGCCGTGTGAATGGGATCGGGCTGAAACGCGTATGCGGGGGCCGGCAAGAGAGGACTTAAGGAGTTCACCGTATGGCCGATAAGATCCAGTGGGCGGGCAACACGATGCCCAAGAGCGATGACAAGCACTTGGGAATCATGAGCCTCGACCACGTGAAGAAGGCCCGCGCCTTCCACCAGTCGTTCCCTCAATATACCGTCACTCCGCTTGCCCGCCTGGACGGTCAGGCTGCGCGCCTGGGCCTGTCCAACCTGTGCGTTAAGGACGAGAGCTATCGCTTTGGCCTCAACGCCTTTAAGGTCCTGGGCGGATCGTTTGCCATGGCCAACTACATTGCCGACGAGACCGGCAAGGACGTTGCCGAGTGCACCTTCGATTACCTGACCTCCGATCAGCTTGCCAAGGACTTTGGCCAGGCTACCTTCTTTACCGCCACCGACGGCAACCATGGCCGCGGCGTGGCATGGGCTGCCAACAAGCTGGGCCAGAAGGCCGTCGTGCACATGCCCAAGGGTTCCACCAAGCCACGCTTCGATAACATCGCCGCCGAGGGCGCCACGGTGACCATCGAAGAGGTCAACTACGACGAGTGCGTGCGCATGGCCGCCGCCGAGGCCGATGCCTGCGAGCGCGGCGTCATCGTTCAGGACACCGCCTGGGAGGGCTACGAGAAGATCCCGTCCTGGATCATGGAGGGCTACGGCACCATGGCTTCCGAGGCTGCCGAGCAGCTGCGCGAGATGGCCATCAACCGCCCGACGCACGTGTTTGTCCAGGCTGGCGTGGGTTCGCTCGCCGGCGCCGTGGTGGGCTACTTCACCAACCTGTATCCCGATAACCCGCCCACCTTCGTCGTGGTCGAGTGCGCGCCTGCCGCCTGCCTGTACAAGGGCGCTGCCGCCGGCGACGGCGACCCGCGCATCGTGGACGGCGACATGCCCTCCATCATGGCCGGCCTGTGCTGCGGCGAGCCCAACATCTTGGGCTGGGATATCCTGCGCAACCACACCACCGCCTTCGTGTCCTGCCCCGACTGGGTCACCGCTCGCGGCATGCGCACCCTGGGCGCTCCCGAGAAGGGCGACCCGCGCGTCATCTCCGGCGAGTCCGGCGCAGTGACCACCGGCCTAGTCGAGACCCTCATGCTCGACCCCGAGTACGCCGAGCTCAAGGAGCTCATCGGCCTGGACAAGACGAGCTCTGTGCTCTGCTTCTCCACGGAAGGTGACACCGATCCGGATCAGTACCGTCGCATCGTCTGGGAGGGCGAGTATCCGACCTGCTAGCAGGTCTGACCTGTCCGGGTGGCGGAGCATATGTTTGCTCCCTGCTCGAACAGTCCTGCGCAAGACGGAAAGCACATTAAGTGCTTTCCTTTGCGTGCGGAACT
>CAJJZP010000034.1 GCA_905197665.1 uncultured Collinsella sp.
CCCGCGGCGTGACCGGCGACACCGACATCAACATCATCGACACCGCCGAGTTCGCGATCCCCGGCCTTGACGACGAGTTCCGCGTCATCGTGTCTCCGTGGATTCTGACGGTGCTCGTGACCGACCGCCTGGCTCGCTACTACGAGACGGTCACCAAGCACAACCTCAAGTATCGCCGCTACTATCACCAGTTCGACTACTAAAGAAAACGGGTGCGGGAACGTGCCGGGCTATTGAGAGGAACACAGAATGAGACAGTACATCATCGCCAGCCATGCGCACTTTGCTACCGGCATCAAGGAGAGCGTCGAGCTGCTCTCGGGCGCTCGCGACAACGTCCACGATCTTTCGATGTTCGTCGATGACCGCATGGACGTGGCCGAGGAGGCCCAAAAACTGCTGGCGGGCATGTCTGCCGACGATGATGTCGTTGTCTGCACCGATCTCTTTGGCGGCAGCGTCAATAACGAGTTCACCAAGATCGTCCAGACGCGTCCCCGCACGTATCTCGTTACCAACATGAACCTTCCTCTGCTCATCCAGCTGCTGTTCTCTGACGAGTCGGCGCCGGTTGAGGAGACGATTCGCGCCATCGTCGCTGCGGACGATACGCGCGTGAAGTTTGTCAACGACCTATTGGTCGATGACGACGAGGAAGAAGAGTTCTAATCCGCAGCACCTATTGACATGCCGTAAGACGGCGTAAGACCTTTGGGGGGTCACATTATGATTCAGCTACTTCGCGTTGACCATCGCCTGCTTCATGGCCAGGTCGCAGTTTCCTGGGTTCAGGGCCTCGGCTCCAACTGCATTTTCTGCGTGGGCGATAAGGTCGCCAACGACCCGGTGTGGAAGACGACGCTCAAGATGGGCAAGCCTGCCGGCTGCAAGCTCGTCATCAAAGATATGGAGCATGCCATCGAAGCTATCAACTCGGGCGTGACCGACAAGTACAAGATGATTATCTGTGTCGCCACTATCGCTGAGGCAAAGCAGCTTGTTGAGGGCTGCCCGCAGATCAAGTCGGTCAACCTGGGCAACACCAAGCCCAAGGACGAGAAGCGCCCCGATGCTCGTCAGGTCTCTCGTCAGATCTTCCTGACCGCGGCCGAGGAAGCCGATGTGCGCGAGATGCTGGATCGTGGCGTTGAGGTCGAGATTCGACCCCTGGCCGATGACCCCAAGATTGACTGCGCCAGCGTGCTCTAGGCGTTCAATTTCGAAGAGCCTGCGGGTTCTTCGTAGTGTCCTATATGGAAAGGGGGATGTATGCTTACCCAAGCAATCCTCATCGGACTTATCGCCGCATTTGGTAAGTTCGACTACCAGCTCGGTACGCTCTACGCGTTCCGCCCCATCGTCCTGTGCCCGCTCGTGGGCCTGGTCCTGGGGGACCTGCAGTCCGGCCTCGCGATCGGTGCGAGCCTGGAGCTGCTGTTCATGGGCTCGATCTCCATCGGCGCCTACGTGCCGCCTGATGAGACGATCGGCGGCGTGCTTGCCTGTGCCTTCGCTATCCAGCTGGGCCAGAGCACCGAGGCAGCCATCGCGCTTGCCATGCCCATCGCCACGCTGTGCCTTGCCATCAAGAACATCCTCAACGCCGCCCTGCCGATCCTGGTTGACCGCGCTGATGTCTTCTCCGGCCAGGGCAACCTTAAGGGTGTCTATGCGATGCACTTCCTGATCGGTTCCACCGGTGTCATCATGGCGTTCCTGCTGTGCTCGCTGTCGTTCTATCTGGGCGCTGACGCCATCCAGGGCATGCTCGACTTCATCCCGCCCTTTGTCCTTGCCGGCTTTGGCGTTGCCGCCAACATCCTGCCGGCCATGGGCTTCGCCATGCTCGGCCGCCTGGTGCTCACCAAGCAGCTCGTGCCCTTCTACTTCCTGGGCTTCCTGCTGTGCTCCTACGCCAACGTGCCCGTCCTGGGCGTCGCCCTGATCGCCATCATCATCGGCATCGACAAGTTCGACCTGCTCGGCCTGGGCGGAGCCCAGCCCCAGCTCTCCGCGGAAGGGGATGAGGACGATGACTTCTAGTCCCGAGAACAAGATCACGCGCTCCGACCTCGTCAAGAGCGCCGTCAACACCGGCGCCCTGGGCATGGAGTTCTCCTGGACCTACTACAAGCAGATGAACATCGCCTTCTGCCTGATGGTCGCCAACATGCTCAAGAAGATCTACGCCGGCCGCCCCGACGACTACGCCGAGGCCCTGCACCGCCACTGCGCGTTCTTCAACATCACCGTGCAGTTCGCCCCGTTCGTCGGCGGCATCGCGATGGCCATGGAGGAGAAGGTCGCCCGCGGCGAGATCGAGCCCGAGAGCGTCAACGACGTCAAGGCCGCCCTCATGGGCCCGCTGTCCGGCATCGGCGACTCCATCTTCCTGTCGACGCTGCGCGTGGTCGCCGCCGCGGTGGGCATCAGCCTGTGCCAGGCCGGCAACCCCTTCGGCCCCATCGCCTTCCTGCTCATCTACAACGTCCCCGGCTTCGCGCTGCGCGTCTGGGGCGCCGTCAAGGGCTACGAGCTGGGCGTGGGCTTCCTGGACGAGGCCCAGAGGACCGGCCTCATGCAGAAGATCATGACCTGCGTGGGCATCGTGGGCGTCATGGTCGTGGGCGCCATGTGCAAGGACATGTTCTGGGCCAGCATCCCGGTGGCCATCGGCTCGGGCGAGGACGCCCAGACCCTCCAGGACATCCTGGACGGCATCATGCCCGGCATGCTCGGCATGCTCGCCTTCTGGCTGTACTACTGGCTGCTGTCCAAGAAGATCAACCCCATGGTGCTGATCGTGGCCACCATGGTCGTGGGCATCGTCGGCGCGTTCTTCGGCGTGCTGGCGTAAGGGCCCGGCCTATTATTTGCCCCCAAGGGAAACGGCGACCCATTGCGGTCGCCGTTTTTTATTACCGAAAGCTAGCTGGAGGTGCTTCGTGATTCGATCTGACAATCCACCCGATAATGGCGTGAGCGGGGCGATCTATCTATTTGGCACGGCGCTCTTGTGGAGCTTTATCGGCATCCTCGTTCACGCCAATTCGCAGTCAGCTCTATTGATCGGTGCCGTCACGGCAATATTTATGGCGCTCTTTATTCTGCTCGTCGGCAGGCCTGTCCTCCGCGTCAGCCGTCTTATTGTCCTTGTGGCCGTTTGCAACTTCGTGACGGGCACCACGTTTAACTTTGCCAACCAGCTCACGACGGTCGGCAACGCAATCGTCCTGCAATACACCTCGATGATTTTCGTTATCGTGTATCAATCGCTCGCAACTCACACGTTGCCCCCACCTGCGAAGATTGCCTCCGTGGTGGTTGCTTTTACGGGTATGGGACTTTTCTTTTTAGGCGATTTGAGTGCCGAGGGCATGCTCGGCAACCTGCTTGCCGTCATTTCGGGCGCCACCTTTGGGTTGTGTTTCTTTTTGAACTCTCGCCCCGATGCGTCGCCCATGGTGTCCTCGCTTATCTCCTGCGGTATCTCGATGCTGCCGATCGTCTATTTTGCCAGCGCCCTAGACTCCGTGAAACCCTTTGAGTGGGGGCTCATGCTGGTGCATGGCCTCCTTTGCAGTGGCCTTGCGAGCGTGCTGTATGCCAAGGGGATTGCGCGCACCAACGCGTTTGCGGCCAACTTGGTCTGCATGAGCGAGGTCGTGCTCGCCCCCTGCTGGTCGGCGCTCCTCTTTGGCGAGGTCTTTCACTGGAACGAGTTTTTGGGCGCGGCGATTATCGTTTTGGTAATTGTAGCCAACTTGGCATCCGATGCCTTTGGCGATGGCTTTCTGGTGGCGCTTGTCCGCCATCGAAACAAGGAACATGCCTGATGGGATACGTTTGCCGTTTACGGTAAAAAACACCCCGCTGGGCGAGTGGTATTAAATAGTAAGAACCTGCATACCTATAATTGGTATCAAATCATTTGTACCTGGCATGGGTGTTAGCAGCACACCAGGTACGCTTCGAGCCGTGTGATCGAACTCCCGGAATTGATATCAACAACGCGCGCGACGGGAGTGACGACGGTTCGATATTCCTTATTGGGAGGAATTATGCTTGTCCAAGCAATCCTCGTTGGCTTAGTCGGAGCGTTTGGATGCCTCGACTACCAGCTCGGCACCCTCTACGCGTTCCGTCCCATCGTCCTGTGCCCGCTCGTGGGCCTGGTGCTGGGGGACCTGCAGACTGGCCTTGCCGTTGGCGCCAGCCTTGAGCTGCTGTTCATGGGCTCGATCTCCATCGGCGCTTACGTGCCGCCTAACGAAACCGTCGGCGGCGTGCTCGCCTGCGCGTTTGCCATCCAGCTCGGCCAGGGTACCGAGACGGCCATCGCGCTCGCCATGCCCATCGCCGTCCTTTCGCTGACGATCGGCAACATTACGAACGCCTTGTTCCCCGTGTTTGTCGACATGGCAGACAAGTTTGCCCTCAAGGGAAACCTCAAAGGCATCTATGCCGTTCATTGGGGAATTGGAATTTGGGGCTGCGTTGAGTACTTCTTGCTGTGCGGCGGTGCCTTCTATCTGGGTTCCGACGCCATCCAGGGTCTGCTCGACTTCATCCCGCCCTTCATCATCGACGGTTGCGGCGTTGCCGCCAACATCCTGCCGGCCATGGGCTTCGCCATGCTCGGCCGCCTGGTGCTCACCAAGCAGCTCGTGCCCTTCTACTTCCTGGGCTTCCTGCTGTGCTCCTACGCCAACGTGCCCGTCCTGGGCGTCGCCCTGATCGCCATCATCATCGGCATCGACAAGTTCGACCTGCTCGGCCTGGGCGGAGCCCAGCCCCAGCTCTCCGCGGAAGGGGATGAGGACGATGACTTCTAGTCCCGAGAACAAGATCACGCGCTCCGACCTCGTCAAGAGCGCCGTCAACACCGGCGCCCTGGGCATGGAGTTCTCCTGGACCTACTACAAGCAGATGAACATCGCCTTCTGCCTGATGGTCGCCAACATGCTCAAGAAGATCTACGCCGGCCGCCCCGACGACTACGCCGAGGCCCTGCACCGCCACTGCGCGTTCTTCAACATCACCGTGCAGTTCGCCCCGTTCGTCGGCGGCATCGCGATGGCCATGGAGGAGAAGGTCGCCCGCGGCGAGATCGAGCCCGAGAGCGTCAACGACGTCAAGGCCGCCCTCATGGGCCCGCTGTCCGGCATCGGCGACTCCATCTTCCTGTCGACGCTGCGCGTGGTCGCCGCCGCGGTGGGCATCAGCCTGTGCCAGGCCGGCAACCCCTTCGGCCCCATCGCCTTCCTGCTCATCTACAACGTCCCCGGCTTCGCGCTGCGCGTCTGGGGCGCCGTCAAGGGCTACGAGCTGGGCGTGGGCTTCCTGGACGAGGCCCAGAGGACCGGCCTCATGCAGAAGATCATGACCTGCGTGGGCATCGTGGGCGTCATGGTCGTGGGCGCCATGTGCAAGGACATGTTCTGGGCCAGCATCCCGGTGGCCATCGGCTCGGGCGAGGACGCCCAGACCCTCCAGGACATCCTGGACGGCATCATGCCCGGCATGCTCGGCATGCTCGCCTTCTGGCTGTACTACTGGCTGCTGTCCAAGAAGATCAACCCCATGGTGCTGATCGTGGCCACCATGGTCGTGGGCATCGTCGGCGCGTTCTTCGGCGTGCTGGCGTAAGGGCCCGGCTGCATAGATTTTCGTTTCAACCTGGAAAGGGGATGGAGCAGGCCTATGCCCTCCATCCCCTTTTTGTATAGAAGGAGTTCGTATGTTCGCGAAGGATCGCGAAGCAATGCGCCTGACGCCGGCAGAGGTCAAGCTGATTCTTATTGAGTCCCTGCAGTGGTGCGCCAACAACGCGGTCTACTTTTTGGGGCTTATCGGTGCGGCCACGTATGATCTGGCTGGCACGGCCTTTTTGGTTGCCGCCATTACGCTCGTGCGCAATCTTATGACGTCGGTGGGCAATATGGTGTCGGGCTCGGTCATCGATCGCTTTGGACCGCGTCGGACGTCGTTTGTGACGTGCGTGATTACGGCGGTGCTTTCGCTTGGCGTGGGGTTGGCGCCGTTGTCTGTCCCCGGGCTTGTGTTTGCCGCGTGCGTCTTGGGACTTGCGGGCGGTTTTATCAACACCTGCACGCATGCGTTTCCGGGATACCTAGAGTCGACCACCGAGGGCCGTACCCGCGTGAACGGTCTCATGGTGTTCTACAGCAATATCGCCTATACCGCTGGCCCGCTGCTCGGCGGTGCCATCGTGAGCTGTTTTGCCACGCAATCGGTCTATCTGCTCATGGCGGGCATGATGGGTGTGGCGGCCGTACTCTCCTTGGGCTGTCATGAGTGTGTTGCTCCCGCAAAAGGGGAGAAGCCGAAGGGCGGTATTCTGGGCGGTATGGCCGAGGGTGCGCGACTTACGTTTCGCGACCACGACTTGCGCCTCATCTTTATCTCGGGCTTTTTGGGTTTCTTTGCGTTCGGCGCGTTCGATTCGCTGGAGTCGTTGTTCTACCGCGATGTGCTCAACGTGGATATTGTCTGGCTGGGCTGGCTGTCCTCGGTCGTGGGCCTCACTTCCTCGGTGGGTGCGTTCATCCTGACCAAGCTTTCTGCTCGCCATGTCAACCTGCGATTGCTGCTCGGCGCGCTCATGGCCGTGGGCATTGGGTCCATGGTGTACGTGGGCACCGATATGCTGGGGGTCGCGATTGTCGGTCAGGCGATTAACGGTCTGGCCTGGGGGTTCCTGGAGCCGCTGCAGATGATCTTGATTCAGGAGCGCGCCGACATCAAATACCTGGGGCGCATTACCGGCTTTGTGCGTTTTGGCCTGATGAGCGCCGGCGTGGTGCCGCTGCTGGCAGCTCCGTTTTTGGCGGAGGCTTTGGGCGTCCAGACGGTATTGTTTGGGGCATCGACCATTATTGCGCTGGTAGGAACGCTGTTCTTTGTCACACAAGGGAGACGCCAGGGGCGTTAGCTATACATCAAATTCTAATTTAATACCACTCACCAGAGAATCTCGACCGTTCACCGAGGATTGGAGCAGATTGAAAAGTGGTATTAAAAACACGTTAGCTGTATGTCTATAATTGGTATCGAAAAGAAACGCGATGTATAGATTCGCGTGCAGGGCAGAAAGGAAAAGCCATGAAGGAAACCGAGAAGATCGAGATCATGCACTTTAGCCAGGAGGGCTACGTCGAGGACGGCAAGAACGTCTACGAGGCCGGCAAGAAGATGACCGCGCTCGCCGACAAGGTCGCCGACGAGGGCTACGACGC
>CAJJZP010000035.1 GCA_905197665.1 uncultured Collinsella sp.
CCGGTGGACGGCACCGAGCCGTCATCGAAACTGCAGAAGGGGGAGGCCTCGCGGCTTCCCCCTTTTTTGCGTTTAAAGCCTGATCTAACAAACTCGCTGTGTTTTATGACCCTCGTTTGTCGCATCTTCCGTTAACGGGCTACAATAACTTAGTCTGTGCAATATGGAGGTGAACATGGCTGAAGCTGGTATCGGCGTTGATATCGTCGAGATTTCCCGCATGAAATCAATCCTTGAAAAGACGCCGTCGTTTGCTCGGCGTGTGTTTACCGAAGAAGAGTGCGCATATTGCGACGCTTCATCGCGTCCTGCAGCGCACTATGCGAGCCGTTTTGCTTCTCGTGAAGCGGTTCTCAAGGCTCTTGGTACGGGCTTTAGCCAGGGCGTCGGCCGCAAAGACGTCTCGGTAACGCGTGATAAGCTCGGAAAGCCTAAAGCAGTGCTTTCGGGTCGAGCGCTCGAGATTGCTCAAGAGTTGGGTGTCATTGAAGTTGCGCTTTCCATTACCTTGACGGGTGATTTGGCCGTAGCCAATGCCATTGCGATCACCGAGGATGCTCGACCCAAGCCTAAGGAAGAAAAGGTGAGCACCAAGGAACGCGTTGCACAAACATTTAAAGAGGCTCGCTCGGTTTTAGATGAGCTTGAGCAACTGCAAAATTCAGCTTTGACGGAGCATCAGGGCGATGCTTCGCAAGATACGCTAGGAGCATAGATGAAACCGGTTTTGAGTACCGAGGAAGTCGTTCGCCTCGAGGATATTATCGAACGCGAAGGAACTTCGAAGGCCGAGCTTATGGAACTGGCGGGTGAGTTTGCTGCTAGTGAAATTCTAAAACTCAATCCCGATCGCGTCCTTGTTCTGGTCGGTTTTGGCAACAACGGTGGCGATGGCTGGGTCGCGGCTGATATCTTGAGTCACAAAGGCGTTGACGTGGACATCGTGTCTCCGGTTGAGCCGGATGAGATTCCTGCCGCTCTGGCTCGCCATGTTGCCCGCCGTACCGCCGGTCGTGACGTACATGTGTGCGTCGGTCCCTCACGAGATGAGCTTGAGGTTTTGATCGATAAGGCCGACGTTGTTGTTGACGCTATTTTTGGTACCGGTTTCCACGGTGACTTGCGTGCACCGTTCTCCATCTGGATTCCGACAGTTAACGACTGCGCCGACCATGTGGTGTCCATCGATGTTCCTTCGGGTCTGAATGCCGAGACCGGTGTTGTCGACGACGACTGCATTCGTGCCGAGCGCACGGTCACGATGATTACGCCCAAGATTGGCCTCTACAGCGCTGATGGCCCAGAGTACGCCGGTGATCTGGTGTGCGGTAGCCTCTATGATCGGCTTGATGAGGTCATCGATGATGTCGACCATGCCGCCGAGATAGTCGAGCCCGGTGACCTGGTGGATTTCTTTGCTCCGCTGCCCACGAATATCGATAAATATTCTCGCGGTTCCGTCCTTATTGTTGCCGGTTCGGCGCAGTATCCTGGCGCTGCCATTATGGCCGCCAAGTCTGCTGCCCGCGCGGGTGCCGGCTATGTGGCTGTCGCGACGCCCGATGCGTGTGCCAATCTTATTCGCATGGCGCTTCCCTCAATTCCGGTTTTTGCTATTCCGTCCGATTCCCGTGGCTCTTTTGGTGCCGCTGCGCGTATGACCGTGTGCGAGATTGCAAAGAAGTACAGCTGCGTATTGTGCGGTCCCGGCATGACAACGTCTGCCGGTGCCATGCAGGTGGTTTCGGGCTTGTTGGAGCTTGATGTGCCGCTGATCCTTGATGCCGATGCGCTCAACTGCCTTTCTAAGATTGCTATCGACGGTATCGATAGCAACCCTGAGATGTACCGTCGTGAGCAACCGCTCGTCATGACGCCGCACTATCGCGAGCTTTCGCGCTTGGTCGCCGGTGACGAGGTTAACGATCTGGGGACTGCAATCGCGGCCGCGCAGAAGGTTGTCTGGGCTGCTGGCTCCGACAATCTCGTGGTTATTGCCAAGGGTCCGACGACGGCTATCTGTGGCGTTGAGCGTGTGCTTTTGCCGCTCTCGGGTCCGGCGTCGTTGGCGACTGCCGGCTCGGGCGATGTTCTTGCGGGCATTTTGGCTGGCACACTGGCTACCATGCGTGATGAGATGGATCGCTGGGAGCTACTGTATTCGTATGCCGTTGCGCTTCACAGTTACGCGGGTTTTGCCGCGGCGACGGAGTATGGTGAGAAGAGTGTTATTGCGACCGATCTGATCGACTTGATCGGTCCTGCCATGGAATTGGCGGCAAAGGATGCACTCGATGATCTGGGAATCATGGACGAAGGGTCGGATGACTAATCATGAATAAAGCCGATTTGACGCGCTGGTCCTGGGTTGAGATTGACCGAGGGGCGCTTCGCCGCAACACGAGGGCTTACAAGAACCTGCTCGATCCACGTCAGCGACTGTGCTGCGTGGTCAAGGCCGATGCCTATGGCCATGGTGCCGTTGAGTGCGCCAAAATCATGTACTCGGCTGGAGCCGACATGTTCGCGGTGGCGACGGTCAGCGAGGGTGTTGAGCTACGTCGGGGCGGAATTACCAAGCCCATCCTGATCTTGAGCGAGCCGCCTATCGAGGCTATCCCCACACTGCTTGAGTTTGACATTATGCCTTCGGTCTATACGTCCGATTTCGCCCTTGCCTATGGCGAGTGCGCTGTCGCGGCAGGCAAGGTGGGCAAGTACCATCTAGCCATTGAGACGGGCATGAACCGCATCGGTGTTCACTACACGCAGGTGCTCGACTTTGTTCGTGGTATTAGCTTCCATCGCGGTATCCAGTGTGATGGCGTCTTTACGCACTTCGCCACGGCCGATGAACCTTCGGGTTGGGACTACAAACTGCAGTGCCAGCGCTTTACCGAGGCCGTTCAGGCCATTAAGGACGCGGGTTTTGAGTGCGGTATCGTGCACTGCGCCAACACGCCGTCCTCGATGCTTGATCCCTCGATGCATTTTGATATGATTCGCGCCGGCGTTGGCTTGTATGGCATGCAGCCATGCGAGCTGAGTGGTCGCGTGATGCAGCTGGACCCCGTCATGAGCGTGCATGCGCGCGTGACACGCGTGGCGCATCCTGCGATGGGCGAGGGCGTGGGCTACGGATTTACCTATCGCGTGCCGCGCACACGCGTTCAGATTTGCACGCTGCCGATTGGATATGCCGACGGTCTTTCGCGTACGCTCTCCAATCGTATGGACGTGCTGTATCGCGGCGAGCGCGTGCGTCAGGTGGGTAACATCTGCATGGATCAGTTTATGGTCGCCATCCAGTCCAATCCGGCGCATGAGATTCCCGAGGCCGAGCATGGTGACGAGATGATTATTGTCGGCCGCGATGGCGATGCCGAGATTACCATGGACGAGATGGCCCGACTGCGCGGCACGATTAACTACGAGGTCGCCTGCGGCTTTGGCATGCGTCTCGACAAGATCTACGTGTAGGAGCCACTATGGGTGTCATGCACATCCCCGGACATAGTCACCAGGCGCCGCGCGAGGTTGCGCTCGAGGAGATTGAGGCTGTTTTAGGCGACTGCCATCTCTGCCAGCTCTATCAGTCGCGTCATAACATCGTGTTTGGCGTGGGAAACCCCCACGCCCGCGTCATGTTTATCGGCGAGGCACCGGGGCGTAACGAGGATCTGCAAGGCGAACCGTTTGTGGGGGCGGCGGGCGAAGATCTCAACGGCATCCTGTCGCTGGCTGGTCTCAAGCGCGAAGACGTCTACATTGCCAACGTGCTTAAGTGTCGGCCACCGGGAAATCGCAATCCTCGGCCCGAGGAAGTGCTGGCCTGTTCACCGTTTTTGCGTGAGCAGATTCGGAGCATTTGGCCCGATATCATCGTGACGCTCGGTAATCCCGCGACGCACTTTGTGCTTAAGACCGAGATCGGTATCACCAAGCTGCGCGGCAGGTTCCATCAGATGGGGCATTTTGTGGTGATGCCTACGTTCCATCCGGCGGCGGCGCTGCGTAATCCGGCGTGGCAGGAGCTGCTGGAGGAAGACTTTAAGATGCTGGGCGACTATCTGGAGCGGCATCCCGCGCCAGAGGGTGCCTCGGAATAATAAGGAGCATATATGTCCCTGGAGCGCCTGGGGGTAGGTATTTATAAAACGGCTTGCTCTGCCGATACGGAGCATTTTGGCGAGCTGGTTGCGCCGTGCCTGGAAGATGGTGATGTGCTGATCTTGACCGGCGGCCTCGGGGTGGGCAAAACCCACTTTACCAAGGGCGTTTCGCGTGGTCTGGGCGACGGCCATATGGTCACGAGCCCCACATTCGCACTCATGGCCGTTCATGACCAGGGGCGTATTCCGCTGTTCCACTTTGACCTGTACCGCCTGGAGCATGCTTACGAGCTCGAGGATACGGGCATTTTCGATGTACTGGGCTATGAGGGTGCCTGTCTGTTGGAGTGGGGCGAACAGTTCCAGGACGAACTGACAGACGAGTATCTTTCGGTAACGCTTAAGCGTGATGAGAACGATAGCGACGTGCGAACGATAACGCTCGAGGCGCACGGCGAGCGCGCAGCGGAGCTTTCCGATTTGATTGATAAGGCTGTACAAGATGAGCTTGCATAACGATTACGCGCTGGTGGTGGCGCTCGATACTTCGACCGATATGCTTGCCTGCGCGGCAAGCTGGATTGATAGACAGACGGGCGAGGCGAAGCTGGTGAGTGGCGACCATATGTGCCGTCGCCATGCCAATGTGGAGCTCGTGAATACTGTCGACAGCGTGCTTGCTCGGGCTGGCATGGACCGTGCTGACGTGGGCAGTTACGTCGTCGGTCGCGGTCCTGGTTCGTTTACCGGTGTGCGTATCGGCATTTCCACCGCCAAGGGCTTGGCGCGCGGTGCCAACGTGCCGCTGTTGGGCGTGTCGACGCTCGATGCCTGCGCATGGACCGCGTGGAAGGCTGGCGTGCGTGGCAAGCTCGGCATTCTGGCCGATGCCATGCGCGGCGAGGTGTATCCGGCTTTGTATGTGCTGAGCGACGAGGGCCCCGAGCGTCAGTTTGAGCGCGAGCACGTGGTCAAGGCTGCCGTGGCGCTTGATGAGTGGCGTCAAGCCGCGGACTGGGACCAGGTTCAGCTGACTGGCGACGGTCTCGTGCGCTATGGCAAGCTGCTGGGCGAGGATGAGGACGCTCGCTGCGTAGAGCGCGACTTGTGGTGGCCTTCGGGCGAGGGCCTCCTCCTTGCGCATGCCGCGGGTGACGGCGACCCGGCCCGCGTCCTGCCGATCTATACGCGCCTTTCTGACGCCGAGGAAAACGAGCGCAAACGCCTCGGTCTTGCCGAGAGCGCGCAGAGCGAAATTACGGGCGTCGCCGATGAGCTCGCCGGTCGCCATCTGCAATTCCGCCCCATGGGTGCGGCGGACGCCGAGGGTGCGAGTGCGCTGGAGGCCGCCTGCTTTGAAGGCGCTGGGCACGAGGCGTGGACGCCGGGCATGTTCTTGTCCGAGCTGGGCGAGGATGTTGCGGCGCCGCGCAGCTGGTGGGTGGCGCACGACGACGGTCAGCTGCTGGGGCTTGCCGGTGGCATGGTCGTAGACGGTGACGTGCAGATTTTGGATGTTGCCGTCGACCCGAAGCATCGCCGCGAGGGTATTGCCCGCAAGCTGCTGTCGCATGTGAGCTACGATGCCCAGATGCTCGGCTGTACGACCGCCTCGCTCGAGGTTGAGGATGGCAACGAGGGCGCTATTGCGCTCTATGTCTCCCTGGGCTTTACCGAGGCGGGCTGTCGCCGCGGTTACTACGGTGTTGGCAAGGACGCCATCGTCATGACGGCGCCGCTGCCCTTGGTGCTCCCGGTCGACAACGCTTCGCCCGAGCCGACGGCGGCTGAGCAGCGTGTATGGCCGCTACCTGCACCCGAGCGCACCGTTGAGGAGCGTGCCGAAATTGAGCGCCGTCGCCTGGTGCTTGCCATCGAGAGTTCGTGCGATGAGACGGCTGTGGCGATTATCGATGCGGACGGTAATATGCTGGCCAATCAGGTTTCGACGCAGATCGATTTTCATGCCCGTTTTGGCGGCGTAGTGCCCGAGATCGCTTCGCGCAAGCACGTTGAGGTTATCGTGAGCGTCGTGGACGCGGCGCTCGAGGATGCCGCGGCATCGCTTGGTCTTGAGGGCGGAGCCATCGCGCCGAGCGAACTCGCCGCTGTTGGCGTGACACAGGGTCCGGGCCTGGTGGGTGCTCTGGTGGTGGGCGTCGCCTTCGCCAAGGGCTTTGCCTATGCCGCCGGTAAACCGCTCGTGTGCGTCAACCATCTGGAAGGTCATCTGTTCGCCAACCTGCTGGCGCAGCCCGATCTCAAGCCGCCGTTTATCTTCACGCTCGTCTCGGGCGGTCATACCATGCTTGTTCACGTCAAGGCGTGGGGTGACTACGAGGTGCTCGGCGAGACGCTCGACGACGCCGTGGGTGAGGCCTTCGACAAGGTGGCTAAGGCGCTGGGTCTGGGCTATCCCGGCGGCCCCATCATCTCCAAGCTGGCCGAGACGGGCAATCCCCGCGCGATTGACTTCCCCCGCGCGCTCAATAGTAGGGGAGACTATCGATTCTCGCTTTCGGGCCTTAAGACGGCCGTGACGCTCTACATTGAGCAGGAGACCAAAGCCGGGCGTACGATTCATCTGCCCGACCTGGCGGCTTCGTTTGAGGCCGCGGTCTTTGACGTTCAGTACAAGAAGGCCAAGAACGCGCTGCATGCCACCGGATGCAAGGAGTACTGCATCGGCGGCGGCGTTTCGGCTAATCCGCATCTGCGCGAGATGATGATCAAGAAGCTCGGGCGCCAGGGCATCCGCGTGACGGTGCCGCCTCTCTCGGCATGCAC
>CAJJZP010000036.1 GCA_905197665.1 uncultured Collinsella sp.
TTTTATGGTTGTTCAAATTATCCTGAATGTAAGTTTACTTTAGCTGAACATTTTATTTGAAAAACATAGCGATGTGCTACACATTTTTCAATGTTTTGTCGCTAAATGCTACTAATTTTGGCGTAAGTGGTCATTTATCCCCAAATTAGTCTGCTTTATCCAATATCTGTGACTAACCCCCTACGCAACTTCCCCATAGAGAGATCGATTTTTTGCGGAACTAAAATAATGGTACCCCCCCCCCCACATTAAAAGAAATTGCTGGAAGTGCCCTTTATTTCCGACCCCTTTTACTGGAGTTTTATGACAGCCCCATCTAGTTCGCAGCCCATAACCCTCTGAGAACTGTGTCCCAGAATTCCCGTCCGGAGTGGGATGCGGCTTCCGCTTGTGGCCCCGTTGGGAAACCACATCCCACTCCGATCACAAATTCCGGGTCGCACTTTCCGCCAAGACCCTCAACGGGAAACCGCATCCCATTCCAAAGGCAAATTCCGGGACGCAGCTTCCGCAACCCCACCCATCCGGAAATCCCATCCCACTCAGCACACATCCGGGCATAGAACAATCAGCTTATTAGGCCTTCCATCAATAAAGGGGCGCTCTCGTGTCATGAAAAAAGCCCCGAGAATCTCGAGGCTTTCACGTTTGTATTATCTCGAGCGCGAGGCGACACGCCTACTCGCCCAGCACGGCCTTCTTGGCGGCTGCGGTCATGTTGTCCAGGTCCTCCTTGGTGGGGTGATCCTTTGCGGCAACCCAGTTGTCGAGTAGCATCTTAAAGCGGGCGTTGTCGGAATCTTGCTCGAGCATTGCCTCGTAGCGCTGTTTAACCGCGGGGCCCATCTTGCCCTGGCACATCGCCCAGCCCGCAAGCTCGGCATCCTCGGCTAAATTGGACGACACGCGATCGATAATCTGCTGAAAATAGCTCTGGTCGGCACCGAAGCCGCAGGTGCCAAACAAAAAGACGCGCTTGCCATGCAGGGCGGAAAGCAGCGCCGCCACCGAGGGCGTGCAGGCGCCCTTGTCGCACCAAAAACCAACGAGCACCGTATCGGCAGCGCGGGCACCCTGTGCCTCGTGCGCGACCTGCTCCGGATCTGCATCATCGCTCAGCGCGGCGGCGTGGATAAACTCGACACCCGAAGCCTGCAGGGCGCGCTTAATCGCCCCCGAAACCATCCTGGTATTACCGCTCTTGCTGTTGACCACCATAGAGCATGTCATAGTCACGTTGCCTCGTTTCCCCCCGAAACTCGAGCCATTAATGCAATTTGTTAAAAGCATATCTTAGTACTATCGACGCAGATGTAAACCATCTGCCGCTAATCGGCAGCCCCTACTGGGCTCTACTGGGCAAACTGGCTGCGGTAGAGCTCGGCATAGAAGCCGTCTGCCGCCAGCAGCTCGTCGTGCGTGCCGCGCTCGATAATCTGGCCGTCGCGCATGACCAGAATGCAGTCGGCGTTGCGGATCGTCGACAGGCGGTGCGCCACGACAAAGCTTGTGCGACCGGCCATGAGCTCGTCGAATGCCGCCTGCACCTGCAGCTCGGTACGCGTATCGATGCTCGACGTTGCCTCGTCCAGCAGCAGAATCGCCGGATCGGTGAGCATGACGCGCGCGATGCACAGCAGCTGTTTTTGACCTTGGCTAAACGTGCCGCCGTCCTCGCCGATCACCGTATCGTAGCCGCCTGGCAGCTGCACGATAAACTTGTGCGCGTGCGCGCGCTTGGCGGCCTCGACAATCTGCTCGCGCGTGGCATCGGGGCAACCGTAGGCAATGTTTTCGGCCACCGTGCCCTCGAACAGCCAGGTGTCCTGCAGCACCATGCCAAAGACGCGGCGCAGGCTCGCGCGCGTATAGTCACGCGAGGAGCGACCATCGACCGCGATGCGCCCAGCATCGATATCGTAAAAGCGCAGCAGCAGATTGATGAGCGTCGTCTTGCCACAGCCCGTGGGACCGACGAGGGCAAAGCGCGTACCGGGTTTGGCCTCGATGCAGATATCCTGCAGCAGCTTGCGGTCGGGCACATAGCTAAAGTCCACGTGTTCAAAGGTCACCTCGCCCTGCGGGGCGACAAGCTCCACGGCATCCGCCGCGTCGGGCTCCTGCTCGCGTGCATCGAGCAGCGCGAACATGCGGCGCGCCGAGGCATACGCCGTCTGGATCTGCGTAATGACGTTGGTGACCTCGTTGAACGGCTTGGTGTACTGGTTGGCATAGGACAGGAAAATCTGCACGCCGCCCACCGTAAGCGCCGCGGGCACGCCCGTGATCACGCCCACGCAGCCGATCACGGCGACCACGGCATAGATGATGTTATTGATAAAGCGCGTGCCGGGGTTAGAAAGCGAGCCCATAAACTGCGCGCGCTCACCCGCCGTATACAGCTCGGCGTTGAGGGCATCGAAGCGCTGCTGAGCGCTCGGGCCGTAGGCAAACGCGTCCACGAGCTTTTGCTCGCCCACATACTCCTCGATATGGCCGCCGAGCTGGCCTTGAATGCGTTGCTGGGCCGTAAAGCTCTTGTTGGAGAGCTTTGCAATGGCGCCGGCCGCAAAGATGGAAAGCGGCGTGACGAGCACCACCACGAGCGTCATGGTCAGGTTGATGGAGAGCATAAACGCGAGCGTGCCCACAATGGTGATAACGCCGGTAAAGAGCTGCGTGAAGCCCTGCAGCAGACCATCGCCCACCTGGTCGACGTCGTTGACTTCGCGGCTCATAAGGTCACCATGGGCATGGCTGTCGATAAAGCTGAGCGGCATGCGGCTGAGCTTGTCGCTCGCCTCCACGCGCATGTCGCGCACTGTCTCGTAGGACAGGCGGTTGACGCAGTAGCCCTGCAGCCACTGGAAGGCCGCCGCGCCCACCACGACGAGCGCGAGTTTGGTGACGAGCGGCAGCAGCGCGTCGAAGTCCACCTGCCCGGCGGCAACGATGAGGTCGATGCCCTCGCCGATGAGGATGGGCGTATAGAGTTGTAAGATCACCGAGATGGCAGCGCTCACAAACGACGCCGTAAACGAAATGCGATGCGGACGGACGTAGCCCAGCAGGCGGCGAGTTACCGCGCCCACGGGGTAGCGCTCGGGGTCGCCGGGTTGGCGCGGACCGTCGCCCAGGTCGTTGAGGCTATCGTTGCCAGACACGTTGGCGGTCATCGTGGCGACCGAGCCGGAAGAAGTGTACGGGTTCATTTAGCAGCCCTCCTTTGCGCAAGTGGATGCCAGGGCGCACGCGGCGCCTGGGGTGGACGTGGACGTCGCGCTCCCCTGCTGACCCTCGAGCTCCTCACGACGAAGCTGCGACTGGCAAATCTCGCGATAGAGCCGGCAGGTCGCGTACAGCTCATCGTGCGTGCCCAGGCCCGCGACCGAACCGTGGTCGAGCACGCAGATCATGTCGGCATCGCGCACGGTCGAGACGCGCTGGCTCACGATGACGGTCGTCAGCGGCAGCCCGCCCTCGGCGGCACCGCGCACGCTGCGCTCGCGGATGGCATGGCGAAGCGCCGCGTCGGTCTTAAAGTCGAGCGCCGAGGCGGAGTCATCCATGATTAGGACCTGTGGAGAGCCCACCAGGGCACGTGCGATGGTCAGGCGCTGGCGCTGGCCACCGCTAAAGTTCTTGCCGCCCGCCTCGACCGGGGCATCCAGGCCTTGGGGCTTGTTGCGCACGAATTCGCTGGCCTGCGCCATATCGAGCGCCGCCCAAAGCTCCTCGTCAGTCGCCGCCTCGTCGCGCCAGGTCAGGTTACTGCGGATGGTGCCGCTCACCAGCGACGCACGCTGTGGGACAGTCGCTACCACATGGCGCAGCTGGTCGAGCGGCCAGGCGCGCACATCGGCGCCCATCACGCTCACGCTGCCGACGCCCGCATCGTACAGGCGCGGGATAAGCGAGACGAGCGTGGACTTGCCGCTGCCCGTGCCGCCGATAATGCCAAGCGTCTTGCCCAGCGGCAGTTCCAGGGTCACATCGTCGACGGCGTTGGCAGCGCCCGCGCCAAACGAAAAACTCGCATGGTCAAAGCTCAGCGCAGAGACCGGAGCGGCATTGCCCGTCACGCCCGGCTTGGGCAGCGCGACCGGCTGGTTGCCCCCGTCGGTGATGCTTGGCACGCAATTGAGCACCTCGTTGATACGCGACGCACTGGCGCTCGCCTTGGTAAAGACCACGACCAGGTTGGCCACGTAGACGATGGAGGTCAGGGTCTGCGTCATGTAGTTCACAAACGCCATGACCTGACCCTGCGTGAGCTCGCCCACGTTGACCTGGATGCCGCCCACCCACAGGATGGCGCACACGCCCAGGTTCATCACCAAAAACGTGACGGGATTAAGGATCGACGAGAGCTTACCCACCGCGATGGCAGTATTGGCCTGGTCATCGGCAGCTTGGGCAAAGCGCTCGCGCTCGTGGTCCTCGCGCACGAAGGCGCGAACCACGCGAGCGCCTGAAAGGTCTTCGCGGCAGATAAGCGCGATGCGGTCGAGCTTTGCCTGCAGCTGCTTGTAGTACGGGATGCAGCGCGCCATGACAAACCAAAACACCAGGCCGATAGCGGGCGTGCAGATCAAAAAGATGATGCCGAGCTTAAGGTCGATGGCAAGGGCCGCGCACATGGAGCCCACCGCCAGGAAAGGCCAGCGGATGAGCATGCGCACGCCCAGCGCCACGGCGAGCTGAACCTGGTTGACGTCGTTGGTAATGCGCGTGATGAGCGACGGCGTGCCAAAGCGGTCGAGCTCGGCGTAGCTCAGCTTGTTGATGTGCTCGTAGAGCGCACCACGGATATCGGTGCCCATGCCCTGCGAGGTAAACGCCGCCATCTTTTGGCAGACGAGCGTAAACGAGATGCCGATCACGGCCATGGCGGCAAGTACCATGCCGTAGTGGATAACGGCATTCACGTCGTGTGCGCCAATGCCCTTATCGATCATCTGGGCAATCACCAGCGGCGTAAGCAGATCAAAGATCACTTCGATCAGTTTGCACGCAGGGCCGATCACCATATACCGGCGAAACTTACCACCAAAACGCCTGAGCAACTCAATCATAAAAAGGCGCTCCCCATCATCATTCACACTCAATTCGAACCATGATAGTACGGTGAGCCCAAAAGAAGCGTAAACAACTCGTCATTTCTAATGGGATTCGGTTTTCAGAGGAGCATACGCGCACACCCAGCCAGTGGCGGGCCAATCGCTTGGTATACTTACAATTAGTGCTACCAAGTTAGTCGCCGACCCTTGAAATGAGGTGCCGAGATGAACGACATTCTCGCAAGAAGAGCAAGACGAGCAACTGTGGGCATCGCCCTTTCCGCGGCACTTGTCGCGGGAATCGCCCCCGTAACGGCGATCGCGGCAGAAACCAGTTCCCCCACCGGTGCAGTTGCCTTGCAGACGGAAGACGCGGCCACCGCAAAAGAAAGAGCGTATGCAGCCATGCAGGAAGCGCTCAAAAACCTCGAAGCCGCGAAAGACGCCGCAAGTCGCGAGAAACTTGCGGAAATCGATGATGACATTGCCAGTTTTCAAGAGATCCACGACATGGTGGTGACGGAAGCCGCCAAACGGAGGGAACCCCTTCCCGCCATGCAAGCGAACGTCGATGCAGCCCAAGCCAAATACGATGAGGCCCACAACCGGACAATCGGCCTTCAGGCAGAATTAAATAAGGCAATCGACGACGGAGCTTCTAACGAAACTATTAAGCAGTTGCGAAGTGAGATCATGTCGGCAGAAAGGCGAGAAAAATCTTGTGAAGATGATCTTCACCACTGCCAACGCCGGCTCGAAAGCCAGAAAAGACAGGTTCAGTATTTCGAAAGTGAGGCAAAGGAAGCTAAAGCCCACATCGACGAGGACATAGCCAAGCGAACTGCGCTCCTTAGCGATTTGGAAAAGGCGCAAGCGGCCTATGACGACGCCTGCAAGGCATACGAAGAGGCAAAGGCCGCGGCAGACAAGGCCGCCTCGCCCGAGATAACGCAACCGACCGAGACGACAAAACCCTCCAGCTCAGCGCAGCCGGCCGAAACGGCACAGCCCGCCAGCTCGCCCGCGACCGGCAAATACGCTCCATCGAGCTCCACCAAGCAAGCAGATACGACCGCCGGCAAGCTCGCGAACACGGGAGATGCAGCGCCGAGTGCAATCGCACTCGCGGCAATCGCCGCCGCAGGCCTCGGAATAACCGCCACAGCCACACGCCGCATCAGGAACTCAAAATAGCCGCCAGCGGTTATTGTCTTCGCCAATCCACAAGCCCAGAGACAAAAAGAGGCCCGTTTCCCCACCTAGGGAAACGGGCCTCTTTAACTACAAAAATTCAAGCAACAGCACCGCCGCCTCTTGAACCACGTAGCCATCAATGCCCAAACAACGCCAACGAGCAGCAAAAGACACGGGATTAAATTATTCAGATAAATGTGACCCTTCAGGTGGTTTTGGTCGGCTACCCGCGAGTGCCGGCAGGGCGCTTGGTAGTCGAGCGATCCCGCAGGCAAAGCCGAGGACCAGCGAGACACCAAACACTTCATCGCCTCTTGAAGCACGTAGCCATCGATGTTTTGGCAAAGCCAGCGAGCGCCACCCAGAGCGAACAAGTTGGCATGAAAAAGGCAAGGCATAGACCTTCTGGTCATGCCTTGCCTTTTGAATGACA
>CAJJZP010000037.1 GCA_905197665.1 uncultured Collinsella sp.
CTGGTGATCTCCGCCTTGAGAGGGCGGCGTCCTAAACCGCTAGACGAACGGGCCACATGACATCTGCACTGCCGTGCTGCGAGGAAATATATTACGGGACAAAAAACATCAGCGCAAGAAGAAATTCCAAATTGCCGAAAAATTGTCGACAGGTTATGGAACGTGCAGGTCAACTAATTAGCTAATTCAAGTTGAGATGAACCAAAAGGGTTTCGCGATCGTTGGGGATGTTGTCCTCGATAACGGCTTCGAGGGCGGCGTTGAGTAGCTGGCCTAGCTCGGGCCCCGGCTTCACACCGGCACGAATCAAGTCGCCGCCGTTGATAGCAAGCATCTTGAGCGAATAGGGCTCCCCCGCCTCCAACAAATCATGGGCGAGTGAGCGCATCTCTTCGATCGTCTCGACGTAATAGAAGCACGACGGCGCCTTGCCCAGCGTGTCGGCACGCTTAAGGTCCATAAGCTCGTCCATCAGGCGCGGCGTATCGACGCCCTCGCCCGAAAGCAAGCGCATCATATTGAGCAAGCAGGAGCGCTCGGGGCGCAGCGGCTTGTCGTGGTACTTAATGAGCAGGCACACGTCGCGGACCAAGTCGTGCGAAAGCGCCAAGCGATCCATGATGGCGCGCGCCTTCTTGGCCCCGAGCTCGGGGTGACCGTAAAAGTGGCCGCTGCCCGCATGGTCGACCGTAAAGCAATCGGGCTTGGAAACGTCGTGCAAAAACGCCGCCCACATTAGGCTCATTGAGGGTGTAAAGCCGTCGCACAGCGCCAACTCCCCCGCCACCGTCAGCACACGGGCGATATGCTCGTAGACGTTAAACGCATGATAGACGCTGCGTTGATCAAACCCGCGAGCGGACGCGAGCTCGGGCACGGCGGCGCAAACAAGCTCGGGGTAGCGCAGCATCGCGTCTCCCCCATGGCCGGTCGAAAGGATACCCTCGAGCTCAATGCCCACGCGCTCGCGCGCCACAGCATCGAGCAGCGGCGCGCACTCGGCAAGCGCCTGTTTAGTCTTAGGCTCGATCATAAAATCCAGACGGCAGGCAAAACGCACCGCGCGCAGCATGCGAAGCGCGTCCTCGTTAAAACGACGCTTGGGATCTCCAACGGCGCGGATGAGCTTGCGGTCTAGGTCGCCCTGACCATCGTAGCGGTCGACAAGACCACGCTCGGGATGCCAGGCCATAGCGTTAACGGTAAAGTCACGACGCGCCAGATCGTCCTCAAGCGACGCCGCACGCTCCACACTCTGGGGATGGCGGCCGTCGGTGTAAAAGCCGTCTAGGCGGTAGGTGGTGACCTCAATGCGCTCATCATCGCAAATAGCCGTGATGCCGCCAAATTTTATGCCCGACTCAACCACGGCAATATCAGCCGCTTCGAGCGCCTCTTTGGACTCCTGCCACAGGCCACTGCAGCACATGTCAACATCGTGGCTGGGGCGTCCCATCAGGGCATCACGTACCCAACCGCCCACGTACCAAGCCTCAAGACCTGCTGCCTCAAGCGCACGCAGGACACGGATAGAGGCATCGGTCGGCTGCGTACCGTTGAGCGAAACATTGCACATGCCTATGGCCTCCTGCGACTATCAAATTGGCTATCGATTGCGTCTGCAAGAAGTCTAGCAAGAAACAGCCTCCACTGCACACGCAAGTCCGATAAACAAAACGCATCCGTCCTGGTCTAAGACGGATGCGAAATAATTGAACTATTCAGGCAAGGTGCCGGAACTAGCAAACCTGACGAATTGCAATACCCTTCTGATACTCATCGACCTTGGCAAAATCGCCCAGACCCGGGCACTCGACCACGTTGGCGCCGGTGGCCATCGAGAGGCGCAGGGCGTCCTCGACGCGCTCGGGAGCGTCGTGCCACACGGACAGGAAGGCGGCCAGCGAAGAGTCACCGGCGCAAACGGTCGACAGCAGCTTGACCTCAAAGGTACGGTTGGCAAACCAGATGTGCTCGCCGTTGGAGAAGTACGCGCCGGCGCCACCCAGGGTCAACAGCACGTTCTTGGCGCCCTTGGCATGCAGCTCGGCCATGGCAGCCTTGACGGACTCATCGTCGCCGCCGCTCACCTTAATGCCAAAGATGTCGAGCAGCTCGTCGTCGTTAGGCTTAATGAGGAGCGGCTCCATAGCAATGAGGTCGGCCAGCTGATGGCTCGAGATATCGAGCACGAACTCGGCGCCCTTCGCCTTCACGCGACGCAGGACCTCTGCCAGGAAGCCATCGGAGGTGTTGGGGGGCAGCGAGCCGCTGATAACCAGGCAGGTCATGTCATCGAGCGAATCGATAAGCTCAAACATCTCCTGCTCGTTGGCAGCGTTGATGGCGGCACCGGCATTGACCATGTTGTACTCGGTGTCGGGACCGGCGTTGAGGAACACGTTGACACGCGTGATGCCGTCAGTCCACACGGGCTTGACGGGCACGCCCAGGGCCTCGGCGCCCTTAACGATATACTCACCCGAGAAGCCGGCGAAGAAGCCCAGGATCGTGGTGTCGACGCCGTAGTGGTCGAGCGTAAACGAAACGTTGAGACCCTTGCCGTTGGGGGTGTAGACAGCGTTACGGGTGCGGGTAACGGTGTTGGCGGTCAGGCCATCGCAGGAGATGTTGTAGTCAATAGCGGGATTTGCAGTAAGCGTGTAAATCATGAATGTTCCTTTCACGAAGTAACGTGTTAATGAAAGTATATTCCACGCTTCGGCAAAAGGCTACAACAACTCGGTGAACGGTGTGGAAGCGATGAAGTACGGCAGGACACCTCTCCACCATGGCGGAACAAAAAAGGCGCCCCGGCCGAAACCGGAGCGCCGCATGCGCACGAATATGTCGCGTTTCGCTTACTTGCGATCGAGCTTGCGGACAGCAACGCGCTTGCTGTACTCGTCGACGTGACCAAAGTCGCCGATGCCGACGGACTCAGCAACGTTGGCGCCGGTGGCCATAGCGAGCTTCATGGCCTCCTCGACGTTGTCGCGATCCCTGTACCACTTGTGCAGGAACGCAGCGAGGGTGCAGTCGCCGGCGCAGACGGAAGAGACAAGCTTGATGTTGAACTCACGCTTGGCATACCAGATGTCCTCGCCGTTGGAGAAGTAAGCGTCACCGCGGCTACCACGGGTGAGCAGCACGTTCTGGACGCCGGCCTCGTGAGCCAGCTTCATCGCAACGCGGACCTCGTCGTCGGTGTCGACCGGCACGCCGAAGATAGCCTTCATCTCGTGATGGTTCGGCTTAATGAGCAGCGGCTTCTTGTGAGCGAGCTCCTTGAGCTTGTCGGAGGACAGGTCCAGGACGACGTCGGCGCCACGGGCCTGAGCGTGCTCCATGACCTGAGCCAGGAAGTCGGGCGTAGCTTTGGGAGGCACGGAGCCGGAGACGATCAGGCACTCAAGGTCGCCCGCGGTGTCCAGGATGTTGTAGAGCTCCTCCTGGTGCTGCGGCGTGATCGGAGCACCAGGGTTCAGGATGCCGTACTCGTGCTGGCCATCGTTGACGTAGGTGTTGATGCGCGTGATACCGTCGGTCCAGACCGGGCGGCAGAGGCAACCCAGGTTCATGACCTCCTCGACGATGAACTTGCCCGTGAAGCCGGCGAAGAAACCGAGCGCGACGGTGTCGACGCCCATCTTCTTAAAGGCGAAGGACACGTCGAGGCCCTTGCCGTTAGCCGTGTAGCTGGCCGAGCCGGTGCGGACGTTCTCGTCGGGCTCGAGCGGAGAGCTCGAAACCGTCATGTCGACAGCCGGGTTAGCGGTTAGCGTGTAGAACATTTACAGTACCCCCTGTATATGTGAGGGCCGCGTGGCCGGCCCATTCCAACCACGCGGTTACCTCTGATACCAAATTAGCGAGCTGCGGACTCGAGCAGTGCCTTGACCTCGGCAGCGGTGTTGCAGGCGAGCGCCTTCTCGGCGAGCTCGTCGCACTCGGCCTTGGTCCACTGGCTGATGGTCTTGCGGGCGCGCAGGATGGACGGAGCGCTCATCGAGAACTCCTCCAGGCCCCAGCTGATCAGCAGCGGCTCGAGCAACGGATCGGCAGCGGCCTCGCCGCACATACCGACCATGATGCCGGCCTTCACGCCGCTCTCGATGATGTTCTTGAGCGAGCGGAGCACGGCGGGATAGTAAACCTGGTACAGGTTGGAGATGGTGTCGTTGCCACGGTCGGCGCACATGGTGTAGCCGATCAGGTCGTTGGTGCCGATGGAGAAGAAGTCGGCGACCTCGGCCAGGCGGTCAGCGAGCAGCGAGGCTGCAGGCGTCTCGACCATGATGCCGACCTCGATGTTCTCGTTGAACTTGCGACCCTCTTCGGTCAGCTCGGCCTTGCACTGCTCGACGAGCTCCTTGACGGCCACGACCTCCTCGACGCAGGTGACGAGCGGGATCATGATCTTGACGTCACCAAAGGCGCTGGCGCGCAGCAGGGCGCGGAGCTGAACCTTGTACTGGTCGGGATTGGCCAGGCAGTAACGCACGGCGCGGAAGCCCATGAAGGGGTTCTCTTCCTTGACCATGTGCAGATACGGAATCTCCTTGTCGCCGCCCACATCGAGCGTGCGGATGATGACCGGAGCACCCTTGAGCGCGCTGGCGACCTTACGATAGGCGTTGAACTGCTCCTCCTCGGAAGGAAGCTCAGCAGAGTCCATGAACAGGAACTCGGAGCGGAACAGACCGATAGCCTCGGCGTCGTGATCGAGCGCGTTGGGCACGTCATCGGGGTTACCGATGTTGCAGGCGATGATCTTCTTGATGCCATCGGCAGTCACGGACGGCTTGCCACGGAAGGCCTCGAGGGCTGCCTTCTCGGCAGCGAAGGCCTCGGCCTTGGCGGTGTAGGCAGCGAGCGTCTCCTCGTCGGGATCGGCCTCGACAATACCCTTGCCACCGTCGACGACAACGGTCATACCGTTGCGCAACGCGGTGCAGCTGTTGGAAACCGAAAGGACAGCCGGGATCTCGAGGGCGCGCGCAATGATCGCGGAGTGCGACGTGCGGCCACCGGTCTCGGTGACGATACCGGCAACGTGGGCCTTATCGATCGTGGCGGTCATGGACGGCGTGAGGTCGTGCACGACAACGACGGTATTCTCGGGCAGGACGGAGAGGTCGACGACCTCCTTGCCCAGCAGCTCGGCCAGAATACCGGTGCGGATGTCGGCGATGTCGGCCGCGCGCAGACGGAACATCTCGTCGTCCATGGACAGGAACATGTTCTCGAACATGGTCGAGGTGTCCATGAGCGCCTGCTCGGCGCAGGTGCCGCCGTCAATGGCGGCGTTGATGGCGTCGGTCATGCCCGGGTCCTGAGCCAGGACAATGTGTCCGCTCATGATCTCGGCCTCGGCCTCGCCCACCGTCTCCTTCATGTGGTCGGCCTGAGCCTGGGTCTTCTCGCAGAAGACCGAAAGAGCGGACTGATAGCGCTCCTTCTCTGCTGCCGAATCAGCAACCTCGTGCGGCTCAAACGTCAAGTCGGGATCGACGGCGACCATGACGGTGCCGATACCGATGCCCTCGGAAGCGTTGACTCCCTGATACATTCCCATTCCTCTCTCCGTGTCATGTGATAAAGCGTTTTGCCATATCCATGACAAAAGAGCGCAGCTACCTTACAACAGGTCACTGCGCCCCCAAATATGAACTTAGTTGTTCAACATGCGACCCGTTTGAGTTCTACTCGCCAAGACCGCTCTTGATGAGCTCGATGGCAGCAGCCAGAGCCTCGGCCTCGTCGGCGCCGTCGCACTTGACCTCGACCTCGGTACCGCAGGGGATACCAGCAGCCATGAGGGCCATCGGGGACTTGCCGTTGACCTCCTTCTCGGGGGTGACGACCGTCACGTCACAGGCGTACTTGCCCATGGTGGAGGCGAACAGACCAGCCGGACGCATGTGCAGACCCTGAGGATTAACGAGGGTAGCCTTCTCAGAAACCATAATTGACTCCTTTTTTGTGTTTAACCCCTGTCATGCATGTGGCAGGAGTCAGATTCACGACTTTGTTTATATTAACTCACATCAAACGGTTTTTCATTGTGTTTCGCACGAATTGTTGGACAGATGTCGTTCGCTGTCCGCTCGCCTGCCGGGCGGGGCGGTTAAGTTTGCTGCTCTACAGTCCTGCGCAAGACGGAAAGCACATTAAGTGCTTTCC
>CAJJZP010000038.1 GCA_905197665.1 uncultured Collinsella sp.
TGCTTATGGCCGCCAGGCGGCCAAACAGTCCGTATTTCACCGCAACTGCGGAGGGCGCCCTTTCTGCTAGCGGGGGACGTAGCGACCGGGCTGGGCTCCGGTGGGCTCGCCGTCGCGCGCCGCCAGCACGCCATTCACAAACACGGCCTTGGCGCGGCCATGTGCCTCAAAGCCCTCGAGCGGCGTGTAGTCCACGGCCTGATGCTGCGTCGCGGCACTGATCGTCCAGCGCACCTTGGGATCCCACACGCACACGTCGGCATCGGAGCCCTCAGCAAGACAGCCCTTGCGCGGATACATGCCAAAGACGCGCGCCGGGTTCTCGCTCATCAAGCGGCACAGATCCTCGGGACCCAGCTGTCCCTCAAAGCTCGTAGCGATCGCGACGGGGCGATGCTCCACACCGGGCCCGCCGTTGGGAATCGCGCGGAAGTCGTCGCGCCCGCGGTCCTTTTGCCCATGCAGGTTAAAGCTGCAGTGGTCGGTGGCGATGGTATCGATCTCGCCGGCCACAAGCGCCTCGCGCAGCGCGGCACGGTCACCGGCATGGCGCAGCGGCGGGCTCATCACATACTTGGCGCCCGCAAAGCCGTCCTCGCCCTGCTCCAAGTAGCACGTATCGTCGAGCACCAGATACTGAGGGCAGGTCTCGACATAGATGTTCTTCTGCCCGCGCGCCTTGGCAGCGCGAATGGCCTCGAGCCCCAGCTTGGTCGAAAGATGCACCACGTTGACCGGTGCGTCGCCGGCTAGGTGCGCCAGATACAGCAGGCGGCTCACGGCCTCGGCCTCACACACGTCCGGACGGCTGAGCGCATGCCCCTCGGGCCCATGAATCCCCTGCTCGTACACGCGCTTCTGCAGCTCGTTCACGAGCGTGCCGTTCTCGCAATGCACGCACAGGATACCGCCAATACGCTTGAGCTCCTCGAGCACCTCGAGCGTCTCGGCATCGTCCAAGCGCAGGTGGTCGTAGGCAAAGTAGGTCTTAAACGACGACACGCCCGCCTCGCGCATGGCCGAAAGATCGGCACGGTTGCGCTCGTTCCACTCGGCAAGCGCCATATGAAAGGCATAGTTGGCCGTGCAGGTTCCATCGGCGCGGCGGTGCCACTCGGCCAGGGCATCGGGCATGGTCACGCCGCGATCGGCCGTCGCGTAGTCCACAATGGTCGTCGTGCCGCCGCAGGCAGCCGCGCGCGTGCCGGTCTCAAAGCTATCGGCTGTCCAATCCATGCCGGTCCAGCACTGCATGTGCGTGTGCCCATCGATAAAGCCCGGGAACACCCAGCAGCCCGCAGCATCCTCGACGGTATCGCCCTCGGCCGGCTCAATCGCCGCGGCAATCCGTACGATCTTATCGCCATCCATGGCAAGATCGGCGCGGCGAAGCCCCTGGGGCGTCACGAGTGCGCCGTTTTTGATGATGATCATAATTGCTCCTTATTGATTGATGCAGTTGGCCACGCGATCAAAATACGAGCAGGCGGCGATATGCTCCGTTATGCGTCGCTGTCCCTTGACGGTATCGACGTCCCACAGCTCGTAGGCACGCGCCTCGACCAGCACCACGTCGGTACGGTCCTTGAGGATCGAACCGCCGCCGTCCTTACCCTCAAGACACATAAGTGCATCGAACAGTTCCGCCGGAAAGAGCACCGGGCTCGAAGGCTCACCGTTGCACGCAAGACGCACCGGATACTTGCGGCCACGCTCATCAAACGCGCGAACCATGGCCTCAAAAGAATCCGAACTCACGAGCGGCTGGTCGCCCGGCAAAAAGAGGCAACCCTTCCAGCCGCGGCTCGCCCCCCACGAAAGGCCCGCACGGACGCTTTCGCTGCGCAGCTCGCCATCGTGCAGCACGCACGGGCAATGCTTGTCATCACAAATCTGAGCGACCTCGGGCCAACGCGTCGAAACCACAACGTCAAAGCCCCGGGGAACCGAATCAATGGTCCGGGCAATCAGCGGCTCGCCATAGATATCGGCGAGCATCTTGTTAGAGCCAAATCGCTTGCCCTCGCCCGAAGCCATAATGACGCAACCGAGTTTCATCTCCGCAAACCTCCCCTGGCTGCCTTGGACACCATAGTTGCTATACCCACCATAGCAAGCTCACACTCCGTCGGAACAGGCACGCACTCGTTTTCCAGCGAACGCCTCTTGGCTCCCCATAGCACAAAGGAGGGCACCCCGCGACGCAGGGCACCCTCCTCAATGGTGCAGATATGCCTACTCAGCGTCGCCGGTAAACGTGGTACCGGTCTTGCCGGCAAGACCGTCACGCGCCTTCTCGAGCAGCGTGATGAGCGCCGTGCGGCCCGGCTTGCTCTCGGCAAACGTCGAGGCGGCCTGGACCTTGGGCAGCATGGAGCCGCGACCGAACTCGTTGGCCTCGGACAGACGCTTTACGTCAGCCGCGGTCAGCGTGTCGAGCCACTGCTCGTGGTCGGTGCCAAAGCCAATGGCAACCTTCTCCACGGCCGTCAGGATAATCAGGGCATCGGCATCGAGCTGCTCGGCGAGCTTCTCGGCCGCAAAGTCCTTATCGATGACGGCGGCAGCGCCCTTAAGGTGGTTGCCCTGGGCCTTGGTGACGGGAATGCCGCCACCGCCGCAGGAGATCACCACGTGGTTGGACTCGACGAGCGACTTGATGGTGTCGAGCTCGACGATGTTCACGGGCTTGGGCGAAGCCACCACGCGACGGAAGCCCTGCTTCTCGTCGTGGATGAACTGGTAGCCGCGGTCGGCCTCCAGCTCCTTGGCCTCGGCCTCGCTCATCCACGGACCGATCGGCTTGACCGGGTCGGCAAAGGCCGGGTCGTCTGCCGCAACCTCGACCTGGGTGAGCACGGTGGCGACACCCTTGTCGATATTGCGGTCGAGCATTTCCTCGCGCAGCGCATTTTGCAGGTCATAGCCAATGTAGCCCTGGCTCATGGCGCCGCAAACGGACAGCGGGCAGGGAACGTACTTCTGAGGGTTAGAGCGCGTGAGCTCGGCCATCGCGTTGGCGATCATACCCACCTGGGGACCGTTGCCATGCACGACGACAACCTCGTTGCCCTCCTCGATCAGGTCGACGATAGCCTTGGAAGTCGTCTTGACGGCCTCCATCTGCTCGGGAAGGTTGGCGCCGAGGGCGTTTCCACCCAGGGCGACAACAATACGCTTAGCCATTTCTCAGCCCAGCTTTAGGCCTGGAACCAACGGGCGGTGTTGCGCTCGTCGAGGGCCTTGAGGGTAGCGGCGGGATCGGCAACCTTCTGCAGGAACATCATGGCTGCGATGGCGTACGGCTTGTAGCTGGCCTCCTTGTACATGCCCACGCGGTGCATGTCGAAGACGTCGGCGTTGACCTCGCCGTGCTCGCAAGAGACACCGGAGATGTCGGCAGGCAGCGGATGCATAAAGATGGTGTCCTGGCCGTTGGCGGTCTTCTCCATGAGCTCGGTCGTGGAGCACCAATCCTGATGCGTGGCGTTCTGAGCGAGCAGCTCCTTCTCGAGTGCAGCGATGCCGGCGTCGTCGCCCTCGGCGTACAGGTTGGTGCGCTTCTCCATGGCGGCAAACGGAGCCCAGCTCTTCGGGATCACGATGTCGGCGCCCTCGAAGGCCTCGGCCATGGTGTTGACCTGCTTAAAGGTGGTGCCGGACTCGGCGGCATAACCCTTGGCGCGCTCGACGACCTCGGGCATGAGGTCGTAGCCCTCGGGGTGGGCCAAGGTGACGTCCATGCCAAAACGGGGCAGCAGGCTGATCAGCGACTGCGGGCAGGACAGCGGCTTGCCGTAAGAGGGCGAGTAGGCCCAGGTGACGGCAACCTTCTTGCCCTTGAGGTTCTCAAGACCGCCAAACTCGTTGATGAGGTAGAGCATGTCGGCAGAGGACTGCGTGGGGTGATCGGAATCGGACTGCAGGGAGATGAGCGTGGGACGGTGATCCAGAACGCCGTCCTCGTAGGCCTGCTGGACAGACTCGGAGACCTCGGCCATGTAGGCGTCGCCCTTGCCGATGTACATGTCGTCACGGATGCCGATGACGTCGGCCATGAAGGAGATCATGGTAGCGGTCTCGCGGACGGTCTCGCCGTGAGCGATCTGGGACTTCTTCTCGTCCAGGTCCTGCAGCTCAAGACCGAGCAGGTTGGCTGCCTTAGAGAAGGAGAAGCGCGTACGGGTGGAGTTGTCACGGAACAGGGAGACGGCCAGACCCGAATCGAAGATCTTGGACGAAACGTTGTTCTCGCGCAGCTCGCGCAGGGCGTCGGCGACGATGTAGAGCGCCTTGAGCTCATCGGTGGTCTTATCCCAGGTGTGCAGGAAGTCGCTGCCGTACATGCCCTTAAAATCGAGGCCGTTCAGCTGCTCGACGAGCTCGGTAAACTTGGCGTCCATGTAAATATCCTTTCCAAAGATGAAACGATTGCAATGAGTAGATGTGCTCCGGCATGCGCGTGTGGCTAGAACATGCAGAGCACTATGACGAGGACCCGCTACCGTTGAGGAAGCATGGGAGATAACGACCGCGGGCCCCAAGTCAACAGGGGGTGCCGGGGACACGAGATGTCCCCGGCTCAACAAGATCGAGGAATGGGACTAATCGATCTTGTTGTTGGTCAGACCGGCGCGGAACACGGTGGCGTCGCCATCGGCCTGGCTCGGATCGTAGAGGTTCAGGGCAGCCACATACATGGCGGCAGCGGTGACCAGGTCGTCCTTGTAGGTGACCTCGTTGGGGGCGTGAGCCTGAGACTCGGCACCCGGGCCGAAGCCGACGCAGGGGATGCCATAGCGGCCCTGGATGGAAACGCAGTTCGTGGAGAAGGTCCACTTGTCGCACAGCGGACGACCGGTGCGCTTGTCCATGCTGGGCTCGCAGCCGATGCGCTCGTCACCGAACATGGCCTTGTGGGCGTCGACGAGGGCCTTGACGTGCGGAGCGGTCTCCTTGTTGATCCACGTGGGGAAGTAAGCCTCGGTCTCGTAAACCTCGCCGGTCCAGGACGGACGGTCGTACATGTACATGGAGACCTTCACGTCGTCGCCGTACTTCTTGGCGGCCGGCAGGTTACGGATCTCGTCCAGGCAGGACTCCCAGGTCTCACCGGCGGTCATGCGACGGTCGATGGAGATGGCGCAGGAGTCAGCGACGGCGCAGCGGCTGGGGCTGGTGTAGAAGATCTGGCTGACGGTGCAGGTGCCGCGGCCCAGGAAGCGGGCATCCTCAAAGTGCTCGGGGTTGTACTTGGGGTCGAGCATCTTGACGAGGCCCTTGATGTCGGTCGACTCGTCGCAGCCGTTGTTGTTGAGGGCGCGGACGTCGGCGATGATGTCGGCCATCTTGTAGATGGCGTTGTCGCCGCGGTCGGGAGCGGAACCGTGGCAGGAGGTGCCGTGAACGTCGACGCGGATCTCCATGCGGCCGCGGTGACCGCGATAGATGCCGCCGTCGGTGGGCTCGGTGGAAATGACGAACTCGGGCTTAATGCCGTCCTTGTTGTAGATGTACTGCCAGCACATGCCGTCGCAGTCCTCTTCCTGGACGGTGCCGACGACCATGATCTTGTAGCCCTCGGGGATGAGGCCCATGTCCTTCATCATCTTGGCAGCATAGGTAGCAGAAGCCATGCCGCCCTCCTGGTCGGAGCCGCCGCGGCCGTAGATGATCTCGTCGGTTTCGTAGCCCTCATAGGGATCGGCATCCCAGTTCTCGATGTTGCCGATACCGACGGTGTCGATGTGGGAGTCGATGGCGATGATCTTGTCGCCCTCGCCCATAAAGCCCATAACGTTGCCCAGGCCGTCAACCTTGACCTCGTCATAGCCAAGGCTCTCCATCTCGGCCTTGATGCAAGCGACGACCTCGCCCTCCTCGCAAGACTCAGAGGGGTGAGAGATCATGGCGCGCAGGAAGCGAGTCATATCAGCGCGGTGAGACTCAGCAGCGTTTTTAATTGCCTCGAAATCGAGTTCCTTAGTCATAACAGTCAACCTTTCTACAAGGGTTTACCTACAGGTAGATATTTCAGATAGATCACTTGTGCCAAGCAGCGTGAGGTTGAGCACCCCACAAGCAAGTAAACGTAGGGTGGCGGAGCATATGTTTGCTCCGTCGCGAGTTCCGCACGCAAAGGAAAGCACTTAA
>CAJJZP010000039.1 GCA_905197665.1 uncultured Collinsella sp.
GCAAGAAGCCCTCGCTGCGCACTTCGTGCGGCGAGGGCTTCTTGCGTCCTGCGGAATATTTTGGAGGTAGCCCAAACAGCCCCGGCGGGGTCCTGTGTAGTCACCCTTTAGGCGGAACTCTCCTAATGGGTTGAGCGTTCTGGATTCTTGCTTGCTACCGTTTATCGCGTATAGCTACCGTTTGCGGAATAAGTAACACTCCTTAATAAACCGTGTAGAATCTCAGATAAGCACGGAGTTTTCCAGGGAGACGCTGTCCTTTGTTGTGTGCAAGGGGCGGCGTCTCTTTGGCGCTTGGAGGCCGTTCTGCAGCAGGACGGCGGACGTGCGTCACATATTCAAAAGCCAACGTCGAGATGGGTTGTGATGATAATGGGCAAGTACGTAATCGTGGTTGAGTCTGGTTCGGATGTGACGCCGGAGCTCTGCGAGCGCTATGGCATCGTGCGCGTGCCCATGCATGTCACGATTGGTGACGAGACCGTCGAAGACGGATCGATCGACCCGCTTGAGATTTACTCGCGCTGCAACGAGTTTGGCGTGATGCCCAAGACCAGCGGTTGCTCGCCGGCGGATTTTGCGCATGTGTACGACCGCATTCACGCCGAGCAGCCCGACGCGACCATTTTGCATCTTGCGTATTCCGAGGTTACGACCTGCTCGCATCAGTCGTCGAAGATTGCGGCAAAGGGCCGCGATTACGTCTTCTCCATGGATACGCGCTTTGTGTCGGTGGGCCAGTCGCTTGTCGCCGTTGAGACCGCCAAGTATATCGAAGCCCATCCGGATGCCACCGTCGACGAGATTTTCGCCTTTACCAATTCGGTGATGAACCGCGTGCTGCTGGGCTTTGTTCCTACGGACCTTGCCTTCCTTAAGGCGGGTGGTCGCTTGTCCAACGTGGCATTCCTCGGTGCCCATCTGCTCAAGATTAAGCCCTGCATTGAGGTAACGGGTGGCAAATTCGTGGCGACCAAGAAGCTCCGCGGCTCTATGCTCAAATGTGCCCGTGCCTTTATTGACCACATGGTTGCGAAGGGCGATATTGATTACTCGCACATTGGTTTGGCGTATTCAGTGGGCCTTTCCGAGGAGCTGCGCGACGATATGGAAGTCTATGCGCACGACCTGGGCTTTAAGGACGTTACCTGGACTCAGGTCGGCGGCGTCATCTCGAGCCACTGCGGCCCGACCGCCTTTGGCGCGGTGCTTACGCTTAAGGCGTAGGGCCTGGCGTCTATCGATTTCTATTGCTTCGGCGGCGAGCGGGTTGTGACAACCTTCCCGCCGCTTTTGCGTGGAGTCAAATAGGACGATCAAATTGACCGCTAAACCGTTTCGCCATCAGGCGTATGGGCTAGAATGGCTCTGGCATTTTAATTGACAAAAACCAAAGAGAGGCAAGGTTGCGGGAATGGCTGAGATGACGCTTGAGGGTGTGGATGCTCATCCCGAGGACTCTGCGTATGCCCTGGGTCGCGTGCATTCGATCGAGACGATGGGAACGGTCGACGGTCCCGGCATCCGCTTTGTAGTGTTTGTTCAGGGTTGCCCCATGCGTTGTGCGTATTGTCACAATCCCGATACCTGGTCTGTTAACGGCGGCACGATGGTGACCGTCGAGCATCTCATGGACGAGTTCCAGAGCAACCATGAGTTCTACCGTAGCGGCGGCATTACCGTTTCGGGCGGCGAACCGCTCCTGCAGCCCGAGTTTTTGGCCGACCTGTTCCGTGCAATGCACAACAACCCCGATGGCCGCGTACACACCTGCCTAGACAGCTGTGGCTATGCATTTGATCCCAAGCATCCGGAGAAGTTCGATGCTGTTCTCAACGAGACCGATATGGTGCTGCTCGACATCAAGCATGCCGATCCGGTTGAGCATAAAAAGCTGACCGGTTGCGATCCTGCGCGCATCCTGGCGTTTGGCGATGAGCTTGCCCGTCGCAAGATTAAGGTTGTTATTCGCCACGTGGTGGTGCCGGGTATCACCGATACGGCGGAGGAATGCGAGAAGCTCGGTCGCCTGATCGCTCCATGGCACAACGTGGTGGGCCTGGAAATGCTGCCGTATCACACGATGGGTGTCGTCAAGTACGAGCAGCTGGGTATTCCCTATAAGCTCGAGGGCGTGCCCCAGATGGATACCGCGCGCATGCCCGAGCTGCGCAACGCCGTCATGGCCGGCATGAAAAAGCGCCGTGCGGAGCTCAGGTCGGCCATTGGCTAACAAGCCCGTCCCAAATTGACTACCCTTTAAGATGTGCAACAAGGTGGGTTGGATCAGCGAGGACGGTTGCTATTCGACATGCGATGCCGGACTGATCGACGTCGACGGCCATAGCTATGTTATGAGCGTCATGACGTCGATGCCGTGGAGCGATCGCTCGAGTGAGGCTGTGGCCGCCATCGCCAAGGCGCTCTATGATGTGCGGTCCTCGTTGGCCTAGCGACTTCGTAAAAAGTGAAAGATCCAAAATGCTGGTACCATACCGTGGATAGCAATTTGCACGGATTTGGGGGATGGCATGGCAACCATCGCGATCATAGGCGCACTCGAAAAAGAGGTTGCGCAGATTAAGGAAGAGCTGAGTGGCGCGCATGAGGCGCAGGAGGCGGGCTTGACCGTTGTGAGCGGCGAGCTTGACGGTCTGACGGTGGTCGCCACGACCGCTGGCATGGGTACCGTGAACGCCGCCGCTGCAACACAGCACCTCATTAGCAAGTATGCTCCGCAGGCTGTTGTGTTTTCGGGCATTGCGGGCGGTTTGAACCCCAAGCTCCATATCGACGACGTGGTCATTGGCAAACGCCTACGCTATCTGGATACCGATACCGCGCTTATCGCCGAGTCCGCACCGGGGCTCGAGGAGTTTGGCTCGACACCCGCGCTGGTCGATATTGCCGTCGGCGTGCTTGCTGAGCGTGGGTTTGTTGATGCTTCGACAAATGCAGCCGCTTCGAACGAGGGAGCCAAACAATTCCTGGTCGGCACGATTGCCACGGGTAACCGCTTTGTGACGGGCACCGCCATGCGCAACGACGCTATCGAGGCGACGCATGCCGATTGTGTCGGCATGGAGGGCGCGGCAATTGCCCATGTCGCAACCAAAAATGGTGTCGATTGCCTGGTGTTGCGCGCTATCAGCGATAATTGTGACGAGGCGTACGATGCAATTTGCGACCGAGAGTTCGATCTGTTCGAGTACGCGCGTGTCGCAAGTGACATCACGCTCGATATCGTCCGCCGCATTGCTGCTGCGCAATAGCGCGCTCTTTTGTAAGAACCTACGACCAAGGAGTGTCCATGGCCGATTCCATTAACTACCAGCTTGCCAAGTTCGTCGCCAGCTACGGCAAGGTTTCGCAGATTCCCGAGTCCACCTGCCCCGAAGTGAGCTTTGTCGGCCGCTCCAATGTGGGCAAGTCGTCGATTATGAACAAGCTCTTTGGCCGCAAGAACTTGGTCAAGGTTTCGAGCACACCGGGCAAGACAAGCAACATCAATTTCTTCGAGGCCGACGACGTGCACTTCGTCGACCTGCCGGGCTATGGTTTCGCCCGTCGTTCTAAGGCCGAGCGCGACCGCTGGGCCGAGCTTATCGGCGACTTTTTCGACTCCGAGCGCAGCTTTAACTTGGTCGTCTCGCTGGTGGACATTCGTCACGACCCCAGCAAGCTCGATCATGACATGATCGACTACCTGCAGGGCAACGAGTTCAACTTTATCGTCTGCCTCACCAAAGCCGACAAGCTCAGCCGCACCCAGCAGGCCCGCCAGGCGGCAGCCATCAAAAAGCAGCTCAACGTCCCGGCCGAAAACGTAATCATCACAAGCTCCCAGACCGGCACCGGCATCGATGAACTCAAGCGCCGCATCGCCGAGGCCTGCCTCTAATCGGGCTGCAACCCCTCAAAAGCTCTCATCTATATCACCCCAGTGATAGTTATTGGTAAACTATCACTGGGGTGATATTTTTTAGGAGGTCGATATGGAGCTTTGGCACGGGTCGGAGGTTGTTGTCGAGCATCCATCGTTGGATAAATGCAGGCAATTCAATGACTATGGGCGCGGGTTTTATTGCACGCCACATGAGGAAATGGCAATGGAATGGGCATGCCGGACCGAGTCTGATGGCATTGCCAATCGATATGAGCTTGATTTAGATGGCCTTGCGATTTTGGATTTGGAATCAGGTGAGTTCTCGATTCTCAACTGGCTTGCAATTCTGGCGAATAACAGAGAGTTCAATGTTTCAACGCCAGTAGCACGCGAGGGGCTTCGTTATCTGCTGGATAACTGCCTGATTGATATTTCTCCCTATGACGTTATTCGAGGCTATCGTGCAGACGATTCCTATTTCTCGTTTGCAAGACAGTTTGTCAACGGCATGATCTCGCTCAGGCAATTGCAGCGCATTATGTTTTTGGGGGATTTGGGCATTCAATATGCGCTCATGAGTGAGCGTGCGTTCTCGGCGATTAAGTTCCGCGATTGGAAGCAGGCCTCGGGAGCTGAGTTTTATCCCAAACGATTTGAGCGAGAACAGAACGCTCGACGAAAGTACCTGGATACGGTAAACGGATTTGACTCTGATGGTGTCGACATTAGGGATTTGATGGCAGGGAGGGTTGATTTAAATGATCCAAGAGTTAACGGATCGTGGGCCGAGTAGGACATACCCCGTCTACTACCTTGAGGATGCAATGAACAACCTCGGCGACTGCTTTGACTATGCCGTTAACGATTATGGGGCAGAAGGATCGGAAGTTGCTGAACTCTTTTGCCTGAGCGGCGTAGCCCGCGAGTTCGAACGCGGCAACGCATGGGTCGTATCGGGAAAATCGGGCGTTGAGCTGTTTGCGCTCATTGCCGAAAGGTTCGGCTATCAATCAAGGCCGATGCCAAATCGAACCTACCGATTCGAAAAGACACCGGAATATTGGACAGGCTGGATATTGGCATACCTTCAGTGGCGCCTAGGAGAGTCTTTCGAAGATTTGCTGCATGTCGTTCCATTCGATGTGCTACGCAGTCTGTACTACCCCTGGCACGAAGCCTCAGAGGAACGTGTGGCGCGTCTTATTTGCGATATGGCGAAGAAAACACCTCGTCAAACTAAACTGGCGCAAGCAAGAAAGAGGCTCAAGAAAACCCAACAAGACCTGGCATACGAATCGGGCGTATCACTCCGCTCAATCCAAATGTACGAGCAGCGCCAGAGAAACATCAATGAAGCTTCGGTTACAAGCGTAAGAGCCATAGCAAAAGCCCTCCACTGCAACATCGAAGACCTCCTAGAACCAGTCTTCGAATACAAAGAAACCAGCGCCGCCTAAACCAAGCACACAGCCGATGCCCGCCTCTAGGAAGTGCTCCAGCCTAGCAAGAGCCCCTACCAATAAAAAGCAACTATCAGCCCGGCGACTTTCCAGAGCGTAGGTTCCTGTAGCCGCCGCCAGCGAAGTTAACGTAGGGGAGGCCAGGGGCTTTGCCCCCAAATCTTTCCGCAGGACGGCAGGACCCCCGCCGCACGAAGTGCGCAGCG